>CAXUHG010000160.1:0-4122 GCA_964250805.1 uncultured Ktedonobacteraceae bacterium | reverse complement strand
CCCCGGTGCTCGCGGCCCCCCTCAAAAAATCTTTGCGCCTCGGACGCGATACATCTGGTCCCTACGAAAATTGTGTATCGACATTGGTCCCACTGATTTTTTGATTATACAAACTCTTTACAAATCCCTCAGACTCTTTTGAATATCTTGGTTTATAGTATCTTTAACGAAAAGAAATCCGTGTTCACACTAGCATATGTGTGAGTAGTTAGTATATGAGGTACAATGACATGTTTAAGCCCGATATGCACGATGACACGACAGACCGAGATACGCTGGAGAAATCTTCTGCCGTAGACATGCATGATGACACGACTGAGCGTACTAACCCTGTACGTCAGACTGGACAGACGAGTTACCCAACGAACCCACAACTCAGCTATCCAGTCAATCCACAGCAACCATATGAGATGTACAATAGTTCTGTTCCAACCTATTCGCAGACACGATGGCAAAATGCGCCTGTACAGCCATCAGTGCCACCCCAGCACACTCCTTACGGGTACAATACGAATACCGATCCCCGTTTCCCAGTGACGCCGCCGCAACAGCAGGCACCGCAACCTGTACGCAAACAACCGCGCGGCCTACGCACAGGAGCTATCTTGTTGCTAACACTACTGTTAGCAGTTGTCTTTGGTACTGGCCTGTTTGCTGGCTGGGAATTTGGTCGGGGTAGTACCACTCCAGCACTAACGACAGCGACGCAATCGTCTACATCCTCTTCGACAACGACGGTTCAGGGTACGACGGAGGCGCAACGTGAGGCGGTGATTGCGAAGGTAAGCCCGGCGATTGTGCTGGTCAATGTGACTACCGCGAGTGGAAGTGCCCTCGGTTCTGGCGAAATCATTAACAAGCAGGGCTATATTGTGACCAACAATCACGTTGTTTCTGGTGCTAACTCGATTCAGGTTGTGCTGTCCGATGGCACACGAGCTACTGCACAACTTACTGGAACGGATGCGGCGGATGATCTCGCGGTGATTAAGATTAACCCAACAACAAATCTCGCTGTTATCACACTTGGCGACTCATCAAAACTCAAAGTGGGGCAAGAGGTGCTGGCGATTGGTAATCCGCTTGGCAATACACAGACCGTGACAAACGGTATCATCAGCGCATTGAATCGTAGCGTCTCCGAGGGTCAAGGTGGAGCAACCATTCCAGACGCAATCCAGACCGATGCTCCCATTAACCCAGGTAATAGCGGTGGTGCCCTTGTCGATATGAGTGGCAATCTTATTGGCATCCCGACATTGACGGCAATCGACCCAGAGTTTAATACGCCTGCAAATGGTGTTGGCTTTGCCATTCCGTCTAATCGCGTCAATCTTGTTGTGCCACAGATTATCCAGGCGGGCAAGGTAACGCATACTGGTCGTGCTGTACTGGGCGTGAGTGTTGCTAGTGTCGATTCGGCACTCGCGTCGCAGTATAATCTGGGCATCGATCATGGTGCGCTGATAACCAGTCTTGTAAGTGGTGGGGCGGCAGAAAAGGCGGGTTTGAAAACGGGTGATGTGATTGTGAAGGTAGATAACGCGACGGTCAATGATGCATCATCGTTAGGAAACGCGCTCATTACGAAGAACCCAGGTGATCGCGTCGCTGTCACCATCTACCGCAGTGGGCAACAGCAGACCATCAACGTCACTCTTGGTGAGCTGCAAGCGTCACAATAAAATAGAGAACAAATAAAATCGTGGATGGGCATGCCCATCCACGATTTTATTTGGAAGATGCCAAGCGTTTTTCGGCGTCCTCGAAATCCTTTGTAGGCTCGACTCTTGCAGGAGCGGAGCGGCGACTGGCGAGCAGTACGCCGATGAAAAAGATGACCCAACCAAAGGCCATGAGAACCCAGAAGCCGCTCTCGAAGCCAAGCACGCGTGCCACGCTTCCTGCGCCCGCGTTAAGCAAATCCCCAGCAAGAATGAGTATGTTCGCCCAAAGAATGTTGCTTGTGCGAAGACCCGCTATATTCTGTTGCCGACGATACAGCTTTAGCCCCGAATAGATTGCGACGCCCACAACGGCGACCACGCCCAGTGTATTGATGATGATGACCGCAACCAGCCAGGGACCTGGTTGCAGAATGCCTGTACCGGGGCCGACGATCTGAGCGAGCATATGCATGTCTATCTTTGCCAGCAAGACGAGCGCGGTGGTCAATCCACTCAACAAATAGAGAAAGGTGAGCCATAGCTTAGTGCTGCGTGGACCACTTATCAATGCCATACTGCCCAAGCCTAGCCATGCAGGAGTCAGCACGCCAAGAATGTAGTAAGCGCGAAAGAGAATGATACCATTGTAACTGGTAGGCCCAACGCGTAACATGGAGACGTAGGCTAGTGTTGCGACAACCGCCATCAGCAGCCCAATAGCCCAGTAGAGTTGATACGAGCGATGGCGACGTAAATACTGGCGTAAGACAACGACCGCGAAAATCGCCGTCACCACCACGTTGATCGCGGACGAGATAAACGAGAATGAAGTGTCCATTATTGTTTCTCGGTTCTGCAAAATACTATGTAGGAAAGTCATATATGTTCTGCAAAGAACATACAAAAAACTACGTAATATTGCAACATGTATAGAGGATGTTTAGCTATTTTAGCTATTGGAATTTACTTCATCTGCCCATCTAAGAGTACGTTTTAGCTGATTACAGTGCGTAAAAGGTAACTGGTTTTCATGCTGAAGCCTCCCTACAATAATCCCCGGAGCAATCCCTATTTTTTTGGCAAATTCTTCAATTCCTGTTTTTGTACGATAAGACTTTTGTGCCATGAACTGCTTCCACTGCTCACGGCTAATCAATGTGTCTGATGCAAATTTGTCGGCTTCCTTCTCCTCTTTCTCACTATCGTTTTGCTCAGTTTCTAAGAAAACCAGCCGCTTCCCATGAAGAAGAATATGACCAGCTTCATGAAAAAATGTGAACCAGAATTGATCGTCAGTTTTATAACGTAGGCTAAGCTGTATCAATGCTTTTGTTGGAGTAAGCCAGCGGGTGGCACCACAAGTTCTCGTGTTAGGTAAAGCCTTTACAAAGACTACTACTACGCCTGCATTTGCACATAAGCGTACCAATTCTTGTTGGAAGAAATCAACCGACTCTATCGTCAACACTCGAATGTTTGTAAGCGCATTGCGAAATGCTTCTGCGTTGTACGGATTGCATTCAACTTTTTGGCCTTCAAGCTCGCCTTCACGTAACCATGCAGTTATTGCCCCAAAGTTGTTTTTGGGTGCGATTGATTTGCGATAGGCAACGTTTTCGCTTTCCCAAATGGCTTGCCATGCGTCGGGTGAGGCAACACCAAAGAACTTTAATACCTCCAATACCTGTAAAGATTTACTGGCAGCTTTGGGAATCCAGCCGAGACGTATCATGTCCTGAACGGGAATTTCTTTTAGCCAATCTACCCAGGTTTTCAGACGTTCGTCCTTAGCAAGGCGTGCGAGAGCTTCACGGTAATTTTGCTCTCTTTTTATCCAAAACGATGCGGGAATAGACAACACTTGCTCCAATTGCAATGCAGTCTCGGCAGTAATGGCTGCTTTCCCTTGAACAATCTCATTAATTGTTTTGATTGGACGAGCCATGCGTTTTGCAAGTTCAGCTTGAGACATCCCTATCGTTTCAAGTGTCTCCAAAAGAGTCTCTCCTGGAGGGGAAACGTAATCTGGTTGATACTCATTTTTCAAAACATTAGTCATGATAATTCTCCACCGCAATAACTCTAATAGCTGTTATTTTTGTCCAGTCAAAACCTCCATCGTCTTTTCTTGGTATCGGGTCGTTGGCCGGTTCAAAAATCAGTCGATAAGGATGAACTACGTCTACTGCAAACTGTCCTTGTCTATTCCCTTTCAATTCGTGGCATCGTACCTGTGGTAGAAAACGGATATCTTCGAGCGTATCGGCGACAATCAGATCATCAAGGCGGCGTCTAAGTAACTTTGCTTGTTGTTGACCATAATTTCTGATGAGTTGAGACTGATTATTCCATATCTTTCCTAATTTTCTATCTTGAAAGAGAATTTCCACACTAAGCAGCCTCACATAATAATATTAACCCGAAAGGTTAATGCTATTATAGCACAAGGCTAATG
>CAXUHG010000159.1:0-12576 GCA_964250805.1 uncultured Ktedonobacteraceae bacterium | reverse complement strand
TTCGTCTCCCCTACCTCTTGGCGGACTGGGTGCTGCTCTCCGGTTCGCTGCACAGGAGGTGGTGCAGGTACAGGTGCAGGACGCGTCTCTGTCGCTGGAGTACCACTGAGATCATTCATTCCAAGCAGTTTCCAGAGGTATTGCTATTGGCTCGCTGTGTAGTGCAACTTGTCCGTTTAATTGACGCATCGCCAGAAGTTCATAGGTTCCCGTTAAAACATGCAAGACTCCGGTTGTATTGGTCATACTCTTTACCCAGTCAAGCTGGTCAATAAGTTTCATTCCACTGGCAAGTTTTAACATATGTTGTGCTTCATCAATGACCACTGAGCGTACTCCTCGTCGTTGGAGGGCGTCTTCATAGACGTGGCGAAGCTCTGTGGAATCATGGAATTTTGCTCCTTTGCTAGGGCGGGATGATCCATCTGGTCTGCCGTCCTTTTTCTCTACTAGAGCGAAGTCCGAATGCTGCTATGCTCGACTGCAATCTTGAAACTACTCCGTTAAAAGCAACTATAGGTAAACATTAGAATACCAACTCCCTTGACGTTCTGCAACAAACGATGTCAAGCTACTCATTTTTCATACTCTTTATTGTACAAACGTACAGAGATAGTACAAAGTGAATGGTTTTCTTGTGTTACAAGTATATGCATATTCAACAGTAATTTTTCCTATAGAGTAGCAGGTTGGGCAATGATCGGTTATAGTAGCAGGTATCTGATTTAGTCGAAAGTGCTGAGCAATCTCCCTAGTCAGGTAATCGACTATTATGACGCTTCCTCAAAAGAAGCTATAGAAGGAGCGAAGCTCTATGAACATGAATGCCTTGAATGAACTATTTGATGGAGACGATGATGAACGCAAAACTAGTAGCCCCGAATATCGCAACGTTGAGCGAATCCTACACCTGCTTCATATTTTGAGTGTGAACTCTTGTACGCAGCAGGATATTTTTGAGCGACTACGGGACTACTATCCCGTTGATACATCGTCAAGTTCCTCCTCACGAGCGGCATACGGGATGTTACGGCGTGACCTCCAGTTTATGACAAGGATGGGGTATGAGGTTCGCAAGGAGGAGACGAGAGGAGTTATTCGTTTTTCTCTAGCAAAAGGGACGGGACCTGTCGTACCAATTTTCTTTCAACAGGAAGAGGTGGCGATACTGGCAATGCTGTATGCACTGTTTCTCGCTCCAAATGCATTATCAGCGGTGAATCTCAAACAACCGCTCGCGAGTCAAGCGTTTCGGCATCCATTCGCGCACGATATTCTGTCGCTCGTTGAGCGGTTCACGCAACCGTTACCATCTGAGCAGAAGAGTTACTTCGAGCGGTGTATCCAGAAGCCATTCCTCTATTGTAATCTCGAAACCGTGACCGAGTATCAGCCGCATCGCACCACCATTGATACAATCGACAAAGCTATTGAGCGAAGACAACAACTCACGTTTCATTATGCGTCTTCGCCCCCTTCACAGAGTACCACAATCCATTCCCAAGTGAATCCCTACTACCTCGTGCAGCAGGACGGACATATTTATCTTGTGGGCTACAGTTACGACCCGAATAGCAAGTATAAGAATCGCATTTTCGAGTGGCGCGTTGACCGCATCAAAAGCGATACCATCAAGCTACAGCATGGCATGATAGATGCAACTCACCACCCTCAAGCCATCACGTTCCGCTACTGGGCGGATAGTAGCCTTGTCAAAGGCGAGTTGAGCAGACGCTGGCTTAGCTATGAGATAGAGCGTGAAGAAACCATTGGCGAGGGCAAGCAAAAACGCCACCGCTTATTGATACGCGCACAGGCATACAACGAGTGGCGTATCATCCAACAACTTCACAAATACGGCGACAAAGTAGAACTCATCGAGCCACCGGAATTACTTCGTCAGATGAGACAAGAGGTCAAACGCATGTATGATCTCTACTTTCAATCAGGGCGTGTCTAGCCCTGATTGCGCTCCTGTATGTAACATGAGGTGAAACAATCATCGTTTATGCTTGAAATAGGTCTATAAGGATAGCCGAAGGAGGATATTAGTGAAGAGTTTGAGGATAAAACTTGGTCCAGTTTACTCGCGTCTTGCTGACGTAGACGACCTACAAGGTTTGGATTTGACCAAACTTCCTGCGAAATGGCAAGGGCAGTTACGGCAACATCAAGCTAAAACGTGGAAAGCATACGATAATCCTGATATCGACGTAATTTTTGATACGGCTCTCACAGGGGATGGCAAGAGCTTGGCGGGTGAGTTGCCTATGCTTGTCGAGGAGCAACGTGCATTGCTTCTGTACCCTACGAACGAATTGATTAGAGATCAGGAGAAACAGGTTAAGAGATATCTTGATGAGTTTAGCATATCACAGCCTTACCAAATGCTCTTTAGTGAGAAAATTTCCGAGGAGATTGAACAGTTTGGCGGCAAGAGCCGTTCTTCGGTTATTACCAACTGGCTTAAAAATCGTGAATACATTCTGAGCAACCCCGATCTCTTCCATCTGCTTAGTAGCTATCACTATGGTAGCGCACAAGATAAAAGGGAATTTGTCTACCTTCTTCCACAGGAACTTGATTATTTCTTGCTTGATGAGTTTCACATTTTTGGAATGCCGCAAGTAATTTCAGTAGCCAACATCATGAACTACTACAAGATAGCTCACCCTCATAGACGCGTGAAATATATCTTTCTGTCCGCTACACCCAATCGTCACTTTAAAAACATCTTAGAAAACAGCAATTTTCGAGTAGAGATCGTGGAAGGTGCATATTCGCCATCCCCCCTACCAGGATACACACCGGAGCCAATAGTACAACCTGTCGAACTGCATCTACACAGTTTGAGTGACAAGGGAGCATACGCTTGGGCAGAAGAACATTTAGCCGATGTAATCGCTTTTTACAATAAAGTTCCTAAAACAAAAGGCGTCTTTATTGTCAATTCTGTAGCAACTGCAAAACGGTTGGTTGCCTATTATCGTAGTGAACTGCAAAATATTCGCGTTGGCGAGAATACGGGCTTAACAAATCAGGAAGAGAAACGCGATGCAATGGAGAATGCTGATCTCATCATTGCAACCAGTACCGTCGATGTAGGCGTAGACTTCAAAATAAACTTCCTCATTTTTGAGTCTTCGGGCGTAGGCACCTTCATTCAACGTCTCGGGCGTTTAGGACGGCACCCAGGGTGGAACGAGTATGTAGCATATGGCTTGCTCCCCGATTGGACTATTGACCGTTTCGCAGCATATTTTAATGATGATACTGAGGTGGAGCGTCTATCTTTTCTTGACACTGTGCAAAAGCAAGAAGAGTTTGCGGTCATCAAAGATAACGTCACAACGACCGTTAAGTCTATTTTCCAACCCGACCAAGAGTTTAAGCACTATGCAAAGTGTTGGGGCGGTGTGCAGACAGCACATCTCATTGTACAAGCAGAAGAGGTAGGAAAACACCGCTATACCGAATTCATTAAAGAATTATGTCAACAGTACAACAAAATGTACAATCATTCCAAACACAAAAACTGGATTGGTTCGCAGATAGGACGGTATCGGAGTATTGAAAATGATCGCCGCGATAAAAAACTGCTTACGGAGCTAACGAGCTTTCGAGGCAGCAGCCCACTCACTTGTGGCATCTTCGATAAGACCGATGGACATTTTAAGACATACAACCTCTTTTTTCTCCTGGCAAACACACGCTTTCATCCTATTAAAGAAGAGCTATTTAGAAAGATGGTGGAAGAGCGTAACCAGAAGTTCGAGCGTTATCGCAGTCACGATTTAGGTCTCTATGTTATCTTGGAGAATTACACAGAAGAGCGAGAACAGTTTAATCTTGTATGTAGTCGCTCTTTCAAACGAGTATTAAACGAGGTGCATATTTGCTCTACATTTTCTGTTCAGGAGAGCAGAATTATCGCAGCTCATCTCGACTCCTCTGTTAATGACAGATTAAGTGATCTGGACCTAGTATGTATGGTGACAGCGGATACCCCGGCTGAGTTCAAAAGAAATAACCGCCTCAATCCCCTCTTTCCCGTCTATGCGGTCAGGGACAAGGACGACATGGAAAGAAGCGTTATCTTTGGCCTTGATGCATTTCTTGCCCATTCGCTTGTATTCTGGAAGTCAATAAAAAACGACGACGACGACGAATTACTTATTTACTAAAGGGAGTGTAAACGTGTTTCAAGCCGAGGTGTTACAACAAGTCACAAACGAATTCGAGGTTGGTACGCAAGTACATACCGTTGTATCGTCATTTACGGAAACGATGCTAGAGCCAATGATCGAACGCTACAGCCTCTATCCAGCGAAAGGGACGACTGAGGCACAATTTGCCCATAACTCAGATCAAATGATGCTTACACATGTTCTCAACGGCCTATTTCCTGTACTCACGCTTGTCTACGAAGCCCAAAAGCGAAAAACGTATCGACTCGCGCGACTTACTGAGGAAGAACTACGGGTGTACGTACTGGCCTACTCAATGCATGACGTGGACAAGATTCTAGGTGATACACAAAAATTTCATACTCGTACAAAGAAAGCAGTGCAAGACGCATACCAGAAGTTGGCGAGGGAGCTTGAAAAGCTCAATGCACGCGCCTTTTTGTCAACAATGGATAATTGGCTCAGCGAAATTTTATGGCTGGCAGTAAATACGCAGCGCAGTCGTGATATCAATCTCGCTCATACTACCTTTGTTCCACCATTAGTGACAGATGCAATCGTGGAAGCATGCCATGATGAAACAAAACATTCACGTAATGAGTCTATTCTACGCGACCTTTGTACACTTAGCGACTTACTGGCCTTTTTCGTAAAATCACCAGAAGATGCCCTGTTAAGTCAACCTGCAACTCGCACTAGTGGCGGCATACTCAGCCTTATTAGAGAACTCACGAATGATGGAGATAGAAATAGCTTCACGTTAGCGTACCACAAACTTGCAGAGGTACGTGGCTTTCTCAGCAATCAGGTAAATAATGGTACAATACGTTACCTCGCTACTCTTTATCCGAAAGAGCAGGAGCAGCTTATCCCCTTCCTCTATTTTCCTAATGGTGTGGTGTATCTTAATCCTGTACAACGTCCCGATCCTCTCATCGATCAAGAGAGAGTGAACGAGTTGATTCAAGCGGAGATACGGAAAGCTTGTCTCACTAAGATAGAGGGTGGGGCGGGTCTAGGTTTTGATCCTAAAGGAAGGCGTGCGTATCCTGGCTATTTTCACGATTTTCTGAGCTTACGTAGTTTTCTCGAACTCTTCGCAAAAAAGACGTTGGATGATAGTAGAATAAATATAGCCGAAAATACACTCGCAGCAATGAGGGCACTGCAAAATAGAGGTGCTATTGATGCCGATATTGACCTAAACTACTCGCCAAGTAGGGTTATTACTCAGCTTGGACGTTTTCTCATCAACTATGTTGATCTCTATCAAAAAAATTTAGACAAGAGTGCGAATCGCCTCAAGACCGAAATCGAGCAAAGGCTTATAACACGATTTGGAAAAGAATTATGGGACAAAGCAGCACGTATTCCTAGTAGTGGAGGCGTCGATTATCGTTATTATTGGCTCGCAGCACAGTATCTCGGTACATGCCCTCTTGCAAGCTATCGTGCCGAGAGTCCTGGGGCTAGCCTTCAAGAACTCTTTCAGGAATGTATAAACGACTTGCTGGAAATCGCTGGAACAGAACTTGATTCAGCCCCAGACCTACAAGGCTCATATCTACAAGACCTCTCTGACTACCTGACAAAGAATCTCATCTTTGGCTTTAGCACAGAAACACCAAGAACTGCCTTCCCTGACTTTGCAGGTCAGCTAACAGGATACGCTGCAGCCAAGAAGCAACGTGGAAGCCAGCTATCCTGCACGATTTGTAATTCCGCATACACGACTATAAGACAAGAAGATGCATCAGTTCTGTTTCAGCCCTGGGTTTATAAAAATCGCTTACCACTTTACAAGGGCGAGAATGCTGGAGGAATTTGCTCGATTTGTTCGCTAGAATTGATGTTACGTCAACTCTTGCTTACAGATAAACCAGGGGAAGATGGTCGTATCAATCTTACCGGGACAAAGTACGAAGGAATGGAGTTAAAATACTTTTTCCTCTATCCAGGGTTTTTCTTCACCAATCAAACCTTCCGCCTGACTGGGTACATCGTCAGCAAGATGAGCAACCTCAAACTATATGAGGTATACAAGGCGCTACGAGAAAAAGAGCGAATACAAGTCTCTGACGTTTTACAACTAAAATTTTTCAATCTCACGGAGAAAGAACAGGAGTCGGTTGAAATAAACGAAGAAGGTGAGCAAGCAGAACAAGAAGAAAAAAGCGGCATGTATCTGTTTGATCGTTATGAGAAAACGCAATATCCGGGCTTCATCTTCTTCGCAAAGAAGACATTCAGCAAAAAGACTAAAACTGGCGAGAGCGTCAAGGCTGCAACAGCTTCATGGCTCGAAGCCGCATGGCTTGGTTTGGCACTTCCATTAATTATAGGAGCACGAGTTGTCGTGACAGAAGAGTATCTACCTCTCTACAATTCTGCCGCCGACTTTCTTGAAACAGTTGTACTTGACGCACCTCATCAATCACTACGCTATCTCCTTCCCCAATCATCTGCACGTTTACGCTTAAATCAGTTGTATGGGCAGAGGAAACACACTGATGAAGTTGAGGAGGTCGGTGGTGCCATGACAGCATTTAGTCGAGCGATTGAGCTTCATATAGATACTGAGAGAGTTGGAGGTGATTTGAAGTTAGAACGCTTCTCGCGCATCGCTCACGATATAGAAGACGATCAACTTTACGTCTTTTCTTTTCTGAAAGAGCAAATGCGCCGTGATAGGCTCGATGCGATGCCGGGGAAAAAAGTAGCTCACTATGATTGTATCTACCGCCAATTTGTTTCGTACTACCATTTCACAGAAGGAGACCATATGACAGAAAGCACAACACGCCATGAAAAAGTAACAGACTTGTATCTACAGTTCTACCTTCCCTTCAATGATAAAGGGACGTGGCCCAACTCTTACGCCATTGTTCGCCCGATTGATATCGCTGCGAAGTGCATCCTGAAAGACACGCTCAATTTAACGGATGAGGAGATAAAAATAGAAATGTTCCAGACATTAAAATCATGGCTGGATATTGTAGACAAGAAGGGTGCTACGGGCCGAGTAATCGCTAAGGGTAAAAGGCTGGATGATTTAGTGCAACAGTTCGTAGAAACGTTCTACGACGAAGTGTTTCGGGGCTACGCACAAGGACAACGTAGCATACTTAACAGTCGGCTCAATCGCTTCAAAGGCGGATGCGAAGCGGCCTTTTCCTTACTCTGGGCGAAGAAACGTCAAGAAAAAACTGATTCCGCTAGTGGAGAAGAAATATCCACAGTAGATGATGCCATACCTGATGAGAGTAGCATCATTCCATAATTCTTATTGGACAAACTAGCTATTACAAGGAGTAACAACATGTTTTTACAATCAATCGAGAAGCCAGACGTATTTCATACAGCCATTCCTTTGACACCGATGGGAAAGTATGCCCATTTTGTTATACTGCGAGAGACAAATTCTTTCCCCTTGTTTCAGACAGATCAAGAGTTGAACTTTGCTCAAGTTAGCGCGGGACGCAAGGATACACACACACAGCCAATCAGTCGTATCGTCGTCTTCAAACGAAAGCAAACAACTCCTGAGCGACTAACCGGACGTGAGTTACTACGTCGCTATGGTTTGACCACAGGAGAAGAGGACACAGACAACACAAGATACTGTGAATACAATAGTGAGAGATTTTGCAAACATTGTCCTGACTGTATTTATTATGGTTTTGCAATCGGGCAAGAGGGAAGTGAACGCTCTAAAGTACTCGTCGATTCGGCCTTCTCACTCTCCAACTATGACGAGTCTCATCAAAGTATGACCTTTAATGCACCATACGAACATGGCACCATGAGTAAAAATGGAGTAACAAGAAGTAGTTTTGGTGAGCAAGATCACGTATTGCCACAGGTATTCTTCCCCTCGATTATTACAGTACGTGATCCTACAGAGGCAGAATTTATCTATGTGTTTAATAATATCCTACGAACGAAACGGTATGGAGCGCAAACAACACGCACTGGTACCCTCGAAAATCATATTGTCGCGGTCGTCTTTACAGACGGTGAAATCTGCTCCAATCTCAAACTGACTCAAACACTCTACGACATGCTGAGCGATGAAAACCAGGAAAAAAAGGAGATGTACCAGGCAACCAAGTTGATGGACAAGATGAAAGATGCTCTACCAACACTACTGAAAGAAGACCATGTTACTACTCATCTCTTAATTGACGGAGAACGTTTGACGCCGCTAATCAAAGAAGTAGGGGAACTTGTTACAAGCGAGGAGACGTTGTTACAGGTATTACAGCAAGCATATAGTGAATGCGAAGACTATGCAGTGCGTAGTCGTCCTCCAAAAAAATCTTCCGATGAGGGGAACAAATCAAAGAGAGCTGCCAAAGCAAGTAAAGAATAGTAGAGAAAGTGATAGAGCATGACTACCTATATCGCGCATTGTCATATGACGTTACATGACAATCTCTATTATGCTAGCCGCGAGTATGGACGGTTCTACGAAACTGAAAAATACTTACACAATTATGGATTGACCTACGCGTTAGGTCTAGTGCAACCAGCTCCTGCTTACTTTAATAGTTCGCAGGAGCCACGATACAAAGAAGAATTGCAAGCGGAAAGAGTGAAAAATTGCTACGTCACACCAGCGTACCCACTACATATAGACTTTTCTTTCAACACGTTCAAAATGGCTACTGTACCTTACTATAGTATTACGCCAAAGGAAAGCCGTAATCGCGTTGTCTTCGGACGTGCAAAGGAACTTGCACCCGAATCGGACTTTGAGTTTTTCATTTTTGCGGAAGAAAAGATGCACATACCGCAATGGATACGCTTAGGAAAGTGGATGGCAAAAGCCGAAATTCTCCACAAGTGGTACACTGTTGGCTCTGAAAACGCACAAGTTGTAGAAAGGGAACAACCTCAACTCGTAGCCTGTCCTATCAACCCGCTTGATCTAGCAAAAACAAGGCTTTCGACATTTGACATCATTGTTATGCCACCCGTAAGTCTGCTAACCAATGTCAGGGTCATTGGAACGTGTTGTAAGATTGTCCCTACAAACTCATTTTTAGAGAGGAAAAGAGAGGAATTTTATGTTCCGTTAGGGATGCATTACTTTGGTGGAGAGGAGGTTGTGGCATGACATCCGAACGTGGCGAACTCTTCTCCCTGCTCCTGCGTTTGCATCCGGTAGAGGCAGGAATGGTTGCACCAGGAGCAGGCAATCAAGTGCAGGCGGCCTTCCTGGATATGATACGGCAGACCGACCCTGCTTTGTCCGAATGGTTACACACGCCGAACCAGCGTCGGCCTTATACCGTTGGCTTGTTGCAGGGCTTCAACCATGTGACACCTACGGAACTTGATGAGGCACGGGTACGACAGCAGATGCTTCCCGTGAAGCCAGGGCAGACGTACTGGTTACGGATTACAATCCTCGATGCAACGCTCTTCGGTTCTTTGACGCGCTACTTTATTACGAATCCGCGTGCGCTTGTCGTTCGACTCGGCGATGTGTGCTTCGAGGTGAGCAGATTGCTGACGACTCCTGAAGCCGGTACCTCGTCTCAGTCATGGGTGGCATATGCATCGTTTGACGATGTGCATGTGTTACGTCCAGCCCAGAAGCTCTATCGCTTCGAGTTTGTGAGTCCAACGGCGTTTAGCATGGGGCAGAAGGCGTGGGGCAAGTTGTTGAAGGTCTTTCCAGAGCCGAGCTACGTCTTTGAAAGCCTCGCCAAACAATGGGACAGCTTCGCCCCAACACACTTACGCATGGAGGCTTGGAGTTCCTCGCCTCGTTCACTTTCGGCATGGTGCGAAGAAAATCTCGTGGTTGCACACTACGCGCTTGAAACAAGTTCCCTTCATACCAGTAAGTTTGGGCAGGTAGGCTTTCAAGGCTCCATTACCTATGAGGTGAAGGGAGTCCCATCAGCACCAGAGGCAACATGGCTCTCTCCGCTTGCTCGTTTTGCGCTGTTTAGCGGAGTCGGCTACAAAACAACAGTGGGCATGGGTCAGACGCGTTGTGTCAATCTGATCGAGGCACCAATACCTACACAGAAGGAGGCGATATCATGAGTCAACAAGAGGCTGTACCGGAAACTATTCCCCTTTCGTATCTCAATGCGCTTGAGTATTGCCCACGACGCTTTCATTATGAATTTGTACAGGGCGATATGCTCCGCAACGAGTTCGTGTTAGAGGGAACGCTCCTCCACAAAAACGCTGACCAACCTGGACAGCATACATCACAGGAGGGCGAGATACAACTCAATCACCTCTACCTCTATAGCGAGCGGCTACGACTCTCTGGCTTTACCGATATCGTCGAGGAAGAGGACGGCATGCTGATTCCCGTCGAATATAAGCACGGCAAAGAGGGCAAGTGGTTGAACGACCATGTACAACTGTGTGCCCAAGCCCTCTGTTTAGAAGAACTCCTTACAGACCACCTGAGCGAAGCTAGACGCAACAGTGTCGTTGATGGTCTGAATACAAATAAACAAAGGCAAACAGAAGTCATTCCCTACGGCTACATTTTCTACTATGGATCGCGCAAACGTGTCCAGGTTCATTTCACGCCAGAGTTACGCGCAAAAACACATGCAGCGATAGAACGAGCCTTGCAAATAGCACGGCTGGACACTCCACCCCCACCGCTTGATGGCAAGGTTGCCATTCGCTGCCGCGATTGTAGTCTTCATCCCATCTGTATGCCGGAAGAGGTCAAATTACTCAAGAGCCAGAAAGGAAGTTCAATAGATGCCTACACTTTACCTAACTGAGGATCGCGCCCTGGTACGCCGCGATACTGAGGATTGTCTTTTGGTACAGGTTCCTGAGCAGAAAGGAGAAGATGGTGAGCTGACCCCAGCCTATAAAAAGCGTATTCCGCTGATCAAAGTGCAGGATGTGGTGGTTATGGGTGAGGTCACAATGACCGCTTCGGCACTACACCTTCTGCTCGAAAAGAATATCGAAGTGCATTTCTTGACGCACTATGGTACGTTCAAGGGGCGTCTCTCGCCGGAACTATCTAAGAACTCGCTGCTACGTATGGCACAGCATCGCGCTCATAACAATGTCTCGAAACGATGCGAACTGGCACGAAGGTTTGTGATTGGCAAGCTCTCGAACCAACGAACACTCCTACAACGCTCGGATCGTCGCCGCGCGGAGCCTCTGTTTCAACAAGAGATTGAACAGATGGCACTGCTCATTCGTCAACTCGCCTCGCTCTCCTGCGACACAGAGCCGCAAAGTACCGTGACGCTGGCAAGTGGCGATAGTGGTATCGCGGGCACACTCCTCGAAACAATACTTGGACTAGAAGGGGCTGGCAGTGCCCACTATTTCCGTTGCTTTGGGCAGTTGCTCACCGATCAACAGCAGTGGCCTTTTGCAGGTCGAGTCAAACGACCCCCAACCGACCCTATCAACGCGCTCTTGAGCTACGGATACTCGCTGCTTACGAGTCAAGTATCAGCAGCAGTACAAATTGTTGGCTTCGATTCCTACATTGGCTACCTACATAGTTCTACCTATGGACGCCCCGCGCTCGCACTCGACTTGATGGAAGAGTTCCGCCCACTGATCGTGGACTCGGTTGTCTTGACACTGTTGAACAATCGAATGCTCACACTCAACGACTTTCACGTCGAGCTAGGGGCATATCGTCTCAAGAAAGAGCCGCGCAAACTCTTTCTCACTCGCTTCGAGGAACGCCTGAACGAGGAGGTTACACATCCTATCTTCGGCTATAAGACAAAGTACCGTCGCTGTATCGAACTACAAGCACGACTCGTGGCAAAATTTCTGACGGGCGAAATAGAGGAATACCCGCCTCTTCTCATGCGTTAAGCGAATAAATAAGAAGGAACAAGAAGGATATGGGAACAGCAAAGACAGCCGCATCGAGTCAAACAATGTGTTATATCATCGCCTACGACATACCCGATGATCGTAGGCGTACAAAAATTCATAAAGTGCTATCAGGCTTTGGCACCTGGACACAATACTCGCTCTTTGAATGTTTTCTCTCAAAGAAAGAGCTTGTGCTACTCAAATCGAAGCTCGCGCAGCACATCAAAGAAACACAGGACAGTGTGCGCTTCTACCCCATGTGTGCAACCTGCCTGGAGAAAGTCGAAACAGTCGGAGGCCAGCCACCAGCAGAGGATATACTTTTCATTGTCTAGCAACATCGTTGTAGCGAGAGGCGGGTGCGCCAACACTGTTGAGCGTAGCCTCTCGCGCGTCTCTACAAGCGGCTTCACAAGAGTGAAGCACAAAATATGGCTCATTTTGCCTCATATAATCTCTTCCATACAGGAGCCTCTCGCAAATACTAGCATTCTCTGGCTCTCCATGCTATACTATAGCCACGCGGTCCGAATGCCGATAAGCC
>CAXUHG010000158.1:0-12604 GCA_964250805.1 uncultured Ktedonobacteraceae bacterium | reverse complement strand
AATTTAATAAATCGTCAAAAATGCTGTGTTACTCTCTGCCTGAGCAGCGAGTAACACAGCATGTTTGACGATGTATAAGGAGCCTCAGTTCTGCTCCTGAGTGACAATCGGTACCCGATAGGTCATTTACCAAAGAGCCAACGGGAATCATAACGCTCTTCCAGCACACAGCAAAACCTATTCCGCGATTGGCACCTGTTACAAGTGCAACTCTACTTGCCATACATATTCCTCTCATCGCGTACCCATATCGGGATCAATGTTATAGCGGATATGCGCCACTCATCAGCTACTTTCTGGAAGGAATATTGATAGCGTCCCCCCACCACCCATAAGGTATGGTCGGGTCTGCAGTGGGTTGCTTGAAAGTAGGCTCGTACTTCTGCAGTATCTCCGGCAATCACGACTTCGTGATTCGTGACGAGATGCTGTGTTGCAGTAAATGCACTCAGCCCCTCTTTCCAACCAACAATAAGGTCAGTTGCTCGTATCGTTGTAAATGGCTCGCCTCCCATTAAAGCAGTGTAGTCCGCCGTGACTTCATCGGTAAATACTGCTGGCAATGCATCCCATTCCTGGCGATCAGTCAAGACTGCCATGTCAATAGTTGTCGCGATAATCTGTTGCTGAGTGATTAATTCTTGTTCAGTATGCATTCTCTAGTATCCTCCTGGTTTATTCTCTTGCAAAGTGCTGTCAAAATGTTTGATAACAGCTTGCGCTACTGTCGTTACTTGCGGCTCAAGATCGTAAAAGTTGGTTTGTTCGCCCTCCGTCCATAACATGTCTTTCTGACTCTTCACGAGACCATAAAACTCCTTGACACCAGCACGGGTTGCTGCTCTCATGACTGCTCAGGAGTATTACCCAAAATCGATCCAGCTTCACCGGCAGCCAGCCCGATGGGCTGCACAAAACGATCAATGAGCAATGCGATGCGGCGTCGAAGCACTGCCGCCATCGGCATGTCTGCTTGAAGGCCATCGAGAGCGAGCAAGAACACTTCGGCCAACTCCTTGCTTTCCAGGATCGTCTCCACGCTTTGGAGCATGACTTGCTGGTAGCGAGACTCCATCTCAGGCTCAATACGTGCGCATACGTCGTGGAATTCATGCGCCATTGGCGCTCCCTCGATTTCGGTCCATGGTTCCAACAGCATCACCTCAGAGACGTTGGACAAGCACTCGGCCTTGCTTCCTGGACCGATTGCAGCCTGCATAGCCGCCGGATAACGAGTCTCAAACCAGTCCTCGAAGACCCCAAGATAGATCGCCTCCTTATTCTCGAACGTGCGATACAGGAGCGTACGCGTGATATTCGCTCGCTTAGCGATATCTTCGAGCGACGTTTTCCCGTAGCCGAAGTGGAGGAAGCACCATCGGGCTGCTTGTACAATGCTCGCCCGACGTGCTGCTGCATCGTTCATTTTTTTTGTTCGTATTGACATAGAGACATTGTGACACTTTTTATTCCATTTGTCAATTTGTACACATAATTTACCACTCCTATCTGAGGTAGAGCTACGTAAGCCGACATGAAGGGCAGAGTAGCGGTCATGTCAAATAAAAAATGTATAATGACCCTTGAGGAGTTCCTAAACAGGCTGAAGTCCGAACTCAGCATCGGAAAGCAGAGAAATTGGAGAGGGATTAAAGATAGTGATTATCCGTCATGACCGTTCAGATCGAGACAGCGTGGTCGATGAAAAGCAGTGGCCTGCTGTCACAAGTTTCTTTCGAGGACAAGGAGGAGCATCGCTCATTGCTCCCACATGGTTGCTCACCGCAGCTCATGTTGCTCAAGGCATTCCAGATAATGTACGTCTGAGCGTTGAATTGGCGGGGAAACGCTATCTCATTGCACGCACAATTGTGCATCCAGCCTATGATCACAGGTGGATTTCAGGAGAGGAAGACGATGAGAATCAAACAGTCGATTTAGCTCTTGTCGAACTAGAAGCTCCTGTAGCAAATGTGCTTCCATTTGACCTTTATGATCGTTCGGATGAGCAAGGACAGGAAGTACTCCTACTAGGACGGGGCGATTTTGGCAATGGAATACGAGGAGCGCGTGGTTTCGACCGTGCCTTACGTCAAGTAACCAATCAGATTGATGAGGTAGATAGCTACTGGCTGAAACTGCGTTTTGATGCACCGCCAGATTGCACAAAGCTAGAAGGCGTCTGTGGAAACGGCGATAGTGGTGGACCGGCATTGATTGAACACAATCATCAGTTTCTACTTGCTGGTGTGAGTTCGTGGCAAAAGATTGGAGGTCGCCCACTAGGGACATACGGATGCGTCGAACATTACACGCGTGTCTCGTGTTTCGTTGATTGGATACGCACCACATGTGGACTTGCACTCTAGGAAATGTAGGAGCCTGATTTATTACGCCCTGGAACGGCCTGTGAAGCGCGAACAGGGTGTAATGAATTAGACCCCTACAGAAGTTTTCATGCTTGTGGTAGGAAGTTCTGTGAACCAAACGAACCACCAAGCACATCTGTCGATGAAGCTCCGAGCCAACGGTCAAGCACGGTAGCGTAGACGGAGCGGAAGTCGGTGGTGTACTTCAGGTTGCCGTAGTTGTCGAGGCTGGTCAGGCTTGGCGGCTCACCGTAGATACCCTTAGTGATTGGATTGCCAAGCACAAACATCGGCGCGGCTGTACCGTGATCGGTACCGAGACTTCCGTTCTCTTCGACGCGGCGCCCGAACTCAGACCAAGTCATGACGACGACGTTATCGGATTTGCCGTGTGCCGTCAAATCGGCGTAGAAGGCGGAGAGACCGTCGGCAAGTGTCTTCATCAGAGTGGCATGCGTCGCTTGCTGATTCGCATGTGTATCGAAGCCGCCAAGTGTGACATAACCGACGCGCAATCCCAGCCCCTGCACAATCGCCTCAGCCAGCACCTTGAGGCCAGCCGCGAATGGTCCAACTGGATAGTTCGCCATCTCCTTGTACTGTGCGTTGGCTTGCTGCAATTGACGCGAACCTTCCTGAGCGTTTAGCGCGGTTGTGTCGAGTAGTGCGGCATAGGGAGAAGATTTGGGATAGGTGTTGTACAGGTTCATGAGAGCCGTCAGGCGTGCATTGCCGCCATCACGGTCAAGCGGATCGGGTGCAACACGATAACTTTGTGTGCTTGCAACCGTTGGCACCTGTGCGCTAATTGATGAGAGTGCCTGTGCCGTTTGTACGCCGATGTCCATTGACTTGAAGGGGTGCCCGTCGTTATCGACCCAACCGGAGACGAGTTTACCCAACCAGCCATCAGTACCCGTGCCGTTCAGGTCGAGCGTCTGCCAGATATCCATTGCCTGAAAGTGTGAGAGACTCTGGTTGGGGTAGCCAACGCCCTCGACAACCGCCATGTGCCCCTGATCCCATAGCGTTTTGAGCGGTGCAAGGTTGGGATGTAGACCGAGGCGACCATCCAGAGATAATACTTGCGACTCCGGTATGCCAATGGTCGGACGCATCTTGCGATAGGTTGCGTCGGCAAACGGCACGACGGTATTTAAGCCGTCATTGCCACCCGCCATCTGCACCACGATCAGCGTGCGATCTCCTGCCGCTTGCGCCATCTTTGAACCTTCTAGTGATTGTGCGTGGGCCGACATGATGCCACGACTGAAGATTGCGGGCATCACCATACCAGCCGAAACCACTAACATGCCATTTTTTATCATTGCTCTTCGTGAGAGATTCATTGTTTTGCTCCTTTGTCGGGACTGGTTTATGCATTTGTAGGGACCGATTTATCGCGTCCAATGCGTGATTTATCACGCGAGTAAATTAAAACATTATCTGTAAACATTTCGCGCAATGAATTGCGCTTTGGACGCGATAAATCGGTCCCTACCATTATGTTTTCCATTAATTCAACTGGTACTCTGGTGATGCTAAGATTAAGTACAGAGTGCCACGTACTGTGTTCAGCGGATAGCTCTTACCGTTGGTTAGCGTGATTTGGGCGGTGCTTCGACTCGCGTTTGGCTGATTGAAGTAGTTGATAAACTGAGTGCGACGGTCAGCGTCAATTTGACCATCGAGCAGTAGACCGATGAAGAAATTGACAAAGGTATCTGGCGTGTCGATTTTGTTGGCGTTGATCAAGCTTTGAATGTTTGCAATGTTGTTGCCTTTTGCCAGCGCACCGCGACCACCTGAGACCAACTGGTCGATTGCGTTGAGGCGCGCCATCCAGGTACCACTATTGAGCCAGAGTGCGCTCACCTTGTCGGCAGGCCAACCTGCGACGTTGGGTGGATCGAACAATGTCTGTCCCATGATGAGAGTCATATTCTCTAATCCGGCACCATTGCCCTGAATGTTGAGGGCACGATATGCACCCGCGACGAACTCGGATGGCGACTTAATACGCACTCGATATGCCTTATCCGATGCAAATTGTGGTGAGAGCAGTAGCGTCTTCATCATCGCGCCGATGCTATGTCCATTCTGGTTGTAGGCATCGACAAGCGGTTGCAGGTCTGTGCTGCTCGGATTTTCATACACAAAAAAGGTAAAAAGTTTGCGAGCCAGGAACACCGGAGTTGCGGGATGATTAGTCAGTGCATGAATAACGTCTTTGTAGTCGAGATTGCCTGTTTGTCCCAGGTATGTCTTTGTCAAATTGTTGTGGTCATGCTCGACGTATGTACTCTGTAACGAGTGACCATCGACATGCCAGCCTGTGAGTGCCGCGGCTCCCATAAACACGTCTTGCTGTGTATAGTTACCGAGGCCAAGCGTGAATAGCTCCATGAGTTCACGCGCATAATTCTCGTTTGGTGAGTTCTTGCGACTCTTTGTCAGGTCAAGATAGACCAACATAGCTGGATCGCTTGTGATACCGAGCAGGATGTTGTCGAAGGTGTCGAAGGCGTGAGCGCGGAAGAACTGGTTCTGCACCATCATACGCTGATAGGCATTGGGGCCGCCAACCTTGCGATAACTACTTGTCAAGAAGCCATGCCAGAACAGCGTCATCTTCTCTAGCAGAGGACGTTGTGTCCAGGCCATACGTAGCAGCCACCAACGCTGCATGTTGGCGATGGCGGCACCTTTCTGTGCTGAGAAATCGAGGTTGAGCGACGTGAGCCGAGCCTCCATTGCATCATCTGGTACCTGTTGATAGTTGATTAGACGGTCAACGGCACTGGCATAATCAAGACTTCCGTATGTGCTTAAATCGACGGATGTCGCTCCAAAGCCCGCGCGTCGTAAAAGGTGTCCTATTTGCATACTACTGGTTATCGGCTTATGTAACAAAGAGTTTAGCCCTCCATGTTGCAATGCCTGTTCCGCTAGCACACCTCCGCCAGCAACCGCCGCGACACCTAGTCCGATAGCTGTGGCACCAAAAAGTGTACGGCGCGATATCTTTCTACCCGCATTGCCTCGTGCGGGTGCAGGAACGGTTGGTTGTTGCTCAAAGCGTTGCCCAAGCTTCTGCGTCGTCTCTGTCCCATCCGTACCTTGCCATTGCTCGGTAGGTTGATCGTGCATGTCCATACTGTCTCCGTCGTGTCTATGATTTCTATATTAGCAGTGTTCTTTTGGAGTTCTTTATCGTTCTTCAGTTACTATTCTACTCACAATACTTCAAGAAAACCTCAAGATGGACTACAGATTTGACCAATGTTTTGGCATTATCCAAACACACAAAAACAATGAAGGCCGTCAGCCTTCATTGTCATGTGTTGTTTTTGTGTGTTTTATTCAGGCAACGAGACTATGGACAATATCGAGCAAGTCACGTACATGAAACGGTTTTGGCAATATTCGTGACACGCCTATAGTTGTTGCGTCAGGCGGATTCGCACGCGCGGTAATCACGACAATTGAGGGTAGGGGATGAATTTGTACCCTGTGTAGATTTTCTAGAAATGCGTCGCCGTTCATTCCCGGCATCGCTAGATCGAGCAGAATCACCGAGGGATAGCGACCTTCGCGTGCGGCGTTGTGCAACCATTCTAACGCCTCTTGCCCTTCACACGCCTCCGCAGGCTCGTAGCCCTCCAATTCCAACGCCCACGATACCATGTCGCGAATAGCTGGATTGTCATCGACCACTAGTACCACTGGTTGACTCATATTCACCCCCATTAATGAATATTCAATATGAGCGCTTGAACACAAGATAGTTTTGCTGACACTCATTTTATAATACATCCATGTAACTATAAAACTGGTGCAAGCAAAACTCATCGAACACTGCCTATCTACATTATGTTTAACGGGTGAGCAGCAAGAAATTTTGTAGCACGTCGAAAAATGCCTCTGGCTGTTCCAGGTTCGACAGGTGCCCCACGTTCGGTATTACGGCAACCTGCGCACCTGGAATGGAAGAGGCATATTCCTGTGCAATTTCTGGTGGGGTAAGTATGTCCTGTTCTCCTACCACTACCAGTGTCGGGCAAGCGATACGCGGCAGGATATCGCTCGAATCGTGGCGTTGCGCCATGCCACGAGCAGCCGCCGCAATCCCTGCGGGCGTCGCGGCGTCGATCATGCGCCGCACACGTATCTCTACCTCTGGATGCTGTTGGCGCGTATAATCCGAGAGGAGACGCGGCACCTGTAGATTTGCAACCGCCTCAGTACCTTGGGTCTCTACAAGTTGCGCGAGCGTTTCGCGGTTTGCCTTACTCTCTTCGCTATCGGCTCCTGGGCGCGTATCGGCGAGTACCAAAGCTTTCACGCGTTGGGGGTGTTTCCGCAGAAAAGCAAACGCCGCATAACCGCCCATTGATAGCCCACAAAGAATTGCCGAGTCCATGCCAAGCGCATCCATCAAAGCCGCGAGATCGTCCGCGAACATCTCCATCGTAGATACGTCCGTATTTAGTTCACTCTCACCAAAGCCGCGCCAATCGAGGGCGACAAGACGAAATTGTTGCTCGTTGAGCAATGCCGTCATCTGCCCCTCCCACATCGTGCGGTTCAGCGGAAAGGCGTGCAGAAAAATGACTGGTTGCCCTATGCCATGATCGTCATAGCCAAGATCGTCATTGTTGACGCGAATCTTCAAATGCTACTCCTTAGTCGTTTGCTTGCGTCTGCATCGCCTCTACTGCGTCGTCGGCCTGCTCGTGTGCGTGATACGAACTACGCACAAATGGTCCCGACTCGACGTGGCGGAAGCCCATTCTCTTGCCCTCAGCCTTGAGTGCCGCGAACTCTTCCAGCGAGACATAGCGTTGAATTGGTAGATGCTTGAAGGACGGGCGCAGATATTGTCCGATGGTGAGAATATCCACGTCATGCTCGCGCATATCGTGCATGACCTCTAGCAACTCGTCCCATGTCTCGCCTAGCCCCAGCATAAAGCCAGATTTGGTTGGTGCGGCGGGATTCATCTCCTTTGCCCATTTGAGAACCTGCAACGAACGCTTGTACACCGCTTGTGGACGTACCTGCTTGTACAGCCTCGGTATCGTCTCGACATTATGGTTGTAAACGTTGGGCTTAGCGTCGATTACAACTCTCAATGCATCGTAGTTGCCTTTGAAGTCAGGCGTCAACACCTCGACCTTACATTCGGGATTGAGACGGCGAATCCAGCGAATAGTGGAGGCGAAGACTGCTGCCCCGCCATCCTTCAATTCGTCACGATTGACCGATGTCACCACAGCATGGCGCAGACCCATCGTCTGAACCGCCTCCGCCACACGCTTCGGCTCCTCCCAGTCCAAACCCATCGGGCGACCCGTTGCCACCGCGCAGAAGCCACAGCTACGCGTACATACGCTACCGAGAATCATAAAAGTTGCGGTCTTGTTGCTCCAACACTCGCCGATATTGGGGCAACGTGCCTCCTCACACACCGTGTGTAGCGATTGCGTGCGCATCAATTGCTTGAGTTCTCGATAGTTCTCGCCTTTTGGAGCGTTGACCTTGAGCCATTCTGGACGGCGTTCTGGAATCATTGTCGCCATGATAGATTTTTCCTTGTGTTAATATACGTCTATGTCGCGTCCGTAGCTCTGTAATTTAGTACGAACGGCTTGTAAGAATCCACCTGCACCTGCGCCATCGAGAATTCGATGGTCGAACGAGAGGCAGAGGAACATCATCGAGCGCACCGCGATAGCATCATCCTCGACCACAACGGCACGTTTCACCACCGCGTCCATGCTGAGAATACCCGCATGCGGCTGATTGATAATCGGTACTGATATAATTGTACCAAAAACGCCAGGGTTATTGACGACAAAGGTGCTGCCCTGCATATCTTGTAGCGTCAATTTGTTGGCGCGGGCACGTTGCGCGATGCTATTGACCTGCTTCGCAAGTCCCGCTAGCGTCAACTGATCAGCATCGTACAGCGTCGGCACAACTAGGCCAGCGTCGGTTGCAACGGCAATACCAAGATTGATACGTTTCTTGATAATAATTTTGTTGTCTTCGGTCCAGCTTGAATTGATAGTTGGGAACTTGCGAATACCCTCACACACAGCCTTCATGACAAAGGGCACAAAGCTAATGCCGTAGCCTTCGCGCTTCTTGAAATCGTCCTTGTTCTTCGCCAGCCATTTTGCGATGTTGGTCATATCGACCTCAACCATCGTTGTAGCGTGCGGCGATGTACGCTTACTACGCACCATGTGTTCCGCAATCGCCAGACGCATACGGCTCGGTGTCACCACCTCATCTTCGCCGTTCATACTTGCAGGTTGCTCAACAGGTGCCGACTCATACAGCAATGGTGCATTTGCTGGCGTCTGTACAGATGCGACTGGTACTGGCTGCGTTGGAGCTTGAGTACGTTGTGGCTGCGTGGGTGGGGGCGTTGTCGTCGGGCGCGTCATAACCGCCGTTGCCGACTGCTGTTGTTGCGCGACATAGCCCAGGATGTCCTCTTTGCGTACACGTCCATTCGCGCCAGTGCCCTGAATTGCGTTAAGATCGATGTTATGCTCTTTCGCTAGGCGACGGGCAAGTGGCGAGATACGCTGTCGCTCATCATCCTGCCCATCCGAGGCATAGCCATTGCCATGCCCTCCCTGTCCGCCAGCAACAGCCCCAGCGGTAACTGGTGCCCTGTCGAATACGGGGGTATCCGCCTGTTGGATGCTTTTCACAGGCGCGGCATCGGGTCCTGGTGCCTCTTCGGTGGACGGCGTACTACTCACGTCCGCGCTCTCTTCGATAAGAGCAATCTGCGTTCCTACCGCCACAGTCTCGTCGGCATTGACAAGAATTTTCGTGAGACGACCCGCAACCGGAGAGGGAAGTTCGGCGTTGATTTTATCGGTGATGACCTCGGCGAGCGATTCGTCTTTCTCGACGTAATCGCCGACCCGTTTCATCCACGACCCTATCGTTCCTTCGGCGACCGATTCGCCGAGGCGCGGCATCGTTACTGGTGTCGGCATAATATGTAAACTCCTTTGTTTATTCGTCTTATTGTTCTTTCGTAGGGACCAGATTTATCGCGTCCGGTGCGCGATTTATCGCATGAGATTCTTGTTGACTATTCCCTTACGATACAGACCCATCTCGCGCAATGAATTGCGCCCTCGGACGCGATAAATCTGGTCCCTACGAATTTGATTATTTACCATGTTTGGTTTACGTTTTATTAATACGCGGCGAGCTTGCGAGCCGCCGTGAGAATTTTTTCTGCGTTGGGCAGATATGCCGCCTCTAATGGCGGCGCATAGGGAAATGGTACGTCGGGCGCGGCTACACGCGTGATTGGACCATCCAGATACTCGAAGAGGTCTTCGGCGAGAATGGCTGAGAGTTCCGCGCCGATGCCTCCGGTTAAGGTGTCTTCGTGGACGATCAGGACTTTGTTGGTGCGCTTCACCGACTCCTGAATGGATTCACGGTCAAGTGGCGAGAGGCTGCGCAGGTCGATAACCTCAACCTCAAGGTCGTCCTCTTCCTCTAAGGTACGCGCCGCTTTGAGGCATTGATGCACCATCGCGCCATAGGTGAGCATGGTCATGTCTTCACCGTCACGGCGCACAATCGCCTTACCCAGCGGTACGATATAATCGTCTAAGGGCAGTTCTTCGCGCAGTTCAGGTAAGCGATACAGGAGCTTATGTTCCAGGTATAGCACAGGATTGTTGTCGCGGATCGCTGCCTTGAGCATACCTTTGGCATCATATGCTGTGGAAGGCACAACAACCTTCATCCCTGGCGTGTGAAAGAACCACGCCTCCGGGCTGCTTGAGTGAAATGGACCACCCTTTGTGCCGCCGCCAGAGGGACCGCGAATCACCATTGGTACGGGCATGCCGACACGCCAGTACATCTTGCTTGCCATGTTGATAATCTGATCGAAGCCACATGTAATGAAGTCGATAAATTGCATCTCGGCGATGGGGCGCATACCCATCAAGGCCGCGCCAACGGCTGAACCGATAATCGCTGCCTCCGCCATCGGCGTATCAATCACGCGCTCCGGCCCAAATTCTTCCATCAGACCCGCGCTCACCTTGAACGCTCCGCCATAGCTACCGACATCCTCACCCAACAAAAACACCGCCTCGTCCCGTAGCATCTCTTCGCGGATGGCTTGGCCTATCGCCTCTAAGTACGTTATCTTCTGCTGCTGCTTTTCTTCGTTCATCTGTGGGCGACCTCCATAGGCACTGTGGATTCGGTCATTGTCGTGAAGGGCTGACCTGTGCGCCTATCAAGAGCATTGACGTAACGAGTATCCTCGGCTCCTGGCTCACCAATAATAGCAATGGGACCATCAGGGGCAAAGACGTATTCCGCGACCGTTGTTTCATCGGGGGCGGGACTAGTTTCCGCGAACTGTACGGCATCATCGACAACAGCCTTGACGCGTGCCTCGGTCTCTGCCTCTTCACGCTCAGTGAAATTATAGTTTTCTTGTAGATACGCCTTGAAGCGTTTAATTGGGTCTTTGGCCTGCCACTCCTCGCGTAGAGCCTGTGGCACATAATCGGCCTTATCCGCCTCTGAATGACCACGCACGCGGAACGTTTTACATTCGACAAGGGCGGGTCCATTCCCATTGCGTGCATGCTCAACGGCACGTCCCACCGCGTCAATCACCGCCAGCACATCGTTACCATCGACTGTCTCTCCTGATATACCGTAGGCTTTGGCGCGTTCGGAGAGGTCTTGAATGGCAAACTGTTTCGTCGTCGGCGTCGAGTAGGCATAGCCGTTGTTCTCGATCACCAACACCATTGGCACTTTTTGTACCGAGGCAAAGTTCATCGCCTCGTGAAACTGTCCTGTATTGGTCGCACCATCGCCGCACGAGGCTAGCACAACGGTTGAGCGTTTCCGCATTTTCATCGTCAAGGCGACGCCAGCCGCCACTGGCAAGGATTCACCGAGCATACTAATCATTGGCACAATGCCGGAATGCATGTCGCCGATATGCATCTGTCCATCGCGCCCAAGTGTTGGAGAGTTGCCACGAGCCAACCACTGACACATCACGGCACGCGGTGAGCCACCTCGTACCAGATGCATCCCCAGATCACGGTGCTGCGGAACAATGCAGTCATCTTGGCGCAGCGTCATTGCCGCCCCAACAGTTGTCGCCTCATGCCCCTGTGCCGTATAGACGCCGCCCACAACTTTCCCTTGCAAAAATAATGTGCGGGTGCGATCTTCCATAACACGGGTGAGGCGCATGTAGTAGTAAATCTGTAGCAGAGTTGCCCGCTCCAGCCCCATAACAATACGTCCCTTCTGTTTCATAGATACCAGCGCGGTATCTACGCTCATGCTAACATGTTGTGAGAAGGGGTGTCAAGCAATGGTCAAACAGGGAGACCGCAATAAGAATTCATGAGGGAACATTCTTTGGTTGAACTGCTTGCATGAAAAATAGCCTCGCTGCTCTATGAGGAGGCTGTTTCAGGATGACGATACGAACCAGAATCAAGTTCGCTCAACAGCGTTGGACCTTGAGGATTCCATTCCAACATGTGTCGCGCTTTTGCACTCGAGACAACACTATTCAATGCCTGAACATCGGCAAGAAAGCCAATTGCTTTGCGTGCTTCTTCGAGCGTCCAGGATACTGTCTTGCCTCCTGCTCCTGCTGCTCGACTTGCTGCTTCTGCTACTGCCTTCTGTGTGACGACCGCGTCTGAAGCACCAATAAACACCTGCCCTGCTGCTGCCCGTTCTAATGCAAGGGCATACAAGTTGGCGAGGTCCTCGACATGCACCGGCGATTTGCGGTTCTCTCCGGTTCCTACATAGCGTGCCGCTCCATCCTCGCGAGCACTTTTCAATAAACTAAGAATCGTCCCTCCTCCACTCCGTCCGTAGACAATCGAGGCGGGTCGGATAACAAGAGAGCGCACACCACGCTCTGTGCCGGCAAGTGCCACATGTTCATGCTGACCTCGCCAAGCCATTGCACTTTTTGTATCAAGCGGCGTAGACTCATCAGTAATAGAGTCACCACTGTCACCAGTCACCAGAGAACCGCTTGTATAGATGAGCGTCTTATTGGAGAATGCCAGCCCAGCAAGAAATGCCTCAACAGCCTTGCGATCAGTTTCAATCGCATCCTGTCCCTTGCCAAAGCCCAGATGAATCACGGCTTCGGCTTCTCGTGCTGCTTGTGTAAGAACATC
>CAXUHG010000157.1:0-12638 GCA_964250805.1 uncultured Ktedonobacteraceae bacterium | reverse complement strand
TTCGCTCAATGAATTGAGCAGCGGACGCGATAAATCTGGTCCCTACGAAAAACCGTCGAATCGACGTTGGCGGACTAATACAGTGGGATAAAAATTGATACTTATAATAGGGGACAAAAACAGTATGCCTTTATCGTCAGGAATTTATCCACCGCTACCCACCTTTTTTGATGAAAACGAGGAACTCGACCTGCCAACCTTGCAACGCCATATACGCCGTTTGCGCGAAAGTAGTATAGCGGGTTATGTGTTGTTAGGTAGTAATGGTGAGGCCGTGCATGTGACGAGCGAAGAGCGGGTACGACTGATCGAGGCCACTCGTGAACTGCTACCACAAGAACTGCTCATCGTGGGTTGCGGTGAGCAATCAACTCGTGCAACTCTCGCAAATTGCCGTGCCGCAGCTCAACACGGCGCGAATATTGCCCTTGCTCTTCCCCCTTTTTATTTCAAAGGACGTATGAACCCACAAGCACTTATTGCGCATTATCGCGTCATCGCCGACAATAGCCCGCTGCCCCTGTTAATTTACAACATGCCTGCCAATACTGCTGGAATCGATCTTGATGCAGAAACAATCTGTATTCTTGCTGAACATCCAAATATAATTGGTCTTAAAGATAGCGCAGGGAACATTGCGAAGCTAGCACAAATTGTCGCCGCTACTTCTGAAAATTTCAGTGTTTTTGCTGGCAGTGCTAGCTATCTCTTACCAGCCCTTGTGGTGGGAGCCATAGGCGCGGTAAGTGCATTAGCCAATGTCTTTCCGCAGGAGGTATGCGATGTGCAAACGCTTTTCAACGCGGGCCAGCTTGCGGAGGCGCGAGCATTACAAGCGCGTCTTATCCCTGCAAACGCCGCTGTTACCACACTCTACAACGTATCAGGATTGAAAGCAGCCCTCGATGTTACCGCTGGTTATGGAGGTACACCTCGAATGCCTCTACAGCCTCTAAATGCCCAAGAGCGTGCGAAACTAGCGGAACTACTTCAATCTGTTCATAGTAATGCGTAACAGGGTAGGGACCGATGTATCACGTCCTTGTTCGGGGGTTGAAATGCCAACAAGGACGCGATACATCGGTCCTTGCGTTTAGAACAAGCGACGATCCGCGTCTGATATTCTTGCAACATTTGGTCCCGCTGGGACAAAACTAGAAGACGTGATTGTGAAATGCACGACTTGAGCAAGCTGAGCATCGCTACAATTTGATTGTGTACACCAGTAGAGTTCGGCTGCTCCATCGTTCGTAGCTGTCGTGTACGTGTTCGAGAACATGCCAACGTTATGTGTATGTGTGTGCGTAAACGATTTATCGCCCACAAGTTGCCCATCGGCGTACCACTTTGCCTCGATAAAGCCATCTTGACTGCCTGAGTCGATGTTGAAGGTGATATAGACTGTCTGGTTGGTCGTGAAGGTGCTGGTCACATGTGTTGGGTTGTAGTTGTCATCGATACCAGTACTTGTTTGTGGACCGCTCAAGATTGCAGAAGCTGATGGCACAATAGCCTTGCCCGATGGCGCACCTGTTGAGCCAGCTACCTTTGTTGCGGTGCTAGTAGTCGTTTTTCCTGCCTGATTAGCGATAACTCCAACCAGGATAGCAGCACCAACACAGACAAGCAATACCGCTCCAAGCACGATACCGATAATCAATCCGACACGACTACGCTTCTTAGGTACCGCTGGCATCACTCCATACATGCCAGGAGCCACAGGCGGTACGTAGCCTCCCTGTGGCTGCCCTTGCGGATAACCATAGGTCGGTTGCGCAGGCTGCCCTTGCACTGGGGGATAGCCGTAGTTAGGCGGTGCGGGTTGTCCTTGCGAGGGGGGATAACCATAGGTCGGTTGCGCAGGCTGTCCGTAGTTATTTGATGGTGTGGGTTGCCCATAATTTCCGTATGTGTCTTGTACGGGTTGTTGATATGGATTCGATGGCGTTGCGCCTTGTTGTGGTACACCATAGGAGGGTGTACCATAGTCTATTGGCGGCGGTGTTCCATAAGGTTGCTGTGCGACAAGAGTTGGGTCATACGCTGGCGGGTTTTGTGGCGAAGAGGCGATACCCGTTAGCGTACCGCATACGGGACAACTCGCTGCCCCCTGCGGAAGAAGAGTGCCACAGTTTGTACAATGCAAGATAATTCCTCCTCGTGTTATAGAGCAGGTGATACTGCTTTGTAGCTACTCTACAACAGGTCTTTCTATAATGAAGGGCGGATCAATACAGTTTACTATATCATGCTTTTTGGAACTTGGGTAGTCATTATACTTGACACCATCCCGCTGCATCACTACAATACAGAGAAAGAATGTAGCGTGGTAACGAAACCATACTCTAGTGGAGAAGAGGTTGTAGATAGTGACGCAGTGTACCAATGTAGAGCAGATGCTGTCACCGCACATCACACGCCTGAGAGCGTGTCTTCAGCGTGCTTCTGGGACAACCGATGGACCAGAAGAAGGAAGCGATGCTGCCCTCCTGCTCGACGCCCTCGTGGGCAGCGACGATCTTCTACTTGTTACTCGCCTCGAACAATCCGGTCGCTTGCTGGCGGAGCACGGTGGAAAGTTAGATATCCGTTTAACCGCCTTCCAGCAATATGTTGACGTATTGGCGGCAGAGTTGCAGCATATCTTCGACTCGCAACCCCCATATCTCCTCGAAGCCACAAAACGCCTGTACTTACTACAATCCGCGTCTATACTAGCACTTTCTCGTGGCTATCAAAGCGTCACAGATCGCTTTACTATAGAGCGAGCGGCTAACTCGCAACAGTTAGAGAGCCGCCTACTCGCGCTCCAACGCATTAACGGCTTCAGCAATTCTTCAATGGACCTGGATCAGACATTGGACGTGACGGCGCAGGTGATTGCTGAGGAACTGCACGTCGATCTCTGTTCCATCTTCTTTTATGATGATCTGCAGCGCGTGTTGACGTTGCGAGCGACAAACGGTCCCCGTCCACTGGGTGGTATGCATTTTACGCTGCGTCTGGGAGAAGGCTATAGCGGTTGGGTGGCTGACAAGGGGCGACCTCTGTTAGAACATGATGCTCATGGAAATCCGAATTTTGCGAACGAGGCGAATGCGTATAGCGATAACTATCATGGCCTAATGGCATTGCCCATCATCTTCTTTGGCAACTCCGAGCGTTTGATTGGAGTCATGAGCGTGCAATCGGTTGCGCCACGAGATTTCACACGCGAAGAGATGAGCTTTGTCGAAGTGGTCGCTGGCATAGTTGCGATAAACATAGAGAACGGGCGCTTGTATGAGCAGACCGACGAACAGTTACGCCGCAAAGTGCATGAGCTTGCAACCATTCACCGCGTCTCGTCGATCATCGCCTCGACACTGAATTTAGACGAGGTGCTGCAAATTATCACGACGCAAGCGGTGCATCTCTCAGGGGCGGAGCGGTCCTGCCTTTTCTCGCTCGACCCTGATACACAAACGCTGCATGTACTGGCTCATTATGGCTTGAACGATGCTCTTGCACGTCGTATTCAGATAAATCTCGGTCAGTGTTGCGCGGGTCGTACCGTGCAGACTGGGCGACCAAGTATGGCGGTCGATTGTTTCCATGCCGATGAACATTGTATCCTGCATAGCGACCCCTTTGTCTCAGCCGAAATTCACTCCGTTCTTTGTGTGCCGCTACAGGTAAAGCAGAAAATTCTTGGATGCATCTGTATCTATAGTAGCCATCGTCATATGCTCAGTCCAGAGCAGATGCAGCTTGTCATCACTTTTGCGAATGAGGCTGCTATTGCGATTGATAATGCACGTTTATATGAGGAGACGCGGCGCGGGCTTGAGTTGAAATCCGCCTTGCTACGCGAACTCCATCATCGCGTCAAGAACAACCTTGCCACCGTTGGCGGCATTCTCTCCCTGCAACGCCGACGCTCGAAATCAGAAGAGGTGCAGAATGCCCTCGCGGAAAGCGTGAATCGTGTCCAGGGGCTGGCAACTACGCACGACCTGTTGGCGCACGAAGATGTAAGCGAGGCTCGCATCGACGACATCGCACGGAAGATCGTCGGAGTCGCCAATGACAATTTGCGTCCACCGGATAAGCATATTGTGTTTACCGTTGAACCGAGTCCAGTCGTGATACCCTCACGAGCCGTAACCATCCTTGCCCTCGTACTCAACGAAATGGTGTCGAACTCAATCAAACATGGCATGGCTGATATAACTGAGGGAGCAATTACCATCAAAGGCCGTGAAGAGGATGGTATAGTTACTGTGCAGGTGATAGATACTGGGAGCGGCCCAAAATTTGATTCTACGTTTGAAGAGAGCAATGGGAGTGGAAACTTTGATGGTTTAGGTCTTTCACTCATTAAAAATATGATTGGCGATCTCGATGGCGATTTCACACTGAAACGTGAACAATGTGTTCTTGCAAATATTCCTTCTGGAGACGCCTCCACTGAGTGTACTGTGGCAGAGGTACATTTCCCCTTAAAACGGCGTAATCGCTCTGCTATCTGAGTTCCTTTTAGAGAGAAAATGGTGGTTTTGTAGTTGAGGTTTTGTATATGTCTATTACCAAACATAAAATTCTTGTTGTTGAGGATGAGGCGGATATTCGGCAAGTGCTGTGCTTCTTTTTACGGCATTCGGGCTATGATACCTTAGATGTGGCAAGTGGGCAGGAAGCGATTCAAGCAATTCCAGAGTATGATCCCCACTTAATTGTACTGGACTTGATGATGCAGCCGCTGGATGGTTGGGCTGTTTTGCATTGGCTACACAATAACTATAAAAATCCCACTCTTCCCGTCCTCATTTTAACCGCGAGCGTTCATTTCCCTGAGCAGATACGTGGTTTTGAAGCGGGGGCGGTCGAGTATATGACCAAGCCGGTGCAGCCAAACAAGGTAGTTGAGCGAGTACAGCTTTTATTGTCGTTGACAGAGGAGGAGCGTTTGCAGCGCCAGCGTCAACGTATCGAAGCCCAGCGGAAAACGTGGAGTCGCATACAGGCGGCTCAGGCCGAAGAGCGTCTCTACTAGCCAGTTTGCCTGGTGAGGGGCTGACCACACTTGGTACAGAAGCGATTATTCGCGGGATTCTGCCCTCCACACAGAGTACATTGGTTCATTGGATAGCCACACTTTGTACAGAAACGCATCTGTGGCCTGTTTAGTTGCTGGCAATGAGAACATGCGTAGTTTTCCGTTCCCTGCTGATAAGACTGAGGATACGCCAGCCGTGTAGGTGTATTTTCGTATACTAGTGGCGGTGTGCTATTGCCTTGCTCTATCTGTGTCACAGCACCAACAAAAGGCGTGGTTTTGCCAATCTGAGAAATTGCTGGATGATGACCTGTAAGGCGTGGTTGCAACTGTACCAGTTCAAGTGCCTCCGCCATATCGCTAGCGTGCTGATACCGTTGTGCAGGGTCCTTCATGAGAGCAGTCAGAATAATTTGCTCTATCGCGGAGGAGAGGGCGGGATTCAAACTACTTGGTCGCGGTGGAGCTGTGTAAATGTGGCTATGAGCGAGGACGGGATAGTTATCGCCAATAAAAGGTGTGCGACCCGTTAATGCTTCAAATAACATCACACCCAGCGCGTAGATATCGGCTCGTCCGTCAACTACACCACCCATACATTGCTCTGGCGACATGTACTCTGGCGTACCAACTCCTGCTCCTGGGCGAGTGAGCTGGTCTTTTGTGCCAGCGAGAACCTTCGCAATGCCAAAATCCGAGAGAATGGGGCGACCAGAGCGGTCCATCAGAACATTGACCGGCTTTACGTCGCGGTGAACAACTCCCTGCTCATGTGCATATGTTAGCGCACTTGCGAGTTGAATGAAGACTGGCAAAGCCTCCGCGGTCTCCATGAAGCGTCTCTGTGTTTGTAGCTGGTCGAGGCGATGTTTGAGCGTGCCACCGTCTACCAGTTGCATCACAATGTACAGATGCCCGTTCTGTTCACTGGCATCATGTACGGTGACGATATTCGGGTGTGAGAGACGCGCCACCAGTTTCGCCTCAAGATTGAAACGTTCAACGAAGCTACGGTCCACCGCATACCAGGGAGGAAGAACCTTAATCGCCACTTCACGGTCAAGGCTCTCCTGGTGTGCTTTATAGACACGCGCCATACCTCCCTGTCCAAGGGGTGCGAGAATGCGATAGTTGCCTAGTGTTGTACCTAATAAATCATCTCGTTGCATTATGAGGTGGAACGCTCTTTCTCAGGTTCGGGCTGGCGCATAGATAAGAGCATAATGCTCTCATCCACGCGCACTAACCTTTTTAGCTACGGGCGAAGACGAGTACAGTTTGACCGAGTTGAATGCGATCACCCTCTTGTAGCGGGAACGTCTGGAACTTTCCTACCATTTGTCCGTTCACCTTTGTACCGTTTGCGCTTCCCTCGTCCTTGAGCGCATACTGTCCGTTCCCCAGATTGACGACCGAGGCATGGAGACGCGAGACCGCAAGGTCTTCCAGGAAGATGTCGCTCTCGCGGCTACGTCCAATACTTAGCGACTCTTTGACGATTTTGTACTCGCGTCCAGGCTCTTTGCCCTCTTCGACGCGTACAAGGCCAAGACCACCTGACGGGCGCATCATAGTTTTGTCGCCATCATTTACACCAAAGCTGCCATCCGGGTTGCCAAATGGTATACCTTGATTTGGTTGCATTCCCGGTCCATTTTGATTGAAACCGCTCTGTTGTTGCTGTTGCTGCCATGCGGGTGCTTGAGGAACACTTCCAATGCCGTTCATTGAATTACCGGCTCCTTGTGGTCCCCCCCAACCATCCATACCTTGTCCAGTTGAAGCGTTTTGACTTGCGCCCGCGAAGCCCTGCTGGTTCCAGGAGGAACCAGAGCCGCCACCAAAGGAGTTTGGTGCCTGCTGTTGTTGTGGCATAGCTGCATTAGGCGGTCCTCCCCATTGTGGTTGAGGAGATGCTGTTGGAGGTTGACCCCAGGGTTCCTGTGTTGCCTGAGCAGGAGCAGCCTCCCACGCAGGTCGTCCATTCATGCTATTAGGGTTGCCTTGTGCATCCCATTGATTTGCCTGCTGCATACCTGGGTTAGCGGCAGCCGCCCACGAGTTGCCTCCATTTTGCATGCCCCCATTCCACGAGGCTTGTTGCTGCTGTGGCACTCCTGCATCATTCCACGAGGCTTGTTGCTGCGGCATGCCTCCTTGTCCTTGAGCATTGCTCCAAGCAGGGTTGGCTCCTTGCTGATTGTTCCAGGGGGACGAGTTTTGCTGTTGCATCTGCCCATTTTGTTGAGGTGCATTCCAACCCTGCTGCTGACCATTTTGATTCCAGCCGCCTTGTTGTCCCTGACCCTGCTGTGCCCACGAGGGCGCATCATTGCTCATCCCCTGTGCGTTCCAGCCGTTCGCGCTAGCTTGCTGCTGTCCCTGTAATTGTCTCTGCCAGTCACTATTAACCGCACTGGCACCGGCTTTCGCCCCCTTCTTTCCGCCACTGCGATAAACCAGGAAGCCACCGATGGCTACGACCAACGCCAGCACCACGATTGCGATTGCAATAACAGTTGGGCTGGTTATAAGAGAGCCGATACCCAGGAGTATAAGTTGTCCATTCATAATAATTTACCCTTCTGCTCGTAGGGGCGGTAAAAGCCAAACGCCACACCTATCGCATTTCAAAACGTACCTCGACACTGCCAAAGCGAAGGACATCACCATCTTTGAGTGTACGTTCCTCGTGTGGTGTCAAGATGACTCCATTCAAGCGAGTCTTGTTCAGTGCATTCAAATCCTCAATAGTAAACGTCCCCTGCTGGTTACGCAGGTATGCATGTCTCCTGCCAACTGTTTTGTCCGAGAGTGTGATCTCTGGAAAGATGCCCAGAATTGGGTCCTGTCTGCCCACGATCATCAACTCCCCTTTCAACGGTATCGACTGCCCATTGGAGAGAACAATAATACGAGCCTCTTTTAGTGGAGCGGACTTGCGCTCCGCGACATTGCCTCCACCGCTTACGTTCGGTTCATGCCCTGCTGGGCGTGTAGGCTGCTTATCAGGCGGCATTGCCAGAACACGCTCGTGTATCTGCTCAAGGGCCGCTACGAACTCCTGCGGTGTCGCATAACGCTCCGTCGGCGATTTCGCAAGTGCCTTTTTCATGAACAGGTCCGTCTCCAACGGCAGGTCATGACGGAGACGGCAGATGGATGGCACCGGATCATTCATATGCTTGATGACGATATCAACCGCTGTCTCTCCCTGAAACGGCGGCACTCCGGCTAACATCTCAAACAGGACCGTTGCAACCGAATAGAGATCGGAGCGCGTGTCTGCTGAACGCCCACTTTCAGCCTGTTCCGGTGAAATATAGTAAGCGGTACCCATAAATACATTCGATTGTGTCAACGTCACTGTTTCCCGACTGCGCGCCAGTCCGAAATCGGTGATTTTCACCATATCCTTACTATTGATAAGAATATTTTGTGGCTTGATATCTCTATGCACAACCCCCTGGTTATATGCTGTGTCCAGACCCTCGGCAATTTGTCGCGCATAGTTCAATGCATGTAACGTATTCATTTGCCCTTCGGTGAGCATATGGTACTTTAGGTTCTGTCCGTCGATATAGTCCATGACAATGTAGTGCATGTTTTCGTCATTGCCATAATCAACGATCCGCACAATATGTGGATCGCTCAGGTTTAAGAGGATATGAGCTTCACGCTGAAAACGCGCCAGGAGTTCATCGTCGTTCGACAACTCGACATGCATCATTTTAATGGCGTAAATATGATTGTCTTCTAAATCACGCGCAATATAGACGGTGGCAAAACTGCCCCGCCCGCGTTCGTCAATCAGTTTATAACGACCCTTGATGACACGTCCCGTCATGTCACCATTCATAAATGGACTCCCTCCGCAAATCATCGCCTAGCGGCTTTATTATACACTATCCGCACGCATGTGTCATGCTGATTTTGTTTCCCACTTTTTTACGTCCTTGCTAGTATCAACGTTGCATAGTGCTAAATACATCGTATTCTATGACGGATGTTGCTCGGAAAAGACACGAGACAGGGAAACAATCTGTAGGGACCGATGTATCACGTCCTTGTTGGCAACAGGAATGTCGGAGGTTGTACAAACGCATTTCACATCCTGTAAACGAATCCAATTGGGGCAGAGGACGTGATAATGCAGATTGCCGAATAAATCGAAGAGTTGAGAAATCTGTGAGAACGTCTTGCATCCCCTTCTCAATCTTTGGTGAGAGAGGAATTTCTCTTCGATTTATTTGTAAATGTGCATCATCGGTCCCTACAGCACTTTAACGCTCACCTATTTGTTATATACTATTTCTACTCGTTACAAATCGCCTTAATTAAGAAGGGTTACATCTCATGCGTGGTGTGCTTTTGGATATCGACGGTGTGCTACATGTCAGTATGCACCCTATCGCGGGAGCCGAGAATACGTTGCGCTGGCTAGACCAGCACAGCTACTCAACCTGCTTTGTTACCAATACAACAACGATGTCGCGTGCTACGCTCGCGCAACGCTTACAACAGATTGGTCTTTCCGTCCCAGAGGCACGGCTACTTACCGCACCGGTAGCGACCGCAAACTATATTCGGCAGCACTTCCCCAATAAGCGTTGTTGGGTGCTTAGCAAGGGCGATACCGCCGCCGATTTTTCTGGCATCGAGCTAGTATCAGCACCTGATGAGAACGTCGGCGTCGTCGTGATTGGTGGCGCGGAAGAATTGCTTACCTATGAGGCCATGAACTCTGCTTTTCGCCTTGTGATGAATGGTGCCGCCCTGCTCGCTATGCACATGAATACGTACTGGCGCACCGCCAATGGTTTACAACTGGATAGCGGTCCCTATGTACATGCCTTAGAAATCGCAACGGGAAAACAGGCGGTGGTGCTGGGAAAGCCCGACCGAGCCTTCTTTGAGCAAGCTCTATTGCTCACACAAACCCAACCCGATGAAACACTGATGGTCGGCGACGATATCGAAAACGACATTGGCGGCGCACAACACGCAGGTATACACGGCGTCTTTGTCACCTCCGGCAAACACAAAGCCGACTCACCCCTATTAGAGAAAATACATCCCGATGCTACCCTGTCCTCCATCGCCGATTTACCCGCGTACCTAACCCGATCAATAAAATAAAACACGTTGCTGGATGAAATGGCACGCGTGCCATTTCATCCAGCAACGTGTTTTATTTTATTTCAATCAAACATTTCGCTGATGCTTTCGCGGTTGTGAATGCGCCGAATAGCCTCACCAAAGAGCGAGGCAACCGAGACGACCTCGATTTTCTTGGAGAACGTCACGGGCTGATTCTCGACGGTATCGGTGATGATGAGGCTTTTGAGTGGGCTGTTGTCAATGCGCTCTATTGAGCCTTTAGCAAGAACACCGTGTGTCACAACGGCGTGTACGTCGCGTGCCCCACGCTCAAGCAATTTGATCGAGGCATCTACCAGTGTTCCACCTGAAATGGTGAAGTCGTCTACGAGTACGACGTTCTTGTCCCGAACTTCACCAATGATATGGAGGATGGACGCCTTCTCATCATGTGCCAGTCGCTCCTTGTCTGCAATGGCGATGGAGACGCCGAGGCTAGAGGCGAAGCGACGCGCTTGTTTCGCAAAGCCAACATCCGGCGAAACAATGACCAGATCATCCAGTTCCAGTGACTTGATACGCTCGCATAAAAGTGGCAATGCGTACAGATTGTCAACGGGCTTGTGAAAGAAGCCCTGAATTTGTGGCGCGTGCAAGTCCATCGTGACCACGCGATCTGCTCCCGCGACCTCGATAGCGTCGGCACAGACACGCGCACGGATGGAGACGCGTGGCTCATCTTTTTTGTCGCCTTTGGCATAGCTAAAGTAAGGAATGAGTACCGTCACCTCTGCTGCCCCCGCACGTTTGAATGCATCAATCCAGAAGAGCAGTTCCATGAAGTTGTCGTTGGCAGGAAACACCGTCGTTTGAACGATATAGACACGTCGCCCTCGTACATTGTCTTGTATACGCACAAAGATATTGCCATCTGAAAAACGCAGCGTTTCATTATTTCCCTGTGGAATATTCAGGTAATCACATATATGAGCAGTGAGCTTTCTACTGCCACTGCCCGCGAATATAGCCATGCCATCGGGTTCCATACTATAAGTCCTCATTTTTAGAGCATAGAAAACACACAACAAAGGGACTGGGCTTGCAAAAACCTCAGTCCCCTGTATCATATCATTTTTTGCTATTCCTCGTAGCGACCACCTAAGTACGTGGCGAGAAATTTCTCTGCTGCTGTATAGAACTTGATGCGGTTCTCCGGCTTGGCAAAGCCGTGTCCTTCATCGGGAAAGAGCATGTATTCGTAGCTGATGCCTTTGCTCTTCATCCCCTCGACGATTTGCTCAGACTCCGCTTGCTTGACGCGTGGGTCGTTCGCACCTTGCGCGATCAGCATCGGTATCTTAATCGAATCTACTTTGAAGAGCGGCGAGCGCGATTTCAAAAACTCCTCTTCCGTGTCGGGATTGCCTACCTGCCGATGCATCTGCCCCAGGAAGACAGACCAGTATGGAGGAATGCTGCGAATAAACGTGAGCAGGTTGCTTGGTCCAACGATGTCAACAGCACAGCAGAACAGGTCGGGCGTGAAGGTCGCGCCAACGAGTGCCGCATAGCCACCGTAAGAGCCGCCATAAATCGCCACTTTCTTAGGATCTGCGATGCCCTGTTGCACTGTCCACTGCACTGCGTCCACGAGGTCGTCGTGCATCTTGCCGCCCCACTCCTTATTGCCCGCGTTCAAAAACTCCTTACCATAACCCGTAGAGCCGCGATAGTTGACCTGTAGACAGACGTAGCCACGATTGGCGAACCATTGTGCCTCTGGATTGTAGCCCCATGCATCACGATACCACGGACCTCCATGCACGTTCAGCACCATCGGCAAATTCTCTGGTGCCTCTCCCACAGGTAACGTCAGGTAGCCGTGTATCTTCAAGCCATCTCTCGACGTAATCGTCACTGGTTGAATATGCGCGAGTGTGTACTTGCTCAACTCTGGCTGGTTATCGAACAGGAAGGCCGCGCTCTGCTCTTTTCTATCGTAAGAGTAGAATGGCACAGGACCGTTATCGACGGTGAACGCGACAATCCATGTCGCGTCGGCATCGTCGCGGCTCGTAATTATGAGGTCGCCCTGATGAATTTCGCGGATACGATCAAAATCGAGGCGAATCGAGTCATCCAGAATCACCCACTCGACGCGATTCTTGTTGAAGGCAACGGCCTGAATCTCGCGCGTATCGGGATTCATCAGGACATTGCTCACGTCATATTGTGAGTCTTCCGCCAACACAGTAATCGCTTGCGTGGCGAGGTTGAGCAGGACGAGCCGACCCGCGTTGACGTTGCGTGAGTCGATCAGATAGAGCGATTGCCCATCGTTCGTAAAGCCAAGTGGTCCGCTGGTAAGCAGGTCTTCGGGACTCCACACCAGTATTTGTCGCCACTCGCTCTGCTCGCTATCGCGTATCAGCAGTTCGCTTCCACCATCTTCAGTCGTCGCCAGCGCACCGCGCACTCTAAATTGTGCATCGACGACCCA
>CAXUHG010000156.1:0-12761 GCA_964250805.1 uncultured Ktedonobacteraceae bacterium | reverse complement strand
ATCTCCACATTTCCTGCGTCGATAATACTATAATATGTCTAAGCGAACTGATAGATACGATAACAAAAAAGAGAATATGTAGCCGTTTACAAAGCGTCGCTATTTGAAAATTGGAGGAACTCGGCAATGGGACTTTTCTCACGCCTCACAACGTTCCTGCGTATCCGTGCTAATTCAGCACTCGATAAGGCAGAAGACCCTGGACAGGTGATGGACTATTCGTATGCAAAGCAGCTTGAGCAGTTACAGCAGTTGCGCCGTTCTATCGCCGATGTGGTGACGAACGAGAAACGCTTAGAGCTACAGGAGACGCAGATTCAGCAGCAGTTCGATAAGCTGGGTCAACAGGCAATGCAGGCGTTGCAAGCCAACCGTGAAGACCTTGCGCGTATGGCACTACAACGCAAAGAGACGCTACAAGCTCAGCTTGCGAACTATCAGCAGCAGATTGAGCAGTTGCGCGGGCAGGAGCGAAAACTGATTGACATGGAACGCACGGTTTCCGCACGCATCGAGAGTTTCCGTACACAAAAAGAGATGGTGAAGGCACAATACAATGCGGCACAGGCGCAGGTCAAGATTAACGAGGCCGCGACAGGTATATCCGAGGAGATGACGGAGATGAACACTGCTATGCAACGCGCTCAGGACAAGGTGCTTACCATGCAGGCACGGGCTAGCGCGATGGAGACGCTCATTCAGCAGGGTACGCTTGGCGAACAGGGCTTGCTCGGTAGCTCCGGCGACACACTGGATCGTGAGCTACAGCAGATATCATCCGAGCAGAACGTCGAGGCGCAACTACAGGCCATGAAACAGCAAATGCAACTTGGCGGCCCCAATGCTCAACAAGGGCGCATTGAAGGACCGGAAGTCTAGTAAAGAGAGTACTTGCAACCTCATTAGCTTAACGAATTAGGGTTCAAGTAATGTGTTTTATTTGTGGGAGAGGGTTTTTTGTTGCGTTCACCATCGTAGGTCATGAGGATACGCTTACCTTCATAGACCGTTTCGAGGTGGACGGGACGCCCCCACAGCATGTGTACGTGTTGCAGCGTCTTCTCGGCGTAGCTGACATCAAGCTCCTGTCCCTCGAACACATGCTTGATATATAGCTCACGATTGCCACGATAGTCGCCGTTATCAACGACAAGATAGGGATAGCCGAAATTCGTCATGCTGGCAACGATGCCGTCGCGCACCTTCTCCCACTGCTTCTCGGAGATAACCCACTCGTCACCCTCCTTCTTGTACAGGTAGAGGTCGAGGTCTCTGATGAGGTCTTCGGTGAGATAGTTGCGTAGGAACGACACATCGTTGTCGAGTTCACGCACCTCGAAAATCTTCTGTCGCCCCATTCCAGGTTTGCGTCCAAGCCGCTCGCGCTCTTCCTCCGAAGGATTGTCCCAACGCTTCTCGATGGCCTCGAACATCTTGTAACCAAGATAGTAGGGGTTGAGCGAAGTTTTGGATGGTGAGAGGACGCCGGAGTGCAATTGTGCGAACTCTACTGTGTCGGAGTCCGATATGATGCCTCTATCGCCGAGTTCGCGCATGATACGTGAATGCCAGATACTAGCCCAACCTTCATTAAGCGTCTTTGTTTGCATCTGTGGCACGAAGTACAGGAACTCAGTACGCACGATTTCGACAATATCGCGCTGCCAGGGTTCGAGGTGCGGGGCGTGACGCGAGAGGAAGAGTAGGAGGTCTTTCTCCGGGTGTTCTGGAAACTTGGGGGCGCGTCCCATGAGGAATAGTCTGTCGCGCTCCTCTTCGGCTCTTTGCGCCTTCTTGTCGAGTCCCCAGATATCGTCGTATTCGCTGGTCCTCTCGGTTGGCTTCTCTTCGTGCTTCACGTCGTCGGAGCGCAGGAACAGGTTGTAATCAACATGCTCCTGAATCGAGAGGGCGGCGTCAAGGAAACGCTCGACCTCAAGTTTACCATGATCGAACTCGTATTGCGCGATGCGGTCGGCGTGAATGCTCACCTTGTCGATCATGCGACGCGAGGTATGCTGGAAGTAGGCATTGTTCTTGAAGAAATCGGTATGCCCAAAGACATGTGCCACGACAAAGGTATTTTGCAGCAGGTTGTTCATATCCATCAGGAAGGCGTAGCTAGGATTGGTGTTGACCACCATCTCGTAGATTTTGCTCAACCCGAAGTCGTACTGCATCTTCTGTCTGTGGTAGGCTTTGCCGTGCGTCCAGTGACTGAAACGCCCCGGAAGACTATAGGAAGCAAATTCGTACATAATCGAGGCGGGCACCATTTCAAAGTGCGTTGGAAAGGGGTCTAGCCCGAACTTGCGTGCTTGCTCCCATGCTATATCTATGTTATCGCGTAACCGTTCGAGGTCATCGCTACCTTCTATCATCGTCATAAGAGAGTCTCCTTTACAGAGAAACGGGGTCGCGTTGGGCGAAGAATTTACGGAGTGCCGGGTACACCTCTTTTTTGTCGGAAATGGTGACAGCCGTAAATTTTTTGTCGCTGATCTTGTTGTAGGCTGACATGAGCGTGCTGGGCGAACGATAATGGCCTTCGCGGATCTCGCCATAGCCGAAGATGTTGCATAGCTCCATCAGTCGATTGACCAGTTGCACACATCGGTCATTGTCCCAGGGCAGGTTGTCACCGTCGGAGAAGTGGAACGGGTAGATGTTCCAGTCGTCGGGATTGTAACGTTGATTGATGATCTCTAACGCAAGCTCGTAAGCCGATGAGACCTGAGTACCGCCGCTTTCGCCCTTGTGGAAAAACTCGTCCTCCGTGACTTCTTTTGCCTCCGTGTGGTGACTGACGAAGACAATCTGCACGTTGTTGTACTTTGTGCGTAGGAAGCGCACCATCCAGAAGTAGAAACTACGCGCGATATACTTCTCGAACTCGCCCATACTACCTGAAACGTCCATCATTGCTATAACGACGGCGTTAGATTGGTATTTAATCGTTGGGTCCCAGACTTTGAAGCGCAGGTCATCGGATTTGATGTCTTTGAATTTGGCCTCACCTTTGGCAGCGTTACGCTTCATGTTTTCCATGATGGTGCGTTTTTTGTCGAGGTTTGCCATTGGACCTTTTTTACGCACGTCGGTAAAGCGTACCGATTCGGTTTCGAGTTCTTGCTGGCGTTTCTGTTCGAGGTTGGGTAGGCCAAGGTCTTCAAAGATGAGCGCGGCGAGTTCTTCCATCGAGATGTCGGCCTCGTAGTAGTCTTCGCCACCTTCTTTACCTGCATCGCCACGCTTCCCCTTGCCGGGTCTTGGCTCTTGCGCTACGACATCACCAACTTTGCTTTTGCCGCTACCCTGTCCCCCGTGTTCCTGTTTGCCAAAATCGTAGCGGAAACGGTACTCGTCGAGCGAGCGAATGGGGACGCGTACAGTCTTTTTGCCGTCGGAGAGGATAATGCTTTCCTCGCTAACGATTTCACCGAGGTTCTTTTTAACGGCATCGCGAATCTTCTCTTTGTGGCGTTCCTGGTCAATCTGTCCCTTGCGGTGAAGCGACCAATCATGCTGTGAGATCGACATAGCGTATGCTCCTTCTATGGAAACTTCCCTGACGAAATGTCCCTCAAAAAAGATATCCGTAGCAGGAAGATTTCTTGATGGGAAAGGGTATGGTGGGGACAAATCTCACCACACCCTGGCGGATCGCAATACGTTTTAACGGTTCAAAAGACTGCCGGTATAGCGCAGAAGTTCGTTCGCGCTTTCGGTTGTGTAGCCATGCTCGGCGACTAGACGATTGATAACATCGTTGATCTTGCGCAGTTGCTCTTTGTCGGGTGTGCGTGTCGATGTAGTAATCTTCACGACATCGCGCAGGTCCGCGAACAGTTTGCGTTCGATAGCTTCCTTGAGGCGTTCGTGACTCATATAGTCGAAGGTCAAGCCTTTACGGGCAAGCGACGAGATACGAATCAGAATTTCCTCGCGGAACGAACGCTTGGAGTTCTCGGAGACACCGATTTGCTCTTCAATCGAGCGCATCAGATGCTCGTCTGCATCCATCTCCTCATCGGTGATGGGGTCGCGCATCTTGGTTTTATTGCTGTAGGCTTCGATGTTGTCCAGGTAGTTGTTCAGCAGAGTACGCGCCGACTCCTCGTAGGAGTAGACGAAGGCACGTTGCACCTCTTTTTGCGCGATCTGGTCGTACTCTTTACGCGCCTCACTGATGAAGTTGAGGTAGCGTTCGCGCTCTTCGCGTGTAATGCTGGTGTGCTGGTCGAGTCCATCACGTAAGGCACGGAGGGCGTCGATTGGCGTAATGAAGGTCACACCCTGCTTGATGAGCGCATTCGAGAGCCGATTGATGACGTAGCGTGGTGAGATGCCATCCATGCCTTCGCGCACCGCCTCTTCCTGCAGTTCGCGCACATCCTTCTGCTTGAAGTCTTCCATATCCTCGCCATCGTAAAGGCGCAGTTTCTTCATCATGCTCATGCCTGCCTTTTTAGAGGGTTCAAGGCGCGTGAGAATGGCGAAGATGCTTGCGATACGCAGCGTATAGGGGGCGATATGCACATTTTGGAGCGCACTCTGTTTGAGCAGCTTTTCGTAGATTTTCACCTCGTCGGAGACACGCAGGTTGTACGGCACCTTAACCAGAATGATGCGGTCTTGCAACGCTTCCGACTTCTTATTACCCACGAATGATTGATATTCATGCTCGTTGGTATGACTAGCAACCACCTCGTCGGCATAGATCATGCTGAAACGGCCCGTTTTGATGTTCTGCTCCTGGCTTAGTGTAAGGAGAACGTACAGGAACTTCTCATCCGTCTTGAGCATCTCGACGAATTCCATCAAGCCACGATTGGCGATGTTCAGCTCACCATCGAAGCGATAGGCACGGGGATCGCTTTCAACGCCAACTTCTCCAATGGTCGAGAGGTCTATACCGCCGACTAATTCGCTTATATCTTGACTTTTGGGATCAGAAGGCGTAAAGGTTCCGACTCCCACTCGATATTTTTCGCTAAATGTAATGCGCTTGACTGGAACCTCTTCAATGCGTCCGCGATACTGGTTATCAACCATTAAGCGACAATGGGGGCACAGGTCGCCCTCGATATAGATGCCAAACTCTTTTTCGACATCAGCTCGTAGGTCGTTGGGAATCAAGTGGAGCGGCTCTTCGTGCATCGGGCAGTCTTTGATTGCGTAGACGGCTCCCTCCGGTGTACGGGTATAGGCTTCGAGTCCGCGTTTCATCAGCGCGACAACAGTAGATTTACCACCGCCAACGGGACCCATCAACAAAAGAATACGCTTACGTACTTCCAGGCGTTGGGCTGCTGAGTGGAAGTAATCGACAATCTGTTGGAGCGGCTTTTCAATGCCGAAGATTTCGTCGTCGAAGAACTTATAGTGTGGTTCACCAGTACGCGTTGTATCGAAGCCCGCATCCATAATCATATCATAGATGCGCTCGTGAGAAAGGCTCCCTATCTTGGGGTTCTTACTCGCAATCTCGAAGTATTGCGCGAATGTCCCCTCCCATTGAAGTTCTCGCTCACGGTCTCGATACTCTTCTAAACGCTTCACCAAATCCATAAGTCGTCACCCTCTCTTTGTTGTATAGAAGACTTTTTAGTGTGGTTCTCTATAATGACGCACTGATTGGGAAGTAGTATCCCATCAATGCATTGCTACCGACACTACTGCTTGCAACTACGCTACGCCTGACAAATGGGAAAATGCACTACATGGTTGAGCAAGAATGGAAAGACGAAGAGAATAGGCAACGAAAAACATATGTACACTCCTCCACATTTGCTCGCACAGGAAGATGCTATGAGACCAAAAAGGCCAGTTTCTAGCTCGCCGCCATGCGCGAGAGAACCAGCCCGTTCCTACGTAACAGAGGATATATTGCTTAGAATGCATTGTTGCCTTCGTCCAATCGACTGATTGGAAACGAGGGGTTGTTGTAGAGATACGCATCATGCTGATGCTCCTGCAATGTCTCAATCTGTCCTTTCTCATATCGGGTTAGTTGAGAGACGAAGAATGAAGCACGACTCTGTAAGCCTCCTTCATCCCTCTAAACACTGCTGGTAATCCTTTACATCTCAAGGATATAAAGTCATTATACCATACTTCTTCGCACGAAACAATTCCATTTGGACAGTTTTTCAAAAATGGGAGGGGAGAGAACGGAGCATATGTTCCGTTCTCTCCCCTCCCATTTTTGGGTAGAAACTAGCTTAACCAGCTTGAGCGAATTTCGCGTAGCTGTTCGGCAGTGAGCATTCTAAAGAGAATAAGCAAACTCTCAAGGTCATATTCCAAACCAATCGAGTGCAACTCTTGTCGAATGCGACCGAGGGCACTAATCTGCTGTGTTGAGATCATGCCATAGCTCACAAGGCTAGCGGCAAGTAGCTGGTCCGGTGTCAATAATTTAAACATAAGTAAAATTTCACCAAGTTGATAATTCAAATCCACACCACGTAACATGCGCTGAATATTTTGCGCGACCTCTAATCGGTTCTCAGGTACAAGATGACCCTCAAGTAAGACGCTTCCCAATGTTCGCATCGTCCTTCCACTCACCGTCTGTGGCTGTGGAGGTGGTGATGGCATCAGAGGAAGACTCTGCACAATATCTAGCAGCAGGGCGTTATTAGGCGCAATGCCTGTTCCCGAACGCCCCTGTAGAATATTCTGCATAGATGTGTATTCTTGTTGCTGTTGCGCCTGAGTATTATGCTTCGTCTCTACCTCATTCCGCGCCTCCTCTTCCTCACGCTGCTGTCTCTGGAGAGGAGCATCCGTGTCTACACGCATAGCGGATTCATCATCTCTCTCATTGCTGCTATATAGCACGGGAGTTTCTGGTATAGAAGGCAGTTCTTGCACTGGTTGTTGCACTGGTTCTTGTATTGGCTGTTGAGCGGGAGGCGAGAAATATTCGGTAAGTACTCGCTCTTCGACTGGCGGGGTGTTTTGTATAGGTTGCACCGCTGGTATAGGCATAGTTGCCTTTGCGATAACTGGTGCAGGTGTTCGCAGCGTTGCGATAGACACAAGCGGTGTTGATGGTGCTGCATTTGATGTTGGCTGACCGTTCTGTGATGGTGCTGCATAGCCATATTGCCCGTAAGCAGGACGAGTTGCGGTATCACCACGGCGTGTACTATCGCTTGTCACAGAGCCATTGGCTGTAGGATCTCGCGGCAAATCTTCGATTGGTGCTGCACGTAGTGACTGTGCATCAAGCGACTCGGTGACACGCGGAGTTTGCGGGGTCTGAACGTAGTTTACAGCCGCTTGTTCTGAGTTCGTAGGAGCATAACGATTGTCAACAGTTCCATTACCGGCTGCATAATATGGTGTGTTTACGACTCCACTTGTATCCTGTGGAGGTGTCCCACGCTCCTGTAAAAGTCGCGACAACTGGTCAAGCCCAGACTCTTGTTCTGTCCTTTGTGAACCGTAAGCGAGCTGTTGAAGCGCGGTTGCGTTCGCAGCGGGATACTGAACGTTCCCATTCTCCTGCCCATTTTGTTGTGGATTCTGCTGTCCGTAGTACGTCACCCTCTGCGACGTTTCCTGATTGTAAGCGGATGGTTGCTCTACTGTCTGTGGAGGAGCAATGGTGCGCGTATTCGCGGGTGCTTCTTGCGCAGGGAACGATGTATAGTTCGTTGGCTCTTGCGTATTCGCAACTCTTTGTGTAGGAGTGGGATACAATACAGCGCGTATTTTTTCAGAGTAAGATTGTGGATTAAGCGTTGTAGCAGGTGCAACAGTTTGGGGCACCGCTGGTGCTGAACGAGAAACCTGATGGCTTAGAGTATCGGCAAGTGGACCTGTGCGAAGAGATGCGCCATCGGTATCGAGTTGGCGTGGAGTTATAGGTACACCTGTGAAATTCGATGTGGCGGGTGGAGGCTGTGGTGCCTGTGTCACTCTGGGCATACGAGGTTGTGTGTTCAATGAACTTACTGCATTGGAGCCAGGAATGCGTTCACGCACGGCATCAACAAGGTTCATCAGACCAAGCATACCATTGATTTCTACATCGACCGCCTGGAATGGTGGACGATCATCGACATCGCGGGGACCATAGCCCGCTAAATTAGAGCAGAGATAGGTAAGTACCTGCACTCCACGCCCACGTCGCTGTGTATCTAAGGCAACCCAGAACTCGCGGCGACCAGCGGCAGCTTGTGCAAGATCGACGAGAAGCATGCGTACAGGAAAGCGAGCAATAGTATCGAATACCTCTACGGCAGTACGAGCAGCATGACATTCATAGCCCGCAAGCTGAAATTCACTTGTCAAGAGCGCAGTCAATTGCTGATCACGCTCAAAAAAAAGAAGATGTGGCCCACCAGTACTGATATTCATACCCTCTTCCCCCCTCTTGCTTCATACATCTGTATAGAAAGCAAGCCATCTCTCTCTAGTGCTTCACTATATAGTGCCAAATTGAGTTCTGCTAAAAATTTCATACGTTCATGCTACCTTTTCCCAGGTACGTGCTTTCCGATGTTCATAATGGGATGAGTATAGCATATCTTCTTGAAAAAGGCATATAAACTATGACTTATGACGCATAGACCTCGTAAAAAACGGACAAAAAGATATAATCTTACACTAAAAGATAACGCGTAGTGTTATAGATTTCGGCTTCGTAAGACCGAAGAAACCTGTACATATGATTGCATTCCCCTCATTACTTTCGTCATGCTCTTTCGCTACTCGTATAGGCCATTCAGCACTTCCATAATTAAGAGGGGAAATGGTATGCTCCTCAACAAGGATGAGTGAAAGTTTTTGTCGGAGAGTCAGGGTAATTCTTTATGAGCAAACGCTATGTAACAGGGCCTATTACACCTCTCAATCGCCCAACGGTTGTACGTGTTGAGCAACTTTGCGTTCGCTATGCTCAACAATCGGTATTACACAATGTCTCATTTGAAGTATACGATGCACAGGTTGTCGCAATTCTTTGCAAAAACAGATTACAAAAAGCCCTCTTACTGGCAAGTCTACAAGGCGTGATGTATGCACACGAGGGAACAATTACACTACTCGGCACACACATTCCACCCATGCCCCTTGAACTACAGCGACGGATTGGCGTAGTGGTACTCCCGCTACAGAGGCAAAAGCAGACGGTGCGTGAGTATATACGTGTAGCCACAAAACTTTCGATGCCTTCTATAGATGTACAGCTAGATACATATATAGCACGCTATAGTCTTTGCCCAACTGCTTGTTTAGGACATCTAACAGTGCTGCAATCACGTCTGTTCGCCCTTGCTGTAGCACTCATTACAGATCCGCCGCTAGTCATCTTTGACGATCCGTGGCGGAATTTAACCTCTACGGAACGCACGACTCTTGAGCAACACATAGCACAATTGAGAAGAGAAGGACGCACTCTTCTTGTACTGGGCACATATCCTCTTGCGGCAGAGCAGTTAAGCGTGTATGATTCTATCGTTTATATCGAATAAGAATGCGGCTCAGAAGAGAAACAGGAGAGAAAAAACATGCAAACCGTTGATGCTGGTGCCATAAGAGATGTACCCAACCAGAGTGATACATTTCCGCGTAGTTTCAACTGGTGGGGACCCGGCTGGTTACTCATCGGAGCCATTTTTCTTATCTCGATTGATTATAGTATTATTCATGCGAGGCCGTATCTGTTACGGGACTGGCGCGGCGGCACCATCGTCATACTTTCATTCGTCATTATTGGAATATATAGTATAGTTGCTACGAGACAAAAAACAAAAACATGGCCTCCTCCCTTGCTTCCTTCGCTTGTAGTCTTCGGAGGCATGTACGGTGCAGTAGTTATACTTACATTGATTGATGCTAATTTTGCTTACGATTTCTATATCATCCTTGGCATACTTTTCTCGCGCTTTGCCAGTCGTTTCCTATTATCTTTAACAACTATTCTCGTGATATCTATTTGCATCTTAGGCCATGTTGTCACATTTCCGTTCAGCTTCGACCAGCTAGGCGCAATTATTGGGGTCGGTTTAAGTTTTTACGCTCCCGCAACCTCAGCTGTAGTTATACAAAACATGATTGGGGAGCGTTATAGGCGTAACCGTTTGCTAGCAGAGTTGACACTAGCACATGAAGAATTGGCGGAGGCACATCAGAAACTAGCTGACTCAGCGGCACAGGAGCAGGAACTGGCGGTATTGCGCGAACGCAACCGCCTAGCACGCGAGATGCACGATACACTTGGGCATGCGCTTGTGTTGGTAACGGTCAAGCTAGAGGTGGCGCAGAGACTAAGGGAGCGTGACCCCGAACGTAGCAATCGTGAACTGGAGGCAACACAGACAATTGTACGCGACAGCATGAACGAGTTACGCGCCTCCATCGCTAATCTACGCTCACCTGCACTCGAACACGAGCCAGCGTGTCGAGCACTCAGCCGGTCCGCTCGTGAAATGGCACAACGTACAGGCATTGCTGTAATTTACGACCTGCAACCTGATATCGAGGGACTACCAGAGCAGATCGAGGAAACGCTGTGGAAGGTGGGGCAGGAAGCCATCGCAAATATCGAGAAGCACGCACACGCGAGCAACGTTTTGCTCTCCATCAACCGCTACGATAGCTATGTTTTGCTACGTTTAGAAGACGATGGAGTAGGTCTACCCCACGATTTTTGTCAACACAAAGCCGATGGACAGGCCACATACATCAGCCCCAAAGGACACTACGGCTTAAACGGCATGGTCGAACGCGTCGAGCGCGTTGGTGGTATCTTCCGTTTGCAACCAGCAGCAGAACGCGGCATTATCGTCGAGGTAGAGTTGCCGCTGGTCGAAGCTCCTGCACACAGCATAACAGCGTAATAGAGAGATTGATGGTAGGGACCGATTTATCACGTCCTTGTGAGCAATCGAGATGCCAACAGGACGTGATAAATCGGTCCCTACCACTGTAATCAGGCATATACACGATTACATTACAGAGGAAGGCGTTTTGCACGTCGCTCGTGTACCTTTTGTAGCGTCAGATTATAGAGAAAGATGAATAACGCGAGCCAGATAGCACCATCAAGATAGCCACCAAGAACATCTGTTACCCAATGCTCGCCCTCCCAGATACGCGCGAAACCAACAACGAGAATGTTGAGGATAGCCCAAATTTGGAACGGAATCAGGAGCCAGCGATAGCGCGATTGACGTACAGGCTGTGTGAAGGTCAGGTACAGCATAAAGCCATAAAAGACCATCATGTGACAGCTATGACCCGATGGAAAACTGTTGAAGATGAGTCTGCTATCAACATGAATCATATTCGGCTTGGGACGAGGACGCCCGACAACATCTCCAATCAGTGCATCCACTCCGTTGCCGATACCAACCGCTAAACCGAGAAATAAGGCTTGCCAGAACCAGCGACAGATGACGAACAGTATCAGTACAATCGGTACTTCAATCTCATCAGGAGTGGGATCATTGACGAAGGTGAGAAAACGGAAAAACGAGCCAACCCATGCAGGAAAAGGTATCGCCTGCACATTTCGACTAAATGCTAGCTCGAATGGGACCGGTTGAAGATGTGTGTGCGCAAAGAAAGAGAGCGCGACCATCGCCGCTACCGCCAAAACCCAGACAACGCCCTCAATAATCAAACGTGGACGACTGTGAGGCGTGCGAGTTATCCCTCGGGATATCTTTGTATCAGTAATGAGACCCGCTTGCAAGCTATTAGACATGGTGTATCCTCTTTACAGTATGAATTTATGATATATGTAACTATACGGAGAAACGAAGTGGAGAGGATACAGATGTCATACCGCTGCTATCACACTCGAATCAAGTCTCGCTTACGCAACAAAAACTCTACAAGAATAGTCAACCCGACAATATAGCATATTGCCAACACAAGCATAAGCACGTTATATATATCAATCGCGCTCAGTGTACCCAAGTTATAGCAAGCGGCAAGAGGTGCAAGCGGAATCCGTACCCACGAAAAATAGGTTGCCACAATATTTACGCTGGTGTTTGTGTACAGCACAAGTGCGAACCACGCCAGAAAGACAATCTGGATTCGCCGCGTCGCAATTGGGCGGAAGAGCAGAACGGTGAGTACGGCAAGAATCCAACAATTGATCAGTAAACCAATTGAGCCTTGTATCATACTGCTGAACGTTGCATCGGCAATACACAGTGGGTTGCAGCGGGGTGGCGTAAATTGGTGAAAGCTCATCGCCAGCACCATCAATACTAGATACGCAGGGACGCGCAATACACAGGCTGCTACAATGACGCCGCGAATATATGCTGCACGCGATGTGAGCCGTGCCAGTGGTAGATATATCCGCGCACTCGTCGCCCTCTGCATCATCACGATGGTACTGAGAATCGACAGCACACCCATAGCCTCACCCGCCGTACCAAAGAAATACGCGACATTGCCGCCGAACTCCAAATAGAAGATAGCATAGGTTAGCCAAACAAAAACAATGTCGCCCAATATCCAGCCGCTCCACACATAGCTACGCAACGTGAAACGCGCCACAGTCAACGTCGGCAACCGCCAAAAACGCGTCAATGCATCAGGAAATGATGTTTGTGTAGTTGTGATGCTCATATATCCTTTGTGCTTTCTACTACATTTGATGATCGACATAATAATCTGGTAGGGACCGATTTATCGCGTCCGAGGGGCGGGGCGGTGGGGCACACGTCACCGAAGAGAATCGTCGCCCACGCGTTGCCCCGGCCCCACCCCCCCCCTTTGGGCCC
>CAXUHG010000155.1:0-12839 GCA_964250805.1 uncultured Ktedonobacteraceae bacterium | reverse complement strand
CTGCCCTATGATGTCTATATTTTCGGTCATGGCCCCGCCTATGCTCTCTTTTTTCTACGTGAATTAACATAAATTATATCTCATCGTCGTCATCCTTGTCATCCCCCATATGAGGACCATATTGTTCAAAGATTGCTCGTAACTCCTCTAAATTAACAAGAGTCACTCTTGCGTCCAGAGGATTATCTTTTGTTTGTATTTGTCCCCTACCTGCAAGTCGAGATATTTTGTTTCGACCAACCTTCAAACGTCTAACTGCCTCTTGTATTGTTACCCATTCTTCACTCAGTCTCTCTCTATCACTATAATCTCTATCAACATTTCTATATATATCTCTGTTTTTTTGAGTTATATCTGGTAAGTTTAGAAGTTCAGTGCCGATACTCTTAAAGTGTTCAATCCAGACAGTTTCACGAATACCGACATCTTTCAATGTTCCATTTACACCTTCTAAAATCTCTATGCGAGGCAACAAATCATGCTTTTTAAGGTCTTGAAGCCATAAGTATTTTGCAGGATTCTCCACGTAAGGACTATTAAGATGCTGTCTAAAGCGTCTTTGAGGTTCATTCGTTCGACCAACATACCTTATAGCGTTATTTCTAGGGTCAACTAGAACGTAAATTAGCCAGGGTGCTAAAAGCTGTGGCGAGGTATTGCGTAGCCTATGAACATCTTGTAGTGATACCAGCTTTCTGCTTCTATCTTGTGGATTAACAATTGATGAGAGTGCTTTTATACCGATAAACCAAGTAATTCTTTCAGAACTAACATGCAGAATGCTTAGAGCTTTATTGATTGAAATGTATTTCTCTTGATTATCACTAACCGTACTGCTCATATAAATATCCCTCAACAGGTCAAGCACTAATGGGAGATATTTAATCCTTCGATGCTGTCTATATCAATTTCGTGGTGTAAATATTTTTCGAGGACCCTTACAATCTTTATCACAGTAACTCTAGTAGTGGGTTTGCCATCTCCAATTCGCGTGATCGTAGCAGCATTTACACCGCACTCAACAGCAAGTTCTGATTTCCTAAGTCCTGCTTGGGTGATTAATTCGTCGAGTGTTGCCATTATTGTTCATATCCTACTCTGTAAAATTAGCTTGAGAACCCTGAGTGACAGGACTCTGGCGAGACAATAATATCACGATAGGTCTCATCTTGTCAACCGACAAACGTACCTATGACTATACATCAGCATAAAACGTGATAAGTCTTGACTTTTAGCGATTTGGAAGTTAGAATATATATGTGTCGTAAAATTCTTGGGGAGAAAGCTCAAGCGAGTGTTGCCAACGCATGCTAGCCAAATCTAAGATTTTTATGGCACGCATCTATAATTCGTTCATTTAGTGCATGTTCGTGTATAATTGATTGTAACCAGTAATTTACTGCCGTAAGTAGATTATATCAGGTTATAGACAGCTTGTACATTGACTTAACCAAATGTACAAGCTTATTAGAAAATCTGTATCTATTTGAGACCGAGCATAGAAAGGAGAAGATAATCAAAAAGCTAACTTTGTGGTTCAGACAAAGTTAGCTAAAACAGGACCGATATCGACCACTTTAGTACGTCAAGCACGGCCCCATGAGCAATTGAACATCATGGGAGACCGCCGCGTCAAGCATGAAAGGCTAGAAATCATGAGCGAAACGCTCACACTCGGCAATACCACGATTACCGTTACTGATGAGACCTTTGCCGATGCACTTCAAATCGGCTATCTCCGCTTCAAACTCGACTATCGCAACAAACCTTTATCCGATATGGACATCTACGCGCACTATGTCGGTACCATCACGAGCGTACAACACTCTGGACGGTACGGGGCAGGATTGCTTACAGGGTGGATCGCAGCACTGCTGGAACCTACGAATCCACGGGCGACCAGTAGTGTCCCTGTTGTTCCTGTCCTTGCGTCCTCACCACTTCCCTTTGATGATGTGGAGGTGAAGGTATGACCAGCAGCACCCAACGCTGGACAAAGAAGCGACCAACCGCCGCCGAACAACGCGCCGCCGCACACGCACAGGCGTTAGCGAAGTGCGCCAAAGGAGAGCATACCGAAACTCCCACCTTCCGCCCAGGAGAAACGGTGTGTCTCATCTGTAGTCGAGTGATATATTGCCCCAAATGTCTGCAAGAGAACCACTTATCACTTCCCCAAGCACAACGTGCCTTCCCTCTGACGTGTTCAACCCATCGGAAAGCGCAGGTGCAAGCATGAATGACCAACAGCGCAAAAAATGCTATAGCGGCATTGACGACGACCCGATCACCTTGGAAGCCGTGCGTCCTCGCTCCTCATCGTCACGCGTCCAGACCGACTATGACGAGCAATTCGAGGATGAGAGCTTGTACTCGACCCGTCAACCTAGTAGCGCACGACGCTATCAGAACAACGTTCCCAAACAACCAAGCTACGTTGTTACACGTCCACGTCAACAACAGCTACGCCGACCTAACCAGTACGATAACGTCAATGTGTATGTTCGTCGGAAAAGCGCACAGACGCCACGCCCACCATCAGCACCAAGACAAACAGAGCCAGTGCAGGACGACGACGAACAGCAGACGGAACCACTGCGTTCGACCTCTCCTGTTGCTCACCAGAAACCGCGATGGCGTTTCCATTGGCTGGTCTACGTTGGCGTGGGGATGGTGACAATGTTCGTCCTGTGGTTTGTCCTCTCAGGTGTCCTGAATTGGTGGAACACCACCCAGGACGACCTACACTATGGACGACCCCGCACCGCTCAGTATGACGTGAAGGTTGGACACAACGACGCGCACACGCCGAGCCACTTTCTCGCGCTCAACCTGCATCGGCATATTGAAGTGATTGAGCTTCCAGGGGGAGACGCCAGCCACGCCAAAGTCTACATCGTTGCCTCCATGTTGCAAGAGGGGAACGACCTTGCCGTTGTGACACTCTCGTTCAAAGACCTGACCCATCACGGCAAGCTCGATATGATTGTCACGGTCGGCAATGACACGTTTGTCTTCATCAATGCCAACGGGCAGTTTCGCCCTGTGCAGCCAGGGGACAACATCACGACCTTGTAGGAAGGGAGGAACCCATGCACACACTGCTCATTCTCTGTGAGCGTCGAGACCTCGACCATCTCGTAGATGCACTTGGCGACTGGCAACATGAGGGGGAAGCCAGAATTGTCCTGTACGGCACGACCAATAAATTGCACGATGGGTTTATCCTCATGCAGTGGAATAAGCCCATTACGGAAGGGTTCCAGAGCAAGCAACTCAAAGCCGATCCAGGCATCCTTGACTATGTGGTCTATGACCTTCCGTCATCGTCGCCTGTCCCGATACGCTTGTAATACTGTTAGGGGAAGTGGTGTTCACTTCCCCGTTCACTTCATCCACATGAGGAACGCATGAACAATCAGGTACCCAACAACGCCGATGCTCTGCTTGCGAGCATCTTCCAACCCCATCGTACCGACGATGCACCGCAAGAGAACTACACACCGCGTACTGTCAATATCTACATTGACATAGAGGAGGAAGAGGAGTCACAAGCCTTGCCCCCGACCGTCGAGGGGACACTGGACACGCACAACAACACTACCGTCCCTCTCTCTGATGATGAGCAGTCCGAGCCACCTGCTCCCGCACCCACAACGGAACCGCATACAACCGCGCCCCCTGTGCAACGAACGCGCCGCTCACCCTCAATGCACCCGCGCCTTCTGGTGCTGATGGTCGCGCTGGTCGCCGTACTGAGTGCCCTCATCGGCATGTACATAGGCGCGGTGCTTCCCCCCTTGTTCGCACCCTCGGCAACTGTGACCGTCACCACCACCTCACAGCACATGACGACCACGAACACCCTGGAGCTTGTGACCACTGGCGTTGCTTCCCTGATGAAGCACCAAGTACCAGGACGAGCGTTACCAGCCCTCACGATGAGTCGGCACCAGCGCGTTGCTACCACAGGAATAGGACATCAGGATGCCACTGCCGCGCGTGGTCTGCTCACCCTGTACAACAGTGCGACCTATGTACAGACCGTTCCAGCAGGAACACTGGTTGTCGGTGCCGATGGAACGCAACTAGTCACTGAGACCGGCGTGTCGATAGCAGCAGCATCGTTTCCCACATTTGGACAGCGCAGTGTCATGGCACATGCCGTCCTCGTAGGACCACAGGGCAACATCCGCGCAGGGGATGTGTACGGCGCGTGTTGCCGTGCCGCCACGCTCTCAGCGATCAACGGTGCCTTTACGGGGGGACAGAACGCAAGCACATATCAGACCGTCGCTCCACAGGACATACAGGGCGTCGTGAGTAGCGTCCATACCAGCCTAGAACAGAATGTGCAAGCGGCACTCCAGACACAGGTGCAACCAAGTGAAACACTGGTGACACCACTTGCCTGTACGCAGAAGGTGACACCCGACCACGCGGTCGGGGTAGCAACTCCCACCGTTACGGTGACGATAGAGGAGACCTGTAAAGGCAGCGTCTACGATACCCAGGCATTCAAGACTATGACCACGCAGGACGCAACGCAGAATGCAACGGCAAAACTTGGCAAAGGCTACACGCCGACTGAACTACAGACCAGTATTACTCAGGCAGCACCCACCGCACACGGGACGGTAGCCCTACAGGTCAAGAGCAGTAGCGTATGGGCGTATCAGTATGGGATAGAGCAAGCACAGCGTATCAAGGCCATGCTTGCAGGAATGAACCGTGACAGCGCGAAAGCAATCGTGCTGCATTTAGTTGGCGTGCAAAATGTATCTATCAGCATCGCCAACAACGGTACGACACTCCCTACCGACACAGCACGGATTCACCTGTTGTTTGTCCAGATGTCGTAGGAATAGCGTCGAGAAACGAAGAGGAGAATACGAGATGACACAGGGACATCCCTATCGCATGTCGATTGGCGGCAAAACGGTGCTAGTGGACGACGACGAGTTTGTCCGCGCCTATGACAAGGGGCATGCAACGTATTACCGCTATCATCGTGATGAGAAAGTCATTGACGTAGCGTTGCTCGCCTTTCAGGTGCAAAGCGGCTCAGGCTCAGAGATGCACCACATCGGGGCTATTCTTGGCTGGCTTGCGGCATTCTTCGAGCAAGAGGAAGGGCAACTGGCATGCTCTATAGAGGTCAACGGAACGAACGATATAGACACCGACGAACAGGACATCGAGTACGCATGAGGCACCCATGCCATGACCAAAGCAGAGCAACGCCGAGTAGCACTAGGGGCAGTACGGGCACAGCTTCGTCGGTTAGGGGTGAGCGTTGACGCGTTCACTCCCTTTAGAGACGTCCTTGCGGTGCTGGATGACCTGCACCGCACCGAACCTGACCTCATCGCGTCACAGTGGTATGCGAGTGCTACCGATCATCAAATCACGCTCTTGCGTCGAGAGTGGAAGCAAGCCGTGAAACCGTTCTACGAACGAACGTTATGGGAGACATGTCAAATGGAAAGGATGAGCAAGTAGAACGATGAATGAGACACAAGCCAGCGAAAGGAGGTAAGAACGATGCAACTCGTGGAACAGCATGTGATTGACAAGAGCGATCCACGTTACTGTGTGATTGATGAAGCAGCATTCAAGTCAAAGAACCTTTACAATGCAGCACTCTATGAAATACGACAATCCTTTCTTCATGAAGGGAAATACCTCAACTACCATGATATGCAACAGCGTATGCAGTCGCATGAAGCGTACCAAGCCTTGCCAGCGAAGGTCAGCCAACAAATCTTGATGGTCCTTGACCGCAACTGGAAAAGCTTCTTTGAGGCGATTGCCGCCTACCATGAAGACCCGTCGAAGTTCTTTGGTCGTCCCAAGCTGCCAAAATACAAGCATAAAACAGAAGGCCGCAATATCCTCGTCTACTCTATCCAGGCGATCAGCAAGGTAGGCTTGAAACGCGGACTCATTCAACCCTCCATGCTTGCTATCGAAGTGCAAACAAAGCACACGCAGGTCGATCAGGTGCGTATCGTTCCGCGTAAGGGCTTTTATGTCGTGGAAGTGGTCTACGAGAAAGAGGTGAAACAGGCACAAGTGAATCCTGCCTATTACGGTGGTATCGACATTGGCATGAATAATCTGGTTGCGCTAACTTCAAACAAGCCTCAGTTTCAGAGCATGCTTGTTAACGGGCGTCCAGTCAAATCCGTGAACCAATTCTATAACAAGCGCAAGGCAGACCTGCAAAGCAAACTTGGTCATCTAGGCACCACGAAGCGTATAGAGCGCATGACGAACACGCGCAACAGACGTATCAACCACTACATGCACACCGTCAGCAAACGGGTGATTGACGTGTTGGTACACGAAGGCATCGGTACCCTCGTCATTGGCAAGAATGATGGGTGGAAGCAGGAAGCGAACATGGGCAAACGCACCAATCAAAACTTTGTCCAAATACCGCATGCTCGTTTGATTGCGATGCTTACGTACAAAGCAGAATTGGTCGGTATTCGCGTCAAGGTTACGGAAGAATCCTATACCTCAAAGGCATCGCTGCTTGACTTAGACCCGTTGCCAGTCCGTGACACGAAGAACAAGGACACGAAACCCACCTTTAGTGGCACGCGTGTCAAACGTGGTTTGTATCGTGCCTCGGATGGGCGATACCTCAATGCTGACATTAACGGAGCAGGCAATATCATACGCAAAGTAGCCCCTCACGCCTTCGGGCACAAGGGGGTAGAGGATGGTAAAGCGGTGCTTGCATCGCTGGTAGTCCACCCTGTGAGGATTGTCGTTCCCCTCACGAAGCCGAAAAGCAAGCGGAAAGTAGCGAGAGAGAGCGGTCAATAGGTCGCTCTAGTTCGCTACAAAACGCAATGTTTTTTGGAACTATCATAGAACTGCCAAAAGGAACATAGGTAAATAGTTTTCGACCCCTGCTTTTGCACTTACAAGAAGAGGAGTTGTGGGGACACCCCACGCCCCGCAAGGGGACGAATGTCCCCTTGACCCCTACTTAGCGGACGCGGCGCATGCGGCGGTCGTCGCTCAAGGAGAGAGGATAGACCTCTATTTCTGATGGGAAGTTGAGGCGTTGGATATCGCCCGACCAAAAGAGCTGCTTCATCATCTCGGCAACGGCGTAGAGCATGTGTTGCAGGGCCGCCTCGCGCCCCTGCTCGTAGGCAGCACTTCCTTCGTACAGCGAAAGTTCGGCGAAACTGATGCTCAGCGGCATGCTCTCACTCAAACGCACAAGATAGATATCCATTTTTGTATGACCACGTTCGGCGGGAATCATAATGCGGAGTTCGGGCACTTTGTCGATCATGTCAAGGCGATAGAACACGCCATAGTGGTCGCGTGAAGCCTGAAAAATGGACACCTCTGGTGTTGCATCCGCGCTAAAGTATCGTCGATTCTCACGCTCGTTTGGGCGTTCCATCTCTACTCCTAACTCTGCCAGCAAATTGTCAAAATCTTCGTCGATGTTCATCGGATTCCTCTTTCAAGCACTGTGTCGTATTCCTTATGTTACTATTCCGACGGTGCTATACGAAAGTGGAAGCTCTTCAAAACACCACAAAAAACTTCCCTGTGCCGCGGCACAGGGAAGTTTTTTGTGGTGTTTTATCTCTCTTTGATGTGTTCAAAATCGACTTTCAGCACGATTGGCTGGGGGTAGTTGCCAAATTTTTCGCCGAACAGGTTAATGCCACCGACATTCATGGTGTCAGCTTTTACACCAAAGCGTACCTCGATGAAAGGCTTTTTCTCGACATGTAAGTCCTGCACACGCACCTCGCTCATTGCTCTACCGTCGATGAAACTGCCCTCGGTTGTGACAGACCAGCGTTTGAGTAAACCGTACTGGCTATCCTTGGTCTCCCACCATTGAGGCGTGAGCAAGCCGCGTTCGCCACCGAAGTCCGCAGGGCTAGTCCATGTGCCAATCTCTACACCATTGACCCATACAGTGATGTCTGAGGGCCAGTCGAGATGGTGCAAAGGAGCTTCAGAGCAGATTTCCGCGCTAACGTCGAGTACGGTAAGAGTGGCACCAGAGGGGAGATGATTGGGGAAACGGTAGCTAACATAGCCCTGACGAAACCAGAGTAACTGAGCGAAGACGTGATTTGGCTCATAGAACGTGGCAGGTGTATCAAGCAACCCTATTAGACCCGTCTCTGTCGCTAGCCCACAGGTGGGATGTACCTCGAAATCAAAGAATTGACCTACAGGCATGTTGATGCTGAAGGTGTTATGCGAGCTGGCACCGTTACGCTCCAGCCGAATATGCACATCATCGTAGGTACGGGCACATAGTTTCTGTAAACCATGTGTGGCGGGAATAATCTCTGTGCGTATCAGGTCTGCCTTCTCCAAAATTTGAATATGAGTTGTGGCGGAGGATGGCGCGATCTGGAGCGCGACGGCGATGTCGTTGACATTTACCGTCCGGTTGCCTAGAAAGGCAAGAATCGAGAGACGCGTCTCCGAACTAAGAGCTTTCAGCATCAGAAGTGCCTGCTCATTCGTATCAGTTAAATCAAGAAATAACACTTTTCCTGCCATACACGTAGCTACTCACTTGTCGCGTTTAAGCACATCTAAGAGTATCTTTACTTCGTACTCTAGCTAATCAATACAACAAAGTATAAAGTATAACCTTGCTATTTGTCAACAATTTTTCTAGCTCCTTTCCAAATGCCTTGACAAAAACCGTTTCTTTCATCTATACTATTCCTATTCGGTTAGGAAACGTGCGAAGCAAACGAAGTTTTTTTACTGAATACTTACTATCGTTCCATTTTCGTGTGAGAAAGAGATAATTTTTGTCGTATTTCTTGTATAAAGAGCTAGCCTGACTCGTTCAATTCGCTTTGCATCGAATTGAAACCAGGAGAGCGAGAAAAGAAAGGGGAATTTATAGTTCGCTTCAAAGTGCATTATCTCCGGTCTACTTGCTTATTCGTACAGATGTAATGTCGCGTTTGTTTGCTGAATGCGCGAAAAGGCTCGCGCTACCGCAATTTTACATGGAGGACACTTGCAATGAATCGCACCCGATTGTTTGGCCTCAACGTGTCGGCCTTATTTGTCATGATTCTTGGCGGCTTTCTCTTAGCCGCATGTGGCTCGACCTCAACAGGTTCGAGCAGCGGTGGTAGTGCCACTACCTCGTGTGGATCACCCCCTAAGTTGACGAAAGCCACAGGACTCAAGATTGGCTTTTCACAGAACATCAGTAATAGCCCCTGGCGTCTTGCTGAAAACAAGAGTATGTCAGATAGTGCTGCCGCAGCCGGTGATAAATTCACGATGACCGATGCAGGTGGTCAGGATTCCAAACAGGTTTCGGACATTCAGTCTCTGATCTCGCAGAAGGTTGATGTTCTAGTTATTGCTCCTTTAACAGAGACAGGTGAAGTTTCCGCGATCCTGGCGGCTAAAAAAGCTTGTATCCCTGTTTTCCTAGTTGACCGCGATGCCGACCATTCGCTGGCAAAGCCTGGTCAGGATTATGTGACCTTCGTTGGCTCTGACTTCATCAAACAGGCTCAGCTTGTTGCGGCTGCAATGATTAAAGCCACCAATGGCAAGGCAAAGATCATTGAACTGGAAGGCACTTCTGGTGCAACCCCCGCAATCCTCCGTAAGAAGGGGTTCGATGATGCAATTAAGAGTCAGCCTGGTATGCAGATCGTGGCATCGCAAGATGCAAATTTTGACCGTGATACCGCACGTCAGAAGATGCAGACACTTTTACAGGCTCATCCCGATGTAACCGCCGTCTATTGCGCGAACGACGAAGAGTGCCAGGGAGCCATTGCAGCACTCAAGGCTGCTGGTAAGGTACCTGGAAAAGATGTGCTGATTGGTTCGATTGACGGCGAGACCGCTGGTCTAAAGTCGATCATTGCTGGCGATCAACTGGTTTCGGTCACTTCCAATCCACGTCTAGGTGCGCTCACCTTCCAGTCGATTGCTAACTATGCGGCTGGCAAGTCAGTACCTAACTGGGTTGTGCAACCAGATACGACGTATACAAAGGACAATGCTCAGGCAAACCTTGCAAACGGCTTCTAAAAGAACTCGTTGCCAAGTTGTTCTAAGATGGTCAGAAGTGCCGTAAGGCACTTCTGACCTTCAAATATGCTGAAAGAGGTTCTGGATGTCTCAAATCAGCCCGTTGCTCCAAGTAGAGCATGTAAAAAAGAGCTTTCCAGGCGTACAGGCACTGGTAGACGCGAATCTGACTATCCAACGGAGCGAAATTCACGCTCTGGTAGGGCAGAATGGCGCGGGCAAATCAACGTTGATTAAGGTTTTGACAGGCGCATATTCTCGTGATAGCGGTAGCATTCTCTTTGATGGCACCTCAATCGACTTTAATTCTCCTCAGCAGGCACAGAATAACGGTATCAGCACCATTTATCAAGAAATAAATCTGATTCCGTTTCGTTCAGTTGCCGAAAATATTTTCCTGGGTCGTGAGCCACGTCGCTTTGGCTTTATTGACTGGTCCAAGATTAACGCCGAGAGTAACAAGTTGCTTGAACGTATCTCGATTTCAATTGATGTACGCAAGCCGCTAATGACGTACAATATCGCCATTCAGCAGATGGTGGCGATTGCCAGAGCCGTGTCATTCAAAAGTAAACTCGTAGTTATGGATGAACCAACTTCTTCACTTAATGAGCAAGAGGTGCAGGTTCTCTTCTCCATTATCCGTCAACTAAAGTCCGAGGGCGTTTCTGTCATGTTCGTCGGGCATCGCCTCGATGAACTGTTCGAGATTTGTGATCGCGTGACGATTATGCGCGATGGTCGAACCGTCGAGGCACGCGACATGAACAAGATTACACGTGTGGAGTTGGTGGCGAAGATGCTTGGTAAAGAGCGCGGCGATGTACAGCGCAGTGGGCAGACGAGCTTTGACGCCAACAAGCACCATGCTCAGGATAAGACGCTGCTGGATGCTCATGACCTACGTTATGGTCACAAATTGCGCGATGCCAGCTTGAAGTTGCAGTCAGGAGAGATCGTTGGCTTGGCTGGTTTGCTTGGCTCTGGTCGCAGCGAGTTTGCACGCGCCATCTTTGGTGCCGACAAGATTGAGGGTGGTCAGATGGATGTCGCTGGTAAACCCGTGCATTTCAATTCGCCACAAGATGCAATTCGCAATCATATCGGTTTCTGCTCGGAGGACCGTAAAGCGGAGGGTATTATTCCACAGCTTTCGGTGCGTGACAATCTTACATTGGCTGCACTACCACTTTTTTCGCGCTATGGTATTGTTTCACGCGCAAAGCAGCGTCAGATCGTCGATCAATTTATTCGTCGCCTGGGTATTAAGACATCGGGGCCTGAGCAAAAAATCCGCGAACTCTCCGGTGGCAATCAGCAAAAGGTGCTACTGGCACGCTGGCTCTGCTTGAATCCACAGATATTGATTTTAGATGAACCCACGCGTGGTATCGACGTAGGTGCGCGTGCTGAGATTCAGGGTATAATTGAAGAGCTAGCCGAGGATGGCGTCGGTGTGGTAATGATATCATCAGACCTGGAAGAATTAACTGAGGGTAGTGATCGTATCGTAGTATTGCGTGATGGCAAAACAGTGTCCGAGCTTCCCCATGAGCAGATTAGCCAGAACGCGGTCATGGTTGCGATGGCACAGGGCACCGATGACGAAGAGGCACTGGGTGAATTTGACCCGAATAAAAGCTCTGTACAAATTCCGAAATTAGATAGTACTGGCGAGGTGTCTAATGGCAAAGATTAACGACGAGGTTGTAACGTCTCCTTCTGCTCCTCCAGTAGAGGCTAGGCAACCATTTACGCTGAGTAGTTTGCGTGGCTACGGGCAGACCTATGGAACGTTCGCGGCCCTAATTCTCCTGATTATCTTTAATATTTTTGTCACGCCCCACTTTCTCTCCGTACAAACGCTCAGCACCAACTTATATCAGGTAGCTGAAACGGTGATTCTAGCGATGGGCATGACGCTAGTGATTGCGACTGGCGGCATTGATCTGTCTGTGGGGTCGGTGATGTCGATTGCAGGTTCCCTAGCCGCACTTATCTTTGTGGGCAGAATTTTCTCCTTGACTGGCCCTATCGCTTATGTCGTAGCAATTTTTGCCGCGCTTGTCGTTGCCGCGCTATGCGGTCTCCTCAATGGTATCCTGATAACAACCTTCCGCATTCAGCCAATTGTCGCAACGCTCATTCTGTTTATCGCTGGACGTGGCGTCGCCGAGGTGCTGGTGAACGGCGTGGTTGACTTCTCAAATCCAACCTTTCACTTTATTGGCACTGGCACAATCCTGGGTATTCCCTTCCAGGTGATTGTGATGTTGATTATCGTTATCTTCTTCATCTGGCTTGTGCGTAGTACCATCTTTGGTCGTCAGGTTGTGGCAACCGGTGGTAATGGACCTGCTGCTCGCCTTGCGGGTGTACCAGTAACGCGTGTGAAATTAGCTGTTTACATTATTCTAGGCTTTTTGGCAGGCGTAGCAGGCGTATTCTATATATCAAATAATTCTTCCGCAGACCCCGGTGGTATTGGTCTGGGCATGGAGTTGAATGCTATTGCTGCTGTTGCGGTTGGCGGCTCTTCACTGCTCGGTGGACAGGCCAACATCGTCGGCACTTTTGTTGGTGCGATTTTCATCCAATTGCTGTCCTCGACTCTGACCGCGAATAATGTATCAGCCGACATTTCCAGAGTTGTTGAGGCTCTTCTCATTATTCTAGCTGTCTATTTACAGACGCAACGCAAAGCATCATAAACGATTAACCAATGTTGATTCGACAATTTTCGATTTTCGTAGGGACCAGAT
>CAXUHG010000154.1:0-12868 GCA_964250805.1 uncultured Ktedonobacteraceae bacterium | reverse complement strand
GTGTTGATAGGAAATGAAAACGTGCTTCTCCATGCAATCTTCTCTGGTTCTATGATTGTAAATGAATTATAGGGCTATCATAGCATAAAATTGTGTTTATCTCTATAGAATGTTTCGATGAAGTTGCGGAGAGGCAGGGAGACCGCAAGGGTTTCCCCTACATTTCCAAATCCCCACGTGTAGGGGAGACTCTTGCAGTCTCCCTGTCCCCCATACCTACATTATTCCGTAAACGTTCATAATCAGACGTGTAAACGTTCCTTCGCTGTTTAGCAGAAGTGTTGTATGATTGTAATGATAGCATCATCTGAAAAAATCAAAGGAAGAGATATTTTCGTGACCGAGGAGTATGCAACAGACCGCGAATCGTTAGAGCGAGACAGCGATATAGAATTTTTTATTGCGGGCGGCCCTGGTGGGCAACACCGCAACAAGGTCGAGACGGGTGTGCGTCTACATCATCGTCCTAGCGGTGTGACCGTGACGGCGGTAGAGCGGCGTTCACAGCATGCTAACCGTGAAGCTGCCTTCGAGCGTTTGGCACAACGGCTCGAAGATATGCAACGCGTGGAGACGCCACGCGTTGCTACACGTCCCACGCAGGCCAGCCGCGTCCGTCGCCTCGATATGAAGAAGCGGGCGAGCATACGCAAAAAGCTACGCTCCGTCAGCCCTGAATAAGACTAATATATGCACATTGAATAATAACATTTGGTAATAAACCCAACGGACGCCCATAAGGGGCGAGTCCCTGCTATACTGAGCGTGCGAAGCACGCCAGAACGTCATATAGTAGGGACCCGCCCCTTGTGGGCGTCCGTCCGTTCCCATTGGGAAATTCTCCGTATTTGAAGTGTCTTGCCCCTTGTGGACGTCCGTTGGATTCCCAATGGTACTTCGTGAGTGTACATCTAAACCGGTCCTGCTTGCGTCTGATATATTCTGCGCCGCAACGCTCTTCTATACATCACAGTGAGTACTGCGATCCCGATTATGGCTAAGACTACGGACACTACGGAAATGGGAATGCCAGGAGGAATGATGATGGCGAGCGAGATAACGAGCGGCAAACCATCCCAAGATCCATGTAGTAGGGAGACAAAGAGATAGGTGAGAAGCACGGGCACTGTGATGCGAAAACGCCGCTGCCCACTTTGTTGAAACACGACTGCACCGAGAATTGCTGACCACACGCCATGACCAAACGGTGCGAAGAGGCCGCGTAGCACTGTCGAGGCTATCGAGGCGGTAAAATGACCATTACTGGTGAGAAACGCCGTGAATGCATAGCCTGTACTCTCTAACGCTGCAAAGCCCATGCCAACAGCCGCACCCAACAATAAGCCGTCTATTGGCTCCGTATGACGCATTTTTCGCGCCACAAACATCACGGCGAGAATCTTACATCCCTCCTCGATCAGCCCAACACCTAGCGCACTACCAAGCGAGAGTCCTTGATTGGGGGCAGACGAAACGGGTAGCAATATCGACTCAAGCACTGATGCTCCAAGAACGCCGAGAATACCACCATAGGCAAAGCTCCGTCCAATAATCTCTGGTGTAAGCAGACTCAAATGCTGGTGGTCATAGAGGAAGGTTACAAAGACTACAGGAATGAGAAAATTGCCAATCAAAATGACGGTAGGATACAAATTGACGTTGCCTGTAAAGAAAAAAATGATTGTTGCGATTACAAAGAGGACGATGCCTACCCACAAGACGTGTAACCAGCTATTACCGCCGCGTTGCGGGTTACGCGCAGGCGGAACCTCGATATTTTGAACCATTTACCCCTCCATTGATATGATTCCATGCATTCGTTACTCTTCGCACGAAATTGGTCTCGATTTGGGATACAGTAAGATGTGATATGCTCTTGTAAAGACAGTTATTGTAGTACAGAGAAAGAAAACAGAGCAAGAGATGATATGTTGCTCTTGCCCTCGCTTCCATCGCAATGCTATTGTATACTAGACTACACATTTAACGACACCACCTATAGATGAACCTGGGGGAAACATGAACACGAACGGGTGGAATGAAGATAACTCTTTTCCTGTAATAATGGACGAGAACGTAGAAAATAGCATTACACTTCATGAACCTACTACGGACGAGTTAGAAGATGCTTTTATCGCAGATGATGATATACAAGAGGAATTTGATGTCACCTCGTCCCTGGCGTGGTGCGAGCGCGGCGATGTACTGTGCGCCTTAGAATTGTTCGATTTTGCAGTCGAAGCTTATGAGCAGGCGATTGCGCTCGACTCCTCTTGCACTCGTGCCTTTATAAGTAAAGGAGATGTGCATACAACCGCAGAACAGTACAGGGAGGCGATAGAGGCATTTACACAGGCATTGTTGTACGAGCCAGAGAACACCCATGCATTGAACGGCAAGGCGACCGCCCTCTATCGCCTCGGTCGCTATCCTCAGGCACTCGCGTTCTACGAGCAAGCATTGCTGTTCGCTCCGCATGAGCCAACGTTTCACTATAACAAAGCAATTGTACTGGCGGCACTCGAACGCCATGCCGACGCAGTTAGCGCATATGAACGATGCCTACAACTTAATCCCGACGACGCACATGCGCATAACAATCTTGGCAACTCGTTGTATCGGCTCCATTTCTACCAGCGTGCGTGTACGGCTTATGAACGAGCCTGTCAACTTGACGCCTCTGAACAAATCTTCTTCGAGAACAAGGCGACGGTCCTGATGTTTCTTGAGCGGTACGAAGAGGCGTTACAAACATACGAGCAAGTGCTGGCATTTGACTCCGAAAATCTGCATATGCAGATGCGTAAAGGCGATGCACTGACTCAACTGCGCCGCTACGAAGAGGCAATTCAGACCTACGAGCAACTCCTTCCTTCGCCCGAAGCGGCCTCCATCTACAACGCATTAGGGCACATCTATTCCTCAATAGGTCGCTATGATGATGCCTTCGTCCACTACGACAAAGCCATTGCCTCCGACGCCAACCTCCCACAAAGCTATTGGGCGAAAGGCGTGTTACTCTGGCAACTCCATCGCTACGATGAAGCAATGCACGCTTGTAATGCTGCGGTAGAGCGTGCGCCAGAGTACCGTGAACGTCTGCGCTTTCTTACAATTCAAGAAGCACCAGAAATACCCTAATGTACACACTGTATATTCTATTCAGGTGGTTGTAAGGAATACTCTTCGCGTATTAAACAAAGCGCAATGTAGAGCGTTTATGCTTCTCACAGAAGGAAGAGTTGAGTTGATACGCTACGGAGAAATACAGACATGGCGCAAGGGAAGAAGCCAACGGTCCTCTTGATAGAAGCCGACACATCATTACGCCGTCTCATCGCGCTTGGCTTGCAGCACCGCGATATGACCGTGATAGAAGTGGAGGAGCTTTCCGAGGCTAGTGTTATAGAGACGCCAGACCTGCTTATCATCGACATTGATAGCGGTGTGCGCAGCGATCTCTCATTGCTCACCGCTGTGCAAACAATACCTCCTCTTGCCGCCACGCCAACGCTCGTACTAGCCTGGGAGAGACTTCCAATTATCAACACGTCATCCGTTGCGACAACCTCGACACAGCTTACCAGTCTCATCAAGCCATTTGATGCCCGCAAGATGCACCAGAGCATCGACTCTCTGCTCATGGCTCGTGCCACACGAGAGGCCGCCCAACTTGCTCAAGCCGAAGCAGCCTTGCTCGCCACCTACAAAACGAAAACGCCCCCCACTATCTGGCCTTTCATCACCGCCATTGGCCTGCTCATCGCCTTCATTGGCATGCTGCTCCAGGTCGCGGTCATTGTCTTCGGCCTGCTCATCGTCCTCGTGGCTCTGCTCTTGTGGACGATTGGAACAAAGCCAGCTCCGCTTGCGAGAGCGTGAAGAGATACGTATTTTTTCGTCATTAATGTTCACTGCGTGTTAAGCAATTTATGCCTTCTTGCGCTTATCTATGAAATAATAAACTATTCGGGGACCAACGAAATAGGCTGGTGCTGCGGTAACTAGCAGTAAAACCCAATTTTTGGTAAGAAAGAATGCAAACAAGCCGATCATAATTAAAGCAACAACGACAATGCCGATGAAATATGAAGTATCTCTGCTTTTAGTAATTGGCTCTGTAGAGACGAGATTAGCACGTTTAAAATCCTGTGCGTAAGGCAATTCAACAGCTTCAAAGTCGTCTATAGAAATGTCACCACGCATATATTTTTCAGACGCTGACCATAAACGGTTCTCACGTTCCGCAGTAGACTGTTCGCTAAAAGGCTCATTTTTCACGTTTCAAATCCTCCCCGCTTGTACTTACACTCTTTTAAGAGTATAACATATTTATCTAATATACTACTATAACGTTTTTTGTGACAGAAAACACAATGGTTAAAGTTTCAAATGCTCGTAATGATACAATCTTTCAAGGTAAAACTTCTAAATATATTGATATAACTCCTGCAATACGTCTACATATTGCCTCTAAAAGTGTTTGAGTTTGTTGGGAATCAAAAGCACCTTCAACATTGCTATCGAGGCAAAGCACACCAATACAGGTTACTTTTCCTCCTCGTGAAGGGCTGAAAATAGGAACATTTACGAAAGTAACATATGGAGGATGAATACGACTCTCATCAAAATTTATATAATTTCCATCGTTACATTCCCATCTGCCATCTTTCTGTATCATGTTCCTTACACGAATACGTTGCTCTACATATACCATTCCTACCGTGCCACGCTCAAAGTCCTTAGTTTCATCATTACCAATATAAAAACGCGTTCGATTCGCGCTAGTAAACGATATTCGATGATAAGCTATAGCTTTTAAGTAGGTGGCAGATGCATCTTCGGGTAGAAGTACCATTGCTCTTCCCCTATCTTTATCACCAAGCACCGTTCTAATAGCATCTCGTAGAAGTTCGTGCAACAACTTACGAACTTCATTTCGTAAGTCATCCTTAGATTTGGAGGTGTGATCCGCTACTAAGTTTGTCAAAAGCCTTAAAAGTGAGTCATCGAGTCCAACTAAGCTATCCGTTGCCGTAAGTGCTCTATTCGTAGCATCAAATGTGTTTTTTAAATTTCTTAGATGATAACTTACCATTCCTAACGCAAATAGACTTAAAAGTAATATAATTGTTACAATGGTTAAAATGTTTGCATTTACAAAAGTTCTAATAAAGTCCCAAGCAGGCTTAAACCAGGGTGGTGTACCACTATAAGCGATGTTACCAATCAAACCACTTAAAATATTGAGAACAATAAAGGTAATAACGACAGATAAAAAGCTAATAACTATCCTGTTTGATAAAAGTATTTTTATTAGCTTAAAAAAACGTTTACTCAATCGTATCTCCAATAAAAATACAAAGTCTCCAGTTTGTAAATCACAATAATTTTAGCATATTTTGAATAAGAAATATAGGTATTCAAAGTACAACACTCTATAAACAGGCAAGCAGTATTAAAATTTCTTATGTCCTTACAAGTTTTATATTCTACAAATAAACCGGACAATGCATTAGAAAAGGCATCGAGATTAGCTCGTTACCTTTTCTAATGCATTGTCCGGTTTATTAGATATTATATCCATAACTAAACAGTTATATTCAATCCATTCGTGCTAACCTGCGCTCTAAGAATCCTGATAGCAGGGCCAATGGATAGCAGATGAGCAGGAAGATGAGTGCCCCGAAGACGTAGACGAACAGTTGCCGATTTGGACTCGAAGATTGGGTACTCGCCAACGCTGTCGTCGTTGTCTGTAGCTCGATGACGCCACCGACGGCTGAGAGCAATGCAGTATCTTGCACCAGTGTAATAAAGTAGTTGGTGAATGGGGGGATGGTGATACGTATCGCCTGTGGCAGAACAATGTGGCGCATCGTCTGACGTGCGTTCATACCGAGGCTGAGTGCCGCCTCGCCTTGCCCTTTATCCACCGACTCGATACCAGTACGGAACACCTCGGTCAAATAGGCACCGTAGTTAAAGCTGAGTCCGATAATGCCATAAAACGCGGCGTCGAAGGGCTGCGGGTCCGGTAGCAAACTGTTACTTTGCAAGGCCGTCGCAATGTTATAAGCGATAGTATAGGGGTCGAAACCAATTGCGGATAGAGCGGTACTGACACCAAAACCCCACAACAATAACTGCACTAGAATAGGTGTGCCACGTATTATCTCGACGTAGACGAAGGCAAGCCAGCGTAGCGGGGCGAAACGCGATAGCCGCCCCAGTGAGCCGATAAAGCCAAAGATTGTTGCCAGCACCATACTAATCAACGATAGTATAATTGTTAGACCTGCACCTTGTAGCATGACAGGCAGGTCGAGTAGCAAGAAATCGCGATAAGAATAGAGATAGTAGAGAAAAGCTCCAATAGCTACAGCCAGCAGAATATAAAAACCGTAGTTGAGAGTGGCAAAGCCAAGCCCTGATCCATACATGCTACGGCGTTCAGCAACAGCAGCTCTTTGCATCGTTTAACAACCTTTCATCTTACAATGCGGCACGGAGCCGACGTTCAAATGTGCGTGCGAAGTATGAAATAGGCAAACTTAGAACTAAATAAAGTACAATTGCCAAAAAATAGAGAGGTAACAGATTACTACCGTTCAGATTACGCCAATAATTCAGCTTGGAGGTCAATTCAAAACCACCTATCACACTAATAACGGCTGAGTCTTTCAACATGTAAATAAGGTCATTCGCGAATGGTGGAATCATGAGTGGAATAGCCTGTGGAAAAACGACGCGAAAGAAGCTCTGTGTTGGCGTCAAGCCGAGCGATAACGCTGCCTCCGTTTGACCCTTGTCAACGGAGGCAAAGCCAGCGCGAAACACCTCCGCCTCATATGCAGAATAGTTGAGCGCAAGCGTTGCGATGCCAGCCGTCCACGCATTATCATAGGAGGCGAGACCGTAGATAGCGAGAAAGGTACTCAGACCAAAGTAGAGAAGAAATATTTGTGCGATCATGGGGGTACTACGCACAACCTCGATAAAGATACGCGCTGGCGTGTTGAGCCAGAGAATTCGAGAGTTGCTCATCAGGGCGAGCAAGAAACCCAGAAGCAACGCTAACGCAAAAGAGACGACACAGTAAATGATAGTATTTTTGAAACCATCTAAGAAATCGGGCAAGGTGCGTAAGATGAGGTCCATTGTCTTTATCCTTCTCGATAAAACAGGGGCATATATGTATTTGTACGATGCAGGAGCTAAGTTCCTGCATCGTACAAATACATAGTTACATCACACCAATCTCAGCCTGCTGATCGTTCATAAGCTGCCACTTGGTATAAATCTTTTTCAGCGTGCCATCCTTCTTGAGACGGGCAAACGCTGCATTGATCTCCGGTAGCAGTTTCGCTGCATCAGGGTTTTTCATGTTGAAGCCAACGTAGTAGTTGTCGGGATAGATTGGCTTGCCCAGCAAGGTCAACTGTGGAATTGGTGTTGCTCCTGGTCCTGAACCCAGGATGTAGTATGCGGCAATTGGGAGATCGAGGAAGAAGGCATCAACCTTCTTTTGCACAAGGTCGCTGAACGCGATGTTGCCATCGTATGACTTAACGTTAATCTTGGGGTCGGCCTTCATCAGCGTCTCGGCAAGATAGCCGGAGCCAGTACCGACGGTATAGCCTTCCAGGTCTTTGACGGTGGAGACGGTTTTTCCCGTGAAACGTGCATCGTCTTTACGCACGATCACCTGTTGACCATAGCGGTAGTAGGGATCAGAAAATAGCTCGGTTTTCTCGCGGTCAGATGTTTTTTCCCAACCATTCATCACCATATCGACCTGATTGGCGGCGAGAGCCTGTTCCAGGTTGCCATACGTCACCTCAACCTGCTTCTGCTTGACGCCCATTAGCCCTGCCATAGCGGTAGCAATCTCGACCTCGAAACCAATCAATGGACCATTCGGGTTGGATGGGTCCTGGAAAACATAGGGAGCACCACTTACATAGTCCGACCCCCATTGGAGCAGCGTAGGAGTTTTCAAGCCAGCCTTGCCGATAGGCGTGGTACCAGGAGTTGCCGCACTACCAGTCGTCGAGACGTTGCCGCCACAAGCCGCCAGTAGTGCTTCCAATCCGCCCGCGACACTTAGCAAGCCACCCGCCTGCCCGATACGTTTCAATACAGTTCTGCGATTCGCTTCATACGACATAAGAATACAATGCCTTTCTGTCTTCTTCCTGGAAATAGACGCTACCTACGGTAAAACAGACAACACGCGCTCCAGGAATAGCTGCGTGCGCTTCTCTTTTGGCTTCCTGAACAGTTCTTCAGGGTCGCCTTGCTCAACAACGCATCCGTCGGACATAAACACAACCCGGTCAGATACGTCGCGTGCAAACTGCATCTCGTGCGTCACCACAACCATCGTGCTACCCTCATAGGCAAGGTCTTTCATGACCTTGAGTACCTCGCCCACTAGTTCGGGGTCGAGGGCGGAGGTTGGCTCGTCGAAGAGCAACGCTCTCGGCTGCATCGCCAAGGCGCGTGCGATTGCCACACGCTGCTTTTGCCCGCCTGAAAGACGACTTGGATACACGTCTCGCTTCTCAGAAAGACCCACCTTTGCCAACAACGACTCACCCAACGCTACTGCCTGGTCTTTTGGAAGTTTGCGTACCAGCAGTGGAGCCTGAATTACGTTCTGTATTACAGTCATATGAGGGAAAAGATTGAAATTCTGGAAGACCATGCCAACTTCGCGACGAATATGGCTCAGTTGCTTCACCGACTGCGACGAATTGAGCAACTGACCCTCAATGTGAATCTCGCCGCTGGTCGCCTTTTCCAGTGCATTGATGCAACGAATGAGCGTACTTTTACCGGAACCACTTGGTCCAATTAACGCAACAACTTCGCGCCTGCGTACCACAAAATCGATATCCTTGAGAACATGCTTATCGCCAAAAAACTTATTCAACTTTCGAGTCTCGATAATAAAATCGCCCTCAACCGGTTTGATTGAAAGCGGCCCGCTTTCGACAACGGGCGTGGGCACAATGTGAGTGGATGCTCTGTTCTCTTCGGAGTTCATACCTGCTCCTTTATTTGTTGTACGACACGATAACATAAGGCTTGTAGAAGTCTAATTCATTACACCCTCGTCCCCATCGATTCCGTTTCCAACCATTGAACACGTTCCTCAATTAGTACCAACATAGTGCATCGCCAACAGAGTGTAATGAATTAGACCCCTACAGTATATTCCTTTTTCTAAATATGGTAAACTATTCTCATAGAAAAAAGAAAGAGTTGTTTTCAATAGGTCTACAATGCCATATTTTCCTGCACCTCATGCTACTTTGTATTACGATATTTTTTCGCCAGATATCACGGCAAACGCGGTAGAGGCTTCATCTCAAACTGTGCTGCTCTTACATGGATTCGCTGGAACCCCGACGAGCGACTTTGCAGCACAGCTACCGCGCTTACGAGAAGAGTATACTGTCCTCGCACCGCATCTTCATGGTTATGGACAATCTTCCCATCGTACAGCCTACAGCACCTCGTATTACCGTGAAGATGTTGCCGACCTTATCGCCCTCCTTGACTCTCTACATCTTGAAATGATCAATGTGCTAGCATTTAGCGATGGCAGCATTGTTGCCCTGCTGCTCGCGGCACTGCATCCCCACCGAGTCAACGCACTTGCCATACTTGGTGGACAAGCAACCGTTGACGAGCAAGATGCACTAGCACTGCGGCAGTGGCTGCTCGAACAACCAATCTCGGAGACATGGTAACGCGAATTGACGCAATTGCACGGCGACCCCTACTGGCGTTCGCTTCTGCCCCTCTTCGTACATGTGCAGGAAGACCTTGTAAATATGGGTGGCGTGCTGATAACAGACGAGGAGCTAGGGGCGATTTCGTGCCCAACGCTAATCATGCATGGCAAACGTGACCGTGTTGTGCGCGTCGAATATGCCTATGTGCTGCATGAACATATCCCGCAATCACACCTGTTGCTGTTTGACGCGGGACACGCGGCTCACTTGCGCCATGAACAGGAGTATACCGATACGGTCATGCACTTCTTTGCAAACCCATATGATAATATTTCGTAGGGACCAGATTTATCGCGTCCGTGTGTGATTTATCACACGAGATCATGCCTGGAAACGGCTTGTATACTTGATTGGCAAGAATCTCGCTCAATGAATTGAGCCACCGGACGCGATAAATCTGGTCCCTACGAAATACCGTCGAACCAATACTGGAAAACTACTACGACTGGCAAATATAACAAAATAGTCCTATTCAGCAATAATCAGCATGACGAAACGTGGTATGCTATGAGAGAATTTATCTATTGTTCTCTGTAGCTGAGGAGTTGTAGACCGATGACAACCGAGAAGGTTGCTATTATCATTCCCGCGTTAAACGAAGAGCTTGCCCTGCCACCACTACTGGCTGAGATTCCCCCCGACAGTATTCAGGAAATATTTGTGGTTGATAATGGCAGCACCGACGCAACCGCGAGAATGGCAACAGAAGCAGGTGCCACCGTTGTTGCTGAAGCCCAACGCGGCTATGGTCGCGCTTGCTTGCGTGGCTTCCAGGCAGCGCGACAAGCAGGAGCCGATATTCTTGTCTTCATGGATGGTGATGGGAGCGACGATCCTGCCGATCTTGCTTTGATGCTTGCACCAATTCTTGAGAGACGCGCCGACTTCGTAATTGGTTCACGTATCAGTAAGCGAGCGGAGCGGGGCGCAATTCTCGCCCAGGCACGTCTCGGCAACTGGCTGGTCAGTAGCATGATTCGCCTTTTCTATGGGGCGCACATCCATGATATAGGCTCGTTTCGTGCCATTCGTTGCTCTTCCTTAGAAGCCCTGAATATGCAAGAAATGACCTATGGCTGGCCTGTCGAGATGGTTGTCAAGGCTGCACGCGCTGGCTATCGCATTCTTGAGATGCCCATTCACTATCGCAAACGTAGTCATGGGCAATCCAAGGTTGCAGGCACTATCACAGGCAGCATCAAAGCCGCATATTATATGCTCAGTACAACGCTGAAATATGCCGGTACCAAGCAAAGCACACGCATCGCAGTGGTACAGGAGGCGCAGAAGACGCATGCCTGATTCCAGTACTGACACCGCCCTTGTCGTGATGGCTCGCTATCCCGAATTGGGCAAGACCAAAACGCGCCTAGCCCGCACTCTTGGCGATAAGGAAACACTTGGCCTCTACCGTGCATTTCTCGGCGACATCGCACAACGTCATGCTGGACAGTCGTATACTCTCTGCTGGACATATACGCCGCCGGATGTCGATTATGAGAAATTAGTAGCGACGCTTGCGCCAGCTTATGCGACTTCTATGCGCTGCTTTCCACAACAGGGACCGGAGCTTGGCACGCGCATCTATAATGCATTCTATTGGACAAAGACACAGAACTTTGCCTACACCATTCTGATCGGGTCCGACTCACCGCAGATAACGCGTGAGATTGTCGTCAAAGCACGGCGGGCACTCGACGAAGTTGATGTGGTGCTTGGACCATCCGACGATGGGGGGTACTACTTGCTCGGTATGCGTGCCGTACACGACGTTTTTAGCGGTATTCCGATGAGTACCAATGTTGTAACACAAATGACTCTTGAGGCGGCACATCGTCAAGGGTTAACTACTCGTCTTATCGACTTCCTTTTCGATGTGGACGAGCTACCCGACCTGATGCGACTCGCGGAACTGCTCAAGCACGACGCGACGCTCGCACCTATTACTGCCGCCTATTTGGAAACTATGAGGAGCTTTCATGACAACTCTATCAACAACACCAGTGATGACGCTGCCGCGCTCAATCTACATCGAGCCAACCAGCCGCTGTAACGAATTCTGCCAGCAATGTCCACGCACACTGCTCTCACGCGAAGATGACCGCGACCTGAGCTACGACAACTTTCTTCGCATTGTGGAGCAGTTTCCGGTGCTTGATCGCGTCGTGTTGCATGGGCTAGGCGAGCCGTTGCTCAACAAGGACTTGCCGCGTATGGTTCGCTACCTCAAGGATCGCGGCACCTACGTTCTCTTCAACTCGAACGGCATCGCGCTAACCGAGAAGCGCGGTCAAGCCTTGATTGATGCAGGGCTTGACGAGTACCGCCTCTCGATGGACGGCTCGACGCGCGAAATGTACGCCCATGTTCGCGGCGTCGATGCTTTCGATAAAATCTGGCGTAACGTGCGTGCCTTCATTCAGATGCAAAAAGCGCAGGACGCCACTAAACCCGTCCTCTCCGTCTGGTTCACTGCTATGCGCGAGAACCTGCACGAACTTCCTGGACTCGTCGAACTAGCGGCTGATGCAGGCGTCACAGAGGTCTACATGCAGCGCCTGGTCTATTTTGAAGAGGGCTTAGCTGCGTCGAAACAGGCACTTTTCCGCCGCTCATCAAGAGAAGAGCTAGAACTGGTACGTAATTGCGAGGCACGCTGTAAAGAGCTAGGCATTCGCTTTAACGCTGCTGGCTCGGCAACGCCTGTTGAGAGCCTCGTGCGCGACTTTGGAGACCGTCCGTGGTCTGGCTGTAATCGTCCCTATACATTGACCTACATCACCTCAAGTGGCAATGTTCTCTCGTGCTGCTTCGCCCCCTTCGGACACAAGAGCGCACGCGAGTACAAAGAGGAGCGTGTGCTGGGCAATGTCTTCGAGCAATCCATTGAGGAAATCTGGCACGGCGAGACCTACGAGAACTTCCGCCGCGCCTTCGAGAGCGACCATCCCGCCAAACACTGCTCACAATGCGGCCTGAATTGGAGCTATTGATTCTTTAGAAATAACATAACGTGAATAGACGTGTTGATTGTAGGAAGGCAAATTTTCCTTACGACAACC
>CAXUHG010000153.1:12322-12908 GCA_964250805.1 uncultured Ktedonobacteraceae bacterium | reverse complement strand
CTCGCTCCACGACCGTCATCGAGTATGGGAGGGGCGTTCCCCTTGCGGGCGCCCTGGCCTCACCACAGACCTCTCTTTGGGCTACAGTTAACACCTATGGGGTCGCACCATTGTGGTCGCCCGTCCCGTTCTTCGCATTGTACGTAGTACAGTATGCCCCTCACAGGCACCCGTTGACTAATTACCCTCCCATCACATAGTGATGAAACGTTTCGGCATACTTAAACTTATGCTCAACTCCCGCACTATGCGCTCTTTCAAGCACCCATGTCTGGATATCTTGATGACTTGTTTGGCTTGCATGACAACGTAAGGCTGCAATTTTCTTATCGGTGACGCTACTAATATCGACCCTATGGTTGGGACGATCTGTGGAAAAATAATAAATTTGTTTTGCATTATGGGATGTGAGGTCATGCTGTACCTGTTCAGATTCATCTACATTAAGTACAGACTCTACACAAGAACATATGACAATCTTCACGGTTCATTCCAATAATAACACTCTAAGGTAAAACGTAGAAGTGGGGGGGGGGGGGGGGACCGGGAGAGGAGACGAGAGGAGGGTGTTAATTTTCAGGTAAGA
>CAXUHG010000153.1:0-12312 GCA_964250805.1 uncultured Ktedonobacteraceae bacterium | reverse complement strand
AATTATTTACCCCCCCCCCCTCCCCCCCCCCCCCCCCCCCCCCCCCCCCCCCACTTCTACGTTTTACTATGCTCCTATCAGTTGCTCGAATTGCGTTATGTCCTGGCGGATAATGTCGAAACTGGCACGCCAGAAGGCTTCGTTGCGTAGGTCAATGCCGAATTGTGCAGCAAGTGTCGCCGCGTCGGCGAGACCCGTTGACGAGAGCAGGTTATCGTAACCTTGCTTGAATGCTTCGGAGTCCTGCTGGTAACGTGCATAGAGGCCGAGGCCGAAGAGCAGGCCGAACATGTAGGGATAGTTATAGTACGAGCGACCCGTGCTGTAGTAATGTCCCTTGACCGCCCACATGTAGGGATGCAACAAGCTCTCGTCGAGGCCATCGCCATAGGTCTCGCGTTGTGCCTCTAGCATGATGGCTTTGAGTTCGTCAATCGAGAGTTCGCGTTGCTGGCGTCGCTCGAAGACGCGTTGCTCAAACAGAAAACGGCTGGTGATATCGACGACGACCTGACACGCTCCCTGTATCGACTCTTCTAAGATGGCGATTTGCTCCTGTTTACCTGCGTCTTTCAAAGCAGCATGCGTGATAATGGTTTCGCAGAAAATGCTCGCAGTCTCCGCAAGCGTCATTGGCAGTGAGCGTTGTAGGGCGGTGCGCTGTGCGAGATTCAGGTTATGATAGCCATGTCCCAGTTCGTGTGCAAGTGTGCTAACGCCGCCAAAGACGGGCTTGAAGTTTGCGAAGACGCGTGACTCGTCGCTCCTTAGCGGAGTGCAGTACGCGCCGTCGTGTTTACCATCGCGTGGCTCGGCATCGATCCAGTGTTCGCGGAAGGCGCGTGCCGCGAAGTCCGAGAGGCGTTGCGAGTAGGTACCGAATTGCTGCACGATAAACGTGTTGGCCTCGTCGAACGTCCACACCTTCTCACTGGCTCCCACAGGTGCGAAAAGGTCGTACCACGCAAGCTTTTCAATGCTGAGGGCGCGAGCCTTCGCGTTAAGATAGCGGCGGAAATCGGGAAACGACTCGCGTGCAGCATTCATCATCGCATCGAGCGTCTGGAAGTCGATACTATTATCGAAGAGCGACTCCGCAAGCGGCGATTCCCAATGTCGATGCTTGGTTAGGGTATTGACCTCGCCCTTGATGCTATTCAGAGCGGCGGCTAGCGGAAGTGCCACCTGTTGCCAACCTGCTAGCTCGGCCTCGTATGCGCGGCGGCGCACCTCGCGTTTCGCGTCAAAGGCAAGATTGCGTATCTCGCTCATGGGAAGGTTTTGTACCTGCCCATCCAGCTCGAAGGGGACGGTTAGCTGTGAAGTAACGTTGCCGAACAGTTTGCTCCATGCAGAGCCACCGGTAGTATTCAGTTCGGAGGCTAACATCTCTTCTTTGGGTGACATCAAGTGCGTTGCCTCGGTCTTTGCCTTGCGTAGAGTGTACGCATGGTCATGTGCAACGGCTGATTGCTCGATCAACGTTTCGACATCGAGCGAACCAATCCACGCCGTGAAACGCGTTCCCAGTTGCGAGAAGACAACCAACGAATTGCGTAACTCGCTCATTCTCGCCTGTGCCAAGTCATCGCGCGAATCGGTGCTAACAAAGCAGCTAATATACACGGCTAATGTGCGGATTGCATCGGCGGTAGCGTTGTAGCGCGAAACGATGGTCTTAAATGTCTGTACAACCGAGGCATTTACAGGAAGAGCAGCTTGCTCCTGAATATTCTGCTCATCAAATAATGTGGCGAGATTGTTGATGTCAGAAACGACATCAGTAAAGCTCTGAGCAAACTCAGGCGATTCGAGGCTAGGGTAAATAACGCTCATATCCCAGTGCGGTAGTGTTTGGGGAGTAGTCATGGTAGTACGTTTCTCTCCTTAGTGGATGTTTACCTTCATTGTAACATGAAAAGAGTCATGTGGATACATATACTTTTGCATCTATGTATATAGCGTTGCGCGTGTTATTAGTACGCTACAACTAAATGATATGTTAGGGGGAAATAACGTCATGGTGAAGCGTGAACCAAATATAATCAGAGGGCGTCTGAGCATATTCGTAGTATTGGGGTACATACTATTCGGTTTTTACAATGCTTTCTTTATAGCGTCGCCCCGATATCAAAATCCTCTAATAACTTTTCTGTTGTATGTTTTTTTAAGTACTGGTATCGTATGGAGGACTATTTCTCAAGAGCGGTTCTGGCGATTACAGAATCAACGCCGCCAGCAAGCAGCACAGGGCGATCAAAGTTTCGTTGCTCATTTTCAACCTGCACCAAACGCTACCGCAATTCCATTACCTACAACCATTGTTCAGCGTACCGTAAAGGACTGGACCGTATACCTTAGCATTGCTGCGATTATACTTCTTGCATTGTTCGTTTTTCTTATATACGAGTTAATATTACAACCGTCGCTTTCGGATGTACTGCTGGCATTTTTTCTGATCGTGTTCATCATTGGTGCTTTTGCATATTATGGCGTTGCTCCTGTTGCTCGCGGTTATCAACGACTTACAGTGGATGAGAGCGGGATAGGCGTACAGGTTGGTTTTGGTCGAGTCCATCGTATGCGCTGGGAGGATGCACAACTTTTCGCGGCTACCACCAACTATAGACCTGTTTCGGATATAAAGCAATTTCCTCCCTTTTATGAACTATCTAACGCCAACGAGGTTGTACGCTGGCGTTGGGTGCGAACGCGAAGCTTCGTGGCAATTGAGCCGACATTGCCCATCCACGAATACGACAGGCAGATGAACGCCGTCCTTGCATTGATCGCGGCAAAGACGAGGCTAACGCTGTATGATGTGCGACCTGAGAGGGAGAAATAGCGACAGAGTGCGGGCCTCATTCTATGACGCTCTGTAAGCGATCAAGGACGTGGGCAGGAATTGAAGGACGTATTCAATGGTGGAAAACAGAATCGATGGGGACGAGGGTGTGATGAATCAGACCCGTACACTACAATCCCCTAGACCGTTATATAGAGTAGTCGCAACTCAATCCTCCCATATTCCGTATATAAGGTATACTCAAACAAACATTCTATACCTGTATTCTTGGCGAAGTTACGCATGCTATAAAACACAATGTCTATAATTGTCAATCAACACTACTATATGCTATAGTGAGCGCGTGAGCGCAAATAAACAATAAAATCTGCTTTTGTGAGGTACATAAAAAATGACATCTATACATTTACGGCTGACTGCTGCTGACAAAAGTGATGTGGGAAAACAACGTGAACAGAATGAAGATTGTGCCTACAAACGCATTGAGTCGTCGGACGAGGGGGATCGAGGTCTCTTTGTTGTCGCCGATGGCATGGGGGGCTACAAGGCCGGAGAGGTCGCAAGCAAACTTGCCATCGAGACAATTAGTCAGAATCTCGACTCGTTTTTTAAGCCCATCGCCGACCAACCAACGATCAAGCTCGACGTTTCTTCAATGAAAGAGCCTACACAGAAAGCTCCTGTAGCCGAGGAAAACGGGAAACAGAAGACCCGTAAACTCACAGAAACCCCCGTCGCATTCGCCGCTGAAGAACAGTTAAAGACTGCTATTCAGCAGGCTAATAGCGCGATTGTGCGCTATGGCGAAAAGAAAAGTTCGGCGCGTGGCTTGGGAAGTACGGTGACTGCTGTTCTGATTCAGAATAACAACGCATATATCGCCAACGTTGGCGACAGTCGCACGTATCTCTTACGGGGGAAGAAACTCGCTCCTATCACCCGCGATCATTCGCTGGTGGCGCGACTCGTCGAGTCGAACCAGATTGAGGCCGACGAGATTTACACGCACCCACAACGCAACTTGATCTATCGTTCGCTTGGTGCGGGTCACAAAACGGTTGAGGTAGACATCTTCCATGAGACGCTCAAACCCGATGATGTGCTACTGCTGTGTTCGGACGGTCTATGGGAAATGGTGCATACGCCTGACCTGCTCAGACTGTTAAGCGAGGAAAGCAGCCCCCAGAAGATTTGTGATCAGTTGATTGAGTTAGCGAACGAAAACGGCGGCGAGGATAATATTACCGCCGTTGTCGTTCACGTCAATGCGCACTAGCTCGTTCTCCCTATGAGAGAGGGACATTTGGAAAAGGTTGGAGTACGGTACTATGGCACTTCCTGTAGGTACGGTTCTTGACGGAAAATTTAAAATTGTACAGGTTCTCGGCGAAGGTGGCATGGGAACTGTCTATAAGGTGGCGCAAGAGGCGATTCCTGGCACTCCTCCCTACTACTATGCAGTCAAAGAGTTGCTTATCAGTTCAAGCACCAGCAAAGAGGACCGCGACTCGGCGATAGATCGCTTCAATAAAGAGATTGCGCTGTTGCGAGGGTTGAAGCATCCTCATATCGCAAGCTTGATGGTCCCATTTCAAGAGCGTGGCAACTACTACTTTGTGATGGAACTTGTGCCGGGGACGAGCCTTGAGAAGATGCTTGAGGATCGCAAACAGCCTCTACCAGAAGATAAAGTTATCAAGTGGGGAGCGCAGGTGTGTGAGGCGTTGACCTACATTCATACCCGCGTACCACCGATTATTCTGCGCGACCTCAAGCCGGGGAACATCATGATCACGCCCGATGACGAGGTGCAGCTTATCGACTTCGGTATCGCGCGTCGTTTCGACCCGAACAAGCGCACGAATACAGAGAATCTCGGCACCATCTCGTATGCCTCGCCAGAGCATCTCGGCTCGATCACTATGCCGGGGCAGAAGCGTACCGCACAGAATCCGGGGCGTCTTGTGCAGACCGACGCACGCTCAGACATTTATTCGCTTGGTGCGACGCTCTATCATCTGCTCACGAACTATGAGCCAGACCCGATTCAAACACCCGCGAGTGGCAGTATTCGCGCGAAAAACCCGCGCCTACGCACTGTACAGGTCAACGGCAGAACGGTATGTCCCATCGAGCAGGTCATTATCAGAGCAATGCAACAGGAGCCAGCACTGCGCTTTCAGAGCGCGGAAGAGATGCGCGTAGCGTTGCTGCAATGCATGCCAAATAGTGCCGCTCCTGCTACGATTGCCATTCCAGCCATCAGCTCGCCTAGTGCTACTATTATGATGCCGACGAATGCCGCGAACGGTATTGTTTGTCCTAAGTGCGGCTTTCAAAATCGCCCTGGTGCCAAGTTTTGTAAGCGCGATGGGCAACCGCTCGTTCAGGGTGTGACGGTAGCACCTACACAAGTACGGCGTGTACCTATTCAGCCGCGACCTGTACAACAACCCATTCAGTCTCGACCCGCACCAATTCGGGCGCGGCCTGTGCAGTCAACGGCTCGACCAACGAACGGAAGATCTATTCAGGCGCGACCAGTGCAACAACCAATTCAGCCGCGACCCGTTTCTACCGTTGCGACCCCAACCACTAGCGACCCTAACGTGGCCTATCGCTCCGCTCTGCAATTGCTCTCAAGCAAAAACTACGTTCAGGCGATTCAACAGTTTCGTGAGGCGCAGCGACTAGGCGGTTCGTCCTATGATGTACTCTATAATCTCGGTCGCGCGTATCGACAGTATGGGCAAGCGGTCAAAGAGACCGATAAACGGCTTTTTACAGAGAATATGAAACAGGCTGCTGAGCAATTTGAGGATGCACTAAAGCTTCGCTCCGATGCGGTTGATGTCTACTTTCAGACGGGCTTGTGTTATCGTGACCTGGAGCTGTACCAACAGGCAACACATGCCTTTACGCAAGCCTTAAAGCTTGCGCCGCAGGACCCAGCCATTTACTACCAGCTTGGACTATTGGCGATGGATCAGGGGTACTCGCGTGAGGCGGAGGCTCGTTTCCTGGATGGTCTGAAAATTAACCCCAAACATGCGTTACTCCTGGTAGCAACTGGTAGATTGTATATTGAGACAAAAAAAATACCTGCCGCGATCAGCACGCTGCGACAGGCGACACAGGAAGACCCGATGTTGTGGGAGGGATGGTACGAGTTGGGACGCGCCCATATGAAGCAGCGTGAGTGGAATCTGGGCCTGAGTGCTCTCGAACAGGCACGACAGCTAAGTCCATATGTGGCAGATGTCTATAGTGCAATGGCGACCTGCTATCTCAAGATGAACAAAAAGGCGGAGGCTCGTCAATTGGTGAATGAGACGCTACAACGCGAACCAACCAATGCCGAAGCACTCCGACTGCAAAAACAACTTTAGCTGAATAAGGAGGGCAGCGATGCTCTGTCCGCAATGTAATACACAAAACCGAGATAATGCTAGATTTTGCAAAGTCTGTGGCTACTCGTTTACTACGAAAGATGCTGTTGGTAGTCCTGCTCCTACTCAGGTCTCTGATACTCAGGCTCAGAATGCCGCCAGTACACAGGAAAGCGCGAGTAGTTCCGCTTCGCAGGAGCCAGCGGTAGAGGTGGTTGTACCTGCAACGGGTATACAAGACGTGACAGTACCTGAAGATGATATCAGTCTCGCGCCGACGCAAATCTTGACGCCGCAAGAGATGCTCGCGTTCCAATCTCGTCGCTGGCAGCATGAGACAGAGCAAGACGTGAAAAATAACGCTGAGTCGGCAACTGAGGAAACAAATGCGACATTAACGGATGAGCAGAAGACCGTTGCTTCTCAGCCGCTTGAACAGAATCCTTCAGCCTCTTCTGCTGACGCAGAAAAACAGCCGCCACAGGCGAGCGAGGATATTGCTGATATGCCAACGATGATGATGTCCCCACAAGGGGATGTAGTAGAAGGGGGACCTATGCAGATACCACCACCGCCACCACCAGAGTTCCAGCAAGCGGCTGATAACGATCCAAATGTTTCGACCTATGCGGAACAGGCAACCGCTCCACCCGCCTCTGTCACACCGCCCGACGCGGAGACGACGCCTCCCACTCCAATGCCGGAGGTACAACCGACGCCTTCCAGCGTAAGTGAGCAGACCCAAACACCCACTACTGACCAGAGTGGGACGAATGAGACAAATGCGAGTACTGAGGCTTCAACCGCTCTTCCTGTCGGGACACGAGTTGCTGATCGCTACGAGATCGTACAACTGGTGAACACTGATGAGCAAGAGCATGTCTATTCGGTCATTGACCATCAGGGCTACCAGCACTGCTGGAATTGTGGCTCCGAAGAGAACGCGGAAGGTGATGAGTTCTGCATCAACTGTGGTGCCGAATTGCTTAATGCTAACTACCTGATGCACGAGTACTCCGCGACGACGAGCGGTGACAAGGATGCACGTGTGCTGCAAGGTACCATTGCGAACACGTTTGTCGAGCAAGGGAAAACCTACGTGATTGAGCAACAGCACGCTGCCCAGATAGCCTTTCCTAATGGAGTGCATATTCTTGCCGCGAGTGATTCGGATGCTGGTAATGTACGACGAAGTGAGCCAAACGAAGATAGTACGCTTGTCCTGCAATTGCAGCGTGTTCACGAGTCACAGGCAGCACCGATAGGCGTCTTCATCATTGCAGATGGCATGGGTGGTCACGACAATGGGCAGGGTGCCAGTCGCATGACAGTCAACGTTATCGCTGACAAACTGGTGCGCGAACTTCTCTCTCCGCCCCTGGTCGCTGAGAAGAGCGGCGGTCTGACTGCCTCTGTTCAGCCAATGGAAGAAGATAGCCTGATAGCTCTCTTCAAGGGTGCTGTGGAGGATGCGAACAACGTGCTTGTGCAGACAAACCAGCATGATAAGACCGACATGGGTTCGACCATCACGGGTTTTATGATTGTGGGCGATTCTGCGTATGTTATAAATGTGGGTGATAGTCGCACCTATATGTTGCGTGAAGGCACGTTATATCAATTGACAACCGATCATTCACTGGTTGGACAACTGGTTGCAGGTGGCCTGATCGAGCCGGACGATGTGTATACGCATCCACAACGTAGTCAGATATTCCGCAGTCTCGGTGACAAGATGAACGTACAGATTGACGATTTCAAGCAGCAGTTACTGCCAGGAGATATTCTGCTAAGCTGTTCCGACGGCCTGTGGGAGATGGTGCGAAATCCCCAGATTACCGACATTTTGAACAATGCGCATGACCCACAAACCGCATGTTCGCAGTTGATTGATGCCGCCAATGCAAACGGCGGCGAAGACAACGTGAGTGCCGCGATAGTGTTCGTGCGCTAATATGATATACTAGGGCGAACTGACGCGAAAGGAGCCAATACTACTATGCCCGGAGAGGTAACACTAGCTCATCAGCTAGGAAAAGATTTTATGCCAGTTACTGGTGGAAGCCAGATCGCATACGTACTACTTGAGACGAAACCAACCGCAATGATGGCGCAGGTGCGTATGCCATTGAACTTCGCAATTGTACTCGACCATTCGGGTTCTATGAGAGGGGCGAAGCTCAAGAATGTGAAAGAGGCGGTCAAGATGGTTATCGACCGTCTCGAACCAAGCGACTACATCTCGGTCGTGATTTTCGACGATACCGCGCAAGTGATTATCCCCTCGATGCCTGCCAACGATCCCATCGGCATGAAGGCCGCTATTGATCGCATTCCCGACGCCGGCGGCACCACAATGTCGCTTGGTATGATTCAAGGTCTCGGCGAGTTACGCCGCTGGAACATTCCCAACGCTATCAATCGTATGATTCTACTCACCGATGGCGTCACCTATGGCGATACCGACCGTTGTCGTCAATTGGCACGCGATGCCGCCGCCGCGAATATCGCGATTAACACGCTGGGTATTGGCTCCGACTGGGACGAGAGCTTGCTCGACGACATTGGTCAGTTGAGTGGAGGCACACCTGCGGAGTTCATTCGCTCACCTGCTGACGCAATGACCATCTTCCAGCAGCAATTGCAGAGCGCGGTTGCTGTTGCAGTTCGCAACGCCACATTAACGCTACGCTTGCCAGCAGGTGTTTCGCCGCGTAAGGCCGTCAAGGTGTTGCCGCTGATCCGTGACGTTGATCCATCGAGCCTCTCGGACCGTCAGGTGATTATTCCGCTCGGCGACCTGGAAAAAGATAACGCGCAATCGGTGCTGGTTGAGTTGATGATCGACCCACGCCCCGCTGGTCTCTTCCGTATCGCACAAGCCGAGCTTTCCTATGATGTGCCCGTCGCTGGCCTTGTCAGCGAAAGTGTGCGCGACGATATCAAGGTAACGTTTACCACCGATGCAAACGAGGCCACTCAGGTCAACGCGCTTGTGATGAACTTCGCGGAAAAAGCCAACGCCAATCGTCTCGTAACGCGTGTGCTGGACGAATATAAGCGCACTGGCAAGGCGACGACAAAGCTCGCGCCAAACGTGACGCGTGTGCTGGACCCGGAGACTCAGGCCGCCATCGAGCAGATCAATCAAGGGCAACAGATTTCGCAGGATCAGGTGAAGTCTATCGGCAACAAGACGCGCAAGCTTACGCAACGTCTGGACGACATTATTCCGTAAGGAAATTGTTGTCTCATGGCATCTATACACGATAAGCAATCTCATTCGTTAAATAGAATAGAGGCGACCCCAATAGTCGCTCATAATAAGAACAGAGAAACCAAACCATAACAGGTAGTAAGGAAGGATAAAGCGTAATGTCAGTACGATGTTCTTTAGGACACGAGAATCCCGATGGTTCAGCTTTTTGCGACGAATGTGGCGAACCTCTGAACGCGGCGGCACCCGTTTCCGCACCAGCACAGGTGGTGACGCAAGCACCGGAGCCAGTGCAGCCCGATCCCAGTTTCGCAGTCGCGCCTGAGCCAGACCCCACGCCAGTAGCAGTGACGCAGCAGCCCGATTTTGATGCGGCAACGCAGGTGGCACCTGCCGATACAACACAGGCACCCGCGAACGCTCTGCAGGCTCGCTTGATCGTCGAGGCCGACAATCAGGAGTTCGACCTGAGCGGCAAGGATAACATTCTTATTGGACGTGAAGATGCTGTCAGCAACATCTACCCCGATGTAGACCTGACCGAGCATGGTGGTGAAGATGGCGGCGTATCGCGCTTGCATGCTCGCATTTTCTACGAGAATGGGCAGTATATGCTTGAAGACGAGAACAGCACAAACTTCACCTTCTTGAATCGCCAGCGTCTCGCCGCCAAAACGCCAACGCCGTTGAATGACAACGACGAGGTACGTCTTGGTCGTGTTCTGCTGCGCTTCAAAACGTCGTAGACAAACATGAACCGAGAGTAACGGAGAAGTCCCTGCACACAGCATGCATGCCGTGTGCAGGGACTTCTCTGTTACTCTCAGTTCATAAATTTGACAGTGGCGCAAGAAACCGCTATAATTTATGGGATATCTTTAAGTAGAGGAGAGAAAAAGGCACATGAAACGTACATGGCAACCCAAGCGCATTCCGCGCCTGCGCGAACATGGCTTTCTGAAGCGCATGTCGTCTCGCAATGGACGACGCGTCATCAAGGCCCGCCGCGCCAAAGGGCGTTGGAGCCTGACCGTCTAACGGTATTGTGGCACTCAAACGGGCGTTACGCCTACGAAAAAATAGTGACTTCCAGCGAGTGAGGCAGCAGGGACGCAGTATAACGTCTCGGCTGCTTATACTTGCTTGGATGCCAAATGGTGAAGACGGGATACGCATTGGCTTTGTGGTAAGTAAACGTATCTCGAAACGTGCAGTGATTCGTAATTATAGCAAAAGACTTCTTGGTGAGGCAATTCGGCCTTCGTTAGATAAACTTTCTGGCGGCTGGGACGTAGTAATTAGTGCGCGGCATTCTATTCTTGATGCCGACCTGAACAGTATTACTCAGGACATTACTACCTTGCTACGTCGAGCGCGGCTGCTAGAGGCTCTCAGCGGTTAACAGGCGTGGCACATTACAGAGGACACAAGTGAAATACATAGCAATGGCTCTCATTCGGGTATATCAGCGCACGCTGTCGGTTGTCCTGCCCCCATCGTGTCGATTTACGCCCTCATGTTCGCATTATGGATATGAGGCAATTGAACGTTTCGGATTTTTCCGTGGTGGTTGGATGACGATACAACGCATCGGGCGCTGTCAACCGTTCTATCATGGCGATCTCTACGATCCCGTCCCAGAACGCCTGGGCCACTAGATCGAGGAAGGCAGGAAAATACTCGTGGGCGACTTAGGGAACTTATTCAATCAAATTTTTTCATTTCCAATTCTCAATGTCCTGTTTCTACTATACAGGGTATTTAGCGACTTTGGTCTGTCGATCATTGTGATGACGATCATCATCAAGCTGATTCTCTTCCCCTTGACGCTACAGCAGCTCAAGTCAATGAAGGCGACACAGGCACTGCAACCACAAATGGCAGAGTTGCGTAAGAAATACGCGAAAGATCAGCAGGCACAGGCACTGGCGGTGCAGGCTCTTTACAAAGAGTATGGCGTCAATCCTGTAGCGGGCTGTCTCCCTCTGCTTGTACAGTTGCCTGTTCTCTATGGCATGTTCAACGCATTCAACAGCGTTCTACGTTATCAAGCAACAAAGCAGGTTTCGCTGCTTGATCATATTAACAATCTCATCTACCCGTTCCTACCCCATTTTACACATGTACCAAACCTGGACTTGAACTGGTTCACCTTCTTAAACGCAGCATGGCATTTTCCACTGAGTCAGCCTGACCCAACACACATTTTACCGATTATCGCAGGTTTGGCGACGTTCATTCAGTTACGCATGTCACAGCCAGTAGCAGTTGCACAGGTAGGCTCGTCGAAAAATGGTAGCACTGCTCCCGACCCAACGCAGCAGTCGATGAAGACAATGCAGTACATCATGCCACTCATCACGGTCTTCTTTGGCTGGACGTTTCCCGCTGGTCTTGCCCTCTACTGGACGGTTTCATCTATCTTCCAGGCAGTACAGCAGTACTTCGTCACAGGTTGGGGTGGACTTCTAACGCGACCCAATCTTGTAAGCAAGGCAAACGTGCCTACAAGCGAACGTGACTTCACGAAAGAGAAACCCGGTCTGTTCAACACCGATAGAATGATGGCGAAGCAACAGCCGAAACTCGCGAACAACGTCAATGGCAACATCGTCGAAGGCAGCATCGAAGAGAGCAGCGATGGCGACGGTCCTATAAGCAGTCAACTACGGACGGTGCCTCGACGACGTTCATCATCAGCGCGTCGTAGGAGCAGTAACAATACCCAGAAGAGGAATGTATCGCGTCGGTAGGGGCCTAATTACGCACATTCACCAAATAATATGGGAATCCAACGGACGCCCAAGAAGTAGTCTGTGGTGAAGCCAGGGCGGGGGGGGGGGGGGGGGGGGGGGGGGCGCCGCCCCCCCCCCAAGCGCAGGGCCTGTGGGGGTGGGGGG
>CAXUHG010000152.1:5127-13106 GCA_964250805.1 uncultured Ktedonobacteraceae bacterium | reverse complement strand
GTTGTAGTAGTCTCCCCATTTTCATATGACAGCTTTTCGTAGGGACCAGATTTATCGCGTCCGAGGCTCAATTTATTGAGCGAAATCTTTATCAACTCTTTCTACAAGACGTTTCAGACATGATCTCATGTGATAAATCACGCTCTCGGACGCGATAAATCTGGTCCCTACGAAAAACGCATTGCACAAAAGTTTACAGATTATTCATCATCCATACCACGCAGCAGCGCATCGAGCAACGCCTGTTCGCCGGGGGATGCCGCTGCTTGCGCGTGTTGTTGGCGTAGTTGTAAGAGACGTAGGATAAGCATGAGGTGGCGACTGATGGCTTGCTCACATTCGCCAGGCTTCATCTCGTCGAGATCGTTGGCGTTCATGAGCAGAATGATACGCTCTTCCAGCACGTTGAGCCATTTGTGGATACGTTTTAGCACGTCCTGCTGGCATTCTTGCTCGTTCATGGGAATGTCTGACATGAAGTTCTCTCTTTCTTTAGCTTAACGGAGGCGTCGTAGCGAGACGCGTAGATGTGAGCCTCCTGGCACAATACCCGTTGGCAGCACTTCGACAATTTCGTATTTCGGCGCGGAGGCAACGCTAGTGGCACTGGCAACGGAGGTATCTGCGATATAGACGGCACCTACGAAATTGGTGCCGAGGGGAGCAATCATGAGCGTGTCGCTGGCGTGCGGTGCGGGTTGACCTGCAACATCGTCTATCTGAAGGTCTACGATAGTAAGAGGGCGCATGATAGCCTGTATCGCGGTATAGGTGTAGCTACCGCTTACAAGAGCCACGACGATGACGGTGCGTTGGCGTCCAGCGAAACTTCTTGTGACAACTTGTAGCAGGTGTAGTGCTTTACGAGCATCCAGAGGCATGTTACACCTCGCTCTGCTGCTTATGAATACGCGCCTGCTCTTCGTGAATATCGACCTCTTCGCCCGCGAATTGGAAAAGCAGGCGCATCGCCGTTTCATCGCTCACCCAACTCTGTTCTTTAGCAACAACAAGAGCCGAGACAAGCAATTGTGTGGCATTCGCCAGCGTTTGCGAATCGGCAACGTCGATTTCGGGGAACAGGATGTCGTAGCTTGTATCGCAATCAATGGCAAGCACTTTTGCTTTACGAGCTTCGAGCAGGACGCGATCAAGCACGGTGCGTAACATCGCTCGCATGACGTGCTGACGACGTTGAAATTTGAGAAAGGTTGGAAGCCCCATTTCCGAGGCAGTTGCTCGGTTGCCGTTAGCACCATCACTGAGGAAGTGTTCAGGAAGTTGCGCCCCAACTGCCAGCATGAGTTTTAGAGCGCGACCGTCCTCTGCCGCCTCGTTCGCGTTAATCTCAGGTTTAACGGCAGTCCACTGCTCGGCTTCATTGTGAATGATGACACTCCCCGGCTCCGGCGGGTACGAGTACTCCATTTTCTTGCGGTCAATAGCTTTTTTGTCAGCACCTTGTAGCCGCACATCCCACAGGAAAGCACCTTTGTACTTATTGATTCTTACTCGGTCTGTAAGCCAATCTTTATAGCGGCGCAACCAGGGCAGCAGCGTAGCAAGATCGCTCTTGCCCCGTTTCGCATTCGAGACCTTGTTGATACAGAACTGCATCATCTCGCTACCCGCCTGAAACCACTCGCCCTCGAAACCAGGCTGGTCGCGTATCGCAATAGGAGCGGCATCACCAGGAGAGGTTGCGCTTGCTCCAATCGGGCGGCGATGAAAGCGCAGCACAGTTTCAATGTCGTCGAGGTCGGTCTCGATCTCGTCGATAAGCGATGGGTCAATCTGACGAATCTTCACTCTCCTGTTGATGGGATTGATGTAGAAGCGAATAAACTGCTCACCATACAGGGCTAGCTCAGTGCAGAGAGAGTATATCCGCGTATCCATGTGATTGTCGGGATCATTCCAGAAGTCGAGTAGCACACGTTGCACCTGCGAGTCGTTCGCAGCGATTGTAACGCCTTTGCCCAGCACAAAACTCGTCGTAATCTCGATAATCGCGAACGCCAACGGATTAGCGTTATACGCCTCATAACAGGCATTGTGGATTTCGAGATAAGTCGAAGGGATTAAATCTTTCTGGTAGAAATTGTCCGAGAGGCGACGCCAATAGTAATCCTCCTCGTCGCCCGTTGCCAGACCCCAGTACTGGTCTTCTTGTGTCGGGCTTGACGAAAGGGCCGTTGGATCGATTTGTTCCTGTATTTTCTGTACAGGCGGTGGTTGCGAAAACCAATGGAGAAACGATGGAAGTGGCATAGTGGCTTGCTCCTAAGATGGCGAGTATATTGAGAGGAACGATAGAGGAGAGATATAGCCGTGGAAAGTGGCTACATCTCTAGTATACGGATAAGCAAGCAGGCTGTCAAGTAGATGATGGGAAACTTGAAGGACTTACATTACTACACAAAGGAAAAGTCATTATTCACTCCTTTGGTGTCACATAGATTTTCCCTAACTGTAACACCTACTTCTCTAACATATTTATTCTTTTTATCGCTAGATGTTAGAGATGCATTTACACTAAAGAAGTATCCTTTTCTAAACATTAGAAAATAAACATTTTACTAATAATTTGAATAAACTTGGAACTTACTAGATATTCTTAACGTGTCTTGTACGTGTGCTGATTACACGTTGTTTTACTTCCATCGGAATACTTATTAAAAGGGGCTTTTCGAGGAAGATAACCCCTATCGTCTTTTTTGTTCCACAGGTAAAATATTCATGATGGAGAAAATGTTCTCTGAACGTTTCCTCTATTCAACAAAAATAAGGAGAAATTCTATGGCAACCCAAACCCCTATTGTCGCAGGTGTATTTGAGCAAGAGTCTCAAGCGCGTCAGGCACTTGCTGCATTGAAACAGGCAGGATTTGACTACGACCAAGTTGGCGTCGCAACTCCTGGTCAGAAAGGCATCAATCTCAAGAGCGATCTTCGTGATTTAGGCGTTTCAAGCCAAGGCGCGAACTACTATGCACAGGAACTAGGAGCTGGTCGTACTGTCGTCTCTGTTCGACCGGATGGTCGTGAGCAAGAGGCACACAACATTCTGCACCAATACGGCGGATACGACTATGAGCATCAAACGGCAGAAACACAGACTGCCGCTGGCTTCAAGCGAGCCAATGTTTCCGCTCAGACGGCTACTAGTAGTATACAACAGGATGAATACTCTCAGCCGCGCTCACTGCGACTTCGTGAGGAGCGTCTCAATGTCACAAAACAGCGTGAGCAAGCAGGTGAGGTCAATCTTCACAAGGAGGTCGTCTCTGAGCAAAAGACGATCAATGTTCCCGTCACGCATGAGGAGATCGTAATCGAGCAACACGCTGTTACAGGTGGGCAGGTTGATAACACACCTATTGGTGAAGGCGAAACCATTCGCGTTCCTGTAAGTGAAGAAAAGGTCAATGTCACCAAGAACACTGTCGTAACGGGCGAGGTTGCGATTGGCAAACGCGAGGTCCAGCAGACTCAACAGGTTACAGATACAGTCAAGCGTGAAGAGGCGAATATCCAGCAAGAGGGTGATGCGCCCATCCACGGCACCAAGAGCGACTACCTCCATCCCAATAGTGACAAAGGCACCCTGTAAACTGCTCTAAAAACGTATTGAAAGGATGAGATAATGCACTGCCTACTCAAAGCAGGCAGTGCATTTATTTCATTGTAAAGAGGGTCCTGCTTGAAAGGCAACTTCTACTTTCGACGGCAGCCATAACAGGTCTTGTCGGACTTGTTTTCTCGATTTTGCTCGGTCTCATTATCGGAGCTATTGGAGGAGCTATCGGAAGAGGGCGCGCCTCACGCAGAACAGTGGTTGTACAGGAGACAACACTGCGAGATGTGCCAAACCCACCAAACAGATAGTACAAGTTTGTCTCTCTTTACACTTCCTTTCGTGTTTTCAAGTAACGCATGCTTGTTTTCATTCTGTGAATGAAAACAAGCATGCGTTATCATATATGCTATACTTTTGATTGAAGATAGGCACGAAGGGAGAATAGCAATGCTCTTTCAAGAACTTCTTAGCTGGCTTCTCGTTGTTGCGCTTGGCGCAATAGTATTACTTATAGCAAGTGCAGTGTTTACGTATCACGGATTAAGGCAACGTTACATATGGTGGCAATATCTTTTACCAGCTATTGCACTGATTGTAAGTGTCTGGTCTTTCATAGTGGTCAATAATGCTTTTCGTCTTTTCCAAGATATCAATGCCTCTATTCCGCATCATGGTGCAGGAATTTACGCTAACGACATTAAGAGTAGTGCTGCCTATCAACAGAACGTCCTTGCCTGTCAAGTTCAAATAGGAGTTACATGTCTCGTTCTCATACTATTATTTGTAATTGATAGATGGCAGATTGCTCGTCGTAAAATAATAGCACCCGCTCTTACATAACAGGTGCTAAAGTAGACATGACAGGGGCTTTGCTCTGCCCCTGTCATATGAGATCATCCTACATCAACAGAGTCACCAGGAGAACTCATCTTCTGAAATTGAATATTGTGCGATGAGAAGTGTTTCTCGTAGTTGTCGTAGCGTTGTTTCAGGAAAAAGTCTTTGACGTAGCCGTCATGCACAGGAATAACGATTTGTGGAGCTATTGTCTCGGCAAACTGGGCTACAGCTAGCTCCGTGTTCCAGGGAGCCGTGACAGGTAGTGCCAACGCCTGTATGCCCTTCAAAGCCGAGAGAGAGGATGCGAAAGAGTCGCCGACATTGAGAAACCTATCATTGAGAATATATGCCGTGTTCTGTGGAAGCGTCGGGGACAAGATTTTTTCGTGTGCAGCAGGAAGGGCGCGAATAGTCATGTTTTTCGTCCGATAGTCTCCCTCCTCAAGCACTTGCACGCCGATATTTTCCTTTGCAAGAGCAGTTTTCCCTTCGCTATTCGTTATCACAGATGCCCCGCTCAGTGCTAGAATTTGCTTGAGCGCGGAGATGTCAACGTGATCGGGATGTTGATGTGTAATAATGACGGTAGAGACATCCTTGAACGTTTCAGTGCGCACCTGATCATTGATGAAAGAAAAGGTACCTGGATCAAAAAGAATTTTCTCGTCGCCCTCTTCTACAAGCAGACACGAGTGAATGTATTTGTAAATGCGCATAGTTTGTGTAGTGAACCTCCGTTTTCTTATAATCTTCTACTCTTGCTTATACGCCACATCAATATGGATTGTTTCAAACTTCTGAGATATACCCCTCAGTCACCTTCGTAGCATACCTCTGATCGATGACCGCTCTCAATTCTTGCTCAATTCCATAGTATTGTGCTACGCTGAGGGCGGCACGGACGACATCCTCCACCTCTTTCGCAAGAGCCATTTTGTCTGGGAGGCCGTGTTTCTGCCGCTTGGCTCCTGTGTCTTCAAAATGGTTGACCGCACTTGCAAGCTCTCCTGCCTCCTCGCACAGACGAGTGATGATTTGGAATGGAGTATTGCCATTGGGGTATTTTTTGTTGAGACCTTCGGCTATAAAAAGTATTTTATCGAGATAATCGGGAGTATTCATTACAGTAATCCTTTTTAATCAGTTTCAGGTTCAATAGTTTTTCTGAGTAGTGGTACGAATCTAGTAATTTTTCTGAATCGAAACTCATAATGCCATTATAGCTTCGATTCTGTTCCTCCACAAAGGTTCTAGCTTGGTTTTACTATGTTCATATCGTTCTGTTGGCATTAAAATTGTCTATATACATTGTGTGTTGCGTTGTGGGAGATTGTATCATGGCACGTTTACCGTTTTCTAAACGTCCTCTATCAGGCGCACAGAACATGCGCGTCGCTATTGCGCTCGCATTAACACTGGTATTGTGGGCTTCCGCCTTTGCGGGCATTCGAGAAGGTCTGAGAGCATATACGCCTGGACATCTTGCGCTTTTACGCTTTCTCGTTGCATCCGTGACGCTGTTCGTGTATGCGCTTGTTACACGAATGCGCTTGCCAGCAGTACGCGATATACCTGCTATCCTGCTACTTGGATTTATTGGTATTACGGTCTATCAAGTGGCACTTTCGTATGGTGAGCGGAGCGTTTCGGCAGGGGCGGCGAGTATTCTAGTGGCAACAGTGCCATGCTTTACCACGATTCTAGCGGCGATATTTCTACGAGAACGCATACGCTTACTTGGGTGGTTGGGCATTGCGATTAGTTTTGCGGGTGTTGTAATTGTCGTTCTTGGCGAGGGTTCGGGACTCAATTTTGCAACTGATGCCCTGTTGATTCTGCTTGCGTCGGTTGCGGAGAGTGTGTACTTCGTGGTGCAGAAGCCATATCTGAAAAGGTATACAGGCATAGAACTTGCAACGTACACAATCTGGGCGGCAACGCTTTTTATGCTGGTTTATAGTCCTGGCCTACCTCAGCAAATGCAGGTCGCTCCCATAACAGCGACGCTTTCCATTGTGTACCTCGGCATCTTTCCCGCCGCTATTGCCTATCTCGCGTGGTCGTATGCGTTAGCTCGTATGTCGGCATCCAATACCAGCAGCTTTCTGTACGTCATTCCAATCTTCGCCATTCTGCTAGCATGGCCTTTGTTGAACGAAATTCCCTCTCTGCTTTCTCTCGTTGGAGGGGTTGTTGTTATTGTAGGAGTGGCATTGGTCAATGTGAGAAGCAAACAACAAATGTAACGATGCTTTAACCAAGTTTGGTAGGGACCGATTTATCGCGTCCGGTGCGTGATTTATCACGCGAAATCTTTATTGTCAAATAAACAGTAATATAACCTATCTCGCGCAATGAATTGCGCTTCGGACGCGATAAATCTGGTCCCTACGAAAGACGATGAAGATTGATCATAGACCCACAATCCCTTCCAACGCTTCGACGAGGGCAAACGCGGTTGGATAGCGTTTGCTTGGCTCTAGCTCCAGAGTCTGTAACACAACTGATTCTATCAAGGGCGAGACGTTTTCGTTCAAGAAACGCGGGGGAATCAGTTCAAGGGCATCGACGCGTTCCTGTACGAGCGTGTTGCTACGTGTTCTGCGGCTCATAGAGCGATAAGCACGTTGGCGATGCGATGCGGAGATGGGAGCATAGTGCGTGAGTAGTAAGTAGAGGATAGCACCCAGAGCATACACGTCCGAACGTTCATCGGCGACCCCATTGAGTAGTTCTGGCGCGGCAAATACGGTATCTACAGGCTTTTCGACTATAGGAAATACTTGAGCGTGTGTCGAGGGTACGTCGATCTCTGTTGTCTTCCAATAGAATGGAGCTGGGGGCCAAGACGGAAGCAAGATGGGCGACCACGCCATCAGCTTTTGCCCATCGACTAGAATTGAGGATGGCGTCAGGTTGCCTAACACGGTTCCTTGATGATGCAAGCGTGCAACCATGCGGCTCAATTGTATTGCCCACTCAATGGCAACTCTCTCATCTATCCATATAGGCCACGTAGCGTTTGCTAGCAGCAGCGAATCGAGCGTTGTGGCATGCTCAAAGTGTGGCGTTTTTACGTCGCTCAATTGCATTACAAGATAGTGTCGCTCGCCCTCAATCCAGACACGATCTCCAGCTGTTGGTAGACGTGGCGAGCCAAAGACGCTAGGTTGCACAAATTCCTCGAATGCGGCGGCTTCGGTCAAAGCGCGGATATGAGAGTCAAGTTCCGTCAACACGAGTTCGCGGATAGCTACCAGTGGCTCATAGTCTTGTTCAAGCGGATTTTCTTCATTAGTATTGGACGGAGGAGACGCCAGTTCTTCAATAGCAGCTAGACGACGCCCAAGATACAGATTCACACGGGGACGTTGCGCTAGACAACGTATAATCCGATAACGTCCCTCAAGGATAACAGTTTCGTTCTTTATCATTCTCCACCCCATCTTCTCCACTCCATAGTCTCTTCTTAGATAACGAAGAGTCGGCTCATGTATAACACAATGATGAGTTTCGGGGGAGAGAAAGCAAAGAAAGTGGTATGTGGGTAAAAAGAAATT
>CAXUHG010000152.1:0-5117 GCA_964250805.1 uncultured Ktedonobacteraceae bacterium | reverse complement strand
CCCACCCTGAAAAACCACCCTCTTCTCCCACCCCCCCCCCCCCCCCCGCCCCGTCCCCCCCGAAACTCATCATTGTGCGACTTGTGAAAAGCTTTTGCTTGTTTGACATTCTTTAGAAAATACCGTAGGATAGCAGCATACTCTTCAACACTCCACGGAGTTGTCCTTTTGCTATCGGTCTTGTATCGTCGTTCATTGATGAACTACAAACAAAGGGAGCAATCGTCTATGGTTAGCCGTCCTTCTTCGCGCAGGAATCGTAGAGCATTCCTGTTATTGCTCATTCTCCCCTTCATCGTCCTGCTCTGGCCGCCATTCTACAATTTTACAGATCCAGAGCTGTTTGGCATCCCGTTTTTCTACTGGTTTCAACTGTCATGGGTCATCATTACCGCAATTATTACAGCGGTTGTGTACTTTGTTGGAGCCTGAAACGCTTTCAAGCACTTTGAACCGTTCGTACTCTTAGCATGGCATTCTCGCGCGTTGATGGATGACGTAGCGAGAAAGGAGTAAGTTGCAATGATTCATTGGGACGCAATCACTGTATTTATCGTCTTTTTTCTCCTTGTCACTGTGCTTGGTTTTGTCGCAGCGCGTTGGCGTCGTGGCAACCTGAACGATATCAACGAGTGGGGTCTCGCGGGTAGACGTTTCGGCACGGTCATCACATGGTTTCTTCTAGGTGGCGACCTGTACACAGCGTATACGTTTATCGCCGTCCCCGGCGCAATGTTCGCGGCTGGTGCGCTGAGCGGTTGGTACGCCATTCCCTACACCATTCTCGTGTATCCACTCATCTACATTTTGATGCCCAAGTTCTGGTCCGTGTGTAAGCAGCGTGGGTATGTGACTGCAGCCGACTTTGTGAAAGAGCGTTTCGGCAGTAGCACTCTTGCCCTTGCCGTCGCCTTTACTGGCATTCTTGCGACGCTGCCGTATATCGCGTTACAAATGTTTGGCATCCAGGTTTCGCTTGCGGCTCTCGGCATTCCACTTAGCACCTCAGTTGGTGGCATCAACATCGACTTTCCGCTCATCATCGCCTTCCTCATTCTTGCCGCCTATACCTATACAAGCGGCCTTCGCGCTCCGGCGATGATCGCGCTCGTCAAGGACGTGATGATTTTCATTGTGTTATTCGCCGTGATCATCTACATCCCTATTAAGCTTGGTGGGTTTGGCCCAATCTTCTCAGCGGTGCATTTGAAGGCAGTAGCAAGCCATCAGGCGGCGGTGAAAACTGGTGCGGCGCAGACGTTTTACGATTTACTCACACCAAAACAGTACGCAGCATATGCAACGCTGGCACTTGGCTCAACACTCGCCCTGTTTCTGTATCCGCACTCACTGACGGGTATTCTCAGTAGCAACAGTCAGCGTGTCATCAAGCGCAACATGGCACTACTACCCATCTATTCATTGATGCTCGGCCTGTTGGCACTGCTTGGTTATATGGCGATTGCATCGAAACTCAAACCAGCGTCGTCCAATCTTGCGGTGCCACTGCTCATCAACACCACCTTTCCAACATGGTTCGCGGGCTTTGCCTTCGCCGCCATCTCAATCGGCGCACTCGTGCCCGCAGCAGTGATGTCTATCGCTGCAGCCAACCTCTTCACAAGGAACATCTACAAGGAGTACATCAAGAGAGACGCCAGCGAGACTCAGGAGTCAACGGTTGCTAAGATCACCTCGTTTGTCTTGAAGTTTGGTGCGCTCCTCTTCATCGCATATCTGCCAACGGCGCAGATCATTACATTCCAGCAACTTGGCGGCATGTGGATACTGCAAACACTGCTGCCAGTGTTCCTCGGTCTGTATACTAAATGGTTCAATCGTTGGGCATTGCTGGCTGGTTGGGCAGTTGGTATGATTGTAGGAACGGGTATGTTTGTCGCCACCGGTTACAAATCGACATTGTATCCAATCTTTGGTGTGCTACTCTATGTAGGCATATCGGCACTTATACTCAACTTAGTGGTTGCAGTCGTTCTCACTCCCATCTTCGAGGCGGTTGGTTTACGGCGTGGGCGTGATCTCACGGCACCTACCGACTATAACGAAGAAGAGGCACCCGTCGAGCCTGTCGAGGCTGGACGCGAAGCTTTGGGATAGCAAGAGTACAAGCAAACAGTCAGAGGCTCCGACACGCGTGTCGGAGCCTCTGACTGTTTGCTTGTACTCTTGCTATAGCGTGTTACCATTGTAGAAAAGAGCAGAAGACCGAAACAACAGAAAGCATATTATTCTCATGAACGACGATAACGAATTTCTCGATGAAACGACGGAGACTGGTAGCGACGAACTACTCTCTGACGATAATCTACGCTTGCCAGAGAGCGCGAACGCACTGGTTCGACTACACGCTGTTCGTGCATGGCTGACGCGCCGTCAGATTGAAGCGAACATAGAGATTGGTGAGGCCGCACTCGCACTACAAGAGGCATTTCAAGCACCAGAGCAGGAAACAAGGTTACGTCGCCGTGAGCGCGAGCGTCAGATTGGCGGTGTTCAGCGTGTGCAGAGAGCGCAACAAGCACTCGAAGAGGCACAGCAACGTCTCCGCACTTATGAAGAGGCACAGGGACTGCTCGAAGAGACGGTCACACACATGACGAGTGGTGAGCGTGCGCTGGTCGAGTATTATCTCGCGCTCGAAGACCTGATGCAGAGTAGCGTTGAGAACCCCACTCCTTTACGCCAACGCATCCTCGCGCTCGCCGATGTACAGCACCGTGTTGAACACGTCGGAACACCCAACGAAGATTAGATGGTTATTTGGCGTCAGGACGGGCGACCTTTGTGGTCGCCTGTCCATATTTACGAAGTGAACAACATGCTTGCCTCGTTGCCGAAACGCAATGTAAGCGATGAAAGTGGCACTTGTGCGGCAAGCGGAAAATCGACAAAGCCCGACGTGAATTGATGAGGAAGCGTCTCAGGAAGAACTGATAGATATTTGGGCGCAATTTCCTGCCCATTGGAAAGTACGAGACGTAGCAGAGTATCATACTGTACGGCAATCGCTGATGAACTCGTATTTCTTGCGCTCATCATGACGCGCACCGTATACATCCCCGCAGGTTTACGATCATCGGAAAACTTGGTCGCCTCCATCACCTGCGACACCGTTAAACGTACTCCTTGCACCGCTACACTTTTGTTCAGCGACACCGAATCAACCATATTTGTGATGCCAACGGTCGGGATGAAAGCTGGATCACCCATGACGTTATCAGACTCGCCTTCGGATGGACCATGAAATGCACCTACAACAGCAACGGCAATCACTGCAATAGCGATAATTGTTCGCACACGCGGTGGAATCCGTGCAAACCAACTCCGCTTCTTCGTTGGTGAAGGTGTCTGGACTGTTTGCTCTGGTTTTGGCTCCTGTGAGGATTGTATTTGCTGTGACATATGTATTTTTTCCGCTTCTATATTAGTTCGCCAATGTTGATTTGATAGTTTTCGTAGGGACCAGATGTATCGCGTCCGTCGTGCAATTTATCGCCTATATGCCGTTGCTGAACAAGCCCATAGCCGATAAATCGGCCTCGGACGCGATACATCTGGTCCCTACGAGAATCATTGTATTGAAGAAAATATGAATACCGGACATATTATAGCAAAAAGCAGAAAGCAATGCACTGTTGGCATGACGACGGCTTTGCCGCCATCATGTCGATGCGTTCTATCATATTTTAGTACTTAACAAACAGAAATCAATTCTTAACTGTATTTTAACATAATTTACGATAAAAACGTGGAATATGTGCGATAATTTGATTAGGTACAGAGTTTATTGTTAATGGGGTAGACTCTTTTCCAAGCCCCCAAAAACTATTTTAAGGAGTAGTCATGCTTCGCAAGGTTCTTTCGTACAGGGCACTACCACTAGTAAGTGCATTACTGTGCATTTTCCTCTCGTCATTCACGTTTAGCCAGTTTGCTAGTGCTCATTATCCCAATCCAGACACACTTACCGTAAGTAAACGCAAACCACATCCAACGGCTACACCCATTCGTACACCACGAACAACACCAACCATCGGTACTACAGCCACTGTGGGCGCAACTCCTACCGTTAGCACAACACCAACATCGCAATCTGTTCAGGTGTTTGTCGAGCCGACGGCAGGTGAGACGCCTATTCTCAATGCCATCAATAACGCGCAGACATCGATATGGCTGGAAATGTATTTGATGAGCGATAACAACGTTATTCAGGCATTGGAGAATGCTGCAAAACGTGGCTTAGATGTGCGCGTGATGCTTGATCCAGCACCGTATGGAGGCGGTTCACCTCAGTCCACCATTGACGCGCTGAACGCGGCTGGTGCGAAGGCGCAAGATAGCAATCCCATATTCACGTATACCCATGAAAAAGGCATGATTATCGATGGGCAGACCGCGTTCATCATGTCCTCCAATTTCACAAACTCTGCCATCGCCACCGGCAAGAATCGTGAATACGACATCATCGACACCACGCCACAGGATGTGCAGGGGGCAATCGACATCTTCAACGCCGACTGGAACCGCACCACCGAGCATGTCACCGACCCCAATCTGGTGATTAGTCCCGACAATTCGCGCAACGATTTTGTCGCATTTATCAACGGTGCCAAAACCTCGCTCATCATTGAAGCGGAAGAGATGCAAGACACCACCGTCGAGCAAGCAATCGCAAGCGCAGCACAACGAGGCGTCAACGTGCAGGTCATCTTGCCCTCTCCAAGTAGCGGTAGCACAGACTCTAACGCGTCAGGTATCGCTACCATCAAAGCGGGTGGGGCACAGGTTGAGGAAGACAGCAAGCTCTACATGCACGCGAAAATGATGGTCGCCGATGGTAACAATGCCTACGTCGGCTCCGTCAACATCTCGACCAACTCGTTCGACAACAACCGCGAACTCGGCGTCCTCTTCACCGACTCAGGCGTCATCTCTACGCTGCAACAGACCTTCCAGAGCGACTGGAGCGTCTCACAACCGCAGTAGGAAATCCATTTAATACATCGTCAAATATGCTGCGTCTCGCTGCTCAGGCAGCAAGTAACGCAGCATATTTGACGATGTATAAGGAGCCTCAGTTCTGCTCCTGAGTGACA
>CAXUHG010000151.1:0-13160 GCA_964250805.1 uncultured Ktedonobacteraceae bacterium | reverse complement strand
GTGCTAGGTCCAATGCATCCTAACACAGCAATGAGTCTAAACAATTTAGCTGCTCTCTATGACATACAAGGCAAGTACTCACAAGCCGAACTGCTCCACTGGACAGCATTAGCGATTCGAGAGCAGGTACTAGGTCCAATACATCTAGACACGGCAATGAGTCTGGGCAATCTAGCACTGCTCTATGAGGCACAAGGTAAGTACGAGCAAGCCGAATCACTCGGTCAACGAGCGTTAGCCATCTACGAGCAGGTGCTAGGCCCAGAACATCCCAATACTGTTGCCGCCAGAGGAAATTATATGAGTTTGCGCGAAAAAAGAAACATGTGAGATTTGGTAATGAGGAACATACATCTATGATGAACGTGGAACCCGTCACATTGACTGGCAACGTCGTGCGGCTAGAGCCACTGCAAGCGGCGCATGTAGAGGGGCTGTTTCAGGCGGCGCAGGACTCCGCTATCTGGTCGTTTATGCCGTATAATCCTTCGCTTTCGTTGGAGGCGATGCAGGGATGGATGGCGAATGCATTGGAGGCGCAGGAGCAGGGAAAAGAGCTGCCGTTTGTTATTGTGCAGCGTGAGACTGATAAGGTTGTCGGCTCGACGCGCTATATGGCAATAGTGTCAAAGGATCGGGGTCTGGAAATTGGCGGTACGTGGTTGGCACGCGAGGTGCGGCGCACTGCTGTCAATACGGAATGCAAGTATTTGTTGTTGCGCCATGCCTTCGAGACGCTGGGTGCTATTCGTGTACAGTTCAAGACGGATAGTCGCAATTCTACGTCGCAACGAGCTATCGAGCGGTTAGGCGCGGTCAAGGAAGGCGTGTTGCGGAACCACATGATTTTGCCCGATGGCTACTATCGTCACTCGGTCTACTATAGTGTTCTCGATAGCGAGTGGGCGATGGTAAAGGCTAATCTGGAGGCGAAGCTGCTTGATGTGTCACTATAACCAGGGCGCCCGCAAGGGGAACGCCCCTCCCATAGACGAACCCGTTTCACGACCGTCATCGTCGTATGGGAGGGGCGTTCCCCTTGCGGGCGCCCTGGCCCCACCATAAACCGATTGTGGGGCTTGTCTCTGTCACGCCGCTACTCTGAATCGTCTTCAACCAACCGCCCAAGTAGTTTGAGCGTGATACCTAGTGCGAGGATGACAAGGGCACTTACACCAAGCTCGATCATTGCACTCTCGAACGCTGGCGATAAACCGGACTCTGCCCCTACGGAGAGCCTCGCACCAATCGAGAGGATGCTACGCGTGGCAGAAACGATACCTATAAAAAGAAAGGGTCGTAACGAAGTTTCATGCGACTTGAGGTAATGAATGACGGTTCCTAGCACCTCCATAATAATCAGGACGAGCAGGAGACCTGAAACAAACTCGATAACTGCCGTTGCCAGACTCGTTGGATTCCTTGCAGCTATCGCTGCTGTTACGTTCGACGAGAAGTTCCAAAAGCTGTAGCCCAAGGCGACGAGCGCGCCAATAAGAAATGAAATACCGACGATAGTGTAAATAATAGCATCGGCTTTATCGAGTATATTGCCTGAGAAGGTTGCAAGACGGTCCTCAGGCTCTTCGTGCATGTGTCTAGTATTAGAAAATTTCTGATGTGATTTCGCCGGAGTGTTCCCATCCTCTACGACATCTACCTCATATTTTGACATGTATACCTCAACTCCTCCATTAGACCGGTATGGTCAAGACGGTATGGCCTTCGCGTCCAGCTTGTACGAGCTGTGAAACGAGTACCTCGATGGCGAATGGCTTTTCGTACAGTGGATGGCGTGCCTCATCCATGAAGTAGATGTGTAAGCGTTCACGGCGTCCATTCTGACCACTTGATAGTGGTTGCATAGGTATTGTCACCTCGGCGGCGAAGCCTTCGCCGGGGATATGTACGTCTGCTCTCTGGATGACGTAGGCATAGTTCTGGAAGATTGAAGATCGTACCTCGATATGAACAACTTCGTCGCGGATGATCGCGCTCAAGCCAACGGGCTGTGAGCCTTTCTTGGCGTTTGGTGCCGATGTTGCGATATCGCGCCCCATCAAATGAACGCGAATGGCGTAGCTCTGATTGGGCTGTATGCGTAGTGGTGTCTCGATAAGCGCGGCGGCAGTCGTCGTGTGTTGCTGCTCTCCTAGCAAAAAGCGTTGCAAGCGTTTGAGAAATGAGGTACCCGTTTCGTCTTGTAGCTGGGTGGCAGGTGCAGTCATATCTGCTGAAGCAGGCTTTGCTGCGCGAGGTAAGGCGGGAAGCAATCCGCTAACACGCTCTTTGAAGCGTTGCATCAACGGAATTTCGCCCGTTGTCTCGCTTGTGGGTACTAAGTCTGTGCGGGGCATCGGCTCTGGGAGTGTCTCGTCTGCCTCTTTCTCATTTTCTTCTGTCACAATGTTTTCATCTGCAACAGATAGTGTTTCGGGCGATATATTCAACAATGCATCGCGAATGTGGGCCGTCGAGATGGTCGGAGTATCAGCGATAGCCTCTCGGATAACAGCGTGTCCATTCTCCGTATCCCCTTGTATCTTTTCTAGCTGCCAACGGGCCAATTGTGATTGGAGCGATACAATTGAGACTGTTACCTCTTCCGCATTGTCTTTTGGCTCTGCAGCTTCAGACTCATCCGCCTCTACGCCGCGTTTCCCTTTTTTCTGTGCTATCGAGCGTGTCTTGCGTCCTTTAGGGAGGTTTTCAAGCGCAAGCAGTAACGCCTCTTCCATCTCTTCGACCCGTTTATAGCGGTCGGCTGGATTGGAGGCGAGAGCACGAGTCACAATAGCTTCAGTTGCGCTCGAAACGCGAGGATTCAAATCACGTATGCGGCTAGCGGTACGTTGAGCCTTCTGCTCACCATGATTGTTGCCAGTGAGCAAGAAGTAGAGAAGGGCACCGAGACTATAGATATCCGAGCGTGTCTGCACCTCGCCCATAACAGCCTCTGGAGCCATAAACAAGCTTTCGTTTACCGGCATTGATAACGGTTTGAGGAGCGAGCGTATAGGTACAGGCAGCCATGAGACGGCTAGCGCGGGTAGAGCATCGTAACTATTGTCACTAACGACAATAGTTGAAGGGTCAAGATCGCCGAGGAAGACATAAATTGCATGTAGACGTTCTACCACAACGCTCAAGCGATGGAGCCAGGAGAGTGCCACCTGCTCCGGGGGTAAACCAATACCACTTTGCAGCAGGTCTTGTAGAGTAGGTGTATAGGCTTTGCTATTGCCCTCTTTTGCCTCATCGGACAAGGGAAAAGGCCAGCCACCTGTGACATAGAGATGGTCATGCGAGTAACGCAGGTCGATGAGAGGAGTGACATCGGGTATGCGCAGGCGACGCAACATGTCGTATTCATGCTGTACCGCTTCGACCGCTTGCTTTTGGGTCTCTTCGTCAAGGCTACTGATATCTATATCACGAATAAGCACTGGACGTTGATGACGAGTATCCATTGCCAGCAACAACTGGGTGTAACCACTGCGTCGAATAAGAGAGGTGACTCGATAGCGTTCAGATAGCTCTTTTGTATCTGGTTGTGTAGCAGGAGCTTGGAGCGATTCTTTATTCACCCGTTCGCCACATGTACCACAAAATATGGCTTCGGGCGGGAGAATACTATTGCAGTTCGTGCATCTCATTTCTTGCGAAGCATCCTGTGACGTTGTTGATTGTGTTACGCTCATTGTTCTTAATCTATACCTTTATTCTTTGACAATGGATGAGTTGTCTGCTCTAAATTATACCATAGTAGGGGAAAGCTGTGTAGTAGGAAATATCTTATATTAACGCCCTACAGATTACACGAATGAACAGGTACTTTCGCATACTTGAGAAGCCAGAGTGTGCCATAAACCGCTTACAAAACGTGATATAAAGAGAGACTTCAATACGTCCTGACTTTATTATGAAGAAAGATAACTCTTTTTCCCCTTGTCACAACCCGTTTGTTTTGCTAGAATCGCAAGGAGGAATATATTCCGTCTCGCTCCATGACCGAATCTTTCAGGTCGTGCTATGGATGATACAATACATAAAGGAACTATTCAATAAGGATGTAATATTCTTCTACTCTTTCTGAGACGTGAAATTACGATCCAAAGTCACTTGGAGGTGCATCTGTATGGACTTCGCCACCCTTGTTTTCTGGATCATTGCTGTGATCCTGGTGGGCGCGGCACTATCGGTGGTGATTCTTCGCAATATCGTACATAGCGCACTCGCGCTAGTGATCGTGTTTGCGATGGCTGCCGGTATTTATCTCTTGCTCAATGCGGAATTTATCGCGATTGTGCAAATCCTTATCTATGTTGGTGCGATCACTATTCTTATTCTGTTCGCAATTATGTTGACGCGTATCACGGGTTCGCAGGGTACCAATCCTGTGAGTCGGCAATGGTGGCTGGGTGCTCTTGTGAGTATTCTCATCGGTGTCGGTATTATCTATGCAGAGATGAGTAGCCCGCACGTCGTCGATACCACTGGTTTAGCTAGTGCTTTACCTGGGAACGTGAATAACGTGGTACGCATCGGACAACTCCTGTATAGTCCCAACGGCTATAGTTACGTTCTGCCTTTCGAGGTTGCATCGCTGGTTCTACTCGTTGCTATCATTGGGGCGATTGTTATTGGGCGGGAGGACTAATTGTTATGGGACTTACACTCAATCATTTTCTAGTGCTTGGTGCCATTCTTTTCTGCATAGGATTGTATGGCGCAATTGCCAAGCGTAATGCTATCGCGGTACTTATGGGTATTGAGATTATGTTAAACGCGGTCAATATTACGCTGGTAGCTTTCTCTTTTTTCAACCATGCCAAGAACTACTCTGTACTCTTGACTGGACAAATCTTCGCTATCTTCATTATTACTATTGCGGCGGCTGAGGCAGCGGTTGCGCTGGCAATGGCTATCTCGATATACCGCAAACGCAATTCAGTGGATGTTAGCGAAATTGATATGTTAAAGTGGTGAATGCAATGTATCAATATGCTGGATTAATTTTATTTGCACCACTCTTGGCCTTTGTTGTCATCGTGTTTGGAACTCGCGTCTGGGACATGTTGAGCCGCCCCGCAAAGGTACGCTTGACAACGCATGACGCGCATGGCTCTCACGAGGATGAAGGTCACGAGGGAGTGCATGCCGGAGCAGAACTCGCATATGCGACTGTTCCCGGTATCGCTAGCACGGCGGCAGACGCAAGTTCAAAAGATACGACTGCACACGCCGAAGATCGAGCTGCTAGCGAACATGGAGCGAATCTCGACGATCACGGCGAGGACGACGATGAAGACCCCAAGGTCGCGCATCTCTCGATGGGAGCTATTGTCAGTGGTTATGTGGGCATTGGTATTATGCTGCTTGCAGCTATCTACTCGTGGGTCTTGTTGTTTGCATCTCTCTCTGATAAAGCATTTCAACGTACCGGACAATATGTCTGGTCGTATGACTGGTTGAAGCAACCAGGTGGGGTGGGTAACTACAGCATCGTCTTTCATATAGACACGCTTGGGCTAGCGATGCTAGTAGTGGTGACAACAGTCTCGCTGCTAGTCCACTTCTATTCACAGGGCTACATGGAAGACTCGGCTGGTTATGCACGTTTCTATGCCTACCTCGCACTCTTCACTTTCTCGATGCTGGTGATTGTGTTCGCCGAAAACTTCCTGGTCATCTTTATCGGATGGGAACTAGTCGGTTTAAGTTCATACCTGCTGATTGGCTTCTGGATTAACAAACGTGCCAAGCCTGATGAGCAGCGACCTGCGCCCTCGAATGCAGCGGTACAGGCGTTTGTAACGAACCGTGTGGGTGACGTTGGTTTTATCATCGGTATCATGATTCTCTTCGCCAACACAGGCACCTTCGATTTCCCGACCCTGTTTGTGCGGGCACCACAGGTGATGAGCCAAGGTCTGCTGGCAACGGCGATGATTCTGGTCTTTTGTGGAGCTGTTGGTAAGTCGGCGCAGGTGCCGCTACATGTATGGCTACCATCGGCTATGGAAGGTCCAACGCCCGTTAGCGCACTGATTCACGCGGCAACAATGGTGGCCGCTGGTGTGTACATGGTTGCGCGTGTCTTCCCGCTCTTTGTCGCTGCAGGTCCTGCCGCTCTCTTGACGGTGGCATGGGTTGGTGGCATCACGGCTCTCTTTGCCGCGACCATCGCACTTGTCCAATCCGACTTCAAACGTGTGCTGGCCTTCTCGACGATTAGTCAACTAGGCTACATGTTTGTTGGTCTGGGTATCTCTGGCCTCGGTAACGATCCTTACCTTTATGGCAATGGTCCTGGTATGTTCCATCTGTTCACACACGCCTTTTTCAAAGCACTACTCTTCCTTGGTGCTGGTAGCGTATTGCACTCTCTGCATCATGCCACGCACAAAGAGGTACAGGATATGCGCCTGATGGGTGGGCTTGGACCAAAGATGCCAGTTACGGCGATTACATGGTTGATTGCTACGCTGTCGATCTCTGGTTTCCCATTCCTCGCAGGTTTTTATAGTAAGGATACTATCATTGGTTTGGCTCTACAACGTGGACAATGGGGTTTGTACATTGTCACTCTTGGTACGGCAGGACTAACCGCATTCTATATGTTGCGTGCCTATATCCTGGCCTTTGGCGGGACTAATGGTAAGTATGGTGGCCTCTGGGGTGGTACCTATCGTGGCGTTGGCAACCCAAAAGAGTCACCGTTGACCATGACTATTCCGCTTGCGCTATTGGCTATCCCTGCGATCATCGCAGGTTATTGGTTCGGTTTCTTCCAGTATGTGGGTGGAAAAGAGGGAATCGACTTTGCTGGCCTGTTTGTCGATCCGTTGACCTATATTGGTATTGCGGTAGCATTGATTGGTCTTGGCGTGGCGTACTTCATGTATGCTCGCTTTAGTCCTGAACGTCTGCACAATATCGTGGAGAATAACGCGGCACTGCGTACAATTCACCGCATTCTCTACAATCGTTACTACGTTGATGACCTGTACGGCCTGCTCATCAAGTACGTCGTGTATGGTCTCTCGCACATCGAGCAAGCCTTCGATACCTACGTTGTCGATGGCATTGTCAATGGTGTAGCGCGACTCGTCACCACGCTTGGACGCGACATTCGCTACACCGAGACGGGTAGAGTGCAGTCCTACATGGTTGGCTTCTTTGGCGGTGTCGCGGTACTCACGGCGGTTGTGCTTATCGTAGTCAATTACGTGGCAAAATAAAGGAAGTACAGGATTCATGAATATATTCGCAAGTGATATAACCTGGATTCTCCTGTTGCCCGTGATTGGCGCAATAGGAGTCTATGCAACCCCAGTGAGAATTGCTCGCTGGGTTGCGCTCGCGTTTTCCGCGATAGTCTTTGCACTATCAATCATAATGTTCTTTCGCATTCTAGCTAATGGCGGTTTCAGCAACTTTGGCGATATACAGCATTTGCCAGATTCTACCAATGTACCCTGGATTAGCTTTAACGCGGGGGCGTTTCATTTCAACATTCGCTACTTTGTTGGCGTTGATGGTTTGAGTCTACCAATGGTTGTCTTGAATGCGCTTATCACCATGCTCTCCATTATCGGTGGTTGGGAGAAGCCGCGCGTCAAAGAGTACCTAGCTCTGATTTTGCTGCTTGAGACTGGCGTGATGGGCGTTTTCGTATCGCTCGACCTGTTCCTGTTCTTCCTGTTCTGGGAAGTGGAACTGGCACCCATGTTCCTGCTTATCGGTATCTGGGGCAACGAGGCTATCAAGCATGGCGTACCTGGACGTATCTATTCAGCGTGGAAGTTCCTGCTGTACACGTTCTTTGGTAGCGTCTTCATGCTGGCGGGTTTCATCTTCGTCTACGTGAAATCCGGTCAGAGTTCAGCGGAGTTGAATGTTCTTTCTTCTCATCTACTAGTAGGGGGAACGCAGATACCTCTGCTTGGTGTGACGATGAGCTTCCAGCTTATCGCGTTTCTGCTGGTATTCACAGCCTTCGCGGTCAAGATACCGATGTTCCCATTGCATACATGGTTGCCGGATGCACACACTGATGCACCAACTGAGGTGAGCGTAATCCTGGCGGGTATCTTGCTCAAAATGGGTGCCTATGGCTTGATTCGCTTCTGTCTGCTGCTCTTCCCACAAGGGGTACACCAGTTCTCTGGCATATTGGCGGTACTTGCGGTGATCAATATCATCTATGGCGCAGGTATTTGTCTGGTGCAGACGGATATGAAGAGGCTGATTGCGTACTCTAGCGTGAGCCACATGGGTATTATTCTGCTTGGTGTGGCTGCTGCTACTGGTACGGGCGATACGGCTTTCCGTATGGCGGCTCTCACAGGTGCAACGGTACAGATGTTCAGTCATGGTGTTATCACTGGCCTACTGTTCTTCTGTGTCGGTGTGATCTATGACAAGGCGCACACGCGTGAAATCGCTATCTTCGGTGGTGTTGCCAAACGTATGCCTATGCTTGCCACGCTCTTCACATTTGCAGGTCTGGCCTCCCTTGGCTTGCCTGGACTGGCAGGGTTTGTGGCAGAGTACATGGTGTTTACGGGCAGCTTCCAGGTGTGGACAGTCGTGACAATCATCTCGGTTTTCACCATGATTTTGACCGCGAGCTACCTGCTGTTGATGCTGAAAAATGTCTTCTATGGCCCGTTCAACAAGAAATGGGACTGGTTGCCCGATGCAAGCCCACGCGAGCTGGTGCCACTCTTCGCGCTAGCGGCTGTGATTGTGTTCGTCGGCATCTACCCAACAGCCCTTATTAATGTGATTACACCGAGCCTGACGCAACTTATGCATGCGGCCTTGGTTGCTGTAAAGTAGAGATGCTACTCTAGGGAGTTCTATAATGCTCAGACCGTTCGATCTCTACTTGCTCTCACCAGAGTTGACCTTGACCTTGGTCGCTCTGGTGGTGATGGCGGTAGACTTGTTTACAAGGCGGCGCATCGTTGTGGTTGTGACCGCCCTCATCGGCTTGATTGTGCCGATTGCGCTCACAATCTCGCAGATTTTCGTGCTGGATTTCTCGCACGCCAATCATGGTTTCTTTAACATGCTCTCGGTTGACTCATACGCGGTATTCTTTAAGATTGTTTTCTTACTCATTGCCGTTGTCATGATTCTCGCGTCCTATGAATACGTCAACAAATACGTGAAGGCCGATGGCGAGTTTTATACACTGATGCTCTTTTCCGTCGTGGGCATGATGTTGATGGCAAGCACAACAGAGCTAATCACCATCTATATCTCGCTCGAATTAACCAGCATTCCGCTCTATGTGATGGCTGGCCTGATTCGTTCAAGCGAGCGTTCTGCAGAGGCGGCGGTAAAGTACGTACTGCTCGGTGCTATGTCATCCGCTATTCTGCTCTACGGCTTTGCACTTCTCTACGGCTTAACCGGTACAACCGACCTGATGGGTATTGCGAACCTGATTAAGAGCGGTATTCACAGTGGCAACGTGATTATCTCGATGCAGGGCAACCTGATCGAGCTTGTCGCGGGAGTGCTAATCCTGGCAGGTTTCGGTTTCAAGATTTCCGCTGTCCCCTTCCACATGTGGGCACCGGATATTTACGAGGGTGCGCCGACGCCTGCAACCGCGTTTTTCTCGGTTGGCTCGAAGGCGGCAGGTTTCGCCGCTCTCATCCGCGTCTTCATCGACGGTGGCTTGGGACAGGTCAACCTCACATCGCTGGTCGTGCTTATCTCGATTGTCGCCGTGCTAACAATGACGTTAGGCAACTTCGTGGCGGCGGTACAGACCAACGCGAAACGCATGATGGCCTATTCAAGTATCGCGCAGGCTGGTTACATTCTCGTCGGCTTCGTTGCCAGCTTCGCCAGCAACAAATCCGATGGTAACGCCGCCGTACTATTCTTCATTCTGATCTACGTCGTAACAAACCTCGGAGCCTTCTCCGGTATCATCGCCCTCGCCGACCTGACGGGTGGCGACAGAATTGAGGACTTCCGAGGTCTGGCACGTCGTGCGCCACTACTGGCTGCTGGCACAGCCGCATGTCTGGCATCGCTAGCTGGTATCCCACCACTGGCCGGTTTCTGGAGTAAAGTAATTATCTTTAGTACCGCATGGGGTCTCGGTCTACAATGGCTGGTCATCATCGCCCTGCTCAACAGCATCGTGTCGCTAGTCTACTACGGGCGTATCATCAAGTCCATGTACTTCGATGCTCCGCTCAAACAGGACCGTCTACGCACGCCGCTCGGTCTCGGCACCTCGATCACCTTTGCCGCCGCCGCCTTGGTTATTCTAACGGTAGCTGCACAGTTCGTCATCAACGCCGCTAACCCAGCGGCGAGCAGTCTGCTCGCGTTTCTGTTGGGGAGGTAGGGGAGACAGACAAACATAATACTCAGATAGATACAGGAGACCGCAAAGGTCTCCTGTATCTATCTGAGTATTATGTTTGTTAAACCGTTACCTTCCATTCGACTCATAACACTAGTGAGAAATGTTGAATAGGAAATTCACCGGATTTGTACTCAAACTTATCAGTTAAACGACAAGAGCAGAGCTAGCATGAAAGGCGAAAGATTGCAAATTGCTCTGCTTTCGAGATAATTTCTGCATCTGAGTCTTTCACAGTGAAAGGAAATTGTCTACTTGCCCACTCGAGTTGTCCGATATACGTTCGCACAGCGGCAATAGCACCTGGATCGAAAGCGAGAACGGCAGAACAATGGTCCTGTTGTGTCTTAGTGATGAGAAGACATTCGCCAGCAGCTAAAAGGTTTTGTACCCAATCACGCGAGCGTTCAGGAGCGATAAGATAGCGCGTTCCATCATACTGGTAAACCGCCAATGGAGTTCGACGCATCGTTCCGCTCTTTCTCCCACGTATCTCAACCACGCGGTAGACGAACTTTCCATTTTGATATGGCTCTATCGGCATCTGCAACACTTGTTGTATCATTGTTGCATTTCCTTCTTGTTTCATGCGCGGTGTCATGGGAGTGTTCGCTTCTTGTTTCATTTGTTTGGCAAAAGATGGCTTTTCCATTTTTCTTTCCTTTTAATTGATATTTGGACTCTTTGATACGAGACAAGGACTTGTGTGTATTGGACAAGCATACATGCAAAGGAAGCATACTTATGAGGCTAGTGTTACGTGGGTAGAAGATGGCTCTTCATCCACTGAACCATATACTCTGCAACCTCCTCCCAGCCTTGGTCGAGCATAAGATCATGTCCTCGCTTGAAAAAGATCATCGCCTCTGCATTATAGGCGGAAGCTGACGCCCGAATCGATGATGGAGGAAAAAGAGTATCACGATCAGCACCAATCAACAACATTGGTGTCTCTCCTGATGGTCTCCCCATCTTTTCTGGGGATGGAAGGCGTGATGAGTCAAATGAAGCTCTGATCGAGTCATCTTGCAGGTGACGGAAACAGTCATCTACTATTTCTTGCGGAGTATCAGGTGTGAAAAACCAACGCCGCGTCTCTTTGGGTGTGGGATAAAGTGAGCGAGCGTTGCCCGTGATTCCCATACACAAGAATAGTCCACTATATGGGAGGATGGTCTTGAGGTTTGGACGCACTTGCTGTACCTGCACAATTGTTGGACTTGCAATCAACACAGTTCCTGCTGGACGAGGAAGATTAGGTTGATAAAGATAGGACTGAACGACATATCCTCCAACCGAGTGTCCTACAAGAATGAATGGTTTGCTGACCTTCTCTTTTATTACCTGTTCTACATCAGCCACATAATCTTGTAAACGATTGCGTAAGATAGATTCCCGTCCTTGACTGTTTCCATGACCACGCAAGTTGATAGCAAGAGAACGATATCCTGCCTGCGCAAAAGCCTCCTGAAAATGATGCCAGCATTCAGCCGTATGGCACGAGCCATGTATGAGGACTATCTCGAAGGGTTCAAGAGTATGCATTAGTTCAGGCTCGTATATGATGACTTCTAAATGTGGTGAAACAAAGCCTTGATGAGTTGTTTCCCTATATCCTTTCATACTTCTGGCTTTCCTTTTCATTGTTTAGTGGCCTCGATTTTGCCGAGGCGAGCGAGTTGACCGAGGTAGTTGTTATCGAGGTCGTAGAATTGAGTGTTTCCATGATGCCTACTACAGCCATCATGGAAACATTCAAATCTTTCTCAGGAGAGGCGGAACACCGCAAACTGCTCGCTCTTCGCTCGCATCTCCTCTGGCGAAGCATCCGCTTTGAAGGGGAACTGCGCGAGTGACCAGTCTGGTAGCTGTGCCATGTATGCGTGAACGGCAGCAATGGCGTCGTCATCGAGGACAAGCGTGGCCTTACTCTGCTCTTGCTCTGTCTTTGACACAAGAGTACATTCGCCAGCAACGATAAGGTTGTGAACCCAATCACGTTGACGTGTAGGTGCGATGAGATAGCGTTTGTCGCCATGTTGAAAGACTGCAAGCGGTGTTTTCCGTATTTGTCCACTCTGACGTCCTCGTATTTCGGCGATGCGATACACCGCCTTCCCATCTTGATAGGGCTGTACGGGCATCTGCAGAATGTTCTCCGTCATCATGGCGTTGCCAGCTTTGATGGTTTCTTTCGACATCGGTTGACTGTGAGGATTTTCTTTGGCTACAAATTGATCATGCATGCTTTGGCCTGACATTGATGAATCGTTCATGAGTTTCTCTTTCTTAACGTATCGCTAAAAATCTCTGTTAGATGTTGCTTGTATAGTTGTGCTTCATAACACAGGGAATTAGGCCAAGCAATCTAAAACAATTTTGCCGAGTGTATGACCTGTCTCTCCTAGTTCGTGAGCTTGTTTCGCATGAGCCAAGGGAAAGACGCGTTCTAATACAGGAGTTACGTTGCCCTTGTCAACCCATTGGGCTAACTCGGTTAGGGTGGAGGCATCAGGGTGTACTAGTAATCCTGTCGCTGTAATGTTTGCTTCGGCAGCTTTGTCAGCGGCTGGCAATGCCCACGCGATAGAAACATAGGTCCCTCCATTTTTCATGGTTGGAAGGAAACGCGGTCCATTGGGACCACCAACGGTATCAAACACAACATCAACTTCTGACGCACTATGTTCGAGTTCGGTCGTGGAGTAATCAATAACAGCGTCTGCGCCTAGCGAACGTACAAAATCCGCGTTCTTAGCCG
>CAXUHG010000150.1:0-13253 GCA_964250805.1 uncultured Ktedonobacteraceae bacterium | reverse complement strand
TTTCGAGTGGAAATTCTCTTGACATGATATCTTTTTACCAGCGATAATGAGCGAACGCTTTGTTAGAGTCCGCCATCTTATGAGTCTCTTCACGTTTCTTAATGGTTGCCCCCTGACCCGCTGCGGCATCCATTAGCTCGTTGGCGAGTTTATCCGCCATTGATCTTCCAGTACGATTTCGTGCAGAGCGAATGAGCCAGCGCATTGCCAGAGTGTTGCCACGATCTCTGCGAATCTCTACGGGCACTTGGTAGGTTGAACCACCGACACGGCGAGGCTTGACCTCAGTGGTGGGTGTGGTATTCTTCAACGCCTGCTCAAATACCTCAAGTGGTGCTCGCTTCTGCTTCGCTTCGATAGCTTCAAAGGCATCATAAATAATGCGCTCTGCTATGCTACGCTTGCCATCCAGCATTAACTTATTCATAAAGCGAGCCACATTGCGGCTTTTGTATCTTGCATCCGGCACATCTGGTCGGCGTACTACTTTTCTACGTCTTGGCAAGGTTTCTCTCCTCATCAACTAGTGAGTCTACAGGAACGATGGACACTAGAAAAGGCGTCGATTCGACTGCAAGGCAATGCCTTACAATCTCCTACGGACGCCTACACGCGGGTACCTATCCTGAAAGGAGGACACCCGACTTTCAGCAACAAAGTATATATGTGTCGAACTCTGTTACTGATGTGTGATAACCGACGGACCTGAAGGCGTTCAGGTGGTATCGGGCAGAGATAAAACAATGCGCTGTACCTCTGCAGATATAAACGAGCGGCTCAGGGTGTGATAAACTAGACCCTTACTTTCTGCCCTTTGCTGGGGATGCCGCTGCCTGACCGGGCTTTGGACGTTTCGCGCCATATTTGGAGCGACCACGACGACGCTTTGAGACGCCATCACTGTCCAAAGTACCACGAACTATGTGGTAGCGCACGCTTGGCAGGTCTTTCACACGACCACCACGAATGAGTACCACTGAGTGTTCCTGTAAATTATGACCCTCACCTGGAATGTACGCTGTGACCTCCATCTGATTGGTCAAGCGAACGCGTGCAATCTTACGCATCGCCGAGTTTGGTTTCTTTGGCGTCATAGTACGCACCTGAGTGCAGACGCCACGTTTCTGTGGGGAGCCTCGCAGACGGGAGGTCCGATTTTTCAGCGCATTGTACGAATACAGCAGTGCTGGGGCCTTAACTTTCTTCTGTTTTTGCGAACGGCCCTTTCGGACCAATTGATTAATTGTCGGCAAGGAACAACCCTCCCTGTCTTTCTTGGTTTTTTCTATACTGGAAGGGCGCAATTTCGTGCGCCCTAACATCATACTTATGCAGTTGCATATGGTATCACTCTTCGCCTCGGCTGTCAAGTGTCAGGCCGAGAGTACCGTTTCCTAGAGGCGTCACCATATTGCTACTCACAACGCTTGCCGCAGCAGTCGCGCCACCATTCAAACGGGCGGCGGCTGCTTGTTGACGAGCGATTTCATCACGTTCACGTTGTGCAATACCTGACCCAGCAGGAATGAGCTTACCAATAATCACGTTCTCTTTGAGACCAACCAAGTGATCGGTGTGTCCCTCGATTGCCGCCTCTGTCAAGACGCGTGTGGTCTCCTGGAAGGAGGCTGCCGCGAGGAAGCTATCTGTGTTCAACGATGCCTTTGTGACACCAAGCAGAACCGTTTGTGCCTTCGCAGGCTCGCCACCCTCGGCTAGCACACGTGCGTTGTTATCCGCATAGACAAAACGATCAACTAGGTCGTTCGGCAACATCTCGGTATCGCCAGCATCGTCGATTTTTACACGACGCAGCATTTGACGAACAATGACCTCGATGTGCTTATCGTTGATATACACACCGGTGTTGCGATAGACGCGCTGCACCTCTTTGACGAGATACAGGTGAACGGCTTCACGCCCCTGAATACGTAAAACGTCCTGTGGGTCTCGCTGACCAGAAGTGAGCGATGTTCCCGCTGAAATCTTCTGTCCATTTTCAACCGTCAGGTTGCGTGAGGCTGGTATCGCATATGAACGCTCTTCACGCTCTTCAAAACGGAGACTCAGAAGATTGTCGTTGATGACAACTTCGCCCTCGGTACGAGCCAGTACGGGCAGTGTTTCAGTACTCCCCTCAGCAGGCATCATCGCAATGACTTGATCTTTTTGTACCCTGTCCTTGTCGGCGACCAGTTTATTGGCGTTTGCAGGGAGCGGATACTCATCGAAGAAGACACTCGTGGAAACAACGCGCACGGTACGAGCGTTGGTGTTCTCGTCCTTAACGATTTCGACGACGCCATCGATCTCCGAGATCTCCGCCTTTTCCTTTGGCACACGCGCCTCGAAGAGTTCCTCGATACGTGGCAAGCCCTGAGTGATATCACCCTGCGCACCCGCGATACCACCGGAGTGGAAGGTACGCATGGTCAACTGCGTTCCAGGCTCACCAATTGATTGAGCAGCAATGATACCGGAGGCCATACCAATCGCAGCAAGCGCATTGGCAGCAAGATCACGACCATAGCACTTGCGGCAGATACCGCGTCGTGCCTGACACATCAGGACCGAGCGTACACGTACCGCCTTGATATCGGCATCTATAATCTCGTTGATGGTCTCGTCAGTCAACTCCTCGTTCACCTCGATGTGCGGCAGTTCGGGAATGGCCTCTCCTAGCACACGCCCAACCAGACGACCACGAATGTCAGTCAGCATCATCTCTTTGCTGTCGGCCTCAGTGATGAGAACACCATCGGTTGTGCCACAGTCCTCTTCGGTCACGATTGCATCCTGCGCAACGTCGATCAAGCGACGCGTGAGATAGCCCGACTCCGCAGTACGCAGAGCGGTATCTGCCAGACCTTTGCGCGCACCGTGACTACTAATAAAGTACTCAAGAACGCTCAGGCCATCGCGGAAGTTACCACGAATAGGAATTTCAATGATGCGACCAGATGGACTTGCCATCAGACCACGCATACCGGACAACTGACGAATCTGTTGGAACTTCGCTTTCGTCGCACCAGAATTGGCGATGGTGTAGATCGAGCCATAGGGATCGAGCGTTTCCTCAACCATTTTTCTGACGTTATCAGTTGCTTCATTCCAGATGTCGATTGTTTGAAGGTATTTTTCGTTCGATGTGATCAGACCGTCGTGATACTGCTCTTCCAGATCAACGATCTTGGAATCGGCAGTCGCCAGTTCTTCCTGTTTACCAGCAGGAACCTTGATATCGCTGATCGCAATGGTTACGCCTGCCTTTGTCGCAAACGTAAAGCCGAGACGCTTAATCTCGTCGGCTAGCTCGGTAGTCTTGACGCGTCCGTACTCCTTGAAGCACTCGGCAATCACCTGACGCAGATTTTCCTTCTTCATCGCGTAGTTTTTGAAACGTAGACGCTCAGGAAGTCCTTCGTTGAAAATGATACGCCCAACGGTTGTCTCTACTAGCTTCGTCGCTGGAATTGACGGAGCAGGTGGCGGACTATTAAACACCTGGGTACCTTCGGGCAGGCGAATTCTAATCGAAGCCTGTAATTCAATGATACCCGCTTGATAGGCAAGCAGAGCCTCGCCAATGTCGGTGAAGACACGTCCCTCACCCTTTTTATCAGGGCGTTGCTGCGTCAGGTAGAAGCAACCAAGCACCATATCCTGGCTAGCACCAATCGATGGCTCACCATTTTGTGGTGAGAGTAGGTTACGGGTTGACATCATATAGCGTCGCGCCTCGTCCTGTGCCTTCTCAGAGAGCGGGACGTGGACAGCCATCTGGTCGCCGTCGAAGTCGGCGTTGAAGGCCGAACACACCAACGGGTGCAGTTGAATTGCGCTACCCTCGACAAGAACCGCTTCAAACGCTTGAATACCGAGACGGTGCAAAGTTGGTGCGCGGTTCAGCAGAACTGGATGGTTTTTGATGACCTCTTCGAGAACATCCCACACTTCTGGCTTGACGCGTTCAACGAAGCGTTTAGCACTCTTGATGTTGTGCGCGAAGTTTTGCTCCACCAGTTTCCGCATGACAAAGGGCTTGAACAGTTCCAGAGCCATACGTTTTGGCAAACCGCACTGATGCAGCTTCAAATCAGGACCGACCACGATAACGGAGCGACCAGAGTAGTCAACGCGCTTACCAAGCAGGTTCTGACGGAAGCGTCCCTGCTTGCCTTTAAGCATATCGGACAAGCTCTTGAGCTTATGGTTGCCAGAGCCAGCAACGGCACGCCCACGACGCCCATTATCAATCAAGGCATCGCATGCCTCTTGCAGCATGCGCTTCTCGTTACGAATGATGATCTCCGGCGCGCCAAGCTCCAACAAGCGTTTGAGACGGTTGTTGCGGTTAATGACGCGACGATAGAGATCGTTCAAGTCTGATGTGGCGAAGCGACCACCATCGAGCTGCACCATCGGGCGCAGGTCTGGCGGCAACACTGGCAACACAGTTAGAATCATCCACTCCGGCGAGGTGTTCGACTTGCGGAAGGCTTCGACGACTTTGAGCCGCTTAGTTGCCTTCTTGCGTCGCTGCCCAACGGTTGAGTTGATCTCACGGCGCATATCGCCAGCAAGCTTTTCCAGGTCGATATCGGTGATCAATTCACGAACGGCCTCAGCTCCCATGCCAGCACGGAAGACATCGCTAAAAGCATCTTTCAATTCGCGGTAGCGGTTTTCCTGGAGCAGGTCCAGTTTCTTGATGCCTTCCAGGTCACGGCGCTGCTGTTCGTAGAGCTGATGGTTGTCTTTGCGCTCTTTCTCGATCTGTGTCTGGGCACTGTCGATTTGCGCCTGATAATCGAGTTTGATGCGCTCGATCTCGTTTTCGTCACGAGCCTGAGCATCACGTACCTCGGTACGCGCTCGCTCAGCGATATCGTTGCGTGTTACCTCAGCGAGACGTGACAGCACCTCGGTATCTTTGGGTGCAACCGTCTTGCCTTGTTCGACAATGGTATGTGTGCTGGAACCGACCGAGAACACGATGTCTTCTTCGAGCATTTTGCCCATGTTCGCACGCAACTGGGCGAGTGTCTCGCTCTCAACCTGTTCCGCTTCGCGTAGGGACTGTTCGCGATCCTCTTCGCTCAGGCGTCTCGCTTCAGCGAGACGGTTCTGAACACTGGTAATAGCCTTTTCGCGCTGGTCTTTGAGGCTCTCGACGCGCTCGACGACCTTACCGTCTTGATCTTGATCGAGGCCAATGATTCTCTCGTCAATGCTCATCAGCTCGCGCTGACGCGCCTCTTCGTCAATATGTGTAACAACATAGAGCGCAAAGTATAGGATGCGCTCAAGGTTACGGGGCGAGAGGTCGAGCAGCAAACCGATACGGCTAGGCGTTCCCTTAAAGTACCAGATGTGGCTTACAGGGGATGCCAGTTCGATGTGACCCATGCGTTCGCGGCGCACCTTTGAACGTGCAACCTCAACGCCGCACTTGTCACAGACAATTCCCTTAAAGCGGACGCGTTTATATTTTCCACAATAGCACTCCCAATCCTTTGTTGGTCCAAAGATGCGTTCGCAGAACAGACCATCTTTCTCAGGTTTGAGCGTGCGATAGTTAATCGTCTCCGGTTTCGTGACCTCGCCATAGCTCCAGCCACGAATTTGTTCCGGGCTGGCAAGGCTGATTCGGATGGCGTTAAAATCGTTTACTTCGAGCATGCTACCTCCGTGTTTGGGTCACGCAACACAACGCAACCCAGGGCGCACGTCTGTGCGCCCCAGTGTATCCACACCAAAGATTATTTATTGGTCTCCCTCGAAACCGGAAAGGTTGATGCCCAACTCAGGCATCACGTCACTTGAGGTATCTTCAACAAACTGTATCTTTTGTTCATCCTCGTTGAGAACCTCAACGTTGATGCCCAAACTTTGTAGCTCTTTGACAAGCACTTTGAAGGACTCTGGAACGCCTGGCTCCATGATGTTTTCGCCCTTCACAATGGCTTCATAGGTCTTGACACGGCCTACCACGTCGTCGGACTTGACGGTCAAAATCTCTTGCAGGATGTTAGCGGCACCATATGCCTCCAACGCCCACACTTCCATTTCACCGAAGCGCTGTCCACCAAACTGTGCCTTACCACCAAGCGGTTGCTGCGTGATGAGACTGTACGGGCCAGTTGAACGTGCGTGTACCTTGTCCTCCACAAGGTGTGCCAGCTTCAACATGTAGTTGTAACCAACGGTCACGGGATGATCGAACGGCTCACCGGTACGTCCGTCGTAGAGTTGCACCTTACCGCTACTCGGCAGGTTCGCTTTACGTAAGAACTCTTCGATATCCTCCTCGGTTGCCCCATCGAAGACGGGAGTAGCGATCTTGAAGCCAAGTACGCTAGCAGCCCAGCCGAGGTGCGTCTCCATGATTTGACCGATATTCATACGGTGGGGTACACCTAACGGATTCAAAATGATATCAACAGGAGTGCCATCGGGCAGGAATGGCATATCTTCAATCGGTAACACACGCGAGATAACGCCTTTATTACCATGACGACCAGCCATTTTGTCGCCAGCACCAATCTTGCGTTTCTGAGCGATGCTCACGCGCACAAGCTGGTTGACTCCTGGCGGCAGTTCATCGCCCGCATCGCGTGAGAAGACTTTGACTTCGACAATCTTACCACGCTCACCATGCGGTACACGGAGCGAGGTATCCTTGACTTCACGCGCCTTCTCACCAAAGATGGCTCGCAGCAATTTTTCTTCGGCGGTTAGCTCGGTCTCGCCCTTTGGCGTAATCTTGCCAACCAGAATATCCTGTGGCCCAACCTCGGCACCTACATAGATGATGCCACGCTCGTCCAGGTTCTTGAGTCCTTCATCGCCGACATTCGGAATGTCACGCGTGATCTCTTCTGGTCCCAGCTTGGTATCGCGGGCATCGACCTCGTATTTCTCAATGTGAATAGAGGTGAAGAGGTCTTCACGCACAATATGTTCGCTAATCAGAATGGCATCCTCGAAGTTGCCACCCTCCCAACTTGTAAAGGCGACGAGAATGTTCTGACCAAGTGCCAGTTCGCCCTTCTGGGTTGAGGAGCTATCGGCAATTACCTGTCCAGCAGTCACGAAATCGCCCTTGTTAACCAAGGGACGCTGGTTAATACAGGTACCGGCGTTCGAGCGTACAAACTTACGCAAACGATGAGCGTGTACCTCGCCATCAGCATCGACGATTTCGATGCGACGAGCGGTAGATAATACGACCTCACCTGTTGCACGCGCGGTGACCACCTGACCAGAGTCAATAGCTACCTGTCGCTCGATACCAGTGCCACAAATTGGCGACTGTGGGCGCAGCAGAGGCACCGCTTGACGCTGCATGTTCGCGCCCATTAGTGCGCGGTTCACGTCGTCATGCTCCAGGAAAGGAATCAGGGCGGTTGCAACGCTCACCATCTGACGTGGTGATACGTCCATGTAGTCTACCTTCTCGGAACTCTCCAACGCGAACTGACCTTGATAGCGACAGAGAACGCGGTTCTCGGCAAACTCATTGTCTTCAGTAAGGAAGGTATTCGCCTGTGCGATCCAGAAGTTCTCTTCGTCGTCGGCGGTTCGATAATCGACATCATCGGTCACAAACGAACGAATACGCACCTCGGCCTCACCAAGTATCTGTGAAAGCTTGTCGAACAAGTTCTCGTCGATGCGTACAAACTCACGAGCCTTGATGAGAACCTCGCCATCGGCGGTGGTAACATCTTCGCGCTCATGCCCGACCACGCCGTGGAACTCACGACCAATCAATTGCCGGTCATTGGCGGGTAGCCGCTTGACAACTTTACGATATGGAGTTTCGATGAAGCCATAGGGATTGATCTGCCCATAGGTCGCAAGATTGCCGATTAGACCAATGTTTGGACCTTCAGGCGTCTCAATGGGGCAGATACGACCATAGTGCGACTCATGAACGTCACGCACGTCGAAGCCTGCACGCTCACGCGAGAGACCGCCAGGACCAAGAGCCGAGAGACGACGCTTGTGACCAATCTCTGCAAGAGCGTTGGTCTGGTCCATAAACTGTGATAGCTGGCTGCCGCCAAAGAATTCTTTCATTGCGGCGACTACAGGACGAATATTGATGAGGGCATTCGGGGTAGCCTGTCCAGGCTCCTGAATGCTCATGCGCTCCTTGACTACGCGCTCCATACGCAACAGACCAACACGGAATTGCGACTGAATCAACTCACCCACGCAACGCACGCGACGGTTGCCGAGGTGGTCGATATCGTCCTTCTTGCCATGTCCGTTGTTCAAAGAAATCAGGCGACGGATAATATTTACCAGATCGTCCTGTGTCAGAATACGCTGATTTTGCGGAATTGCTAGGTCGAGCTTGCGGTCAAGTTTGTAACGTCCAACGTTGCCAAGATCGTAGCGGCGTGGGTTGAAGAACAAGTTCTTCACCAATGAACGCGCATTATCGACCGTAGCGGGGTCGCCGGGACGCAACTTCTTGTACAGTTCGAGCAGAGCCTCTTCCTCACGCTTCACAGGATCGCGGTCAAGCGTTGCCTGCATGTAGCGAATATTGGGGTCGTTATCGACATCGGCGAACGCGTCGAGCAGCCCCTGATCGCTCGAAAGGTCAAGATTTTCGGCGTGCCACTGGTCTTTCGCAAGGCTTGCGATGGCTCGTAGAAGTGTTGTGACGGGCAATTTGCGTTTGCGGTCAATCTTGACGGTAAGCAAATTCTTGTTGCTGGTCTCAAATTCAAGCCATGCACCACGACCTGGAATGAGTTTCGCAGCATAGAGCTTTCTGCCTGTGGTAGCGTCCTCATCTACCGTGTAGTAGACACCAGGGGAACGCACCAACTGGCTTACTACGACACGCTCAGCACCGTTAATAATGAACGTGCCTTCCTTTGTCATCAAAGGAAAGTCGCCCATGAAGATGTCTTTCTCAATGATTTCTCCCGTCTCCTTATTGATAAGGCGAGCCTTCACATTGAGCGGTGCTGCAAACGTGGCATCACGATCACGGCATTCGTCCTCAGAATACTTTGGCTTGCCAAAAGGTTCCTGCGGAACGACAAACTCCAGGCTAAGATTCTTACCAGTAAAATCTTCTATTGGGGATATTTCTTGAAAGAGTTCGTGCAAACCTTCTTTCTTAAACCATTCAAAAGAGTCGAGCTGAATTTGAATCAGGCCCGGCATTTGGCGAATGTCTGGAATACGAGCGAATGAAACACGCTCTGGAAGAGCTGCGGCTCTCGTGCTGATTGCCATACCTGGGAATCTCCTCTCACACTGTAAGGGTCGGCGATGCCGTGCCCTCCACGTCCCATAGAGGAACGAGAGATACACAAAGGTGTACCCCTCTTTCGAGTAACAGAAAAAAAGGAAAAAATTAGATAAAGAATTAAATTTGTAGTCTGTGTTGAGAAACGGTTTACGACAAGAAGAGTAACCTCCCTAGCTGCTTATGGGCGGTTACTCCTATCCTTCTGTGTTTATGTTTCTATCACGATTGTCAGTACCATTACCCACATTGCTACCCCTCTAAGAAAAACACTACCAAACTCGTACACAAAGAAAAGTTTTATATAAGACACAATCTATACACAGGCAGCAAAAGACACTCCATTTTCGTCTACTCCTATAATAGAGATAACGAAGAATGCAGCGTTCTAGTCTTTTCCTACTTCCGTTGCGGTACCTTTGGTGTAGCCCAAAGGGATACAGTTATATGCTCTATGGTAGTGCCTCAAGTATTTTTGGGGAAAACGTCTAGCTACTTGAACAATCGTCCTATAATGCGCTGGTAACACCAACTAGTAAAAGCTTCTCTGACAAGGATTTATTATACGCCATCACTACACATATGTCAATACATTCGACAACATTTTTCTCGTGAACAAATATTCTTTTCTCCCAATACAAGAGAACGCACAGGATGGCTTTTTTATTCCATTTGTAGGGACCGATTTATCACGTCCTTGTGGACAACTGATCGCTCACAGGACGTGATAAATCGGTCCCTACCTGAGCATCACGGCTTCATGGAGAGCATCCTGCGTTGCCTCAACCTTCTCCTGTTCATCATCAGTTACAAGCGACCATAAACGACCGGAGGCAAGCCAGCGTTCGCGAAGCAGAGCAAGCAATACTAGCTTATCGCCTTTATCCAGAACGTTCAAATCAAACATAGCTTCTGGCATGTCAGGATAGATGACAGTAATAACGTTTTCATCACAGCGTATCACAGTCTGTGTATTCAGTGAATACGTTTGTGCCAAGCCAAGCTTTTGCCAGAGCGAAACGGCACCGAAGCAACCAACGACAATGAAACTTGCGAAGACGATGCTCAAGACTGTACCCGCAAAGCTCAAGAGAACCGCTAGTGCTGTTGCTACAAACGCAAGGGGAACAGGCGTGATGCGGTGAGTCCAGCCAATCAAAATAATGGGCACAAGCCCGACAAGTACTGTAACAAAGCACCAGAAAGCCGCATTCAGTATCCAGAAAATGCTAGCGAGGTTCTCCGCCGAAAGATCACGAACTCTTATCTGCATTGTATCGACTAACGAAAATACACCTCTGATATAGCCTATATGTACTACGTGAAGAAAACGCAACACGAGAATGCAACCTCCGAGCGTCAAAAAGACAACGAACGCCAGCAACGCGACGAGGGCATCTTGCCATTTGAGATAAAAAGTAAAAACATGCGTGTACGTTCCCCATAACTTCATGCTCACTCCAAATGAGAGCAACGCGCCTAGGAAAAATAGCCCACCCATGAGCCAACCAAGGCGACGAGTACGTGCGTAAGCAGCACGGTCCTGATAAAATGTACGTGTAGTACTAGGAGATTCTATCATACAAACCTCTATTCGGTGACAACATGATGGAGAACTTGACGTAGTATTCATCATCCTATTGTCATAACGAGCGAAGGTAGGCGAATAGTTACAGAGTTGCTCACGAGTTTCTATCTGGTAGCAGAGCGGAAATCATATCAAGGAGGTCTTGCGAGCTAAAAGGCTTCTGCAAGATAAAACCTGATTGCAGACCCATACGCTGCAATTCCCAATCATGGCTACCCGTAATCACAATGATAGGTACATGACGAGTACGATTATGTCCGCGAAGCATTTTGTAGAGGGAGGCACCGTCTAAGTGTGGAAGTCCTACGTCAAGAATAATTAGATGTGCGTTGAGGTCTGGTATTGAATCATGCGCAGATTGACCATCGGAGAAAATGCATAACTGCCATTGACCAGAGACGGATAGCATGTCAGAAAACATATCAGCTAATAGGGCGTCGTCCTCAACAATAGCAATCACTCTTTGCTTCTCAGTTTTTGCATTGGTCTCTTCTTGCACAAATATCCACCTGTTCTTCTGAAGAGTTTGAGAATGTAGCCATGTTTCTCTACCAGAATAGACCATAAGTAAATATTTGTCAAGCGTTACGTGACCTATCAAAATAGTGTACTTGTAACCTCTATGTTTTGCTTCATAATAAATTGAATCCGTCCCTCATCAAACTTCTCAGATTTGATGAGGGGAACGAATTATAGCTATCGTTGTTGATGTGTAGCAATCAACGAAGCGTACCAGTGTCCGCTCTCCTTGATTGTGCGCTGTTGCGTTGCATAGTCCACGTACACAATGCCAAACCGTTTGCTGTAGCCCTCCGCCCACTCGTAGTTATCGAGCAATGACCAGACGAGATAGCCCTGCACAGGGACACCCTGCTCGATGACGTGTCCAACCACGCGGATATGCTCACGTAGGTAGTCGATGCGTTGTGGGTCGGAAATCTGCCCCTGAGCATCGATGGTATCAACAAATGCCGCACCATTCTCTGTGACGAGCAGCGAAGCGACTCCATACTCTTTGTGTAAGCGCGTCAATACATCGCCGAGAGCCTGGGGATAGACCTCCCAGCCCATTTCAGTGTAGACGCCTGGAACCGTCACATACTCAATGCCTTGAGGTTTGGCAGGATTGCTCCGCACCACCATTCGTGTATAGTTGTTGACGCCCAGGAAGTCTATTGGTGCCGCGATGGTAGAAAAATCGCCGTCTTGTATTGGTGGAGGGTTTAGTCCCAGGTCCTCGAAGAAATGTTCTGGATACGCCTTCCTATAAAGCGGCTCCATAAACCAGCGGTTGTTGAACGCATCAGAACGTGCCATAGCTTGTGCTGTTTCGGGCGTCTCATCAGCGGGATAGGCTGGAGTGAAGTTTAAAGAAATACCAATCTGCGCATCGGCCTTTGCATGTGCGCGAAGGCGTGGCACCGCCAGACCATGCGAGAGCAGCAGATGATGGCCCACGTTAATAGCGGATTGCATATCTTGCAGGCCAGGAGCATGAATACCGGACCCGTAGCCCAGATAAGCTGAACACCAGGGTTCGTTATGCGTGATCCACATTCCGACGCGATCTCCCAGTTGACGCGCCATGACCTCGGCATACTCGGCAAAGGCATACGCTGTGTCTCGGTTAAGCCATCCTCCTTCGTCATGGAGCGCGAGGGGCAAATCCCAGTGATAGAGGGTAGCAACAGGGCGAATTCCCTTTGCCAGCAATGCATCGACTAGACGATCATAGAAGTCGATGCCGCGAGTGTTGATCTCACCTCGACCGGAAGGCAAGACACGCGGCCACGCGATGGAGAAGCGATACGCGCTTACCCCCAGTTGTGCCATCAGCGCCACATCCTGCGGCATTCGATGATAATGGTCTGCACCCACATCTCCGTTCTCACCGTGATAGGTCTTTCCTGGTGTGGCGGCGAACACGTCCCATATCGACTGTCCGCGTCCATCTTCGTGCGTCGCGCCCTCGATCTGATAGCTAGAGGTTGCGGTTCCCCACAGAAACGTCGCGGGGAAGGCAGAGACAAAGCTAGCATCGGTCAAGGTCTGGCTGTGTACATCGTTAGTAATGCTCATTCAAGCTCCTATTGAATTCTTTCATAACGGACAACTCTAAGAGTCGCCCTACTCTCTACAGACAAGCAATAGCATAATACATGATACAGGCGACTCTAAGAGTCGCCTGTAATTTCTATGTACATCCTTCCTGTCGTCTCATAAACAACAACGTCTCCCAACACTATCTTGTATCGGAGGACTTCGTAAGATGTATCAACGGCTTCTGCTGAGTAGCAGTGTCCCCATCGCCATAGAGGAAGCAGTTCGTCCAGTGTCCTCCCCCTAGCTCCGTTCGCCCTGGAAATCGCTCCCGACACACTGCCATCG
>CAXUHG010000149.1:11366-13287 GCA_964250805.1 uncultured Ktedonobacteraceae bacterium | reverse complement strand
GTTCCGGTAAACCATATACCGCCCGTTCCAGTAGAGAAGGAGCAACATGTGCCTCGCCATACCATTGCTGATACAGTTCGGGTGAGCGCAAGCGAAAATCGGCGGACAGGTCGATGATACGCGGTGCAAGTTCTCGGTAGCGGTCAATTGCTTGCGACGATGCTCCATGCGGTAAACATAGTAGCAGTACATCGCATGATGTCAGGTCGTCGGGATGACAGAAACGCAATGTGCAAAGCTTGCGCAAATTCGGATGTGTACTATGCACATATTGCCCCGCATGACTGCTTGATGCAATCTGCGTAAGCTCTACATATGGATGAAAGAGCAACAGGCGTATCAACTCTCCCCCCGTATAGCCAGAGCCACCAACAATAGCAACGCGAATGGAATTCATCCTAGTACCCTTTCCCGTATATGGCTCAACACATAGTCAAGCATCAAGGCCGGAATATCTACGCCCGTAGGAGCGATACTATTGCGAAATTCCATCGTCGCGTTAATCTCATTAACCAGTAGCCCGGATTCCGCATCCTCCAACACGTCGATTGCCAGGATGCCACCGCCTACAGCTTGTGCGGCTCGGACACATAGCTCATTGAGTTCTGGCGTTACTGGACAATTGCTCGTCACAGCTCCTCGTGCAGTATTCGTAACCCAATGTTCGCTGGTACGATAGATGGCGCACACGGTCTGTTCGCCAATCACAAAGGCACGGATATCGCGTTGTGGCTTGTCGATATACTGCTGAATATAGTGTGTCTGATGCTGATAGCCGCCGAGCGTCTCCTGATGCTCCAACACCGCTTCGGCAGCATCGCGGTCATTGATACGTGCTAGCAAACGCCCCCATGAACCAGTAACAGGCTTGAGTACGGCTGGATAACCCAGCATCTCGATAGCACGTACAGCGTTCTGAGCATCGAAGGCGAGCAGTGTACGTGGCGTTGGTACATGTGCCTGTAACAGTGCCAATGTTGTGAGCAACTTATCGTTACAGGTTGCCGTAACCGCCGCCGTATTGAACACGGGAACGCCCCAATGTTCCAACACATGCAGGATGGCGAGACCGCGTGACTGGCTCATACTACGACACAGTACCGCGTCATAATTGCGCCAGCGTGGGTCAGGCTGAGCAAGGTCGAGCAGTAATTCGCCATCGTCGAGAATATCGAACGAAATGTCGCGGCGATTACATGCCTCGATCAACAACTTCTCCTCGACGCGTATGCGCGATGTGAGGATTGCAATATGCGTCATGCTACTCTCCCCAGTCCTCTTCAACCTGTGGCGCAAGTGCAACGGCAGGCTGCTCAAGGCTCAACACCTCTAACTCTGCATTGCACTCAGGACAATACATAATCTCGTTGACCATCAGTCCCTGCAGGTTAATTGTTGCATCACACTCCGGGCAATTCGCGCTAAGCGTGCTGGTTGTATTGGTTGTCATATCCATGTCCTGTATCCCTTTCTCGTCTAGTCGTATGTACTCAACTTCATAAGAAAAAAACAAAAACGCTCTTTGTCCTCCTAATTGGAGAAGGACAAAGAGCGTTGTAAACGTCTCTGTGGTGCCACCTTCATTCGCCAATGCCTCACGGCATCGACCTCGTGTTGATGAATAATCATCAGCGTGCCCAATAACGGGGGCTACCGACCGAGTTCTAATCTCGCCACAGGCGATTTCTTCTCGTAGCGCAAGAGTCTTTTTTCACGGCTAGTCAACATATGGGCGTTCCACCGTTAGCCCACTCTCTGGCTGTGCCTACATCCGTTACTCGTCCCTGCATAGCTGCTTGCTATTAAATTGTTGCATTGTTTGCGCTTACTTGGAAGAGAGGACGGAGGGCAATAAAAAACGCCCATTCTCCTTCTCTCTGAGAAGGACGAAGAGCGACTTCGTGGTACCACCTTCATGCGT
>CAXUHG010000149.1:2381-11266 GCA_964250805.1 uncultured Ktedonobacteraceae bacterium | reverse complement strand
ACCGACAAAGTTCTACTTTCGCACAAATGCGATTTCTTCTTGTAGCTTCAGAGTTTTATTCACAGGGGATGCTCGCATGGGCTTTTCACCAGCCGCCCACTCTCTGACCGTCATACCAACCTGTTACTCGTCTCGTCTAAGCGTTTCGTATCCACTTATTTTTGTGTTGCTAAAGATATACCATGCACATCCGGCATTGTCAATGCTTTTTTCGCTCATCTCTCCAAATCACCCCATTTATAGATACTTTACCCATGCCTTATGGTAAAATACAACCATGCATACCTTTTCTCAAGAAGCTATCGAACGCCCACGTCGCAGCCTTCAAGCAGCCGAAGTTCTACGACAAAAGGCGCAAGCTATCAGCCACGCAACGCTTGACGCACGAGAAGATGAGGTCATCGTTGCGGTGATACAACACGACTTGAACTTTGGCGGCGTCTGGACCCTTGCACGCGAGAGCCTGACACCACAAATACACCTCGTGGAAGATACGGGCGGCTAGTCGTTCATCTTTTCCCCCAACACCTCCACAGCGCAAGTCGAGGAACGCTGCTCCTCGTTTGCACACATTGCCTCTAAACGGCTTCAAGCTATGCAGAATTGGGTAAGCAAACATGCGTGAGTTCTCGATACGCTGCAATTGAATATGCTACCCTTACATAGACGCTTTCGTACATGATGGTACCAAAGGAGATACCATTGTCTTATCTCTATCAATAGATATATAATCCTTTTGATAACATTTCGTAGGGACCAGATGTATCGCGTCCGAGGCCGATTTATCGGCTATATACTTGTTTCATAACTCATAAGCGAGAAAAGTTTTGATGAGAAAATTCTTGGGACGGAAAACGCTATTACTAGCAATCTGCCTTATCGCGCTCCTCTGCCTATCGGCATGTGGTAGCACAAGCACAACATCCGTTACGAGAAGCGTGCCACCAAAATCTCAATCAAAGGCAACGCCGACACAAAACCCAATCAGCCCTCTATCATTAACTCCCCAGCCTCGGATGACGCCGACTGCAACGCCAACATCAACACAAAGTACAAACCAGCCCAGCCCGAATACACTACCAGTACCAGTCGCCAACACCAATCGGCCCTTGCTCGCTTTTTACTACACATGGTACAACTCATCCTCATGGTGCAGTTGTCGTATGTCGGACTTACCCGCACCTCAGTATAACTCTAGCGATGACGCAACTATCACGCGACAGGTGACGGAGGCGGCAAACGCTGGCATCACTGGCTTCATCAGTTCGTGGTGGGGTCCCGGCGACGCTACGGATACGAATTTCGCAAAGCTCCTGGCGCACTCCGCTACACTTGAGAACCAAACAAAATTTCATTTTGCCTCAACGCTCTATTTCGAGAGCGACGCCCCTGCACTCAAGGGGACAGCGAACATGGTCAATGCATTGAGCTACGTGGCGACACACTATAGCAACGACTCGCATTTTCTGCACTGGCAAGGCAAGCCCGTTCTCTTCTTCTGGAATCCGCTTGGAAATGGGCGCACATTAGCACAATGGGCCTCCATTCGTAGTCAGGTAGACCCCAACAATTCGATGATCTGGTCGGCGGAGGGCGTGGATACGACGATGTTGAGTGTCTTCGATGGCATTCACCTGTTTAGCGCGGGCTACTGGGGCATTCAACATAACGACATGCCAACCGTCGATTCAGGCTTCCGCAATCAAATTAACGCCTATAACGCTGCGCATGGTACACACAAAATATGGGCGGCAGGCGTGCTACCAGGGTACGATGATACGCGTGTGCCAGGGCGTACTGGAACATATATTGTGCCACGCAACAACGGCGCAACCTATCAACAAAGCTGGACGGGTGCCCTCTCAAGCCAGCCCGACTGGATCACCATTACCAGCTACAACGAGTGGTTCGAGGGCGCAATGATCGAACCAAGCGTCACCTACGGCAACCAATACCTCAATCTCACACAACAGTATGCACGTCAGTGGCACGGCTGAAAACGGGGATGTAAGGGGACGAGTGTCTCCCTACATGTTCATCAGTTTGGGGCTGCGCCCCAAACTCCCCTTTTCTACTTTTTTGAACTATTAGAAATTCATAAGCTTTCAACATAATCGCAAGAATCTGTCTCTTTTTTAAAGCCTCATGCGTGATATTACCAGATGAGGTGAGAAACAAGTTCCGCGAAAAAACGTGAGAACAACGCCTCCAAGAATATATCTTGAAAAAAGAAAAGGAGAACTATCTTGGCAGTTCAAACTTCTATTATAGCTGGCGTTTTTGAAAATGAGCGTGACGCAAGACGCGCCCTCGACGCTCTAAGACAGGCAGGCTTTGGCTATGATCAGGTCGGCGTTGCCACACAAGGGCAGAACAACGTCAATCTCCTTAGCGATTTGACAAGTCTCGGTGTGTCGCAGGATTTCGCATCCTACTACGACCAGCAGTACAAAAGTGGTCGTACCGTTGTATCGGTTCGCCCCGATGGACGAGACGAAGAAGCTCACAACATTCTGCATCAGTATGGTGCCTATGATTACGAGCATCAGTCGGGCTACAACCAGACGGATACCACCAACGCTCAGACGTACACAACTAACCAGACAAATGTTGCCGCAACTTCGGGTCAGGCAGTTGATCGTACAGATGCCGACTATGCTCAGGATGAGTATCATCAGCCACGTTCCTTGCGCTTGCGTGCGGAACAACTGAACGTGTCGAAAGAGCGCGTACAGGCCGGTGAAGTTGGTCTACACAAGGAAGTCGTTTCTGAGCAGAAGACCATAAATGTTCCTGTGACTCATGAAGAGGTCGTCATCGAGCGTCATCCCGTCACCGACGGTCGCGTAGATAACACCCCGATTGGTGAGGGCGAGACCATTCGCGTACCTGTCAGCGAAGAGCAGGTCAACGTGTCGAAGGATACCGTAGTAACGGGCGAGGTCGCCATTGGCAAACGTGCCGTTCAGGAGACGCAGCAGGTTACAGACACCGTGCGCCATGAAGAGGCTCGTGTGGATCAGAGTGGCAATCCGATTGTTCGCAACTCTGCGGACGATATTGCCAACACAACCACTACGGATAATGGTACACGCAACCCCAATAATCTCTAGTAGTCGTTATAAATTGTTGATCGGTTACAGGGCGTAATGAATTATGGCCCCTACAGGAGCGAATCCTGTAGGGGCCATAATTCATTACGCCCTCTTCCCCATCGATTCCGTTTCCCACCATGCATGTCTCTTAGGGTAACGAGACAAGATTGAATGCATACAGTGTGCCGTCATTCGAGCCAATGTAAACTGCCCCATCGACAACGCATGGTGAAGATTCGACGGGACCACCCGTTGTATAGCTCCACAATTCCTTACCAGTCAGCGCATTGAAGGCGTAGATGTTGCCATCGTGCGAACCCACATAGAGAATGCCGTTGAAGACCGTTGGTGAAGAGTTGATAGCACCCCCAGTGCCATGTTGCCAGCGTTCCTCGCCCGTCGTCGCATCGAGGGCGTAAATCCTGGAGTCGCGCGAACCAAAAAAAACGAGATCATTGGCAACTGTTGGCGAGGAGTTGATGGCATCGCCAGCCTTATAGGTCCATATTTTCTCGCCCGTTCCGGCATCAAGCGCGTAGAGTAGACCGTCGTGTGAACCGACGTAGAGAATATCATCAACAACTGTTGGCGAGGAATTGATGCCTCCACCTGTTTTGTAACGCCATCGCTCATTGCCATTCATGATACTCAGAGCGTAGATATGGGAGTCATGCGAGCCAACATAGACATGTCCGTGAGCCACAGCAACCGAGGCGTCAATTTTATCACCTGTGGTGTAGCTCCATAGATTCTCGCCTGTGTCGATATCTAACGCGTACAGAATAGCGTCGTGCGAGCCGACAAAGATCATGCCATTCTCAAAAACTGGCGTGGCACGAATGCTGGCACCAGTTGTGAAGTCCCACAACGTCGCCCCCGTACTGGTTGCGATAGCACATACTCTGGCATCGGTTGAACCAACAACAACCGTTTCATTCACCACAAGTGGCGACGAGTAGATTGGTCCTCCCGTCACATAATTCCACTGCTCATCGCCAGTAGCGGCATCGACGGCATACAATTTGTGATCCTGTGAGCCAAAGTACACTGTGCCACCCGCGATAGCTGGCGTGGAGAGAATACTGGCCTCAACCGAGTAGTTCCACAGCGTATCGCTCCCAAACGCGTACAGGCTATGGTCGAACGAGGCCACATACAGCCGACCATCGGCAATAGTCACGGCAGCGTCAACTGACCCCTTCGTGCCATAACTCCACAACAACGCGCCTGTAGTAGCTGCAAGCGCATAGACCGTGCGATCTTGTGAACCAACATACACCACTTCATCGGCAACCAACGGCGATGATTGGATAGCCGCCCCTGTCATATACGTCCACAATTCGCTACCTGTCGCCGCGTCGAGCGCATACAGTCGATTGTCATGTGAACCAATGTAGACAGCGTTTTCAGCGACAAACGGCGAAGAGAGAATAATGTCGCCCGTCTTATAGCTCCACAACTTCGCGCCGCTAGCAGCATCGAGAGCATAGACCGAGGAATCCTGTGACCCAACGTATACAATGCCATTAGCGACGGCTGGCGAAGAGCTAATCCTGCCCTCCGTCGTGAAACTCCACTGTACGGCACCCGTTGCGGCATCAAGGGCGTATAGTTTCGCATCCCACGAGCCGAAATAGATAATGCCATCCACAATCACAGGCGAGGATTGAATACCGCCTCCTGCCTTAAACGACCACGTTGAATCGCCAGTATCGGAATCGAGAGCATAAAGCGTACCCTCAGTAGAGCCAACGAAGACGTTCATCTCATCATACGCTGGCGAGGAGTCAATCGCTCCACTCGTCGCAAAACGCCACAACAGCGTCCCCGTTTGAGTCTCAAGTGCATACAGATTTTTATCGAACGAACCCACATAGACCGCGCCATCACCAACCGCAGGTGAAGACGAAATCGTACTGCCCGTCGTATAGCTCCACAACTGCTTCCCATTTCGAGCATCAAGCGCGTACAGCGTAGAGTCGTGTGAGCCAACAAACACCATATTCCGCACCACTCTCGGCGTACTCGTAATGCCATTGCCCGTCGTAAACTGCCACACCTGCCTCAACCGCGAAACATTCGCCGGATAGATTACCCTGTCGTTAGAAATATTCTGCGCCATATTCTTCCCTCCTGAAACAAATACTACAATTCTATCACGCATTCTCCGGCACGTGTGTTTCGTTTGCAACAAAAATATATGGAATCAGATAATGGGGGGAGCCGCATGCGGCTCCCCTGATTGTCTTGTTAAAAGAACAACGAGAAAACGCTGGATAGTACCATCATCATAAAGCTGCTGTGGATTACGCACATAGGTGTAGATGCTGATATCTTCTACTGCCATATTCTTTTCTTACAATTGCTCTATCAGCTCAATACGTATTTTCCCCGAATCCTTTGCTAGCATCACGCAAGGTAAACAAGTCGTGTGTCGTAAAAATTCTTCCCATATTATCATCAACAATACAGGGATATTTCGTTGCACACAGAGATGCGAACTCAACGGCAAGTTGCTGACTACCTTCGGTTCTACTAACGGTTAAATCAATACAAGTCTTTGGCTCTCCTCTAAGTTGCTTCACCAAAAGTTCTCTTTCCTCTTGCTGATCTTCTTCCTCAAGGTTTTGTAAGCAGGTCTTATTTAAGACAAGCCACACATGACGGTCTGCTTGCGAAATCCTTCCATCATAGACCTCGTCGGGATGCATTACCGCTCCTGATTGTTGCAAGAGTTCGTTAAAGTCTTCATTTGTTATTTCACTACTTGAAATGAGTGTAAATGTATGTGACATTACATCCTATAACGATGAGTATTCTTTAGAAGCATCTACATCTACTAATTGCGTAAGAAGCATCTCTACTGAATTAGTAAATGCCCGTACTTGTCTAATGGTTACGTTCGCTTCACCGCCTACATAGACACGCGATCTGCCTTCACTACTTTTGACTACATTGACAGTACAGCGAATTCCAAAATCTCCTTCTGTTGCTGAAAGCAGTTCCCCAGCAAGGGCCTGTATATGAAGTAGTTAGTTTCAAGCATTGGTTACACCTTCACATCGTAGAAGCGGTCAAGCTTCTCAGCAATCGTAGCCCGTAAAATGCTTTGTTGTTTTGAGGAATGATTATCTTCTGAACTAGTACGTTCATAAAGCTCGCGCAATGCATGAAGTACCAGAGAATTGCGATCTTCCATCTGCTCAATGTAAGGTTCAGTGAGTAACGCAAGGTACACAGACACAAGATTCGTCAATTCTTTATCGTCATTTTCGAGTTCGGGCTTTTCCCAAGCATCCACAATAAAGCGCGCGGGTTGCAAGAGTACCCATCCACAAAATTTCTCATCAGCAAAGAGCAGTTCCATATTCTCGTTAATACGAAGCTTTAAATGTTGTGATACATTTTCAGTAGCACGTTGATTGACACAGGTGAGTGCCTGTCCTTGTGCATCCATCCATCGGAAGTCGGTTGTTTCTAACTCAAAGTCTTTAGCGTTCGACAGACGCAGCAAACCAACGTCTTCAGAAACTGTTTGCCACGCATCAAGAGAGAACGTGGAGGGAAGTGTAGTATCAGGCACACTAAACAAGATACTTTGTAACAGCAAGGTTTTCTGGTCAAATCGTAGTTCGTCTGAAGCAGACCACAGCCAATCAGTACTTCCAACGGTTTGTCCTAGATGTTGCTCATGTTCTTCCGAGGAGTAGTATGGACCGAGAAGAACCGTTCTTCCGTCAAGCATCCACCTGGGATTACTTGCTAGTTGCGCTCCTGTGACGACCTCAGTTTTGACAGATGAAGTAAGTTCAAGATACATATGTAACCTCCTTATGGCAAGATCGGAATAGCAGGAGGGAGCGTGTCACCACCTGGAGTAGGAATTGTTCCATTGATAATCATCTCCCATGTAACTGGTAGTCCAGGATCATTAGGATTTCCTCCTAGACCCGCAGCTCCACTTGTACCACGAGGTCCTGACGGTCCATAACTCGTAACAATGGAACCGCGTCCAGAACCGATACCCTCTGTAACTACAATATTGCCATCTTTAAGAAAGATGAAGCGCACACTTTTACCAGTTGAAACGAAAACAGCATCTGGATTACTAAGAATCTGCTGTTCAAGATCATTTGGTAGCCTACCATGATAGTTCTTGGCTCTTTTGACTTTGCCTTTGTTGGCATCATCAACTACTCGCTGAGCTAATTCTGATGCTCGAAGAAGATTTTTAAGCGTTAAACTATCTAGTTTTGTAGTTTCCGTGTATGCAAGGAGTGAAGTGCTTCCAGAACGTAGTATATCAAGAATGCTCTGTCTATCATAACCTTGTCTCACAAGATTTTCAATGTCTGATTGAGAATAAGGGATACCCTCTTTAGTAAGTATGGCTATGATATCATTCACTTCTTGCTGCTGTTGCGGTGTCAGTTGTTGCTGATTTATCGGTGGCACTACAGGCGTGGGTGCAGGGACAGGGGTTGGATTCGGCGGCAACTTGGGGAGCGGTCTATTGCTGATGTTGTTCATGGCTTGCTGCCAGCGTTGTACGGCATTGTAGATAGCCCAGGCCAGTGTGATCAGCGTGCCAAGTATGGCTGCTCCAGCGATAACGGTCAAGATGATTGCTGCTACGTCGGCAATGGGATTCGCCCCCGCCTCCGCTACCGCTGCAACATCAACCACAGCGGTTACTTCGTCGAGGACGGCATCACCTGCTATCTCGCCCGCGGCAACCTCGGCGGCTCCCGTCACATCGGTCGCACACTCCTCGCAGGCAACAATAGCATCATCTATCACTCCTCCCTCGGCAACACCCACACCACCCCCGGAAAGCGCGTTCTCCGTATTGAGGTACGTCTGCACATCGTTCCAGAACGCATCCGCTAATTCGCCAGTAAATGCATCCGGTCCCGTTTGTGGCTCAACTAATCCCCCTGCAAGCATGCCAAAGGTTTGTACCGAGTCCTGATGAATAGTATTCAGTTTCGTGACATTGCTCCGAAAATCTGTTAATGGTTGTAATACGGGAGAAAGCCAGCTTAATAGAGTCGCAAATGCCCCCATAAACGTGTTCCTTCCTTTTCATTATCGGTACATCCTGTAGGGACCCGATGTATCGCGTCCGCGCAGCGAAGCAATGTGCGTGCCCCATGTAGGGACCTGTTTATCACGCCCTCGAATGCACCAATTATACGTAATTAAGAGAAGTTATAGGAGGCTATCAGTCGCGTCCAAAGCCGTGTGCGACGGCATGATCGGTTTGTTGCATTTGTTGCGAACCGTTCGTCAGAGCATTTGCACAGTCGATTTGCCATTGATAGGAGGCACGCAAACGACGTTCATATGGATTGAGTACAGCCATCACAGGAACTTGCATAAACCCTGGGAAGCTCTGCACAAACGCTAGTATCTGTACCCATGCTGCATTGTGCTGTTCCAGTGCATTATTCGCGTTCATAATCATTTTTTGAGCGGTCTCATCCATCCTTCCAGTTGGATAGGACATCTGACCACTTCCAGAGGACGAACTACCACCTGCGGGGATGTAAGGCATGATATATCGCTCCTTCTCTGCATAGAAATAGTTCTATTGAACGCTTGCTACTATAACATGCAAATGAAGCAATTTCAAGGTAATTATTCACAATTCGTATAAAAAGTTCTCATACTCGAAAGTAACCGTGACAAGAGCAAGAGGGCAAGACAACGGCTGAGCCGGTGTCTTGCCCTCTTGCTGCCATAAATGCTACACCCGTTGTGGCTCACTAATGAAGCGATAGGGATTAA
>CAXUHG010000149.1:0-2371 GCA_964250805.1 uncultured Ktedonobacteraceae bacterium | reverse complement strand
TTTTAACCCGTCATAGCACCCAGGCTACTTCCCCCCAGCAGTTAAAAAAGGGGTCCCTACAGGCGTTTTCCTCTCATCTATCAGAAACCTACTGTTGAAAGGCAATAGGATAATCCTCCCATACACAATTCACCTCCACAACATCCCGTTGTATGGGAGGGGCGTTCCCCTTGCGGGCGCCCTTGCCTCAACACAGATCTCTCTTTGGGCTAAAGTTAAACACCTCTAGGTGCTACACCCGTTGCGCCTCACTAATGAAGCGATAGGGATAAATGTCTTCTACCGCGCTTGCTTCTGAAAGCTGCTGTACTTGCTCTGAACTCAGTTCCCAACCAACTGCACCAAGATTGTCGTTAAACTGCTCTAGCGAACTTGCGCCAAGAATAGGAGCCGTTATCCCTGGAGTGCGTAACAACCAGTTGAGCGCGATCTGCGCGTATGACTTTCCGGTTTCCTTAGCAATAGAATCTATTATGTCAATTACATGCCAGTTTTGCTCGGTTGCACGCCTCTGCCAATGCTCCTCCAAAACTTCTGCCGCCTTCGCGATACGGGTCCCTTGCGGCGGTCGCTCTCCTCGCTTATATTTTCCAGAGAGAAAGCCGCCGCCAAGAGGACTCCACGGCAATACAGCAATATTCTCTTCGCGGCACAGCGGCAGTATCTCATAATCAAGATGACGCTCAACCAGCGAATATTGAGGCTGTAGCGAGACGATACGCTCAAAACCATGCACACGGCTCACGTGCAATGCCTTCATAATTTGCCACGCGGTAAAATTTGAGACACCGATATAGCGTACCTTACCTTGATGAACAAGATCGGAAAAGGCAGAAAGCGTCTCTTCAAGTGGCGTAGCAGCGTCCCAGCAATGAGCCTGATACAGATCGATATAGTCGGTATTCAAACGTCGTAGACTTGCATCACAACCCTGAATAATATGTTTGCGTGAAAGACCGACATCGTTTGGCTTATCGCCCATCGGAAAACGTACCTTTGTCGCAAGTACCAGTTCGTCACGCATACCATGAATGGCACGTCCCGTAATCTCTTCTGAGCCGCCATTCGAGTAGACATCCGCCGTATCCAGAAAATTGCCACCGACCTCAATAAAACGCTGAATAATCGCCCTTGACTCGTCTTCATTGGCCTCATTGCCAAAAGTCATGCAGCCCAGACATACTTCGGAAACCATCGTCCCCGTTGCACCCAAACGTCGCATTTGCATAAGTTGTAGTTCTCTCTTTCATCATGGTAGTTCTGTATGTTACACGTTCGAGAATTACTCTTCGTTCTAAAGAATACAAACTGAGACAGTAGGCCAAGCAAACGTGTATGGGAGGGATATCCCCATAGGCGTTAACGTAACGGTGATTAAAAAACTAGGGCGCCCACAAGGGGAACGCCCCTCCCATACACGAAGCATCTCCATAGGTGGTCTCGTCGTATGGGAGGGGCGTTCCCCTTGCGGGCGCCCTAGTTTTGGTATGCTTTCTCCCTCACCACTCCCCATACTTATACTTCGTCTCGCGCTCGATCAACGCAATCTCCTCCTCGTTCAGGTCGAACACAGCATAGACAGCCGCGTTGAGCAACGTTTCGAGCCGCACAATCTCATCGGTCAATGTGCGTATCTGTGCCCCACGCTCACGCAACAACTCCTCCCAATCATCGCGCTCCTTGAGCGGAATATCGCGCTTGAACACCTTCTGAATCTCAGCGCGAAACTCCGCGAAGGGCAAATCCCACCACAATTCCAGCCGTTGATTGAGCCGCGCCTCCACCCCATTGCCGAGATCACGCACAATGCGATGTACCGTCTTGCGCCGCACCTCATAGCGTCGCTGCGCCACATCCGTAAGCTGCTGTGCCAGTGTGCCAGTCTGCTCTCGCTGCTCATTGTTGAGTTCGGGAATGGGAAGATTGGTTATGTATTGGGTGAAATGTTGATACCTAATCAATCCTGCACGTTCGCCAAGTGGCGCACAGAGACGACTGATGCAAAACCAACATACTCGTGATTGTAAAATTCCTAGCAGAGAAATATCTGCCTCAGGTAGTATATATCCTTTGTTATTTACGAATATTCCCTTTTCATCCCAGGAAAATCGAGGAAATTTTGCAATATCAGGCCAGAAAATTTTGATTTGCTCAAAATCGTGATAATAATTACAAGGGTTTAACTCCCACCAAAACTGTCCCTTGTTTTGGCGTTTCCTAGCAGATTCAGCAAAAGGCTCTAAATGTGCTGCTACACCCGGATGATAGTTTTTAAATTTTTGCCATGCTTGCTCTTCGGATGCAACTAGACCTAGTGTTTTTTGCGTCCATCCATTTTGAATCCAGATTAACCAGCGTCCTTCATTCTCTT
>CAXUHG010000148.1:0-13390 GCA_964250805.1 uncultured Ktedonobacteraceae bacterium | reverse complement strand
TCAGCCTGACTATTGAGTAACTCTTCCTCTATGTCTTGCAGTATCCTCTGTTCGGCCTCTATGCGCGAAATTGGCTGTGTTCCTTGCATTATTCGCATCAATTGGGAGACGCGTTGCTGAAATTGATACATGTATAATTGTTGTACTTCATAAGCAGGCATCATGCCCAGCGCGGTCTGTCCCAACTTATAAAAGCTCTCTTGCTCGAAACTTAGAACGAGGAGATTTGTATAGCTTTCAACAAGATTTTGCAATGACCGCTGAAAATAGTCAGGTTGCGGACTTGATATATACACGCTCCCCGAAACGCGATCAGCCATTAGGATGGGACATGCAACTGCGCTTTCTTCTGACTCAACGACATGATTGGGGAAACGCTCCATCTTTTCTTCACGCGAATGTATCACGATGAGATGTCCCTCTACTACTGCATAGCCCTGCGGCGATTCGATGCCTAGAAAGGTGGGACGATTCTTGAGATGACTATGCCACGGACTCACGCCACGTCCAACATCCTCACGTAAACTACGAATGTACCCGCTCTTATCGGGTGGCATACAAACGCTGACACTCACCGCGATGCCTCTTCCCATTGGGTCAAGATGACCTAGGAGTTGCTGTATGAGAGTGACGCGCACCGACGATGAGCGCATATACTGTGGCGTCGCGGTATACGCCTGCAATACACGCTCATAGAATGCAGAGGGAATCTCAGGTATGACCTCACTCTCCGCGACCGACACCTCAAAGAATTCAGGGAACTCTTCGGGGATAAGCGCAAGGAATTGATGTCGATATCTGGGCAATGCCTGTAGTAAGCGGTGCAAACTTTCTACGCGTGGAGATGACTTGTGAGTTGCCCAGCGTGTCAGCGTGACATGATTGGCACCTATCTGGAACGCGATACGTTGCCTCTCCTGGGGATCATTGATGATCTTCCCTAAGAGGACTCGCCATGAATATGTTTTCATTGTAATGCTCATTATACATCAATCGTTATAAAATATGTCCAAATCATATATTTCATTCTTTGCTACACAATAGCACATTGTTAAGCAAAGGATACTCCATGATACGCTCGTAAGTCAACAAATTCGCATTAAAATTCTGTGACAACAAGCAGACAGCAAATAAATAACCTTCCTGCTCGCTATAGCGAGCAGGAAGGTTATTTATTTGCTAAGAATTTCTTACGCGCCCAACTCAGCTCGGCGTGTCTGTAGTTTGCCGATACGCTCCTCCTGAGTTGCAAGTTTCTCGCGCTCCTTCTCGACAACCTCTGGCTTGGCCTTGGCGACAAAGTTCTGGTTGGCGAGCTTGCCCTGTAAGCGCACCATCTCCTGTTGCGCCTGCGCTATCTCTTTATCGAGCCGCTCGATCTCTTTGCCAATGTCGAGTAGACCCGATAGCGGCAGGTAGATTTCGATTGGTCCCGCGAGTAGACTCATGGCCTGTTCGGGCTTCTGTGATAGCGTCTCGTACAGGTGCGGCTTCTCGGTTCGTGCCAGAAACTCGATCAGAGATGATTGTGCAGTAAACATGTGCATCTCGGAGCCAACCACCATCTGCACCGGAATGCGGCGTGCAGGCTCAACATTAGCCTGATTGCGTGCGTCACGGATACGCGCGATCACCTCCTGCACCAACCCGAACTGTTGCTCCGCCTCGTCGTCGATAGCCTTGACATTCGCCTGGGGCCACGGCGCGACGATCAACGCCGATGCAGGCCATGCCTCTTGATTTGGCTCGCTCGTCTGGTACAGGTAGTGCCATACCTCTTCGGTTAAGAATGGCATGAACGGATGTAGCAGGCGCAAACTTTGGTCAAGCACAGCTCGCAGAATGCCAGCCGTTGCCTGTCGCGCATGCTCATTACCTTGCATCTGCACCTTCGCAATCTCCACATACCAGTCGCAGTAGTCAGACCAGAAGAAATCGTTGATCTGGCGACCAGCCTCACCTAACTGAAATTCGTTGATGAGCCGCGTCACGTTCTGTGTCAGCCGTGCCAGACGCCCAAGAATCCAGCGGTCAGCCAGTGTATGAGCTTGTACGTGTGCGATATCGGGGACACCATGCCCAACGTCGGCGGTCGTCATCAGTACGAAGCGCGAGGCGTTCCATATCTTGTTGGCGAAGTTGCGATTGCCGATGATGCGCTCCGGTACAAGCTTGCTATCATTACCTGGCGTGCTACTTGTCGCCAGCGTGAAGCGTAGCGCATCGGTTCCGTATTGATCCATCACTTCAATTGGATCGACAACGTTATTCTTGGACTTACTCATCTTCTCGCCCTTCGCATCGCGCACTAGCCCATGCAAGTAAATCGTGTCGAACGGCACCACGCCCAGGAAATGGATGCCCGACATGACCATGCGTGCCACCCAGAAGAAAATGATGTCGTAGCCCGTCTCCATCACCGAGTTTGGATAGTAGCGCAGCAGGTCGTCGCTGACTTCGGGCCAGCCCAATGTGCTGAAAGGCCACAGCCACGAACTGAACCACGTATCCAGCACATCCTCATCCTGGCGAATATCACTACTCTCGCAATCGGGACAGGTAGTAACATCCTCACGGCTCACAATCATTTGTCCGCAGTTATCGCAGTACCATACCGGAATGCGATGTCCCCACCACAATTGACGCGAGATACACCAGTCATGAATGTTTTCCAGCCAGTCCATATACGTCTTATTGAAGCGTTCGGGAATGATTTTGAGCTGCCCATATTTGACCGCACCCATCGCGGGCGTCGCCAACGGCGTCATCTTGACGAACCACTGTTTTGAAATCAGAGGCTCGACAACAGTATCGCTACGCTGGCACAGCCCTAACGGAACCGTGTAATCTTCGATTTTTGTCACTACGCCCTGCTGCTGTAGCTCCTTGACCAGTTGTTTACGAGCCTCGAAACGATCAAGACCAGCATAAGGACCAGCCTCCTCGGTCATGATGCCATCGAAGCCGATTACCTGAATGCGCGGCAGGTCGTGACGCATGCCAATCTCGAAGTCCGTTGGGTCGTGGGCAGGCGTCACCTTGACCGCACCCGTACCGAACGCGGCATCAACAGCATCGTCCGCCACAATCGGTATCTCGCGCCCCACGATTGGTAGCACGGCGACACGTCCCACGATATCTTTGTAGCGTGCATCGTTGGGATTGACAGCAACGGCGGTGTCACCAAGAATTGTTTCGGGTCGGGTTGTAGCGACGCTGATGTATTTCGTCTCCGTCTCGCCCTCAAGCGGCTTGAGTGGGTAGCGTACATAGGTAAGCGTCCCCTGTGTATCGACGTGGTTGACCTCAAGATCGGACAGGGCACTCATGCATTGCGGACACCAGTTGATAATACGCTCGCCACGATAAATCAACCCCTCCTCGTAAAGGCGCACAAAGACCTCGCGCACCGCCTTCGAGAGACCCGCGTCAAGCGTAAAGCGTTCGCGCGACCAGTCGCAAGATGCTCCTAAGCGACGGTGCTGATCCTGAATACGACTCTTATATTGATGCACCCACTGCCACACACGCTCGACAAAGGCTTCGCGCCCCAATTTATGACGGTCTGTGCCCTCACGAGCAAGCAAGCGTTCGACAACGGTCTGCGTTGCGATACCTGCATGATCCTCCCCTGGCACCCACAACGTGTCATCGCCGAGCATACGATGATAGCGGATAAGAATATCTTCAGTCGTCGCCGTAATTGCGTGACCAAGGTGAAGCGCACCAGTAACATTAGGCGGCGGCATACAAATTACAAACGGCTTACGTGCATTATTCGGGCGCGGTTTGAAGTAGCCACCCTCTTCCCAGAAGCGGTACCACTTTCCCTCAACCAATTGTGGTTCATAGGTCTTTGGCAGAGCATTCGCGGTCTCGCGTGGCGTATTTTGTTCGATCATAGTTCCCTCCAGATGGGACGACGTGCATAGTGTATGCATCAAAATGTTTGCATCAAAAAAGCCCTTTCTCATGCCACAAGGACGAGAAAGAGCATTGCTCGTGGTACCACCTTATTTCGGTCAATCTCACTTCATTCTCAATGAGAGACCCTCAACATATGCGGTAACGGGCATACCCGTGAAAACTAGCATGAGCTTCATTTTCAGACTCACAGGCGACCTTCAACATCTTTTTATTCGGAGAAGACTTGCAGCCAATGGTCTTCCCTCTCTTCGCGCAAAAAGATATCTACTCCTCCTGCTCACAGTCAAAACATTTTGCTACTCTGAGTGTAGCACATGTGTCAAGAAACACGGAAATGCAGGGAGACCGCGAGGGTCTCCCCTACATTTATTTCATCATCGCAACGTGTAGGGGAGACCCTCGCGGTCTCCCTGCATTCCTAAAGGACAGCCACAATTACTGAATCCATCGACTCGTCATTCCCAGCACCTTGCGACCATCCAGATCACTTAGTTTGAGACCGGCAAACGCCTGAGACGACGGAGATGTTTGATAACGAAAACGTGGGTTTTCCTCTGTCGCCGCTTGCACGAGAATCTGAGCAACCTCTGCCGGATTCTGGGCAGACGCAAACGTGCTGCTTGCGACTTTGAAATAGTTCTGCCACAATGCTTGATAGGGGTCGTTATCCGCTTGTGAACGTGCCTCTACAGAAGGTGCAGCGTTATCAATAAACGCGCTCGCCACTGCCCCTGGCTCGATCACCGCGATATGCACACCAAAACTTTGAGCAACAGGGGCGAGACTCTCCAGGAGACCCTCTACCGCGAACTTTGCGGCGCAATAGACATCGTTAAATGGTTGACCAACGACACCGCCAACACTTGTGACGCTCAGAATACGCCCTGCGCCACGCTCTCGCATATGCGGCAACGCCAACTTCGTCATACGTGCCGTGCCGAGGAAATCGACCTCCAACACTTCGCGTATCTCGTCTAGCGAAACCTGTTCTAGCGTGCCGACAAAGCCAGAACCTGCGTTATTTACTAGCACGTCGATTGTGCCATGCATTGCCAACACCTCTGAAACACATTGTTCCGCCTCGGCATCAGACGTAATGTCGAGTTTGCGAATATCGACCTCCACCGCTGCCTCCTGCACTCTTGCCTGTAAAGCTTGTGCCCGCTCAGGGTTACGCATCGTCGCCACAACAGTAAAGCCAGCCTTAGCAAGCGCGACCGCTGTTTCTAACCCGATACCCGACGAAGTGCCCGTTACAAGCGCAACGCCAAAATGTGTATGTTGCATAAAAAATAATCCTTCCATGTTTGTTGCATAGGTCTGTCCCACTATACAACATGGCATTGCATTTGGAATACATAAACCAGGGCGCCCGCAAGGGGAACGCCCCTCCCATACACGAAACGTTTCCACAAGCCTCACGTCATATGGGAGGGGCGTTCTCCTTGCGGGCGCCCTGGTTTACATCCGATCCTTACGTTATCTTGAACATATGGAATAATCCCACAATCCCCTCTTGTTAGCCCTCTTATAACGCATCTCGCGTTTCATTCCTGATGAAACACAACAGAAAAGAGACAATCATGGCAACACAGATACAGGCAATTCAGGTTCATGACTATGGCGACGCCGATCAACTCAAGCTTGAGCAGATCGCACAGCCAGAACCAAAAGAGGGCGAAGTATTGGTTCGTGTACATGCGGCAGGCGTCAATCCTATGGATTGGAAAATTCGCGCTGGTGCTGCAAAGAGTTTCATGCAACCTTCGTTTCCTTACATTCCGGGTCACGCCTTTGCGGGCACTATCGAAAAGGTTGGGAATGGCGTAACCGCGTTTCAGGTTGGGCAGGAAGTTTTTGGACTTAGTTCTCAGGGTACGTATACACAATATACAGTAGCACCTGTAAACGTCATAGCATTGAAGCCAAAATCGTTGAGCTTTGATGAGGCAGCAACTATTCCCGTCAGTGCTACTACAGCGTGGCAAGGTCTCTTCGATCATGGCAATCTGCAGCAAGGGCAGCGTGTCTTGATTATTGGCGGTTCCGGCGGCGTTGGCCTCTTCGCTATCCAGTTTGCACATCAGAAAGGCGCACACGTCATCAGCACCACCTCGACCCCTAACGTTGACTTTGTACGCTCATTCGGTGCTGAAACCGTTCTCGACTACACGCAAACAAAGATCGAGGACGCGGTACATGATGTAGACCTTGTGCTTGACACCGTTGGCGACGATGCGCTTGCAACCGCATATTCTACACTCAGACGCGGCGGTACACTCATCACCATCGCGGGTCAGCCCGACGAGGCAAAAGCAAGTAAGCTTGGTATACATGCGTCCCGCTTCTCTGCTCAGAGTACGAGCGAACAGCTTGCTCAATTCGCCAGACTCATTGACGAAGGACAGATTAAAGCATTTGTCGGTCACACGTTTCCTCTTGATGAGGCCGCACAAGCTCAGGAACTCTGTCAAAAAGGTCATGGGCGTGGTCGCATCGTGCTACAGATCGCATAACAATCCCCTTTATATAATAATGTCAATCGTGATGGAGCACTCGGCGAGTGCCCCATCACGATTGACATTATTATTCTCATCTATAAAACGTGACATGTCTATTACGGAAGCGAGACAAAACAATGTTGAGGAACGTATAGAGAATACTGTATACTCGCAATAGGGATACAACACGCCAATGTACGTAAGGGAGGGAACGTACTGTGATGAAATTTACACCGATTGAACGTCCGCCGGAATCGTTTCAGGTTGCCGTTCCGCTCGCGCAACTTGTGGCGATATGTCGGCACACCTTTGGGCAACGGGTGCAGCTACAATCCATCCGTGAGATCGGTGGTGGTCAATTCAATACGACCTATCTTGTACAGATGCAAGGGCATGAACCCGTTATTCTGCGCGTTGCACCAGCCGCTAGCAATTGTCATCTCTGGCACGAGACAAACCTGATGCACCACGAACTTGCCATGTATACTCACCTCTCGCCTCTGAACTCGCTTCTTCCACGCATTCTCGCGGTTGATTTTAGCCATCGTCTGCTTGACCGCGACTACCTCTTCCAATCCTATATGCGCGGTACCTCCTGGTCGAAACTGCCCGCTGACCTTTCGCTGCAAGAGCATGACGACCTCTGGCGCGAGTTCGCGCGTCTCGTAAAAACTATCTCGGAGATTCGCGGCGATAACTTTGGACTCGTCGGTACAGGACCACGCTTTCCCACATGGAGTCATACGATTCTCGATTGGCTCGAACGCTCTCTGCGCGACGCTCTCCGTAGCAACATCGACACAACTGCTCTGCGTCAACTTATCGCCATCGTGCAACGCAACACGCCCTTACTCGACGTCATCACGCAGCCACGCCTACTACATGGCGACCTGTGGTGGTTTAACCTGCTCGTCGAGCGCACAGCAACGGGACCGCACATCGTCGCCTTGCTCGACCCTGATCGTGGCTCCTGGGGCGACCCGCTCGCCGACTGGACCTTCTTCCTCCTCCCTAAACGCGCCGTGCCACAAGAACAGGCACTCTTCTGGCAAGAATACGGCTATCCCGCACAGGATACCGCCACAATTTTCCGCGCTCACGTCTACGAAGGGCTTCATCAGGGCAAAATTCTCTCCGTCGCCAGACGCGACCACAAGGAGCAGATTGTATGCAAGGCCAACGCCATCCTACAACAGATTGTGGTTACACTCCAAAGATTGCTTTCGGGCGAATACGTATACATGGTGTAATGAATTATTACCCCTACATCTGATGATTTTTCCTTCATGCATTCTCATATCCGAGGCCGATATACCAACCTATACTCGACAAATCGGCCTCGAACGCGATAAATCGGTCCCTACGAAAAACCATCATACAATTCTCTAAGTAGTAGGTTTTGCATTCGCTTGTACATCCAGACCAAACAAATTCTTGCTGTTTTTCCACAAAATCTGTTCTAGCTCAGTTGGGTTCAAGTCAAGCTGTTTCATATGAAAGAAAACGGCTGTTAACATCTCTCTTCAAGAATATTTTTGGTTGACAAAATGCCTATGAGCATTTTGTCAGCCTTTTTTTCATATCCCCTGAGCCACATCATGAAGGCAATTTCCTTAAACCTCGTGGGAAGCAACGAACAGACTCCACTATGTACTCGCAGTTATGCAGAGACCTTTCCTTGACAAGGATGACCAAACCTGCATATAATAACAATACGTATCGTATCTTTAATGTGTCTAACAAATTTTTAACCATTGCCTTTGAAAGAAGGAGAAAGTAAGCTGCAACATGATGGTTTCTCAATCGGAAAGAACAAACAAGACAGTTATTATTACTGGCGGCAACAGCGGGCTGGGATACGAGTGTGCCCGCACGGTTGCCTCTGCTCATGCAGGATGGCATGTGATTCTCGCTAGCCGTAGTCAAGAAAAGGCTTCAGAGGCGGTACGAAGGTTAATAAAGGAGACTGGTCATGTGCAGATTGAGGCGATGTCATTCGATCTAGCTTCATTAGATTCGGTGCGCTCATTTGTGCAGGTACTGGCTGAGCGCGAGCTTCCACCTCTACAGGCACTTGTGTGTAACGCAGGCATTCAGATTGTGAGTGGCACGACATATACCAAAGATAGCTTCGAGACGACCTTCGGCGTCAATCACCTCGGACACTTCTTGCTGGTCAATCTGTTAATGCGTCATCTAGTCGCGCCCGCACGGATCGTTTTTGTGAGTAGCGATACGCACAACCCCACGAAGAGGACCGGTATGCCCGCCCCGCGGTATCGAAATCCTGAAGCGTTGGCCTGGCCGGAGAAGTATCCAGATATGACAGAGCGAGCCGAGAGTCCAGCTCTCATCGGTCGCAGACGCTACACGACCTCGAAACTGTGCAATCTTCTTTGCACATATGAGTTGGTCCGCCGCCTTCAGGATGAAGATTCCAGCACGCATCCTTTTACCGTCAACGCCTTCGATCCCGGTGGTATGCCTGATACGGGACTGAGCCGCGATTGGCCTACTTTGCCGCGTTTCATCTTCAACACAATTCTGCCGCCTCTCGTGCCCCTTATTCGTCTCTTTGGTCTGAATATCAACACCGTCAGCACTTCTGGGAAGCACCTGGCTCGACTCGTCCTTGACTCTCAGCTCACCAACGTCACAGGAAAATACTTCTCCGGTCTAAATGATATCCCTTCGTCTGAGGAATCATACGATCCTGAGAAAGCTAGAGAACTGTGGGAGGGTAGCTCTAAACTGGTCAAACTAGTTTCCGATGAAGCGCTCTCTCCTGTTCATAGTACTCTTTCATAACAATCGACTGAGGGGCGCAGATATGACTCCATCGGGAAATTGCCTTTACGAGGAAAATGAGTTTCTCGGTGGAGTCATATGAGTATTCACATAGCAACACCCCTTGTCGTTGGTCGCCTGTCTACATCCGTTCCTCGTCTCTCAGACCATTACGACAGCGACAAGGAGGTGTCAGTAAGTAGAGACAATATACATTGGATCTCAGGTCTACAAAAGACTTGTCACATAGGGCGTTTGCATGTAAGATATTCGCACAGACACTACCGATGTAAACTCGCAATTCGCGAAGGATTGGGAGTCTTTTACGTAGATGGAGAAAGAGAGACAGATGGATGGATGAAGAGAGTACTCCGCAGCAAAAGTCGGCTCGACCACCAGGACGACCACGCAGCACACAGGTGCATGAAGCCATCCTTCAATCTGCCCTTCAACTATTGTCCGAATCGGGCTATGAGCGCACAAGTATTGAAGCGGTAGCGGCACGTGCGAATGTGGGCAAGACGACGATCTACCGACGCTGGAAGTCAAAAGAAGAGCTGGTGGTGGATGCGCTGGCGAGTGTGAAGCCTCGCCAGGAGGTACCCAACAGTGGGAATGTGCGCGAAGATATTCTTCTGTGGGTTGAGGCATTTGTCAAGAATACACAAGCTCCTTTTGAACGACAGATGCTCTCCCTACTTCTCGGAACTCTCTCAAACAATCCTCCTCTCGCCGAGCGGTACTGGTCGAAGTATGCCACCCCCATTTACGAAACCCTCACAGAAGTGCTCAAGCGAGGTCAGGAGCGTGGCGAGCTTCGTCAAAATATTGATCTCAATGTTCTACTCGACGTACTTACTGGAACAATCTTCTACCAGTTATTCCTGAAGCCAGCCTCAGCATCACCCTTGAACGATTTCAAGCACGCTCTGGACCTAGTTTTTCACGGTATTGACATACCGTCTGCCTAATTGTGGGAGTGATTCGACCGGAATACAGTTCTTACTCAAGAGCCAGAAGTCGCTCAATTTTATCGGCAGTCCCAGAATTAAGAGGAGTGTGTACCAGAATCCGAAGATCGGAGGTATCGACCGTCTGGAACAAGAGAAATTCAAAGGCCAGTTCTCCTACGAGCGGATGATGAATCAATTTTTGCCCTTCTGGAACATTGAGTACATCGTGGCGTGCCCATAATTCCCGAAACTCCGCGCTAAAACGGCTCAATTCGGCGATTTGTGTTGTCCACCACGGGTCTTCGAGAAAACGATCATATCCAGCGCGAAATTGAGCCAGATACAGTCGCGCATGGTCCTCCCACTCTTCGTTTCTTAAAGAAGGTGAAGTGAATACTCTCCAGATCAAGTTTTGCTCTCGCTCGGACATCGTTTCACAGTCGCCAAAAACGACGCAAAAGGCTCTATTCCACGCAACGACATTCAAACGGGCATCAACGACGCATGCGGGAGCTGTCCCAAGATGATTGAGGAAATGTTGGAAGGTTAGGCTGATCGTCGTCTGTGAAAACGTCTCCATTGGAGGAGGTTGTCTGAGTGCGAGCAAAAATAAGTGGTTACGTTCGTTCACGTCCAGTTGCAGCACTCGCGCCAGACTTTCCAACAATTGCACTGAGACGTGAATATCTCGTCCCTGCTCAAGCCACGTATACCACTCAAGACTTATTCCGGCAAGCGTTGCCACTTCTCCACGCCGTAAGCCCGGTGTACGCCTTCGGTTTCCTCTGGAGAATCCCATTCGTTCTGGCGATAAACGAGCGCGGCGGCTTCGTAAGAAAGCTGCTAATTCGTGATGACGATTCAATGCTAAGGAGTTCGTAGGCATGTGACATTCTCTCAGTTATATGACTGTAAATACATAGTCAATCTTCATGTGGTAGTTGTTCGTAGGGACCAGATTTATCGCGTCCGTTGCTCAATTTATTGAGCGAGATCATGGCAAACCCCGTCTGCACGACATTTTAGAAGCGATCTCGTGTGATAAATCACGCTCTCGGACGCGATAAATCTGGTCCCTACGAATATAGGCAGATGAAGCTTGACGATGTAGTAAACTAGGAGTGCTAGTTCCAGGATAAACACTCATCTCGTTAAAGGATATTCCTCATTATATACTATCGATGGATGAGGTGGGCGACCTAAAGTGTACATTTGTCACATAAACTGACGGAAGCGTGCCAAGTATGTGAGTACCTCTCGGTTTCCGCTCTCTTCCATCTGCCTAACTCTCCTAACCAAGAGAATCATTCCGACACAAAAATGACTGCCGCAGTTTGTCTGGCTGTTGCGGTTCTGAGCTTGAGAAAGGAAGCCATATCATGGCACTCATTACAACATCGTTCGGGTTCCAGTCCACCGCCGCCGAGGTCTCCGAGGGCATCAACTTGTCCGGCAAGCGCGTGATCGTCACGGGGGCGACATCGGGTATCGGTATAGAAACGGCGAGAGCACTCGCCAACACTAATGCCGATGTCACGCTAGCCGTGCGTAACACCGACAAAGGAGCCAGAGTCGCCGCCGATATCACTACCAGCACCGATAACCGCAACATTCACGTTGCCCAACTCGATCTGACCGACCGTGCGTCCATCGCCGCATTCGTCGCCGCGTGGGATGGGCCGTTGCATGTTCTGGTTAACAACGCCGGGATATTCGCCCCGTCTGAGACGCATACTCCCGAAGGCTGGGAGATGCACTTTGCTATAAATCACCTCGGTCATTTCGCCCTGGCTACCGGACTACATAGTGCCTTAGCAGCTGACGGTACTGCACGCATCGTTGTTGTCAGCTCGATGGGGCACCTGTACGCACCATTGGTATTCGACGACATCCATTTTGCATTCCGTCCTTACGATCCATACGGAGGCTATAGACAGTCCAAGACTGCAGTCGTACTCTTTGCAGTTGAGGCGACGAAACGTTGGGCGGCTGACGGCATCACTGCGAATGCCTGCAATCCTGGTGCTATCAAGACCAACCTCACCAGTCATATAGACACGACTGGCATTAACCTCGACGCATATCGGTGGAAGACGCCTGAGCAGGGTGCCGCCACGTCGGTCTTGCTCGCCACATCACCGTTGCTTGAGGGCGTTGGTGGTCGCTACTTTGAAGAATGCAATGAGGCTAGCCAGGTCACAAATAGTGGTGGACAAAGAGGTGTCGCACCGTATGCACTCGATCCCAACAACGCCGACCGCCTCTGGAACGTGTCGCTCGACTTACTCAATAACCGAGCGCATCCTGACGCGTCTCAGCACTAAGCCCACAAACAACCTCGAACGCTCTTTCGTAGCCTTTATGACAGCACAAAAAAAATGTGAGGAGATACAAGGCTATTCGCCTTGCATCTCCCCACAATCCAGTTAACCGAGGTAGGAATCATTATTATGCAAATGACATCGGTAGGGACCGATTTATCGCGTCCAAAAGCGTGGTTTATCACGCGAGTCTTGCGTAGCGTATACAAAAACTGTCTTCATAGGACTGGCACAGTAAACTGTGCATAGGACGCGATAAATCGGTCCCTACCCCTTCTTCTGCGGCCTTATCGCGGGCAGGAAGCGTAGAATATAGCCTGTCTCCAGAATTGAGAGGATATCGATGCCGAGGGCGCGGGTCTTGAAGCGCGTGCGCGACAGCAGGGTGCGTACTGGACGCATCTCCTGATCCCAATTTCCTGCATCGAGAGCTTTTTGCAGGTGAAGGCGACTCTGCGCTACAACCTCTTCGCTCGTATCATTGTTGTAAAAACTTGCGTAGAGTATCTCGTATGGGCAATAATACGGGTACGACTCCAAAAGCGGGAGCAACATGCTCATCTCGCCGCGCGTAAACTGCTGCTGCCCCTTGAGTCGCGGCATACCCTCGTTTGAGGACATATACGAGAAGGTACCAAGTGTGACATCTAACGCGAACATGTGACCCTCTGGCAAGGCGTCCTGGAGCGAAAAATGCAAAATCGCGTCGTTATTGAAATCTCGCTCAACAATTGCTGGAGGTGCTACACGATATACCGCATGCTGCATAACCATAAACTCCTTGCTCTGGCTCGTTCTCTAAAGAAAGCAGGGATGCAAGGGGTGCAACCCCTTGACTGGGGTCTGGGGGGGGGGCCCCCGGGACGCACGAACCCCCCCCCCCCCCGGGGGGGGGGGTGGT
>CAXUHG010000147.1:0-13764 GCA_964250805.1 uncultured Ktedonobacteraceae bacterium | reverse complement strand
GTGCTAGCTACTGCTCATTACCACACGACTCTACCTTTAATCACTACTCCTCAATCGTGGTCACATCCCCCAACTCCGTCCCCAATTCCCGCGCCTTTAGTACACGGCGCATAATCTTCCCTGAGCGCGTCTTGGGTAGGCCAGCTACAAAATCCAGTTCGGATGGCGTCGCAATTGGTCCAAGCTCGCGTCGCACATGCTCGATCAAGTTCCGTCGTAACTCATCGCTCGGCGTTTGACCGACTTTGAGCGTCACGAACGCCTTGATTGCCTCGCCCTTCATCGCATCGGGCTTGCTGATCACACCCGCCTCCGCGACTGCATGATGACTCACTAACGCACTCTCGACATCCGCCGTACCGATGCGGTGTCCTGCGACATTCATCACATCATCGAAGCGACCTAGCACCGCGATATAGCCCTCTTCATCGGTTGTCGCCACATCGCCTGCTGTGTAGTAGGGCGGCACCGTCTGCCAGTACGCGAGATAGCGTTCCTCGTTGCCCCAGATCGTGCGGAACATCGAAGGCCACGCTCCCTCGATTACCAGATAACCACCCTGATTGACACTCACAGGTTGCCCGTTTCGGTCAAGCACTTTCACCGTATACCCCGGTAACGGCTTACCCGCACGTCCCAGACGAACCTCCATGCTCGGTAGCGTTGCCACTGTCGGGGCCGCCGTCTCCGTCTGCCACCAGTTATCACAAATGGTAGTGCGTCCGTTGCCTCCAATATGCTCGCGTGCCCACAGGTACGCCTCTGGATTGAGCGGCTCACCCGCACACACAATCAAGCGCAAACTCTTGAGATCATGTGTCTGCACATATTGCGGCCCAAACTTCATAAACATGCGTAGTGCAGTTGGTGCCGTGAAGAGCTTGGTGATGCCGTACTTCTCGACTAGTTCCCATATGATGCCAGGGTTGGGATAATCGGGCGCACCCTCGCGTACAAAAATTGTAGTGCCGTTTGCCAGTGGACCGTACACCATCGCGCTATGCCCCACAATCCAGCCGATATCAGACATGCACAGGTAGATATCATCCTCTTTCAAGTCGAAGGCCAGTTTGATATAGTACGCCGCCCCAACCATATAGCCACCATGCACATAGACACAACCTTTGGGCGCACCCGTCGAGCCAGAGGTATACAGCATGAACAATGGGTCTTCCGACTCCATCACCTCGGCTGGACAGGTCGTCGCCTGTGTACTACACAGGTCATAGAAATCAATCTCTCTTGTTGGATCCAACGGCACAATTGGATTGGCGCGGCGATACACCACCACCTTTTCTACAAGGTCGAGGTCTTTCACCGCCTCATCGACAATAGACTTCAATTGCGTCACCTTGCCACGTCGGTAGCCAATGTCTGAAGTCACAACCACACGCGCCTGTGCATCCTCGATACGTGATCGTAGCGCACCACTACCGAGACCTGCATACACGACTGAATGAATCGCGCCGATTCGCGCACATGCTAGCATCGTTACAATGCCCTCCGGTGTCAACGGCAGATAAATACAGACGCGATCCCCCTTCTTCACACCAAGCGAACGTAGCCCGTTGGCAACCTGACACGTCAATGCCAACAATTCAGGAAAAGTATATTTACGCTCCTCGCCATCCTCGCCAACCCACAACAAAGCCGTTTTGTTGGCACGACTCCCGTTTGCATGACGGTCAAGACAGTTCGTCGTAATATTCGTCTGCCCACCCGCAAACCAGCGTGCATGCGGTACCGTTCCCTCCAACACACTTGTCCACGGCTTGACCCACTCGAAGCCTTTTGCTATCTCATCCCAAAACGCCTCAAGATTGCTCGCTGCTTTATCATATAAAGCTTGATAGTCTTTCACATCGACCGTCGCCATCATTTCAGGGCTGGGTGCGAAATGTTCCTCTTTCGTCAAAAGTTGCCGAAACTCTTCCTGCTGTCCATCGTTGGATTGTGGGGCCATCGTTGTTTCCTCCTGGCTTAACATACATAACGTTGTAGAAGATGGAGTGTTATGGCAAGACATAGCACTTCGCTGCCATATATCTTATCATTACCGCTTTAGCGGTGTATCCGCTACATATGGAAACGTTTCTCTATCACACCTCATTCATGGACTACGCTAGAATCTGCAAAGAGATTACGTACAGAATAGTACATTAGTCACAACATGAAGATTGACCTAATGATTTAATTGCTTTTTGCAACAAAATATTTTAACATTTCTATGTGCCATTATTGCGGTCTATCGATAGAGATAGGCGCAAGAAAAAACATCTACGTAAACTACTAACTCATAGTAGCTATCTTCTTAGCTTTTACACAAGAATTTTTAGGGCTAGAGAAGAAAAAGGAACAGGAGAAGTATGAAGAAGCCTTTGCGTTATCTACTAAGTATTTCTGCCGCCTCTATAGTTGTTGCGCTAACTATAACGGGATTATTTATTGCTTATAGGCCAGCTTCCGTACATGCGGATGGATCATGTATCCAGTACGGGGCATTTTTGCGTAACGTCTCTTACATTGAAGCCCAACAGCAAGGTTTTTTTGCGAAAGAGGGTTTGAACGTTTGTTATAACCAAGTAACGAGTTCCACACAGCAGTTCAACAGCTTGCTCTCAGGCCAGTATGACATTATAGGTACGACGGCAGACAATGTGGTCAACCGTTATGTCAATTCGCAATTACCAGTCGAGATCGTAGCGGGTAGCGACCAGGGTGCTGGACTAGACCTGATCGTCAATACTGCCAATGGCATTCATACCATCGCTGATCTCAAGGGCAAGACGGTCGCCGTCGATGCACCTAACAGTGGCTATGTCTTTGCATTAGAAAAAATTCTTGCTGCCAATGGTCTCAGTTTGGCGAATAATGACTACTCGCTACAGGTCATTGGTGGTTCCGCTCAGCGCTTCGCTGCTATCTCCGCTGGCAAGACATCAACAGGAGACCCAGTTTACGCCACTATTCTGGGCACCCCATTTTCTGAGCAAGTTCCGAATGTGCCAACGCTCAGTGATATTGCGAAGTTCTCATCCTATGTTCAGCCTTACCAGGGCACAACTATAGCAACTACACAGAACTACGCGAATACCAACTCTGCCACAGTTACAAACTTTATCGCGGCAAACATTCTGGGACAGGCATTTGCAGCTAATCCAGCGAATAAGGCTACTGTACTTGCAGATATCGCAAGCGTAGATAATGTCTCACCAGCAATCGCTGCCAATATCTACAACGACTCCATTCTCGATTTGACAAGAGGTGAGAACGTAGCCGAGCTAGTGAACGAATACGGCCTCGTGAATACCATCAACCTGCGTCAAGAGTTTGGCGGCTTTACTACGGCTGTAGATAGCAAAAAGCTAGCCAAGCCGGGTAAAAACTCTCTCTACGATGATAGCTATTGGAAGAAGGCTGTTAAACAGGCTTTGAGCTAAGTACTGGGAGGGACAAGGGCGTCCTTGTCCCTCCCATACGACGATGATGCCTGTGGAAACATAAACGTATATGGGAGGGGCGTTCCCCTTGCGGGCGCCCTGGTTCCCATAGATTCCTTACGTTAACGCATATGGGGCGTTCCCCTTGCGAGTGCCCTGGTTTCTTACCATCTTTCTCTATTCTTGACATAAAATTTTTATATACTTTTTATTGCTATTACATGTAACTATACTTACCACGCCATCATATTGGGGAGTGATGCTGCTCGCCTCTTATTTTTCAGCATCATCTTGTATAACAAAGGGGGACTCGTGTGTTTCATTATCCTTCAAAAAAGACTCTATCTCTTCTTCTCGTTAGCATTCTCATCCTTACTCTTTTGAGTGCCTGTGTACAATCAGGCTCGTTAGGTGATCGACCACCAATAAAAATTGGCTACTCAGCATCTCTCACCGGTGCTTTTTCAGAGGATGGAAGAGCACTACAGCAGGGATTTGAGTTGTGGAAAGACATTGTAAACAGTAAGAACGGCTTACTTGGGCGTCCGGTGCAACTGATCGGATTGGATGATAACAGTGATGTAAATAAAGTCAAGGCGAACTATCAACAACTCATAAGCCAGTATCATGTCGATTTGTTGCTTGGACCATACTCCAGCCTACTAACGATTCCTGCTGCTGTCATCGCGCACAATGCTCATAAAGTTCTCTTTGCTCCTACGGGGAACGCACAGGGAATGTTCGACAAACATTTTGGCAATGTATTCGTTGTGCTTCCTCCATCCATAGAATATTTGAATGCGTTTTCATTCTTCATTCTCTCGCTCCCCAAAAACATACGACCACATACAGTTGCCTATGTCTCCGTCAATAGTCCGTTCGCAACGCCACAGGTAGCGGTAGCTAAAAAGCTTATAGGCGATAACCTCCAGAGTGTCTATGCACCAGCACCATATCCCGCCAACTCCGACGTCACGCCTGTTGCTCAGCAAATCGCACGTTCACAGGCAGATGTCGTCATACTTGGTACCAGCGGACTCAAGGACAGCATTTCATTCATCAAAGCCTTCAAAAAACTTCACTTCAATCCTAAAGCGATTATTGAAACGTCCGGCCCTGATGAAGGGGCAGCGTTTCTTAAAGCAGTAGGTGCCAATAATGCTGAGGGCGTATTTGCTCCTAATGCTGGTTGGTACGCTGGTGATGTAAGTTATCAAAGTGATGAATTCACACAGGCATATCTGGCTAAATATGGTGGGAGCCTGCAAGATATCAGTTCGACCACTGCTAAGGCATTTGGAGCTACACAAATCCTGGAACAAGCTGTCGATCAGGCGAACGCGTTAGACGACCCTACACTTACACAAGTTCTTCACGCGGGCACGTTCAACACTATTCAAGGACCGGTCAGGTTCGATACAGACGGCGCGAATACAATTGGCGTGCCCAATCTGTTCCAATGGAGGCAAGGGAAATTCTTGCTCGTCTATCCTTTCAACAATGCCCAACTGAATCCACAATATCCAAGGGCATAATTGATGTATTCACTGTGGGGGGTGATTATGAACATTCACGAAGTAATCTGGGGGTACAACGGACGCCCACAAAGGGCGACCCTACTATATGACGCTCTTGTGGCCTACGCTCACTGTGTATAGTAGGGTCGCCCCTTGTGGGCGTCCGTTGAGTTACCACTACATCCTCAGATGCACCAATTTGTATCTTAGAAAAGGACCAGCACGAATATGTTTACATCCATGAGTAATATACGCATATTTCCCCGCCTGCTTATTTTGTTCGCCGCCCTGGTTGTTATTTCCAGCGTCTCGATGCTCTTTCTCGGCTCCTTCTACATCCAAGCCGAACAATCGCACAGTCAAGCGGTGAAAACTAGCTTTAATGCACAGCAGATCGCCACAACAGAACAGATTAACCTGCAGCGAATGAACGCCCTACTACAGGCGCGTTTTGCACAAATCTTTGCCAGCAACAATGGTTCTTTACAGGGAGACCCTTCGCTAGCAGCTTCAGGAGGATTGATTGAGAGCGACATTGTGGCACGCGAGATCGACTTTGACCAGACCATTCGTACATATGATAATACCTACTCGATTGCATCCTCCGCCTCCATGAACACCATTCGCACTATTTTACAGAACAGCGACCCCAACAGGCACCTTATTGCCGATCAGCAGACCGCCCTCGATAGCGTCAGGCAGACACAATGGAACGACTACAAACAACTGCAGGACGAGGTACTCGCACAATTGCGCCAGACAAATCCAGAGTATCAACCTGCCTACGCTAACCTCTATCAGGCGAACCTGAAGTTTCTCGACCTTCAAAAGAGTTGGCAGACAGTCGTAGACACAGCAACAACTGTCGGACAGGCCGTTACCGATCTGGGCAATTCAGAGATTGCGCCACTCCAGTTCGCTACCGCTATCGCTGTAACCTTGATTCTTGTGGTCATTTTCTTAACGGCTATCATCGTAAACGCAACTATTTCACAACGACTCGGACAACTCGCGATACTCACACGCCGCATCGCACGTGGCAGTACGGCGGAAAGGGCGAACGTAGGAGGGAAAGACGAGATCCAACTTGTCGCTAGCTCCATGAACTCTATGCTCGACAACATCGTGCAGCTGATTCGAGAGGCTGAGTCACGGCATGCAGTATTACAGATGCAAGTAGAGAAACTCATCGCAGAGGTGCGCGGCGCGAGTGAAGGTGACTTGAGGGTGCAAGCTGAGGTCGGTCCAGATAGCCTTGGTATACTCTCATCGTTTGTCAATCACATGATTAGAGAATTGGGTACGCTTGTCATCACCTTCAAAACCCTCGCAAACGAAGTTGAGCGAGCTACCTTGCAGACTTATGACGATATGACGCAACTCGTAGAGAGCGCAGACGGACAAATACAGAGGATAGCAATGGCGGCTGCCGATGTAGAAAAAATGGCGCATCAAAGTCGCTATGTAGCTCAACGCGTCCAATCCCTTGCTCAAGTCGGAACCGAAGTGTACCAGACAACGCAATCTGGACGCAGCGCAGTCCTGCGTAACATAGAAGGTATGGAGAGAATCAACAAGAACGTCTACCTCACCGTCTCCAAAGTGCAAGGGTTGGAAGAACACTCGCAGGAGATCAACAACATAGTACGGACCATCACAGGCATCGCCCACCAGACGAATCGTCTCGCACTCGACGCCTCTATCCAAGCTGCGTTAGCAGGAGAAGCGGGCAAGGCTTTCAGAGCTGTAGCCGAAGATATCCGGCGTGCGGCAGAGGTAGCCAAGACGCAAACAACGAGCATCGAACGCATCGTAGGAAAAATAGGTGAAGATATCCAGGAAGTGACAGCCTCCATCCGCCAGACCGAGGCGGAAACTAAATTGGGAGCGAAATCCTCGCGTGAGGCTGGCACTGCATTTGATGCGATCTTCACCGCTGTGGATCGACAGGCTGGAGAGATTGAAATGATTAACCAGGCTGCAATGCAACAACTCGCTATATCGAGCGGTGTTGTACAAACTATGCAGAGCGTCTCTACTACCACATTCCACAGTGGACAAAGCATACGCGAAGAGGTAGCGAGAATGGAGCGCGTCGCACAACTCGCGGAGCGACTCCTCCTCTCGGCAGAAGTCTTCAAACTACGCGAGGACCAGGACATCTTTGCCTCAAAGACCGCAGACAACTATGTAGCCCAGAAGGAAGTTGTACAAAAGAACTTCCCGCAGCACTCAGGGCAATCATTCACGCCAGTACCAGTAAACGGCGCATATCCTACGCAGCGAGATTCGGGCGGTGGACGTTACTTCAATCCGCAAACTCCGGTCCCAAGAAATAGACAATGGAGAGAAGGTAAATAGCGGAGACGAACGTGTCGCAACAACAAGCCAGAATCACAGATAACCTGCTTAGCGTAATACAGGTTATCCAAAAAGGGCGAGAGTCAGGAGAACTCCGTGCAAAGCTAGACGATGAAGCACGCACGGAGGTAGGTACTATTGTGTTCGCAAACGGGCAGATCGTCGCGGCGCAAGTAGGACCCTATCAAGGGATAGAGGCGTTCAACATCTTGAAGTCGTGGAGCCGCTGCGTATTTGTGTTCGTGCGCGACGCTCCATCGGCGCGACTTCCACAAAGCGGTCCATTGCCAAACTCTGTGGGGAGAACTCCTCTTGTGCAGTATTCACCCACCACTGGCCCTCAGCAATCTATAGCTGCACCGAGAACCCCTATTCCTGAGCCACCCTCAGACAGCATACTATCATTAACTCTTGTACCGCGAGCAACTATGTCCGTTGTCAAGGCAGTTGGTATTATCCAGCGTGCCGGACTTTCGCGAACATATCGGCAGCTCATCCTGCTTATAGATGGTCGTCGCTCAATTGGCGAACTTGCCATTACCATGAGTTGTCCTCATTCAGAGATGAGGCAGATGGTACAAGAGTTGGAGAGACTCACTGTTATTCGCGTAGTCTCGTAGGGGCGTCATAAATGAGGTCCAATACGCATCAACCTAAGAACTGCTGAGTTTAGGATCGAGGAGCAACTGAGCAGTGGTGGGATGATGGCAACGCGAGTTGACTTGCGCTCCTGTCGCCATGACTCGCGCCGTGTGTTGCACCACGATCTCCACAGCCAGCACCCCAGAGAAAGCCAACGCCAAACACGGCGTCATCCACTCGACGGTCTGTTTGGCCTTGACCATGCTGTGCATCGGCTCGGACCAACATCCTACCAGGGTTTGCCAATGCGTGAGCAGCAGGCCAATGAGTTTGGCAAACACCTCACTCAGGATGCGTTCCGGCTTGCAACTGGCCCAGGTATCCAGCTTGCCGTACTGCTTGCACAGTTTCCAGTACAACTCGCTCTGCCAGCGTAGCCGAGCCAGCACCATCGCCTCTTCTGCCGACACCTTCTCGCTGGGCACATTCGTGACCAGAATCACCCAGTCCGCCAAGCGCAATCAGGCAGCACTCACCTTCTGTCGTTTCTGCTTGCCCTGTCGTTGCTCACGCGGCTTGCGCTCTCCCACTCGATGCGCTTGAGAACCTTTGGGTGGATGAGTGATCCACGTTCCGGCTCGCTGACGCCGCTTCTGCACCTGTTCTTGGGTGAGGCGGACCGCGATCAGGCGAACAGGGACTTGCTCCTTCTTGCCCAGCACCACCTGAGAGTCCACCACGCTCGTTTCCGACTCGCGGAGCAAGCTCACCAGGTCACGCCAGCGGCCTTGCGAGTCTCGTACACAGCTACTGGCTCTGGCCTGGGTGAGAAAGAAGCGTCCGGCATCGCTGCTCTCTCGCATCTGGGCTTGCGTCACGTAAGCCGTATCCGTCAGAAACAGCGAACCTGCTGGTGGGGGCGTGCTGACTGGCTCCCCACTTTGCTCGTCGTCTTGGCTGGCTTGCACCCACAGACCTGCCATCTGTCCGGTGAGCATCTCCAAGCGTGCCTGCACTCGAATGGCTGCTTGCTGTCCTGTTCCTCCTCCAGCAGGCCACGACTCGTGCAGCGAGTCGGGCAAGCTGATGATGGTGCCATCTTGCAGATACACGCCTGCAAAGCGCGAGAGCAAGGCTCCCCTCATCGGCTCGCTGCTCACCATCCGTCCCACCGCCTCTTGCCACACCTGCTGCAACAAGCGGCTACTAGCACTGCTGAAGCGTTGCTCAATAGCTTGGGCACTGACTTCGGCTCCTAGGGTAGCAGCAGTGCGCTGTAAGTCCGAATAGCCCCCATCCGGCTGAGCCATCCAAGTCAAGACACACGTTTGCACAAAGGTGGGGCCATCCAGGATGGCATGGCTTCGTTGCACAAATCCTGTTGTGCGCTCGATCTGTTTGGGATAGTGCCTCATCACGTCTTCGAGGTGAGGACTCACTTGTGCTCTACTGCTCATAAGAGGCTCCTTTGGGAATAGAAAGAATGGGTTATTCTCTATTCTATCCTCAAAGCGAGCTGCATTGCTTCTCGTGTTCTCCTTTCTTTCAAACTCAGCTATTCTTAGGTTGATGCGTATTGGGCGTCATAAATGAGGTCCTCGGACGAGCGAAGCAATGTCTGTTCCTTATTATCGTATGCCCTCGGTCATCACATCGACCGCTTCTTTCGCCTCTCTCAAGCCAACACCAGTGATTTCACGATACACCTTGATAGCTTTAAGCTTGTTTCCCATTCGCAAGCAATATCGCACCTCTTCTATGTCCATTGGATTTTCCTTCACTAGCGTTTCTACACCTCTTTTCGCTTCTCTCAAACCAACACCAGTGATTTTGCGGTACGCCTTGATAGCCTTTACCTTGTTCCCTTCCTGTAATTGGTACCATACCTCTTCCAAATTTACAGGATTGTTCTCAGCAATTTTAGCTTCATACTGAGGTACAGAAATTTCGTCTTGCATCATTTTCACAGCAAGCCTAGCCTCTTTCAAAGTTGCCTTAGTCTCGTCACGATACAGCTTAATCGCTCGAATCGTTTGATGTTCGCGTAGCAGTCGTTGCAACTCTTCGGGATGCTTTAACCGTATGTCTAATTCAGCTTTGCGTGCCAAAGAAAGCTTCTCAGTACTTTTGACGTCAGACAAAATCGCTACCCCGATATCGACAATACCTTCCAGGAGTTGAGCCACTATATCAATCCACATATTGTAACTCTACTTTCTCATAGCCGCTCTACAACAGCTATCATTACAAACTATCATCTGCCTAGCGCACTCATTACTTCATTATCCAATATTATATTTAGCTATAAAATATATAACATATAGCTATTTGCTTTGTCAAGCAGTAGTCCTTCAAATTTTTAATCTCTTCCCCTTGCCAGGTAAGCATTTGCTTACGTATAATATAGGCATGATACAGGGACAAATTGAAGACAACTTATTACATGTAGATGTGTTTCATGCCATCGCTGATCCAACACGCCGCGCTTTGCTTGATCTTGTTGCGGAGAGTGAGCAGCCTGTGAATATGCTGGCTCAGACATTTTCCATGTCTCGACCAGCTATTTCACAGCATCTACGTATCTTGAAACAGGCAGGGCTTGTTATTGAACGCAGAGTTGGACGCGAACACCTCTACAGCTTACGAGCAGAGCCGCTACACGAAGTCAGCGATTGGGTGCAGCACTACGAACAGTTCTGGCGTAATCGCCTCGAACTGCTCGCTGAACATCTGGACACAATGCCATGAGCGAAAAAAGAGTGACACAGGATGTTGTATATCCTCATCCTATCGAACGCGTGTGGGTCGCCTTGACCGAGAGCAACGAAATCTCACAATGGCTTCTACCCAACAATTTTGAACCACGCGTCGGGCATCGCTTTACCTTTATAGAAGAAACATACTCTCAAAAAAACAGTCGGCATGGCATCGTCGAATGTGAGGTTATCGCGGTGAAACCGTTACGCTACCTTGCCTACACATGGTCTACTCATTCGAGCATGCCAGAAATGCTCATCTCGTTTACGCTGGAACCCGTAGTAGGTGGCACCCGTCTCTCTTTGGAGCAAAAAGTGTTTGTCAGAACAGAGCGTAGCGCAACGTTTATACAAAAAGCACTACCTTCGTTGCACGTGCTTTTAGCAGGAGGTTTACCCCATATGTCTCGCTTCTTCCATATCGAAGTCGATGAACTTGCCCTCACTGATGCCCTTTATGCCTTCGTTACTGATCCCAAACCATCGCGTAACGAACGACCCGTCATACAAGAACTGCATAGCTTTGTCCCCGAAATGGTCTCCGTTCTCGAACACATGGTTCTCGATGGCGTGGAGGAGCGGCAGGACGTAGCCGATTACGTCAACTTTGTTTTTGGTCACGTAAGTTTATAGAGGAGGCTGACATGACAATGCAAGAGAACAAGCTTCTTATTCGTCGTTACTTTGATGAAGCTTTAAATCAGCGCAATGGTGCAATTGTAGATGAGATTTTTTCAGAGAACTTCGTTGCATATGCGCCTCGTGGAGCAACGAGCGATTTGAAGGCATTTAAGCATGCACTTACCATGTCTCACAACGCTTTTCCCGATTTGCACGTTACTATTGAAGATCAGATAGCAGAAGACGACAAAGTAACAACCCGCTGGCAAGCCTCTGGTACCCATTTGGGCACATTTGCTGGCCTCATTCCTCCAACAAATAAGCCCGTCACAATTTCCGCGCTCCATGTTCATCGCGTTGTAGATGGTAAGATTGTGGCACTTTGGGAGCAGATCGATCTCTTTGGTCTTTTTCAGCAACTGGGCTTCTTCCCTCCCGTCGGCTAAATGCTATACAAGATTTGATAGTCGTAACTTATCCTACGTCTACTTTTGTATAAGTCAAGAAAGGTATTTTCACTATTTGTTTGCTACAAGAACGCAAAACGTAAGGAGTAGGTATGTCTACAGACACTGTGGAAGTAAAAAAGAGTTTGGGGTGCTTCCCATTCCTGCTTGTCTTCATACTCATCATCGGTATCATAGCTATCTACCCTCTTGTGACACATCCACCCGTCGATTACATTAAGCTTTCTCTAACCCTAGTCGCTCTGACAATTTTTCTCGTCATATGGAGTCCCTGGCTCGAAAATATACGTCAATGGCATCCTACAATCGTGCTGGTTCCTTTTGTTGCTTTGATGCTTGTAGCAGTTTATCCTCTCATTACCAAACACTCCATTGATTACGTTTTGCTTTTGCTCACTATAACCATGTATACCTCTCTATCACTACCCTCAAGCCCCTGGTATAACAGCATGGTACGCAAAAATCCTTTGATCATTGCTATCAGTGCAGGATTAACCATCTTCATAGGTTGCCTCCAATTCGTGTTGTATCCCCACCCAGACTACTTTGGCATCTTCTGGCTCGCCGTCGGTGCTATTGTTTTCGCCTTCGTCATACGCTCTCTTGCCAGAAAACGCCCACAAGTAGCCGCAACCAACACAACTAACGAGGAGCCACATGTTCCATATAGAAATGCTGAGACAGCAGACGAAGAACCAACATCGGAGCGTACTATCTTGGGCATACACATAAAATTCTATCGTCACGGAAGATTTGGACGAATAGATTTTGAGTTCTAAAAATGGATGAACATGTTGGGGCATGCCCCAACATGTTCATCCATTTTTAGAACTCAAAAATCTTAATCCCTACATTGACACCCCCGCCCCTCCTGTGCTACGATTGAGAGTGAGGAAGTGTACTTAGAACACTAGCCAAATTCAATTCTGTCTACTTTGTATATATACCGCTCTATGTTCCACCCGTTATGATAGATATAGGGTGAATATACACCTAGCTAGACAACTATAAAGGAATCCCCGCTCATGGGTATAACCTACCTCTTAATTATGGTGACGTTGGCGGTCCTCTTCGGCTTACTGGTGATGGGTGTTACCTCCATCCTCGGCCCTAAAAAGCCCTCGCCGGAGAAACTCGCTCCATACGAGTGCGGCATTCAGGAGATTGAAGCTCCCCATCGCCGCTTCCCTGTCAAATATCTTTTAACAGGTATGCTTTTCATTGCCTTCGACATCGAAATCGTCTCTTTTTATCCGCTCGCCATTCTGCTCCGTAGGCTGGGAACGTTGGGGCTTGTCGAACTGCTCGTCTTTCTTGTGGTTCTTGGTGTTGGTTATATCTATGTCTGGCGGAAGGGAGCATTTTCATGGGAGTAGTCAAGAATCCTTGGGAGCCGGTACAAACCTACTCGAATACGCAGACGCCGCGCCGCGAACTGAACATGAAAAGCGGCGACTTCGGCGTATTGACGACGCAGGTGAGCAAGCTGATCGACTGGGGGCGTAGCTCCTCGCTCTGGCCTGCCCTGTTTGGTCTCGCCTGCTGCGCTATCGAAATGATGGCGACCAGTGCCGACCGCTTCGATATCTCGCGTTTCGGCGCCGAGGTTTACCGTGCCTCACCACGTCAATCCGACCTGATGATTGTCGCGGGTCGCTGCTCGATCAAAATGGCTCCAGTGTTGCGCCAGATTTACGATCAGATGCCCGATCCCAAGTGGGTAATTTCGATGGGTGCATGTGCCTCCTGTGGTGGCGTTTTCAATAACTACGCCATCGTGCAGGGCGTGGATAAAATCATCCCCGTTGATGTGTTTATTCCTGGTTGCCCACCAACGCCCGATATGCTGCTCTTCGGCTTCAACGAACTACAGCGCAAGATACGCGAAGGGGTACCCAATCCACCCGATCCCCTCAAAGACGCCGGGATGAAACTCGTCGGCCCTATCGGAGAAGAGTTATAGAATGTGTAGATTTCATTTGGACAGGAAAGCAAAACACGCATGTTTTGGTTTGCTGTG
>CAXUHG010000146.1:11483-13776 GCA_964250805.1 uncultured Ktedonobacteraceae bacterium | reverse complement strand
GAAAATGGTCAGATCAAGCTTGACTGTGTAGTAGGGACCAGATTGATCGCGTCCGGTAGCTCAATTTATTGAGCGAGATTCTTGTGAAATTCCTTTACAAGCCGTCTCGGACCTGATCTCGCGTGATAAATTCCACGGCGGACGCAATACATCTGGTTCCTACGAAAATCATCATAAGAGAAAGGATAAAACTATGGCACAAAGCGAAGTTGCACGTCTGATGCAACAAATCACAACGGAGTACAACGACCAAATCACGATGCCTTTTCCCCTGATTCGCAGATTGCTCCCCACACCACAACAAATCCGCGAACACTTCAAACTCAGCTATTTTGAGGTAGCACGCGAAGCAGGCGTCAATCCCTTGATTGTGTACTGGATCGAGCATGATATCGGCGTCTATCCGATGGAAGCTCAGGTTGTACTTTCAGCACTCTCGAAGCACACAAAGGGGAAGTATACCTACACGTTCGATAATGTGCGGAGCATTCGCTTTCGACGGGTGAATCGTTATGATGCAACACGTATCAGAAGGTGGTGAGGTCGATGTTACGCTGGCGACTCAAAGAGGTAATGGCAGAGAAGCAGCTTGACATGGCAGAGGTGGTGCGACGATCAGGCGTCTCGCGTCGCACCCTCGCCAAACTCTATTCCAACCCGTTTCATATTGGGAAGCTCTCGACGCTAGATCGCTTGGCGAGTGGATTAGAAGTCCCGCCATGTGAGTTGATCGAGGCAAAGATTGGGGAGACTCTTGATGTCTTCCGTCAATGACTAATGGTAGACTAACTACCACAAGGAACAATTTGCGCTTTTGAAAGCGCATCTGCAAATGCTAGAGCAGCAGCCTTCGTGTATGAGGAGGAACGTGAGTCAACTGGATGATAGCTGCCACCACTCACAATCACCTTGAGGTACACAACGGCATCAAATCCATTCCGCTCTTGTTGGGCAGCGTGCTGAATACCTTTGATGACTCCTGAAAGAAATTCCATCGGTATCTGCTCATCGGTCACGCGCCATTCCAGCATAAAATGCGTTGGTCCTATATATGGTTCGAGGCGCAATTCCACAACGCCAAAATCAGCAGGGCATCTCGTTTGAACAACGTATCGCCCCTTGCCCGTCACCCCTTCGGCAATCGTGGCGCACATTGATGTAGACATGCTTTCATGTGGAAGGTTGAACTCTTTCAAAAACGACATATATATTTCTCTTTTTTCTTAGACCTCTTTCTGAAAGCATTATTCTGCAGGAAGATATGCTCTCAGCATTGATACTCATTCAAGATTCTGGCGGCTTCAGATATATTATCTACGCCAGATGCAGAACAGCTTTGCCGATGAATTGTCTTTCCAGCAAGCGTTGCGCGACATCACCAATATCGTGCCAGGAAGCCTCAACCTCGATTGTCGTCCGCAATTGCTGCTTTGCTACCAGTTGTGCAAGCCAGGCCAGGTCTTCGGATGCAGCACGATGATCTAGTTCTGCAAACATCCTCAGCTTGTAGAGAGTAACTCCCCCAGGAACCATGAAATTTCTGACATCAAGGGTGACTTCTGGAGATGCCGACCAGCCCAGCGTGACGCAGGTTGCCCCTGGTGCCAGCAGAGAGAGTGCGCTCGCCAGTGCTTTTCCACCGAGCGACTCGATAATCAAATGGTATGGGCCATAGGCACGCGCAGGCGAGAAATCGTCTCCTACGATTACCTCATCGGCTCCCGCCTCTCGCACGAGTGCCTCGTTGCGAGCCTGGCGAGCCGTGCCAACGATAGAGGCACCGCTAAGCCTGGCGAGTTGATGCGCGAAGAGTCCCACTCCACCTGTGGAACCGGTAATCAACACGCGCTTGTGCAGGAGCGGCCCACCTTTCTCAAGTGCCCAGAGCGCGGTGAGTCCAGCAGTCGGTAAGGTTGTCGCCTGAGCAAACGTCACGCTGGCAGGAAGTTCGGCTAGACTGTTCGTAGAAACCGCCACCTGCTCAGCCCATGAACCTGCATTCACCATACCCACAACTCGACTCCCGACCTTCGGCCCTGTCCCATTCGCAGCTTGCTTGATGACTGTTCCAGCTAGGTCCCAACCGGGCCGCCAGCCCGCTTCTTCCTGCATGGCACGCGCCACCTCTCCTCGATTCAAAGAAATGGCCTCAACCTGAACAATCGCTTCCGAGGGGCTAGGCTGGGGTGCTTCGACCTCTTTGATGGCAAGCCGCCCTGGAATCTCAGGATCAACAACTATCGCACGTATTGAACTCATGTATCTCTTTCCTTTCTCTAATAGCAATTTCGCT
>CAXUHG010000146.1:0-11383 GCA_964250805.1 uncultured Ktedonobacteraceae bacterium | reverse complement strand
TATCGCACGTATTGAACTCATGTATCTCTTTCCTTTCTCTAATAGCAATTTCGCTCTCTCAGGCAAAAGCTGCCAACTCCTCAAAGCATTTACTACTATCCTCGTACTACTTTCTCTCGACCTTCCACAAACACACGCCTCACGTATAGCGTGCCATGCTTGCCCACAGTCACAAGTAGTATGTCGGCAACCTTGCCACGCTCTAATGAGCCGAAATCGTGCCCCAGCTTGACCGCCTTTGCAGGATTGAGCGTTATCAGGTTGACCGCCTGTGACAAGGGTAGCACATTCTCTTTGTACAATTTATATGCCGCGCCGAGCATTGCCGAGGGATAGTAGTCCGAACATAGCACATCAGCAATGCCAGCCCGTACCGCTTCGGTTGCGCTCAGGTTGCCGCCGCTTGACATACCACGTAACACATTAGGGGCACCCATACAGACCGCAAGGCCAAGCTCATGCGCCTGTCGCGCCGCCTCCATCGTGGTCGGAAACTCGCTTACAGTGACGCCAAGAGTGGGCCATTGCGCCACTTTCTCGGCACTATCGTCGTCATGTGTCGCTATGCCCAGTTCCGCCTCGCGTGCGAGGCGCGTCACTTGCTCGATACGTCCTGGGATGTGTGCTGCTTGAGTGCGTTTGAACGAGATAAGTTCGTCGATTTCGGCATGGCTTGTACCAGCCGACTTTGATACATAGTCACGGAAGGCTCGCTCAGTGCGATATTGCCCTTGCCCAGGACTATGATCCATCAGCGATACTAGCCCTACCTCACGGTTAGCGATCATCTCCACAATCGCCTCGCTCCCTCTCTGGCTCGTTAGCTCCAAACGCGCATGGATTTTATGGCGGATAAGGCGTTCGCTCTGCTCATCGGCAATCGCGTTGCTTAGGTCACGCACAAACGTATACGAGCGCACGCCAAATTCGCCATCGTCCAGCGAAACGGCGTGAAACTCTGTTGTGATGCCACTACCAGCCAGTCGCCAATCAGCCTCCTCCAACGCAATCGCTAACGGAAAATAAATATTGGGACGTGGCATCACTAGTCGCTCAATCGAATCACAATGCAAATCAATAATACCAGCCATCAACATTTGTGCCTGAGCATCTATCGACCTTCCATCAGCAGCAGGACACGTAGCCGCCTCCCCAACATCAAGAATACGCTCGTTCTCTATCAACAGCCAGCCATGCTCCACAATCCGCTCCGGCAATATCAGCGTGGCATTGTGTATCAGGGTTTGCATATGCATGTATCCTTTCTAATTGGAAACGGCTGGTAGGGGTCTAATTCATTACACCCTGTAGGCGACGCACTCTGCAGGAGGGTGTGGAGAAATAGTTCAACCCCCTTTGGCCTCGTCGTCGCCTACAGAGTGTAATGAATTAGACCCCTACACATCTTTTCCTCCCCAAAAACCTACTGTTGAAAGCACCCCACTCCCCACCAAGGACGCGATAAATCGGTCCCTACCCACGTCTGTTCCGCATCGTCTTCTTTGAAGTGTATTGACCCTTGCTGTCTCCCTGCTCAAACACATGTAAACGCCGAAAAACAATATCACAGCGAATACATTTCATCAGCCAACGCCTTCAACGACTCGGTATCGTGCGAAACGGTAAGAATGGTCACGCCAGCCTTCTTTGCCTCGGCGATCATCTCTAGCACAATGGATTTCGAGACTCCATCGAGGCTAGCGGTTGGCTCATCAAGCAGCAATAGTCTAGGAGCCGCGATGAAGGCACGTGCGAGGTTGAGGCGTTGTTGCTCGCCACCACTAAATGTTACGGGACTCGCCTGCCAGCGGCTCTCCTCAATGCCCAGACGCTGTAACCAACGTGCCGCCTCACTCACAGCCTTCTCACGCTCCACGCCGAGCCGCACCAGTGGTTCCGCCGTAACATCGAGGGCAGGGACGCGCGGCAACACCTTCAAAAACTGTGAGCAGAAACCCAGTTCGCGCTCACGAAGGCGTACCACCGTCTCTTCGCTTGCTTTTGCGATATTCACTCTCCCAAATAACTGCGAATCGTACCAGATGTTGCCGCCCGTCGTTAGATAGGTGCGATAAATGCACTTGAGAATAGAGGTCTTGCCTGCACCACTCTTACCACTGATAATGAATGTCTGCCCGCAATTGACGCGAAACGAAATACCCTTGAGTGGCTCGATCACACGCCCATCGACGAGATGCATATGGAAATCTTTTTTAAGTTCCTGCACTTCGAGCATCGGAATTATCTGTTCTTGCATAGCACAACATATTCTTTCGTTATAATGCGGACGAGACCAGCAGTTGCGTATAAGGATGCTGTGGGTCTTCCAGAATTTGATCGGTTAGCCCTTGCTCGACGATGTAGCCGTTTTTCATGACGATGGTGCGACCCGCGAGTTGCTTGATAACACCGAGGTCGTGCGAGACGAGCAGCATGGTGATTTTTAGCTCCCACTGAATGCGCCGAAGCAAGTCAAGCACTTTCGCCTGCACGGATAGGTCGAGGCCGCTTGTCACTTCGTCTAAGAGCAACACGGCTGGATTGCTCGAAAGAGCCTTCGAGATTTGCACGCGTTGCAGCATACCACCGCTGAACATGCGCGGCTCATCGTCGATGCGCTCCACTGGTAGCTCTGTGAGTTGCATCAATTCGCTGGTGCGCTGGCGAATGCGTCCGACGTGTCGCCAATCCGCAAGCAGTAGCTTCTCGGCGACATTGCCACCAACGCTAAAGTTCATGTTCAAGCCCAGTTCTGGTCGCTGATAGACAATGCCGAGACGCTGGTTACGAAAAGTCCGACGTGCATACTTGTCGAGCGTAAACAGGTTCACGCGTGTACTATCCTGTCCTGGTATGCTCAATTCGCGGTACCATAGCTCGCCCTTATCGGCAGGGGCAGCGAGATTGACCAGTTGCATCAACGTACTCTTACCACTACCACTCTCACCAACAATGCCAAGTATCTCGCCCTTTGCCAGTGCAAAGTTGATATGCGAACATGCCGTAACACTACCACAAACGGGACAGCGATTGCCCTTTTCTGGTCCCGTCAAGCTATCGCAATAGGAGCAGCCGGGGCCATAACGTTTGGTCAGGTCGCGCCCCTCGATAACCCACTCTTTGTTCTCTTGCATACTTGGTTACGATGCCTCCGTTGCAACACGTTGCTCTCGCAAGCGGACACGTTTCTCACAATAGCTGGTATCAGAGCAGAGATATGCCCAGCGACCCGCGACTTCCGGCGTCTGCGACTCCACAAAATGACTTGTGAGATAGGTGTCGTTGGCACCGCACTTGTCACAAGAGTTGTTGGAATCATGCTCTGTGGTGAAGGGATAATCCTCGAACTCAAGCGGCGCGACATGCGTGTAGGGTGGCACGACATAGACACGCTTTTCACGACCCGCTCCAAAGAGAAACAGCGTCTCCGCCATGTGCAGACGCGGCACATCATAGCGCGGAATGGGCGTCGTATCCATCATGTAGCGGTTCTCGACAATGACCGGATATTGCGCGGCGATGTTCATATCTCCCGACCGCACCACGCTTTCATACATATACACCCACATACGCCCATAATTGGCTTCGGCATGCATCTCGGTGGCGCGTTCGAGATTGGGTTCGACCCAGCGCAAGGGGTCCGCCATCGGCACCTGTAGCACCAGTATCTGGTCGTCGCGCATTTCCTCTTCTGGTATACGGTGCCGCGTCTGTACCAGCGTCGCCTGTGTGGTATCCGTTGTGAACGCAATGCCCGTTGTCTTCTGAATCAGTCGTCGCAGATTGACAGCGTTCACACTATCGTCGTCGCCCTGATCGATCACCTTAATCACATCGCACGGCTCAACCAGTGCCATCGTCACCTGCAAACCACCTGTGCCCCACCCTCTAGCTATAGGAAGGTCACGACTGGCAAACGGTACGAGATGCCCCGGCAGTGCCGTACCCTTCAACAATTTACGCCGTACCTCACGCTTCGAGTCCTCGTCGATAAAGGCGAAATTGTAGAGCATTTCGCGCCCGCCCTGTATCTCTTGCGAGAGCGTCTCGTCCTGCTTAACAGGCTCCGCTGCAACCGTTAGTTGCTGTATCAGGTCTCCTACTGCATCCTGGCTCATGCTTGCTCCATTCCTGTATCGTTCCGTTCAGTGACAGCTCGTCGCTTCTCGATAGCCTCGGCGAATTTGGCGGCGCGGTAGTCGCGGGTACGCTCTAAAACGCTGATGTCGGATTGGAACGAGACGTAGTGCGGCAACTTATAGTGCGCGGTAAAGCCACTGGCCTCGATACCGTCGATGTGCAAAAGCACAAACTCCTCATTCACCGCTGGCCCGCTCTCGCCATGCACACCCTGCTCTTTAGCGGCACTCAGCACGCGGTCAATCATCGACATACTCATTGCCTTGACCTCACTATGTCCGAAACAAAAGCCGTAGCCCAAGCCGAACTTAGGGTCTTCCGGCTCGCGTGCGCTTCTCTGAGCATGGCTCGCGTCCACATCGGAGGTCTGCACACGCGACACCATCTCGCACTCGGTCGCCAGAATTTCGCCAATCTCGACAGCTTCGCCCGTCAAAGGATGTGCAACCTCGACTGGCACAGAACCGAAGCGCAACTCACCCAGCGTCGGGTGTGCATCACCATAGCCGCGTACACTACTATAGGCAAAGGTAAGCATGCTCCCAACATCGCCTTGTGCCAACACCTGTAGACGCGCACTACGGGGAGCAGGAAATGCTAATGCTTTACGCGTGATATCGTATGGCTCGCTATCGGCCTCGGCTTTTTCTGCTTCTGGTGGCTCGGCAAGAATACCCTGCGCGCGCATACTTTCAATCACCTTTGGAAATGTAACCAGGACTTTCTCAGCCGCTTCATCCGTAATTTTTGCCTCGATCTGTGCAATATACTCGCGTATGGATTGGCTCGACTCGTGCGTCAAGAGCGTATTGAGTAGACGCAACTGATAGTCACGCGAAGGACCGAGCAGTTGACCGCCTGGAATATCTTTGAAGGTTGCCGAGATACGGCGCAAAGGTCGCATTCGCACGCCCTCTACAGGCAGGCTATAGTCGAGACGTGGCACAGTTGAGCGATAGGCACGTAGCAAGAAGCTTGCCTCTAGCGAGTCTCCCTCGCTCTGCTTGAGTGCTAGAGCTGCTAGTTCGGGCGCATACAGCCCTCCCTCGCCCATCGCACGATCAACGGCAAGGCGCATCTGGTCCTGTATCTGCTCCACGCTCAGCGGTTCGCTCCCACCCTTTACGCGAAAATACTCCACCAATTGTTCAGCATTCAGCACGGCTTGCGTGCCACCTTTTACCGCGACATATCCCATAATTACTGTTCCTTTATGCTCGTTGTACGTGGCAAGCCGACACAACGCCCAATCGCATCTATCAGATAAACATCGACGCCAAGCGGATAGCCTCGACGCGCATTTGCAATACGTTGCAACTCAGCACGTTCAAGCCCTGCTACCTGTAGAGTATGTACATTCTGTATACCTGGTCCCGAAAGTTCAAGCTTCAGCCAACTCTCGCTCCGCTCTTCGTCGCTCAATTCACCCAGAGCAGGACCGATTTGTTCGACGCTGTAGAATGCAGTGGCACTCATCTCCGGCTCGGCAAGTGTGCCTACATGTAGTTGCGAAAGTAAGCCATTGCTTGTGCCATTCCAGAAAAGAGCGAAGGCGGCCTGCCCAGGAGATGCAACGCTGGCACCGCTTCTTACCGCAACCCATTGTGTAGCCGCATCCTGTTGTGTCAACCATATCCCGTTAGCGGCAATAGCGAATGTCACCTCTTTATCGAGCAGGGTCATCATTGCAGCAAGGGCATAGACATTGAACGGCATTGAGCCTCTGCGCGATGTGTAAAACGGCGGTTCACTCAAGAAGTGAGGATACTCAAGTGTGTTAATTTTGCCGGGACGAGCAAGGCTATCGAGCAGGTGGCGAAAGGTCACGGCACTGTAGCGAATGCGTTCCTCTTGTTCGGTTCGTGTTGCGCTCTGCACTGTGTTACGCCTCCATTCTATCGAAATCGACCTTTGTAGTAGCGATCAACGCCTGCATGCGCTGGTTGTTGCGCGTAATCTCGTCATCCAGAGTATTGAGTTGCTGTACTAATTGCTCGCGATAACTGCTGTCTTTGTTGCGTAGTGCGGCGTCAACCAGAGCAATCGCCATCGCGCGTCGTGGGCTATCACCAATCACCATGCCGAAGCCAAACTGCCCATTCAGCTCTAATTTGATCTCCGTCACCAGGACCTCACCTGCATTGAACAGACTGTTGGCGACAGTCTCGCGCACACGTAACATCACCAATCCCTGTCGTGGTCCGCTCAACAACGTAATCTGACGATGCGGAGAGTTCTGCAATACAAGGGACGCAACATCACATGCCTGTTCTTCCGAGCAATTCGCCAGGATGGAATAATGGTTCATAAATATGACTCCTATAGGGGTTATAATTCATTACGCCCGCTCTTGTACCACGCGAAATGCTGCACAGGGCGTAATGAATTATAGCCCCTATTTCAAACGCTAAAACAACATAAGCAGGCGGCTATTCATGCTGAACAGCTACCTGCTTATATCTCTAACCAGCTCTATTTTTTACTCTGCTGATATCACTGTAGCCTTGCTTTATTAAGTTATCATTAAGCGATAAGTTCAATTCTGTTAAAATAAATCTACATTTATTTTTATAGATATGTTGTACACCCTCAAGTTATTTTTGTGTATACATTCTCCATTGTGAAACAGATGAACTATTCTGTACACTCTACAAAGATACTGTTTTATTGACATTATCTACTCTCTGCATCCTCTCTATCCGGCTCTCAAATTAGACAATGTTGCACATTTATGCAACATATGCGCCTACAGTGTTCTGCAGCGTATTCTGCTATGCTTCTCTCTTTAGCATTATGCACCTATACGTTGATACACTGATGAAGCCGGAGGAATTTTCTTCTTATGAGTAACCAGGAACTATTTCGTGACATGTTCGCTCCCCGTAGTCGTCGTCGTTTCCTTGAGCAAGCTGGTGCGCTAGGCGTCTCTTCGCTCGCATTAGCATCCTTCTTAGAAGCATGTGGTAGCTCTTCCACCAGTACCAGCAGTGGTGGTAGCAACGTCAATCTCGCAGGTCCTATCGACATGCAAACGCTCATCACCAATGCGAAAAAAGAGGGCAAGCTAGAAGCTGTCGGCATTCCCCCTGAATGGGCCGACTACAAGGACATTCTAGCGGGTTATGCAGCCAAATATGTTCCAATAGACTATCAGGCAGAGGCCGAGTTTTCGTCGGCACAGGAACTCGAAGTATTCTCAAAATCGAAGTCGCACGCACATGGTGACATCGGCGATGTTGGCTTCAAGTTCGGACCGCAAGCGATACAACAGGGACTTATTACTCCTTACAAACATTCACATTGGGCTGATGTGCCAGAAAATTTGAAAGACCCAAATGGCAACTGGTGTACCGAATATTATGGTACACAGGCGTTTGTCATCAACACCGATATCGTGAAGAATGAGCCAACCTCGTTCAAAGACCTGCTGAGTGGCAGCTACAAGAATCAGGTTGGCATCGACGGCGATCCACGTCAGGCCAATGATGCCTTTATCGCGGTCTACTCTGCGGCACTCGCACAGAGCGGTAGTATCGACGATATTCAGCCCGGCATTGATTTCTTCAAGCAATTGAAGCAGAAAGGCAACTTCTCCTCTGCTCGTGCGAACATTGCGAACATGACCAAAGGCGAAGTCGCTATTGGTATCATGTGGGACTATCTTGGTCTCGGTTTCCGTGACTCACTCAACGGCAAACCCAATCTCAAGGTCGTCATTCCCACGGATGGTTCAATCGCTGGCCCTTACGTCTCTATCGTCAACAAGACCGCGCCACATCCCTTCGCGGCTCGCCTATGGATCGAGTACCTCTTCTCGGACGAAGGGCAACTCTTCTTCCTGAAAGGCTACGCGCACCCTGCACGCTACCAGAAACTCGTAGACTCTGGCAAGGTTCCGGCAGACCTCGCTGCGAAATTGCCCGCCGCCGAGCAGTATAAAAACGTCCAGTTCGTCACCGATCTTACCAAGCTATCAAAGGCTTCGGATACTGTGACACAGAACTGGCCTTCGGTCATCGGTCAATAAATTTGAAATTGGAAGAGAATATTTGTCAAGCGGCATGCCGCTTGACAAATATTCTCTTCCAATTCTACCTATTTTCTATAGGAGGTGGGGAAGTATGCAAATACCTGCATCGACCAAAACTTCGACGGCGGTAGAAGCACCTGCACAAGCTATTCCAAAGGCTGGTCGAGGCTTTCGTCTCAGTTACACGGTCATCAGTTGGTTAGGACTACTTCCATTCTTACTTTTTTGTCTGCTCTTTGAACTATTACCTGCACTCGTGATCGTTCAGGGCAGCTTTGTGAACTCAAACACAGGTGCCTTTACATTCGACAATTATCGTCGCTTATTCGCTGGCATTAGCTATATTCATGCATTCCAAAACAGCATCTCGCTCTCTCTCGTCACAGCACTGATTGGAGCGGTGTTCGGCTTCTTCGCAGCTTATGGCGTCTACAATACACAGGCTACTTGGCTACGCAACCTGCTGACAGGCTTTTCGAGTATCGCCGCCAACTTCGCAGGCGTCCCGCTGGCCTTTGCCTTCGTCTCCACACTTGGCGTAACAGGCTTTGTCACCGTACTTTTACACAATATCTTCCATTTCAACCTTTATGATGCGGGTTTTAGCCTCTATACCTTCTGGGGACTGGTCCTGGCATATGTCTATTTTCAGTTACCGCTCATGGTGCTGCTCACTGTTCCCGCTCTTAGTGCCCTAAAACCCGAATGGCGTGAGGCCGCTACCAATCTCGGCGCATCGAACACTACGTACTGGCGGCGTATCGCGCTGCCCGTACTTATGCCATCATTGATAGCGGCTACCATGCTGCTATTCGCTAACTCCTTCGGTGCCTTTGCAACCGCCTACGCATTAGCACAGGGCAATATCAACCTTGTCACTATTCAGATTGCCTTCGTCGTCAATGGCAATGTCAATATCGACACGGGATTAGGCAATGCACTCGCCGTTGGCATGGTCGTCGTCCTTCTTCTCGCGGTAACATTGTATACGGCGATGCTCCGTCGCGTGAGCATCTGGCAAGGAAAGTGAGCAGAGATGAGTACACAAAGAAAACAACCTACTGGCTTTACATTTAACTGGAACACACTTTCGCTTGTCCTGTTCGTGCTATATTTACTTATTCCACTTGGCGCAACGCTTGTCTTTGGCCTTTCTGGAGACAACGGCATCAACGTTCAATCATATCAGCAAATCTTTGGTGACAAAGATTTTTCTAATACGCTACTGATCTCATTAGAACTTGCACTTGCATCAACTGTGCTAGCCATCGTGCTGGTTACACCGACTGTGTACTGGGCACAAATGCGTCTGCCACAGGCACGTCCATTGATGGATTTCCTCTCGCTTGTTCCCTTCGCTGTACCCGCGATTCTGCTTTCGCTGGGACTGGTCGAGGTCTACGGTAGCTCAAACATGCTTATAAACATCCTCTCGCTCGGCCTTGTGCCGTTACTGAGTAGTCAGTTGTTCAACATCGTTAACACACCACCGCTACTCGTTTGTGCCTATGTCATCGTCTCACTGCCCTTCGTCTATCGCCCCATCGACAATAGTTTGCGAGCCATCAATACGCGTGTATTGACCGAGGCATCATACAGCCTTGGCAGTGGTTGGTGGCACACATTTCTGACGGTGATTGTGCCCAACATTCTTCCAGGCATGGTTAGCGCGGCCTTGCTCACGTTCTCAACCGCGATGGGCGAATTTACATTGGCATCGCTGTTCGGCATTTACACATTTCCCATCTACCTCGATCAGGTGGGGCAGAACGATGCTCATAAAGCAGCCTCGCTCTCCATCCTTAGCTTTATCTTCACGCTTGTCTGTGTCCTCGGCATTCTGCTTTTTGTCGGGCGCAGAGTCGGCGGTACAAAACAAAACGTCCAAATCGCGGCAGCGAAATAGGGGGTAGTAACATGGCATTTCTTGAATTAGAGGGTATCGCCAAATATTTCGGTCCTGTGGCAGCCGTTGAGCATATTCATCTCTCCATCAATCAGGGCGAGTTCCTGACGCTGCTTGGACCGAGCGGTTGTGGCAAAACAACGATTCTACGCATGGTCGCAGGCTTCGAGACGCCAACCGAGGGCACAATTATGCTGGATGGTGAAGATATTACGCGTCGCCAAGCGAGTAAACGTCCAATGGGAATGGTATTCCAATCGTATGCGCTCTTTCCGCACATGACCGCCGAACAAAACATTGCGTTCGGCATGCAGATAAAAAAAGTCTCGAAAGAGCGTATTAAGCAGCGTTGCGCCGAACTGCTCGAACTGGTTGGACTCGGAGAAATGGGGCCGCGCTATCCCCATCAACTCTCTGGCGGTCAGCAACAACGTATCGCTCTTGCCCGCGCCCTAGCTGTCGAACCTAAGGTGCTACTACTCGACGAACCGCTCTCCGCCCTCGACGCCAAAGTACGCGTCTCGCTGCGTAACGAAATTCGTCGCATTCAGCAGCAACTCAAAATGACCGCAATCTACGTCACACACGACCAAGAGGAGGCACTAGCGGTCTCTGACCGCATCGCAGTGATGGCGAAAGGCAAGATTGAGCAGCTTGATAGACCAGAAGAAATTTATACTAATCCCAACACCGTCTTTGCCGCGACCTTTGTCGGCACAAGCAACCAATTCAACGGTATCGTCGAATCTGCCGCTGAAGGACTGTGCAAGTCGGGAGCGTACACGCTTGCAACCTCACATCTCGCACATCTACACAACGGAAGTCACGTGCTAATCGTTGTACGTCCAGAAGAGGTCTCGCTCCTACCCGCCAACACGGAGACCATTTCCGGCACAAACGGAGCTACTCATAGTAACAACCGTATCGCTGGTATCATCGAGCTACGCACCTTTCTAGGACCATTCACGCGCTTCCATGTACATGCCAGCGACGACACAACACTGACAGCCGATATCCCCAGCCAACACGCCCGCAATTTTGTGTTGGGGCAACAGGTGCAACTCTCGTTCGCACCCGATGCCTGTCAAGTCTTGCCAATTGATGAGAGAGGACACGAATTGAGGGAGTTGGCGGAGGCGGAGAAGGTGTGAGAGGATATAAAATTGATTGCTGGCTTACGGACGCATCGCGTCCGTAAGCCAGCAATCAATTTTATATCTCCTTTGTGTCTGCTAATTGCGCTTCCAGCGTCCCACCAATCACAACAGTATGTCCTGTTGGCAACGATACATCTGTTGCAGCGTCCG
>CAXUHG010000145.1:12820-14182 GCA_964250805.1 uncultured Ktedonobacteraceae bacterium | reverse complement strand
AATGAATTAGACCCCTACACATGTTCATCACGGACTACGTGGTCTCCGACAATCGCAGTGCGCTCGTGAGCCGCCTCTTTCACCTCGATTTTGTCATAGCCCTTTACTTTGTAAATGACTGTCGAGACGAGCCAGCTTACAAGGAATAGGACAACAATTACCACACCAATGAGGCCAAAATTGCCATTGAGATTACCCACCTGATCCCAAAAGGGGCCGTTCAGATTCAACTCCTGAGCGAGAATACTCAACGCCTCAAGGCTTCCAACGACTAGCGCGACAATGACCGAAATGAAGGTGATGTTCAGATTGTAGTACAGTTTACGAATGGGTTTCACAAAAGCCCACCCATAAGCTCCTAACATTAAGATACTATCGGTGGTATCCATCAGAGTCATTCCAGCGGTAAATAATGCAGGAAAGATGAGAATAGAGTAGACAGGAACTCCCTTGCCTGCGGTAAATGCGGCGATGCCCAGTAAACCTACCTCTGTCGCTGTGTCAAATCCTAGCCCAAAAAGAACACCAATCGGATACATCTTCCAACTGCGGTCAGTGATTTTGAGTAAGGGACGGAAGAAGCGACCCATGAGTCCACGCTGATTAAGCGTCTCTTCCAGCGTAAGCTCGTTGTATTCTTTTCCACTTCTCACATCACGGAAGGTCTTGTAAATATCTACCAGAATGACAATATTGATAGCTGCGATGATCAGCAGGAATAAGGCTGATACCGATGTGCCAATTAAGCCTCCGATATTTTTGAGAGCGTCAAAGCTTCCAACCGCGACAGCCGCCAGTGCAATGAGAACGGTCAAAACGACAACGATAGTGGAGTGTCCCAGCGAGAAGAAGAGACCCACACCAACAGGTCGTTGTTTCTCTTGCATCAGCTTGCGTGTGACGTTATCAATGGCTGAAATATGGTCGGCATCGAAGGCATGGCGCAAACCAAACGTATAGGCCGTGAGTGCAAGCAGTAACAGAGCAGGATGACTTCCAAATGCGATGAAAGCCAGGATCCAAGCTAAGATATTATAGCCTATGAGGACTGCATAAATAGAAATGACTCGACTCCGCACGTCACCCGAACTTTGACGAAAGACTCGTGAGAGTGCAGAAACACCAAAGCTACTGCTCATGACATATCCTTTCAAACAACTCTAAAAGCGGGAACGTTGAACATAAGGAAATAAAAGGTTTCCTGAGGAATAGTACTACGGAACAAATGAGAGAATTTCCCTCTTGCTATAATTTTGCAATAAGCAAGGGAGAAAGTCAAGAGAAATGTAAAGCAGGGTCAAGTCCAGGCAAACAGAGTTTTTTGGGGGGCGGTGGCCGGGGGTTAAATTTTTTGGGTTAGAC
>CAXUHG010000145.1:0-12810 GCA_964250805.1 uncultured Ktedonobacteraceae bacterium | reverse complement strand
AATTTATAATCTGTGTCAATGCCACGAAAACTTGCTTTTTTGCCTGGACTTGACCCTGCTTTACATTTCTCTGATTCAGACAGTCTGTTCTGGCATAGACGCCATAGTTCCCACTTCTTCATTGCTCTCTTCAGAGGGCGTCACTGTCACTAAAGGCAATAGTAGTGTTGCGGTTGTGCCTTGATTGGGGACACTGGTAAGGATAAGCCGACCACTATGAATTGCGGCGATGCGTTGAGCGATAGAGAGTCCAAGCCCCGTTCCGCCAGCCTCTCGTGAACGTGCCTTGTCCACGCGGTAAAATCGCTCGCCTAGACGGGAAAGGTGTTCAGCGGCTATGCCAATGCCTGTATCAATCACTTCCAGGCGAGCCTGTCCATTGCTGATAGATGTGCGTACTGTTACTTGACCATGAGGTCGATTATATTTGATAGCGTTATCGAGTAGCACTAGTACAGCTTGTTCTAACTGCATCGGGTCTCCAATGACGAACGCATTATTCACGGTCTCGCGCTGGACGGTGACGCCTTTTTGCTCCGCGAAGGCACTCACACGCTCGACGCCTTGCAGCGTCAAGGCATCGAGGCTCACGACCTCTTGTTCGTAGTGTTGTGAATTGGCATCCAGACGCGCCAGCGTTAGCATACTAGTGGCGAGGGTACTCATGTGATTTGCTTCGGCAACGATATCCTCTAGCAAGGCGACATCCTCCGCCGCCATTTTTCTCCGCCCGCGCAAAAGCACCTCGGCATCCGCACGCATCAATGTGAGCGGTGTGCGAAGTTCGTGCGAGGCATCGGCGATGAAACGTTGTTGTCGTGTGAAGGCGAGATGTGCCGGTACGAGCGCACGACTTGCTAAGAACATTCCGCCCAGTCCCGCACCGAGCAGTGTCACGCCTCCTACAGAGAGCAAGATTACAAGCAATATGGACAGGTCTTGATTCTGCGACTGAATGGCCCCACCAGACATCACAACGCCTATGTATCCATGACCTGTAGGGCTGGGTACCGCTACTGCATAGCGGTAAATCGTCCCCGTCGAAGGGGCATTCACAGTATCGTATGCACTCCCATTCTGCAAAGCGGTCTTCGCCAGCGTGTTTGTGAGAAAGGCAGACGAAAGGTATGTTGTATCTGTATATTGCAACAGCGTCCCATTCTGGTCAAAGCATGCCAGCATATGCTGCATTGAGTTATCGTAAGGAGGGGGAGAGCCAAACTGATTAGGAGGTGCTCCTGCATCCGACATACAGGCTTGAGCAGGAGAACTCATACTCCAGCGATCTGCATGGCTGTGTGCATCACCCAAGACACTACTTTCAATAGGATTTAGAAGGGCGTATTGAGCGACGAGATAGAGGACTACGCAAAATAGCACCAATGCTGTACCTAGCACTCCACAATACCAGAGCGTTAAGCGAACACGAAGCCCTTGAAAGAGCGCATCGCCTGGCTCTCGTGATGACCGGCTCTTGCGACGCTGAAAAGGCCACCAGAGAAGTGTGTTCGTGTTCATGTTTTCTTCCTTTGCTACTTTGCTTCGATTTTGTACCCAACGCCGCGTACCGTCTTGATGAGAGGGTGAGAGAAGCCTTGGTCAACCTTGTCGCGCACATAATGAATATAGATATCTACGACGTTAGAAAGAGCATCCAGGTCGTATCGCCATACGGCGTCGGTAATCTGAGTTCGGCTCAACACTTGTCCGGGGTGACGCATCAGGTATTCGAGCAGCGCGAACTCTTTCGCCGTCAACTCGATGACACGTCCCGCGCGTTTTGCTTCGTGCCTTACAAGATCGAGGGTCAAATCACCTACGCATAGTTGTGGCGTCTCATCGAAGTTGCGATCTCGACGACGTAGCAGGGCATTCACGCGTGCCAGGAGTTCCTCCATTGCGAAGGGCTTGGTCAGGTAGTCGTCCGCGCCGACATTCAGCCCCTTCACGCGATCCTCAACCGCACCACGTGCTGTGAGCATAAGCACTGGCGACAACACGCGTTCGGCTCGCATCTGGCGACAAACCTCGAAGCCGTCATATCCGGGCAGCATGACATCGAGGACAACAACATCATAAGTATCACTCAGTGCCAAGTCCAGACCCGTTTCTCCATCATGCGCGAGATCGACGGTATGCCGCTCTTCCAGCAAGACGCGACGTAGCAACAATGCCAGCCGTTGCTCGTCCTCTACCACAAGAATATGCATCGATCTCCTCCTTTTTCCACAACTGTCGTTTTCTATTATTGTACGTTATAGGTGCATCCACTCAATTTCTATAATAATTTTTCGTAGGGACCAGATGTATCGCGTCCGCAGCCGATAAATCGGCTATATGTCGATACAGTAAGCGAATTATAAGCGATAAATCGCACGGTGGACGCGATACATCTGGTCCCTACGAAACCATGATCTTGGTAGAGATTTACCATCAGCGTTTTACACACGCTTCAACGTTCTCTGTGTTGTTAACGTTGCAACGCTCTTATGAGAGTCTTCGGCAGCTCCAACAACGGGCGATTGTACGTGGCTAGATGTACGCTTGCGCCATACCAGGAACAATCTTCGGCAGAGGAGCAAGCCGACAAGGGCGGTACTGGCAATATATAGGCCAAGTGCCCATTCTGTTTTGGTGTCACTGCCTGTGCCAATGCCGTGAATGGCTGCAAGAACAAAGATGCCGAGTGTCAGGATGTGCAACTTGCGCCACCACGTGTATCCGATATGCGGGCGGAGCAGTGTGCTGATGCCGATGGCGATACCAAGGTAGAGCGCGACAATGCCTAGAGCCATCCATGTTGTGCGATAGGAACTGGCAAACGGAATCAGTATATCGCGCCATCCAAAACGGGTGAAGGGGTCTATCCAGACCGCGAGAATATGTACGCCGAGAAAGATCGTTCCTAGCAGCGATAGAAAGTTGTGTAGTTCGCTATTGATTAAGCGAGGCCAACGACTAGGCGATTGCACCTGTGTCGAAAGCATCAATCCCACGATTACCGACAGAGTAAGGAGCATGTAGGCGGTCCAGCCACCTGCTCGTGCGATATCCCAGGTAATAGTATACCAGACATTGCTCATAGTTACATCTCTCTTTCTTTCATCAGCGCGACAGGCCACGAATCTGTATGTGTCCAAGTTCCATCCTGGCGAACCAGTACACCCGCCAAGCCAGAATCTTCGAGAAAGTTTCTTCCTTGCTCATCTCCTAGCAAAAAGGCAACTTTGGCGGCAACTTCGGCACGTTGACAATCTCCAGCAGCTACTGTTACCGACCACAAACCGCTCTGAGCAGACTCGCCTGAGCGTGGGTCGATGAGATGATGACGGGAAAGCGAGCCTTGCCGCCAGTAGCGGCGGTCTATGCCTGATGTTGCTAACGCGCCATGATGAAATGGCATAATCCACGACGTGTTCTTACCTGCAATTGCCAGAGGCCAATCGTCGTATCCTATCGGAAGTCCCATTACCGCAAGGTCGCCTCCAGCATTAACAAGTGCCGTTTGAATCCCTAGTAAGCGCAACTGCACGATTGCAGCATCGACCGCCATTCCTTTAGCGATACCACCTACTTCCACGCTGACTCCTTGCGGTAACGTGACACGCCTTCTCCTCTGATTGAGACGGATTCCGCGCCACGCGCCTCCTGGTTGAGGCGTATAGTTCATTGCAGGTGCGACAGCAGGCACGTCCTCGAAGGTTCGATCATAGCCGCTCTGCACGAGTTGTGGCAGTAGCGTTGGGTCAAAGAGTCCTTCCGTCTCCTGAGCCGCAAGACAGGCTGCTTGCAGGACACGAAAGAGCAATCCACTTACGTTGACAGCTACACCAGTGTTACGATTGAGCCGAGATAGCTCACTATCCGGCAGAAAGCGGCTCAATGTCTGCTCCCACTCGGCGAAGAGTTCTCGCGTTGCCTCAGTGCCCGATTGAAGTTGTGACTCAAGAAGCAAGAGGGAAACAGTCGTTCCCATTGCCCGAAACTCTGCTCGGCCCATCCCAGTAGGCACATCTAGAGAGTTAAGATGTGTGAGTACTGGATACGGGGGTGGGGGTGCTTGTCGAACTGCTTGATCCGAAGCCATATCCTCCTCCTTTCTGTGTTGTGGTTGCGGTAGGTGTTGCCGTGACCATTTTCGTCGCTGTAGCGGCAGGTGTTGTCGTCGCGGCCTTTTTCGTTGTGGTCGTAATGGTAGCCGTTTTATGAATTGCGGTCGTAGCCGCTGTCGCTTGTTGCGCCGTCGTTCCTAGCGTATGACTCATCGCCAGTGCGCTGAAAGTGCCAAAGCTCAGAATTGAGGCGACTACAATGCCATGCTTTATTTTTCGGAGCATGGCAAGAGCGACATTTTTGGGCATACGCGCCGGAGCTTTGCGCGGCTGTGTGCGTGTTGGTTGTTGACGTTGTGCCAACATCTCCTGAGTTGGGGCATACGGGTACTGATTAGTCGGAAAAGGTGTCTGCCCCTGAACGCGAGGGTAGGGCATAGATGGCCTCTGATACTCGCCGAATGTATTTCTGTCGTTCATGTATATCTCCTTGTCTTAATATCGTCACGTTTCTCAAAATTGCACTTTATGACGGAGATGTATCTGTGTTTCTCTCCTTACATTGCTAAGTATAGCGTTACATTCTTGAAACTTTATTGGAGAAAAATGTGAACTTTCCAATGTTGGAATTCCGATTTACGTATCTAACCATGAATGTTCCTCACTAACCTTCTTCTGCGTCTCGTGAGCGCGAATGCTTGCAATTCTTTTTGAAATGCCTGGATACAATGCCAGTACAAGATTTCCAGTGCTGATAATGGCTAACACGAGAACAGCAAACGCCACGTAGGAAAGGCTGATAATCTGCGTTCCCAGCAGATAGGGTGCGTAGCTCAGAAGCGAACAGAGTTGCACGCCTAGAGCGATATAAAAGGTACGCGGAAAGTAAAAAGCTGCAAGAATAGAGAGCACATCAGCAAGGTAAAAGTAGCGTTCGTGCATGTCTGGCAAGAGAAATGGAATAGTTATTGCGAACACGAGCGCAACTTTGAGTAGAATAGGTGTAGTAAGTCGTTGCTTACTCGCCGCAACCAAGCCACAAACGAGACTAATGAAGGCTGCCGCTAGGAAAATCCCGATCCATTTCCAATACTCAGGGGCATTTGCAGGCAACCATTGATAGAAAGAAGGAGCGTTCGCCGTCAAAGAGGAGCTGCTTCCACCAAATCCTCCTGTACGTGACGAACCATTAAACTGTCCCGGTCCTCCAGGGTTGAGCGGATTTGGAGTTTGATTCCCGAACTGTCCAGGAGTTTGACTTCCACGCTGTCCTAGTGCGCCGCCTCCGCGAAATTGCCCAATTGCTCCGCCATTACTATTTGTAATTTGTCCTACATAGACGGTGAGTAAGCTTTGTATATCTCGACCCGCAAGGAATGCTGGAACCAGCAGAAGCAGAAAAATCAGAGGAATCAGCACAAGATGCTTGAGAGATAGTCTTCTCTTTATCAGCAGTACAACCAACACCGGCAGAAAGAAAATGGCCTGTAGTTTGAACGAGAGAGCCAGCGCGAAGAATACACACGCCCAAGCAGGTCGTTCTTTGAGCAAAAAGTAGAGGCTTCCCAGGCAAAACGCAGTGTAAATGGCGTCACACTGCCCCCATGCAGCACTGTTAATGAAAATCGTAGGCACCCATACAACAACAAGCGCACCGAACAGTGCCGCATATGACCGCTCGTACTTCAAACGCAGAATGAGATAGGTGAATAAGCCGAGTACACCATCGAACACAACCGAGAGCGATTTGATGGCGATCAGTTTTGGAACAGGTAGATACGTGCAGAGAGCAAGCAGATAGAGGTAGGGCACGTTATAGTTGGAAAAATTGTATTTAAGGGCAGCAAAGCCTCCATGATTTGCGATGAAGTCGTACCACTGACTCACAAAAACAGTATAGTCGCTGGTTTCTATATGATAGAGCGATATTCGTAGTATGAGCGCAAGTCCAAACAGCACAGCAATTCCACTATATACAAGTAAATGTCGTATGTCATTGACGACAAGTCTTCTTCTTATAAACATAAATGTCTCCATATATTTTTAGCCTTGATTTCCACTTACAGAGTACGAGAAAAGTATGTGAAAAAGATTGGAGAAAGATGAGAAAGTTCACATTTTTTTCCAATAGTATTCTCATAGCCTCTTGTTAGTCTATCTTCTGTGAGGCGTCCGACTCCGCGACACATCCAGTGTCTCCTCTTCTATGCTGAGAGGAAGCACGCTCTCTATCGGATTGCCTCTCTTCCTGTTCATATTCATTCGTTTTGAGAGGATACGTTTGTGATAGACATAGCGAAATATTATTCTACCGAGACACAGGTGGAGGACATTCCTGTTCAACAGCGCTTCAATGAAACAAAGGCACATGAATATAAGAAAGTTCCCCAATTAGACAAGCTTTCTTGGTCCAGACAATTGTTACGCTTTAGCATGGTTGGCAGCCTCAATACAGTTGTAGACCTGTTCGTCCTGAATAGCCTGTTGTGGCTCTTTCCCACTACGAGTACAGCAACGTTGCTGACATACAACGCACTTGCCTTAGGTTTCGGGGCGGTCAATAGCTTTCTCTTGAACAAGCATTGGACATTTAGGCATAGACAGAAGACCACGTCGCAAGAACTGACCCGGTTCGTGATGACAACACTCTGTGGTATGGGTTGGAGTACGCTCGTACTCTGGCTTGCTAGCACGATGCTTTATCCTGCCGGACTAAACCCGACTATCTGGGCAAATGCATCAAAGGGCGTTGCGATTGCCAGTAGTGCCTTGCTTTCCTATCTGGCAATGCACCTCTGGGTCTTCGTCTCCACTCCTTATAAGAGTGAGACCACAACATATGCGCTTCAGCGTGCGGATACAGCAACTTATAAAGAGCAGCTAGATGTTACAAAGGAAGATTTCTTTTCCCAAAGCCTTGAGGACAAGCCGCTCAAGATGCACAGTCTCTCAGTTGTTTTGCCAATCTACAATGAGGAGGTGGTAATAGCTGCGACACTGACCGATGCGTTGGATGTGTTGAAAACCGATGTTGCAGACTTCGAGATTATTGCGGTCAATGATGGTAGTAGTGATCGAACAGGAGATATTCTGGCGTCTCTTGCAGCAACTTCCCCACAATTACACGTAGTCACGCACGAACGAAATCAAGGCTACGGTGCGGCATTGGTGGATGGGTTTGCAGCCGCTTCCAAAGAACTCACGCTCTTCATGGACTCCGATGGACAATTTGACATCGCTGACCTGTCCTGCTTGCTCGCCTTTATTGACAGTTACGACGCTGTAATTGGCTATCGGCAACACCGACAGGATACGGAGATGCGAAAGCTCAACGCGTGGGGATGGAAAACGCTGGTCGGCTTCATGCTAGGCGTTCATGTACGCGATATCGACTGCGCGTTCAAACTGTTGCGAACCGACTTTCTTCACGAACATGTTCTCCAGACACGCGGAGCCATGATCAATGCAGAACTGCTCTACACATTAAAGCATACTGGATGCAGCTACCGCGAAGTAGCAGTACAGCATCTTCCACGTCAAGGAGGACGCGCAACAGGGGCGAAACTACGCGTAATTGTACGTGCCTTCCGCGAACTCTTCACCTTTGCATGGAAGCAACGGCATAGCACTAGCACCAAGCTTCGCGCTCCATTTCCACAAATTTCTCAGTAACAGCACCACTATTCTTCAGAAGGAAGATACCATGATTGATACATCTTCAAATATACCAACCGTACCATCGGTACCAACAGTACCTCGAAGAAGCGGATGGACAACCCAGTGGCAATTTCTAGGATTGGGCGTCATTCTTCTCATCTCGATCTTCATGAACTTCTATCAGTTGGGACAGAACGGCTTCGGCAACGAGTACTATGCCAGTGCCGTGAGAAGCATGCTCGATAGCTGGCATACATTTTTCTTCGTGTCGCTCGACCCCGTTGGCTTTGTGACGGTTGATAAGCCGCCGCTAGGCTTCTGGTTGCAAGTCGCAAGCGCGAAAATCTTTGGCTTTACGCCGTTTAGCGTCTTTTTTCCACAGGCACTCGCGGGTGTTCTTTCGGTACTGCTACTCTATCATCTCGTGCGGCGTCACTTTGGCGTTGTCGCGGGTTTGTTGGCGGCACTTGCCCTTGCGGTAAGTCCAATTAGCGTGGTAACAAACCGTAACAACACTATTGATAGCACTTTGGTCTTGACTATGTTGCTTGGTGCCTGGACGGTGATGAAGGCGGCAGAAACGGGAAAATGGCGTTGGCTGATGCTCACGGCTGTTCTCGTAGGTCTTGGTTTCAATATCAAGATGCTCGAAGCCTACCTTGTCGTGCCAGCCTACGGATTGCTGTACCTGCTGGCAGCACCGAGAAGCCTCAAAATGCGTATTGCGCAACTGTTTGTCGCCGCTCTTGTCATGCTTACCATCTCGCTCTCATGGGCAGTCGTAGTAGACCTTACGCCAGCGTCGCAGCGTCCATATGTAGGTTCCAGTCAGGACAATTCAGAACTGAGTCTCGCGCTTGGCTATAACGGCATTCAACGCTTACTAGGTTCATTTGGCTTTGGTGGTGGCAATGCAAGAAGTGGTGGAAGTACGCCACCTAGCACAAGTTCGAGTAGCAGTAATTCATCCCAAGGAACACAAAGTGGCACGGCTGGACAACCACCCGAAGGTTTTCCAGGAGGAAATGGAGGTACACCACCACAAGGTAGCAACGGATATGGACCACCACAAGGTACACAGGGGAGTGGACAACCGCCACAAGGAGGCACTGGCACTAGTGGTGGTATGTTTAATACAGGTACCGCTGGTCCGTTGCGTCTCTTCAATGAGCCTCTTGGCGGACAAATTGTCTGGCTTCTGCCACTCGCGCTACTAGGTATACTCGCGCTGGCATGGCAACGTCGTCCTCATTTGAGGGAAGACCGTCAGCAACAATCGCTTGTCTTGTGGGGTGTCTGGTTGTTGACAATGGCTGTCTTCTTTAGTGCAGCAGGCTTCTTCCACCAGTACTACCTGTCAACACTTGCACCTGCCATCTGTGCCATGTTTGGTATTGGCGTGGTGGTGATGTGGAACGACTTCAAACGCTCTGGTTGGCGCGGTTGGTTGCTACCTGTAGCATTACTGCTCACAGCCGCCGAACAGATACACATCATCACGAGTAACACGGCGTGGGGAACGTGGCTCATTCCAGTCATCGCGGTTGCCTGTGTACTAGCCGCAGTAGTTCTGTTTGTCGCTCGCTTGTTCCCGCGACTTGGACTGAGAAGACGCGTACTTGTGCCAGCACTTTGCGCAGGTCTACTTGCTCTGATGCTCACACCTGCCATCTGGTCAGCAGTGCCCGCCGTAGAAAATATCGCAGATGGTCTGCCAGTAGCTGGGCCGAGTCAGCAGTTTGCGGGTGGTGGCCCTAGCGGAGGAAATACTATCGTTGCGAATCGCAGTACTGGAACAACTCAGAGTCAGCAGGCTACCTCTGGTGGTCCTGGTAGAGATGGGGGCGTGAGTAGTACATTGATTCGTTACCTAGAAGCTCATCAGGGAAGTGCCAGGTACCTTGTTGCGGTGCCAAGTTCCAATCAGGCGGATGCCATTATTCTCGCAACCAATAAAGGCGTAATGGCACTCGGCGGATTTTCTGGAAGTGATCCTATTCTGACAACGAGTCAACTTGCATCACTAGTTACTAATGGGACAGTACACTACTTCCTGCTCAGTGGCTCAGGAGGTGCTGGCGGTGGACCAGGAGGAGGTCAAAGCTCGCTGACAACGTGGGTTACACAACACTGCACGGTGGTATCTGCAAGTCAATATTCATCGACCGCAAGCTCGACAGGTTCAGGAAGCTCAACATTGTACGTTTGTACGACAACCAAATAAGTTCATATAGCATTCTGACAGATGGGATTGCAAAGGGCGGATGCCCATTGCAATACCAACTGTAAGAAAGCGTGATATTTTCTCCTTATTAGAGCAAAAAAGGCGTGTCTAGTTCAATCATATAACCCTCGTTTCCACGCAGATAACTTGACAATCCTTCATAGAACGTGTTTTGCTTGTACAGGCAAATCCCAATTTCACAGTAATAACACGGGTTTAGCATGAAGTGTAGCTACACTTCACCTGCGATTTATTTGAGCAAATGGAGGAAAGGTCTTGGCGAATATTACCTATGAAGCGTCGAGGAAGTGTTGGGTTCTACAGATGGAGGCATCGACATACTGTATAGCGTTGAGTGAAGATACATCTTCGTTACAACACATTTATTGGGGAGCGCATATTCCGGTGGAGACTGCTCTTGAGATGGCCTCCTCCTCAAAAAATTCTATGGCACCATTCGAGTCACAACTGGGCGTTTCTCGTGAAGAGTACGTGCCGTGGGGGGAATTGCGCTTTAGCGAACCGAGCCTCAAGGTAGAGTACGCCGACGGTACGCGAGCAATCGAGTGGCTCTATGAAGAACACGGTACCGAGCGGTCGGGAGCGAGTTCCACGCTCTGGCTACGGTTTCGTGACAAAGCATACCCACTTGCAGTGACGCTCTACTACCGCATCTACGAGAGTCATGATGTGATCGAGCGTTGGGTCCGCTTAGAGAACACTGGCGGGAACGGTCCCATTACTATTGAGCAAGCATTATCAGCGAACTGGCAATTGCCACGTCGCGAAAACTACCGAGTGACATATCTTCATGGACACTGGGGCAAAGAAACACAAGTTGCAGAGACGACGCTGAGTCCTGGCAAGTTCGTGTTGGAGAGTCGGCGCGGAACGACAAGCCATCAGCTCAATCCGTGGCTAGCACTAGACCCGGAAGCTCAGTCAACGGAGGAGAGCGGAGAGGTGTGGAGTACGGCACTAGCATGGAGCGGGTCATGGAAGATTGTGCTGGAAACGCTGCCCTACGGTGAAGTCCACTGTACAGGAGGCGTGAACGATTTTGACTTTCGCTATTTTCTGGAAGAGGGTACACAGCTAGACTTACCGACATTTGTCGGGCTGTACTCAAATGAGGGATTTGGTGGAGTAAGCCGTCGCTGGCATCGCTACGAACTCGAACAGGTTTTGCCAGCACGAGCGGAATCGGTGCGTCCTGTTCTCTACAATTCATGGGAAGCGACTGCGTTCGCGGTGAATGAAGAGAATCAAATGAAACTTGCCGAGAAAGCTGCTACGCTTGGAGCCGAGGTCTTCGTCATGGACGATGGTTGGTTTGGGGCACGCAATAGTGATACCGCTGGCCTGGGTGATTGGACGGTGAATCCTGAAAAGTTTCCGCGTGGCCTAAATCCATTGATTGCACATGTCAATGAGCTGGGTATGCAGTTCGGGCTATGGATTGAACCAGAGATGGTGAATCGGGATAGCGATTTGTACCGTACACATCCTGACTGGGTATACCATTTTCGCAACCGCAACCGTACAGAGAATCGCAATCAGCTTGTTTTGAATCTGGCACGCAATGATGTAAGGGATTGGTTGCTCCAAACGCTCGATAGGTTGCTTTCGGAGCATTCTATTGAGTTTATTAAGTGGGATATGAACCGCTATTTTAGCGAACCGGGGTGGCCGGATGAGAGTGAAAGGAATCCGCAGCGCATCTGGCTTGACCATGTACGTAATCTTTACTGGGTCATTGATGAATTGCGTCGGCGGCATCCACAAGTGGCGTTCGAGTCGTGTTCTGGTGGCGGTGGACGTGTTGATTTAGGCATTCTAGCGCGTGTGGAACAGGTGTGGACAAGCGATAATACAGATGCACTCGACCGTCTATGCATTCAAGAGGGCTTTAGTTATGCGTATGTGCCGCGTGTGATGATGTGCTGGGTAACGGATACCCCGAACTTCTTGACGAAACGAACCGTACCATTGCGTTACCGCTTTCATGTTGCGATGGCTGGCTCGCTGGGTATCGGAGGAGACCTCTCACACTGGACGCCACAGGAGATGGAGGAGGCACAACACTTCGTTGCAACGTACAAACGTATACGCCCAACCATCCAGAATGGTCTGCTCTATCGCTTGCGTTCTCCGCGCACAGGCGATATCACAGCCGTAGAGTATGTTGCGCGGAGCGGGAGTCAGGTCGTTGTATTCGCATGGGGACACTCGCAGCAATTCGGCGAAACACAGGTCGCGCTTCGGCTGCATGGCTTGGAGGAAGATGCACGCTACGTAGATGAGATAAACAGTGGCGAGTATAGTGGTTCATACCTTATGCAGAAAGGGTTGCCAATGAAGTTGGTGGGCGATTTTGATAGTCATATGGTTCACCTGGTTCGCACATCTGCTTCTTGACAGAACGTGCAGGTAGGGACCGATTTATCGCGTCCTTGTCGGGGACAAGGACGCGATAAATCGGTCCCTACCTTTTATTGTCGGTGTTAGCGTTTGACTGGGAAGAGGTTCTGTAGGCGCATGGCGAGCATCATATCGCCTGTGACCTTCACTTTGCCCGTCATGAAGGCATTCATAGCATCGGTTTTGCCCTCGGCAATAGCGAGCCAGTCCTGGTCTTTGATATTGAAGGTGATGCTAGGATTTTCTACCGCGTTACGAACGAGTTCGCATGTTTGGTTCGCAACCTGTAAGACCCATGTTCCAGCCTGTTCGCCCGATATGTTGAATTGAAATGTTTTGTTCAAGCCTGCCGCCGCTGAAGGGTTAAATATGCTCTGCATAGTCACGAAGCTCTCGTCAACTGTCATTGTTTTGCTGCTCCTTTTTCTAAGTACAGGATAGCCCCTGCTGGCACTT
>CAXUHG010000144.1:2326-14199 GCA_964250805.1 uncultured Ktedonobacteraceae bacterium | reverse complement strand
TCTGGTAACAGACGGAGCGAAGCGGTCCTAATGACCTAACGGCTTGTTTCTACAAGATATCTTCATGATGATGTATTCGTCTCTCCTCTGCTTCATACTTTGTCGTTATAGGCATTATGATAGAGTCGAGTGAAACGAGAGGCGTTCGGCAAAATTGAGGTAAAGAACAAAATTTAGTTGCAAAAACCTTCTTTCACTGAAAAATGAAAGAAGGTTTTTTTGTATTTATTTTATCATCCTGAAACGAAAATCCACAAAAACTATGGAACTAAACTCTCTCTTTACAAACGAGATTGTTAAACAAAAATACTATCACGCATTATTGTTATTTTCTCTACCCATAATGACTATTTGGGACATGTTTACCGTCATATCTCTTGACATACGATATACATTGTGTGTACATTATACATATCCAGTTATTCTTTACAACGGAATAGTCATGGCGGCAATGGAAGATGGAGTAAACAACGTAAGGAATGCGTTGCTTCTCCTTATGGAAGTTGTAAGTAAAGTCCATGATAAGAGAACAGGTACAGGTAGCGTACTTGTAGGCTGCTCTGACGTATGAAACCGTATTCCCGTTGTTCTATTACTCTAGGAGGTATGCACGTGGCTCGTCGTAATACTATGGAAGCCGTCTCAAATGAGACAAACACAGAGGTTCAGCCTGTTAATGATGAATTGCTGACCGTTCACGAGGTCGCACGTCGTCTTCGTGTTGATGACACAACAGTACGTCGTTGGATTAACAATGGTATTCTTGAAGCAATCACTCTTCCTCACAGCGGCAAACGTCGCGGGTATCGCGTGAAGCAGTCCACTCTTAATGTACTGCTCCAAGCACCAGCTCTTCCTGCCTAAGCTGTACCTATACAGCATAAGCGAATTCTGACTTTGGGGGAAACATAAGGCATGCGGCAACAATGGTTGTCGCATGTATTATTTTTTGTACTTCTGTTCAATGGCTTGCTTTATAAACACACTATATGGTTCAATGCGGCTATGCAAGAAGAATTTTCAAGACAATCGAATAGCTATCAAACATTCGCGGAACTTGTGAGTAGTGCGACTATCGACGTTACCAGAGTAGCTCTCCTTATCGCAACTATCGAATATCCTCATCTCGACACGGAGCAATATCTGAGCGAACTTGATCTACTGGCACAACGAGTTCTTACAACACTCGGTGGTAACTCAACACCCGAAAATATCGATCCTCTTACTAGAATTGATGCGATCAATAAGGTGCTATTTGAAGATGAAAATTTTCACGGCAATGTAGATGATTACTACAACCCTGACAATAGCTTCTTGAATAGAGTACTTGATACTCATATTGGTATCCCCATCTCCCTCTCTCTTGTATATATAGAAGTGAGCAAGCGCATCGGCTTGCAGATCGAGGGTGTGGGTCTTCCTTTCCACTTTGTAGTACGCTGTGTACTCCCTACTGAAATTCTCTACATCGACCCATTTGAACGTGGCCTACTACTAAGTGAACAGGATTGCCGTGAGCGCATTCGCCTTATGTCGCATGATAAAATAACACGACTTCCCCGCCATATGTTTGAACCAATCAAACCCAGGCAAATGCTTGTACGTATGCTCGGCAACCTCAAGAATATCTATCTACACAAAGAAGACTATAAGAAGTCACTGGTCATCTCTGAATACTTGCTGCTAGTCATACCTGACAATGCACGAGAGATACGAGACCGAGGCATGATTCATCTTCAATTGAAGCACTATGCAAAAGCTGTGCGTGATCTCAAAATGTATTTGAAGCTTGAACCACAGGCTAGCGATAAACATGAGATTCAAGAGCATATTCAATCGGTACAACAAATTATTGCAATGATGAACTAACCGCCGAATATATCTCGTTCAGAAAGCGGCTTGGCCTTCTCTCCAACAATTGCGTCTCAACAAATTCATTCTTGCTTGCTAATTGCTGCCACGTCTCAAACGAAAATGGATAGGGTACCCATGTATTGCCACGATCAGTATTGTACTCTACGACCAGCAAACGCCCACCCGGACGTAGGTAGCCTGCAACAGACTGTAACACGGCGTCCTTCTTACGTACAAAATGTAGCGAATTAGCCATAACAACACCGTCAAGTGCAGGCAAATTCAGCGGGCGCGTGAAATCAGCCGCAATGTATGTCACTTGCATAGCAGACGCAAATTGGCGCATCGCCTGTTCTTGCTGTCTCAACGCATCACTATCTTTATCTACGGAGTAAATGCGTCCCTGCGATCCTAAAAGTTCAGCGAGTGCCAGCGTGAACGCCCCTGTGCCTGATCCAAGATCAGCCCAGGTACCACCTTGCTCTGGAATTCCCTTGCGTAACAGATGTACATGATCTCGATGTTCCATAGTTATAAGACTCCTATCTCGTCAACGGGCAGACCCTCTAGTTGCATTATCTTGAGCGCGTTCGTTGTTGGCGAGGGGCCGGAGCGGATAGCATAGTCGAACACCATCTCCCCGTCGATCACGTCTTCCCTGAAATGATAATTTCTAACATCGGGCAATGTATTGGCAAGCGTCACCAATTCGAGATCGTGCGTCGAGATACAGCCAAGGCAATTATGCCCTACTAGCGCATGTACGTATGAGCGGCTACCAATCAGGCGTTCACGATTATTTGTACCTTTGAATATCTCGTCTATAAGAAAGAACAAGGGATAACCCTCGTGCTGTAGTTCCGTCAACAGTGCTTTGAGACGCCGCACCTCAGCATAGAAGTAGGAATAGCCATCGGTTACGGAGTCGCTGACCTTAATACAGGTAAACAAGCGAAACAGCGTTGTAGAAAAGAAGCTTGCGTTTACAGGTCCACCCACAAAGGCCAGACACAGATTGATGCCGAGTGTACGTAAAAATGTACTCTTGCCCGACATGTTGGAGCCTGTGATAATGACAACTTCTCCCTGCTTTTCAAAGGTAAAATCATTTGTCACCTTCTGATTATCCAAGAGTAAAGGATGTCCTAGCTTGGTAGCGGCAAATGGATGCTCCTGCGATGTATCATCTGCACTGACTGTGGGCAAAATGTAGGACGGATTCAGATACGAGAACGTGGCGAGCGAGTTCAATGCCTCTAGCTCGAACCATACATCAAGCCAGAGAGGAATATAGGCTGCAACCTGTGTTTTATACTGACGTAGACGATAGGCACAATAGGTATCCCACGGCACAAGAGCATTAACAGGTAGCCAGAAGTATGGATTCTTCTGTAGCGTTGCCGCACCAGCAATACGCGCAATGCCTTTCAGCAAATGCGAGGGACGATGCTCTTTATCCGCAAAAAAGGGTTCGCAGAGCTTCTTAATATGAGACTTGTTGCCATAAGGATATTGCTCAAGGTACTCGAAAACAGTACTTACCGTCGCAAAGGCGTCACGTAGATAATAGGCATCCTCGAATAAATCGCCGCGTATCTTCTTCGTGTTGAGAAACAGAAAGAGCGAACACAGAAGCGAAGCAATCCAGAGCGGTGAGAGAACACCAACAATATTCAGTATCGCAAGAATCAACGTAATTACAGTCAATGCAATAGACCCCCACAGCAGCATCGGTAGTGCCGTTGTTCCGCTCATTTGCTTCAGCCACGTTGTAAGTCGATCACCTTCCAGTTGCTCCGCGATCTGCCGCGACGCCAGCACTGACTTCAATGTAAGCTTATCGCGAAAACGCGTCATAGGTAGCAATTCGCGTACCAGCATTTGCCGCTGTTGAATTGTTGCCAGATCAGGATTTGTGTTCAGCAACCACTGATGCAGTCGTCTTGTGCCTTCTCCTGAGATAGCAGTGTTGACGAGCCGATGCAGTGAATGTTCACCAGTGATATCAAGGTCGGACTCGAAGGGATGGTCTTTTTGTAGCAATGTTTCACGCACCGCTGGAATAGCATTCCAATCAATACGCATACGTGCGATATGTGCGAACTTGATAGATGACCAAACCTTGTGCCGCACAATGCTCCTGTCGATTTTGCCCTGAAAGTAGGCAACAACCGAAAAGGCAATAATCGCAAGTAGTGCCAGCACCACAGCAAGCCACCAACGCGCAATAAAATAGCCGACGATACTAAGGACAACACCACCGAAAAAGATAGCTACACGCGTCCATGAATAGCCATTACTGCGCTCATCAAGTATAGCGATACGTCTTGCCAGACGTGCAATTTGTCGTTCGAGAGCCTCTATGCGCTCTTGTTTTATGTTCAAAGCTCTAATCCCTCTATAAGTAGCAGAGAGACCACGAGGGTCTCCCGTACATGTATGTCACCATCATAATCTTATTTAAGGCTTTGGGCAAGAACGTGGCAATCCTTCTTCCCAAAAGCGTATCATGATGCAATAAGATAGAGAGCAGAGAGACTTCGGATTATGGAAACCAGGGCGCCCGCAAGGGGAACGCCCCTCCCATACGACGTTGGTCGTCTTGGAGTAAGTTCGTGTATGGGAGGGGCGTTCCCCTTGCGGGTGCCCTTGCTCAACACAACCCTCTTTTGGGCTTTGATTAACGCTCGCGGTCTCCCCGCTCGTTAAAAGAAAGGTACCTATTTTTTATGGAACTGACAAACAAAGGTGTTTTCATTTCGGGTGGAGCGTCTGGCCTCGGTGCCGCATGTGCGCGGCTCCTGACACAGGCTGGTGCAAGAGTGGCGATAGGAGACCTGAATGCAGAATTGGGCGAGAGTTTCGCCAAAGAACTAGGTAGCACTGCACTTTTTGTAAATACAAATGTCGCAGACGAAGAAAGCACACAGGTAGCGATAAAGGCGACGGTTGAGGCATTCGGCGACTTGCATGTTGCTATCAACTGTGCAGGCATCGGTAGCGCGGAACGTATACTGGGCAAAACAGGACCAGCAAGCCTCGCTGCCTTCACACGAGTTATTCACGTCAACCTGATTGGCACCTTCAACGTGATTCGCCTCGCCGCCGCAGTGATGGCGGAAAACGCGCCCGAAGCCGATAGTGAACGCGGTGTCATCATCAACACGGCCTCCGTCGCCGCCTTCGATGGACAAATCGGACAGGCAGCCTATTCAGCCTCAAAGGGCGGCATTGTCGGCATGACGCTTCCAATCGCACGCGACTTAGCGCGTAACGGCATTCGCGTCATGACCATCGCCCCCGGCCTCTTCGACACTCCCCTGTTAGCAGGCTTACCCGAACCCGCCCGTCAATCGCTAGGCCAGCAGGTACCATTCCCCTCACGCCTCGGTCAACCCGACGAGTACGCGGCTTTAGCAAAGCACATCATCGAGAACCGCATGCTGAATGGAGAAGTGATCAGACTGGATGGTGCGATTAGGATGGCACCACGTTAATAGCTTCATTGGCTCGTGTAACTTCTCGTAGATAAACCGATGGTTGTGTAGTGATGACATAAAAAGCCTAGAAGCTACTTCTGGCTCTTTGTGTCTCTCACACTACACAACCATCGGTTTATTCTGTTATTTGTTTGGTATCTGATGCTTGCTCCAATTGTTGTTGACGCTTGCGTTGCTCATTTCTAAGTCTCTCAACCTCTTCTGCTAATCTCGTATACGCTTCTCTATCTGTAAGTCCCCTATAGACATAAATGCGGCGGTTAGCACAATCAATTTCGTATTGGATTGCGTCTGCTGTTTGTTGAAGGTTATAGCCCCTCTCACGAGGTCTAAATAACGTAACCATAGTTGTTAGAAAACTGACAGTAAAGCTGAAAGCAGGAGCGAGCCAATGATTGCCAAATATGTTAATCAAACCCGTAAGTCCACTTGTCAAACTACCTACAAAGAGAGAACAAGCAATGATAATGATTTGCATGATGAAAAATGTCCATCGATTCCAATTTGCCTTACGTTGATACACTCGAATAGCTTGCAAAAGTTCATTTTTGTAAAGAAGATACTGTTCCTCAGTAGAGAGCCAGTGAGCTTGATGCTGTTCTAAAATTCGTAACGTTGTTGTAAGCCCTTCAATTTCGTCTTTTATCGAATTGAGATTTTTGATACGAGCAACCCCTTGAAAACCAAATTTATCATCAGAATACTCAACAATAAGAGCAATATAATAGAATATATTAAAGAAATGCAGAACTAATCCAAAGAGAAGCAACACAAATATCCAATTGATAAAGGTACACCAACCAGCAATATAAGAATTATTTCCATATATTCCCAGTATTGAAATTGATACGATAAGGATGAGCAAAATACTAATGACGATGTTTCGATACCAAATCAGAGGACGACGAGCTACTTCGTATTCGTGTTTTTTCTTCTCTATCTCTACTAATAATTCCAGGTGTCTTTCTTTTTCCGTTTCTACCTTCTTTTGCATGATTTTCACGATTTTAATGCTCCATCTTCATACAAAACTATTGGATGAACATTACTAAAGCCTCGTAGTAATAAAGAACGAGGCTTTTGTCCAAAAATCCAATAAAAAACGGTTCGCATTGTACAAGAGAATTATGAGCAGCAAATACTTTCTCACTTGGATATCAGACTTAATAGAAGTGTAAGTGAGAGGAGACTTTTATCAATCTCCTCTCACCTATCTTCATGCTTTAGTTCATTTTGCTTTTTCCTCTCAACAAACTGCGCTGGGTGCTGCTCACATAAGCAAAACCAGATGACTTGGATGAGTACCCGGATGATGCCTACAACGGGCCGGCGAAGAAGGCTCCAGCGATGCCGAAGAGGTTGGTGCCTATGATAAAAGTTGCAAATACATAAACATGAGGAAATTGTAAGGAAAAGGGCAGAGGTTCTCACTCATGCCCTTACATTGATTGCATTGAGAGGTTAGCGGCGGCTCTCTGGCACCTCAAACGTATAAGTATCACCGTGTTCCATGTAGTGTACACGGTCTTCAAGACTGGATAGCTTGACCAGTTCTTTGAAATCCTCAAGTGGCGACTTGAACGCGGTGTAGTCGTTGTAGTGAACGGGAATGGCTTCGCGCGGATTTATGAGCTTGATGGCCTCTATCCCCTGCATCGCATCCATTGTGAGCAGAATGCCGAAGATGCGCGTGCCACCGAGATGCAGCAGGGCAAGGTCAATATCGGGATAGCGTTGCGGAATCGCTTGCAGGTCTTCATGCAGCAACGTATCGCCAGTAATATAGAGACGTAACAACGTCTTGCCCGTATTATTCTGAAACTCTAGCATACTCCCCATCACAGAGGGCAAAGCCGAATTGAGAATCCCAGGACCGTGCTTCCCTGGCATCGCTGTAATGCGTAGCGTATAATCGCCCTTCGTGACGGTCAGTGTCTCCCAGGTATGTAGAGGTTCAAGCATACTGAAGCATTTACGTCTCAAAGCGGCGGCGGCCTCTGGCGGCGTCACAATCGTTGTACCCTTATCGAGATGTTGTTGTACAAAACGGTCAAAGTGATCCTCATGCAGATGCGAGAGAATAACGAGATCGAACGGTGGCAACGCATCCATCTCTATCGCTGGATTCGTCAGCCGCGTCGAGGTCAGACCATAACCTAGATGCACATGATCGCCCTGATGTAAAAAATTTGGGTCGGTCAGAATGGTGAAACCTGCATAGCGCAGTAACACCGTTGCAGTTCCAATAAAAAAGAGAGAGCCTTGCGCCGTATTCACCGACTCTGCTCCTGCTGGCAAAGTCAACGCACTTGTGTTTTGCATAGTATCCATAGAGTGTTCCTTTCTATTGTCTATAAGAAATTTCATATCGTGTTTGTAGAGTTATGCTTTCTACACGTTTGATGTGAGGTAAACCATGACAGAGACAAAGAAACCAATCTACCCATGTGGGTAGATTGGTTTCTTTGTCTCTGTCATATCCTCTCCTACTTCTACCCCTTCCCATATTCGTGTATAATGGCGACAATCACAAACACAATGGCGTGTAACCTCGTAGACCGATGACGGTTCTTTCTACTGCTCTACATCTCGCCGGAACAATATTTCATCGAGAGAAAGGAAGCTTTTCCACCATGCCAGAGACACAGAATTTGAATAGTCGTAGCAAGATGATTACGGAGGGTGCGGTACGCGCCCCCAACCGTTCGATGTTACGCGCCGTTGGCCTTACTGATGAGGATTTCCACAAGCCCTTGATCGGCGTTGCCAGCACATGGAGCGAGATTACGCCGTGCAACTCGCATATCAATCGGCTTGCGGAAAAGGTGCGCGAGGGTGTACGCGTCGGTGGCGGCGTACCGCAGATATTTGGCACCATCACGGTAAGCGACGGTATTTCAATGGGCACCGAGGGCATGAAGTTCTCGCTACCCAGCCGCGAGGTGATCGCCGACTCTATCGAACTGGTGGCGAATGCACAGCGTTTCGATGGTGTAGTTGCGATTGGTGGCTGTGACAAAAACATGCCCGGCTGCCTGATGGCTCTCGCACGTATCGACGCGCCGACGCTCTTTGTCTACGGTGGCACCATTCAACCAGGAGTTTGTCGTGGTCAGGACGTGGATATTGTCAGCGTCTTCGAGGCGGTGGGACAGTTTAGCGCGGGCAAGATTAGCCGCGAAGAACTGGATGAGGTGGAGAAGACCGCGATTCCTGGTGCTGGCTCCTGTGGCGGCATGTATACCGCGAACACAATGGCCTCCGCGATTGAGGCTCTCGGTATGTGTCTCCCTGGCGGCTCGTCGATGCCAGCCGTGACTTCGCGCAAGATACTGGATTGCTACGATTCCGGTCAGGCGATTGTACGTATGGTGGAGCAGGGCCTCACGGCGCGACAAATCCTCACACAAACGGCTTTCGAGAACGCTATCAAGGTGGTAATGGCACTTGGCGGCTCAACCAACGCCGTGCTACACCTGATCGCAATCGCGCGTCAACTTGACATTCCGCTCAGCATCGACGACTTCACACGTGCAGGTGGCAAGGTGCCGCATCTCGCCGACCTCAAACCCGGCGGTAAATACGCAATGACCGACCTTGACCGTGCTGGTGGTGTACAGGCCGTGATGAAGCTCTTGCTCAACGCTGGCTATCTCAACGGCGACGCGATGACCGTTACAGGCAAGACGCTCGCCGAAAACCTGGAAACCGCTCCCAATCTTGCCGAGGGACAGGACGTTGTAATGCCGCTCGACAAGCCACTACACGCAACGGCTCCGCTCGTCATCCTCAAAGGCAACCTCGCACCAGAGGGGGCCGTCTGTAAAATCGCGGGCCTCAAAGTGACCAATCATCGCGGCCCTGCCAAGGTCTTCAACTCAGAGGAAGAAACCTTCGACGCCATCATGAACCATCATATCTCCGATGGTGACGTAGTGGTCATTCGCTACGAGGGACCAAAGGGTGGTCCCGGTATGCGCGAAATGCTCGCTGTCACATCCGCCCTCGTCGGACAAGGTTACGGCGAGACCGTCGGACTAATTACCGACGGACGCTTCTCCGGTGGCACACACGGCATGGTCGTGGGTCATATCGCGCCCGAAGCCCAGGTCGGCGGCCCCATCGCCATCGTGCAGAACGGTGACATCATCAACATCGACTCCGACCACAACGCCCTCACTCTCGAAATCAGCGACGAAGAAATCCAATCACGCCTCCGCGACTGGCACGCTCCCGAACCTAAGTATAAGAAAGGTGTACTGGCAAAGTATGTGAAGCTAGTGGCGTCCGCTTCTGAAGGGGCGATCACAGGATAAACAAAAGATAACAGGTGAAATTGTGTTGCAATTTCACCTGTTATCTTTATCCTTGTTTCTGAAAGTAGCTTATACCAAACGCAAGTGCTACCACCGCTCCAAAGAGCAAAAAGAAAACACCTACATTCGAGCCAACGCTCGCATCCGATTCGCTATAGATACTACTCTTATCTGCACTCATAGATTTCTCGCTCTCTTGAATAATAGAAAACAATAGCATTCTTGCCTTTATAGTATTATGTCCTCATGCATATGATGACAATCATCTGAGAATAGGGTAGTGTTGTAAAATAGATTGACGCAACAGTAAGGGAGACACGAACAATGAGCGAATTACACTATTCCATGCTAATTCTGTGGTCTGACGAAGACTCAGCCTATCTAGTTCGGCTCCCCGATTGGGAACGCGCCAAACGTATACTTGGTCCCGTCACACATGGAGACACCTATGCAGAAGCGTTCAAGAACGGACTAGAAGCACTCGAAGCACTAGTTGCCTCAGCACAAAAACACGATGAGCCATTGCCAGAAGCACAAACGTTCGCGGTTGCATAAGAGGATGAAATAACGATGTAACAATTGGCTCATTCACTCGTGTCTATTTGTCTTCTGGCATTCCCCATAATCTCACCGTCCTATCATTACTTGCACTGGCGAGCAATCGTCCATCTGGGCTAAATGCTACACTCGTAGTATCTTCTGAGAGAGTGTATACTAGCTGCCCTGTTGCTACCTCCCACACTCTCACCGTTCCATCACCACTTCCACTGGCAAACAATCGTTCATCTAGGCTAAATGCTACACTCGCAACAGCACCTGTATGTTCTAAGAGCGTGCGAACGACCTGCCCCGTTGCTACCTTCCACACTCTCACTGTTCTATCATTACTTCCACTGGCAAGCAATCGTCCATCGGGACTAAATGCCACATTCCGAACAGTAGCTGTATGTCCCGACAGGATGTGAACGACCTGTCCCGTTGCTACCTCCCATACTTTCACCGTCCCATCGTCACTTCCACTGGCAAGCAGTCGTCCATCTGGACTAAACGCTACACTGTAGACTTACCTGTATGTCTTGAAGACTTGCAAGTCTATGGTAGACACGCTTACGTTTATATATTTGCACTTCTTCGTATTTCTAGGTTAAAATATTATACATGTCAAATGATGTAAAACATAGCTATTAGTGAAGTGAGGTTATGTATGCAACAAGTAGCAAGTTTTCCCGCTGACTTATCGAATTGGGTTCCGTCCTCAGCGGAGCAACCATTCTATCTTGAAATTTATGGTGAGACGAGACCTATTATTGTTAAAGAAAATGAGAAAGTCTCATCCGCAGAAGATGACAACAGTACTCAAAGTAATGTATCTACCCCCATCTACGAATATAGCTGGACGCTTGGTCATAGTGAAGTTCCAGAGTTAAACTCTATTTGGAAGGGACTACAAGAAGAAGCCGCTAAAGTATTTCTTTACTTCCCTATTAGCAGAGGATGGCGTGTTAGGGAACTTGTTGCAACAGTAAAATATCTAACACCTGTACCACAGCAAGAGCAGTGGTTAGAGAAAATTTCTCAAATTTCTAAAGATGTTTCTCCATTTATCTCCGATGTAAGCTCAATAGTTCGTCTAGTACCAGGCACTCCATTTCCCGAAATCGCTACAGTACTTTCTACTATAGCGAAACTTCAAATAAATAATGTTCCTCGTGTTGAAGGCTTTGAATGGTCTGTCAAGAAAGTAACTCACAAATCACAATATGGAGTCATGCAAGGTATCGAATGGAGGATTCCTAAACAATTATTCGCTCTTCTAGGAACAAGATTAACAGGCAGCGTTGCCGTTACCTTTATTCCATCTGTAGACCAAAGAGATTACAATATTTTTGACGACAAGAAAAAGGATCCATTCCAACCAGGAACGCTTTTGGCGCGTGCAGAAGTTCATGGGCCAGATAAAAACCAACCTTTTTATATCCCTCCTGACCAGGAAAACTCAAAAAAGGATTTTCTTGAGTTTCAGATAGCACCTGTACATCTATAAATCTTCGTGTTTACCTGTAGTGAGGATGGCCGCAATTGCAGTAGTGTTCAGTATACGCTAGTTCGCGTAAAAAGGCAACGAGACCATTATTGCAAGCTAAATATTCGTCGAGATGGGGGGGAAGGGGGCACGCCACAAAGCCGAAGAAGGAGGAGATTT
>CAXUHG010000144.1:0-2316 GCA_964250805.1 uncultured Ktedonobacteraceae bacterium | reverse complement strand
ACAAAATATGGCGGTCATCGCCTCTATGGGCAACCCCCTTTCCGCCCCATCGCCACTAATATTTAGCTTGCCACTCTCGACCGCAAAGGCATATAATAAAACTTCTGGATAACACTCGTTCCTGCCTCATTCCGATAGCAGAGCATTCATTCACGAAAGAAGCCGTTATGTCCCTGACCGAACATGCCCCGAAGAAGACTGAATCTCCAAAGCACTGGTATTCCAGGTTTACGGGCGGGTTAATGTGGCATAATCGTAGTTTGTTGGCGGTCTCGCTTGCGGTATGTGCAGCGTATTCGGGCGTGGGCATGGTGAGTCCTGTACGCGTTCTCTATGCTCAGGAGCATGGGGCTTCGTTGACGATTATTGGTCTGATGGCCTCGGCTTATCTGGTGTCGAACTTTGCGTTCCAGTATCCAGTGGGATGGTTAGCAGACCGTTGGGGACGTAAACAGGTGATGTTGATAGGGCTGATTGGACAGGCCATTATCTCGTTACTGTACCTCTTTGTGACCGATCCTGTTGCGTTTGTGGTGCTACGCTTTATCGAGGGCATCGGTACCGCCGCTCTTTTGCCAGCCGCCCGCGCCATGATTATCGACACGGTACCGAAACAACAGCAGGGCGAGGCATACGGTATTTTCAGTGCCTTCTTCAACGCTGGCTTTTTGTTTGGACCAGGAATTGGTGGATTTCTGGCAAGCTATGGCTATTCCGCTGCGTTTATTGGCGCGGTTCTCTTTCGTGTAATTGCAGTAGGCATTGTGCTTCTGATGGTCAGGAATACACCAAGAGTTCTATTACAGGAGGGGGCAGTGAAGAGACCTATTTCGTATAAGTCTCTTTTCGCGCTACCGTTGCTAGCGGCCTACCTGATTGCTTTTGGCGACTATCTCTACTTCGGCTTCGACTTGACGTTGATGCCGCTCTGGATGCACGATCATCTTGGTGCCTCGGTGACGATGATCGGCATTACTTATGTGCTGTGGGCAATTCCGAATGCGGTATTATCACCACTTGGCGGACGGATCGCCGACCGCATCCGCTATCGAGCAGTGCCGATTCTTCTGTTCGGGCTGGCACAGGTCCCGCTCTACCTGATCTATGGTTTCGCCACAACTGCTATTGTTGTGACTGTCTTCTTTGGCATACACGGCATTGTCTACGCCTTCATTCAACCCGCCATCGACGCACACGTTGCGGCCTCTTCCGCCAGCGATATACGCGCACAGGTGCAGGGGTTGTATGGCACAGTTGGTCTAATCGGTGCCTTTGTTGGTGCCAGCGGCTTCAGCCAGCTTTATGCCATCAATTTCCACTATCCTCTCTTCACAATGGGTATCGCCTACGGTATATGTGTGCTGATTGGTGGCCTGACAATTCTCGTGTTAGAACGACGACGTTCTAGGCAGGTCTGATTATGAAAATGCACTCATCCATGCATGGATGAGTGCATTTTCATAATCAGAATCTATTCCTTCTCGCCCCAGACGGTCAACAATATCGAGAGGCCGTGAAAATCATCGGCCTGTATCTCTTCCAGCACCTGCGCTCGTAGTTCTGCGAAGGTTTCAGGCGTCATTGTTTGTGTATTGAAGAGTAGGGGTTGCACGACTTCGAGGGCGAACTGGATATCCTGCATGCCACCCTCGTGCGCCTCCTTGCCGTAGGAATAGTCGATGGCGTGTGCCATGCTCTGTATATCTTGTATTCCAACCTGTTCAAGCAGAGAGCGCAACATCGTAATCATACCCGCATTATGTCCAGTCGGTGAAAAGCTACGCCCTGCTCGCTGCTGTGCCGAATTCAGTTTGGCAATAAACGTCTCGTAGCCGGGTTTATTGGTGAAGCCAAACTCCCCCTCCGTGAGACGAAGCGTGCCGCCGGAACGCAAAACACGCTTACACTCAGTCAGATAAGCAGGCCATTGTGCAATCGGGATAAAACCGACAACGGTACGCATATTCACGATGTCGAAGGTATCATCATCGAACTCAAGCGGCTTGAGCGCATTCATGACGGCGAAGTGCGCGTTCTCTAACTTGCGTACCTGTGCATGTGCCTTTGCATAATTAATGGCCTTATTGCTAATGTCGATGCCTGTCACCTCGATATGGGGGTAACGTTGCGCCACCTCATGCACCCAACCGCCAGGGCCACAGGCGATATCCAGCACCCGCCTCACGTCCGCGAAGTCAGTATCCTCGCGCTCCGAAAATACGCCGCCCATGCCTTTTGTAATCACACGGTCTTGATCGAGCAGACGTGCCATCTCCAACGCACTTTCTGCATCTAATAAATACGTGTTCTCGGTCT
>CAXUHG010000143.1:0-14315 GCA_964250805.1 uncultured Ktedonobacteraceae bacterium | reverse complement strand
GCCCAAAGGACGCGATAAATCGGTCCCTACCCACGTCCGTCGTCCCCATCACGTTGCTTTGGTACTTGTATCCTTACCCCTTTATAGAGTACTATAAGCCAGACAATAGAATAGAAGGAGAAAAATGCATGACATCACCTCATAACGATACAACCGATGCTATAAATGTTGACAATGACCCAATAACACCGCTCAAAAACAAGACCTTTCAACGCACTAGGAGAACACGGCGCGGAAACCCTTTCCTATCTTTCCTCCTTTTTTTGTTTGGCATCGTGCTAGGTATTCTGGCAACACTTCTTTTCATCGTTTCTAGTGCTCGGAATAACGCTCCGGTCACGTCCCCAGTATCCACACAGAATAGTTCAATCACAGTACAGGTGAGCAACACCTATTTGACGCAAATGGTATCAAGCAAACTCAAAACAGCGGGGCTTGTGGGCGACATCAGCAACGTTCATGTCACAATGACAAACAATAATCAGATACAAATTACAGGCGAGGATACCTTTCAGTTACTCATCCTTAGTGTTACAAGGCCATTTACTGTTCTACTACAGCCAACAATTGAAGCGTGCCAACCACACGTTCACGTTATCCACGCCGACCTTTCCGATATTCCAGTAACTGCATTTGCAACTACATATGAAGGCCAGATCAACCAGCAGATACAATTCAAATCGTCAGATTTACCGGCAGGATTCACCTACTGCGCTACCAATGTGCGTACAGACCCGAATACATTGTATCTGACGTACTTAGCGACACCGATTTGATTCCTTTTCATGAAGTAACTTTCTTATAGCTGATAGGCAAACCTTCCAACTCCATAATTTTCAGCGCATTTGTGGTTGGCGACGGTCCCCGACGAAGTTTATAATCGAAGGTCATACGACCATCGACAACCTGTTCTTGAAAGTGATAATTTCTGATTTCTGGCAATTCTTCCGAAAGTCGAACGAGTTCGAGATCGTGTGTCGAGACAGCTCCGATGCAATTTTTATCTGCCAGGGCGTGAATGTATGCTTCACTACCGATGAGACGTTCGCGGTTATTCGTGCCTTTGAAAATCTCGTCAATCAAGAAAAAGAGCGGATATTCATGTTTCTGTTCTAAACGTGTAAGCAAAGCTTTCAGGCGTCTCACTTCTGCATAGAAGTATGAATAGCCATCGGTCACGGAGTCGCTTACCTTGATTGCCGCATACACCTCAAAGAGCGATATTTGTAGCTTTTTTGCATTGACTGCGGTACCTGCATAAGCAAGGCAGAGATTGATGCCCATTGTGCGTAAGAAGGTGCTTTTACCAGCCATGTTTGAGCCAGTAATGAGCAACATTTCACCCACATGCTCGAATGTAATATCGTTCGCTACTCTCACTTCGTCTTGTAGCAGAGGATGGCTAATGCCGTTCGCTCGAAAATGTACTGAGCTGGAATCGAAGGTAATTTCGGGCATCGTATAGTCAGGGTTGAGGTACGCGAAGTTTGCTAGTGAGCAGAGTGCTTCAAGCTCGAACCAAATGTCGAGCCAGATAGGAATGCTTTCTGCCGCCTGCACCTTATACTTGTTCAGTTGATAGGCAATGTATGCATTCCAGGGCAGAAGCGCATTGACGAATAATGATCCCTCGCCACTCCTCGTTAGTGAGGCCATCTGTGCAAGTCGTCTAAGTTGCCTCAAGAGAAAAGAAGGGTGTAACTGAGTCTTGTCGAAAAATGGCTCACATAGTTCTCTTAGATGCTGGTGCTGTCCATACGGATATTTTTCAAGGTACTCGAATATGACGCGCAATTGACCAAATGACTGTTGCATATAGGATGAGTCTTGAAAAATGTTTTTCTGTTCGCCGCGTCTGCTCACGAACCAGCCTATGGAACAAAGCAGGAAGACGATACAGAAAATTGGCGAGATGTGCAGGAAAACGTAACCGATGATGAGGAAAAGTGTGAGGACAGTAAGAACACTATGAACAAGCAATGTTGTACGTGTTCCAGGCACGTCTTTTTGCTCTTGTAGCCAATCAAGCAGCTTGTCGCTACTCCACGGTTCAGCAATATAGCGCGTCACATACAACGAGTTGAGAGCAAGCTTGCCGCGAAAGCCAGAGAGCGATACCAGTTCTTGAATGACGGCCTGTCGAAAGCGAATGGCATACGGGTCTGGCTCCGTCTCAAGCAGCCAATCGCGCAAAAGTTCTGCCCCTTCAAAGGAGACACATGTGTTGAGAAGTTGATGGAGTGAACGTTCGCCAGTTATATCAAGGTCAGTGTCAAATGGATGGTCGGCGTGTTCATCGCGTGGCTGCACCGCTGGTATATTGCTCCAATCGAGGCGCATGCGAGCAAGTTGTGTGTTCTTGAGTTGGAGCCAGACGCGATGCCTGACAAGGCTCTCGTCGGTCTTGCGATGACGACGGTCGATGACAAAAAAGAGCACTATTCCTAGTAACGCACAGATAATCCCTAGCCAATGGATAATGCCAAATACAATAATAGTTACAGTAGTACCGATAAATATCAGCCCTAGCTTCATAGGCCAGAAACTGCTACTCTGTGTGTTCAAAGCATAGAGTCGCTGTGTAACGCGCTCTATTTGTCGCTCAAGTGCCGCTGAACGCTCAGCTTTTGAAATGACCATTATGTCCTCTTCTTGTACAAATTATGTTACATGAAAAGATACGGTCAGGCACAGCAAAAGTTTTTTCTTTTACAGCAAATAGGCAACATCGACGATGTGTGCCGCCGTCTGTTCCTCCTCTTCGTAGCGTCTGAAGAGTTCAAGGTCTTTGATAGTGTCCACATCGAGCGAAAGCCCTGGTCGTTTCACTAATGTTGTAAACAACTCGTGCCGCTCTGCCTCTTGCTGATAACGTTGTAGGCTGTTGAGACCAAACACATAGGGAAGTGCCAATGGTGGACGCATCAGCACAGCATTAGTTCCAGTTCCTTCTTGTGAAGGTGCTAGCACGACATCGAACTGCTGCGAAGCTTCTAGCATGTGTTCAATGTCTTTGCGTTGTAGTAGCGGTAAGTCAGCCGAGATGGTGAGTAAAGCCGTTGTTCCTATAGCCTTTTCTCGTGTGGCAGCAGCGTGTAGTGCTGGATTGTGTCCTTGCGACTCCTCTTGAAGCGCATAGGCACCTAACATTTGTGCATAGCTAAGGACTCGCGCATCGGGGCTGACCACCGAGACACGCGTAATCTCGTCACAATCGTGCAATACTTGAATGACGTGTTGGAGCATCGTCAACACCAACTCGTCACGTTGGTAAAGCGTGAGATAGAGTGCAAGACGACTCTTCACTTCGCTAAGAGCTTTGACCGGAATGAGTGCATGGTACATAGAATTTCGTTTCTGCTGAAAGTTTCCCTAGAATGATAAGCCAGCCGCTTGTAGAACTGTTTGGGCAAGTGCTTTTTTGGTTGCACTGTCGCGCATAATCGTATCGGTGACAACGACAGGAATACCCAGGTCTTCAATCGCCGACTCAAGGTTTCTATCTTGCTCGTCTATCACCATCACATCGAGAAAGTCGCGGTAGGAACGAGCCACGCCAACCGCTGAGACATCCATATGTAGCCCGCTCATCAGTTTGTCGGCTGGTCCCTTGATTGGTGCGCCCGCGATAATCGGACTTACGGCTACCACCATGCCACTTACCTCGTGCAGTACGTCGTGTATCCCCGGCACCGACAAAATGCTGCCGATACTCACAATAGGATTGCTAGGGGCGATAAGTATGGCGTCCGCCGTTTTCAGGGCATCCAATACGCCAGGAGCGGGTTTCGCCTCTTTCGCGCCAACAAAGACGACATCCTGCACTTCGTCGGTGGTGTGACGCTGTACCATGTACTCTTGAAAATGAAGCAGACCAGCAGGAGTCTTGACATGAGTAGCTATGGGCGCATCACTCATAGGCAGGATACGTACACTCACGCCCAGATGAGTACGAATGTTGTCCGCGACCTCGCTCAACGTCTTGCCCTGTCGCAACAAACTGGTGCGGTGAATGTGAGTCGCAAGATCGCGGTCTCCGAGCATAAACCAGTCTTCGTTGCCGTACTGGGTGAGTTGTGGCATCGTGTTGTAGGTATCGTTACGAATGCCCCAGCCGTGCGTCTCATCAACAATGCCAGCCAGCGTGTAGGTCACTATATCGCTATCAGGCGAGACGCGTAGCCCGTAGAAATCGCGGTCATCGCCCGTATTGACGATCACCGTGATTTCTTCCTGTGGCACCACCTGCACCAAGCCCTGTAAAAAACGAGCGGCACCAACGCCGCCTGCAAGTACAACAATCATATTACAATCCTCTATCAGTCAAAATGCACAATTAGCTTCTCCAATGGCAGTCGCTCGCGCCGTTTAGGGTCGGCAGCCGCATAGCCCACTGTAATGAGAGCCTGTGGAATCAGTTTCGGGTCGAGATTCAGAGCGTCACACACCACCTCTGGACAGAACAGGGGCGCACACATCCAACCTGCATCGAGTCCCATGTCGTAGGCCATGAGCAACATATTTTGTATTGCGGCACCAATGCTCTGCACCGCCATCGTCTTTTCGTCCTCCTGCCTCTGCTCATCTGGATAGGTGTCGAGGTCTTCGAGGTAAAGACAGGGAATAATCAGTGCAGGAGCGTTCAAAATGCGCTGGCGCGACTTCTCGCGTCGAATGTTGACGACTGTGGCGTCTTGCTTATCCATCTCAAGATTGCGCTGCCACGTCTCGCCCATGCGATCTGCTAGCAGGAGTTTCGACTCCTGGCGTGTGATGACAACAAACCGCCAGGGTTGTCTGCCATGCGGCGACGGTGCCCAACGTGCTGCTTCGAGTATTTGCTCTAACTGCTCACGCGTCACTGCTCGTTGCTGATAACTACGCACACTACGCCTGCTTCTCAGCAGTGTTTCCAGGTTGGCTGAACGCTGAGGAAGGATTTCCTGTCGTATATCATCGATATGTATTGTCACGCTGAATTACTTTCTCGTATAGGTTGTTTAGCGGAACATATCGGACGCGCTATCACGAATGAGCGTGCCCGCATCGCCTTCCGCTGGAATATAGCTATAGCCACGAATAAGTGCTACTGGAATGCGATCAATTTTGCCCATCACTAGTTCCGCGGCGGAGGCCAGTTCGTCGGCAACCGCGATGGCACTAGCTTGAAGTTCGTAACCGTAGGGGTCGATTTGTCCACGATAATCCACTACCGACTCCATGCCAGCCACGCCGATTGCGTTGTTGACCTGTCCAGAGCGCCAGGGGCGACCCCATGTATCTGAAATAATAATCGCTATATCTGGCTCAGGCTTTTTCTCTGAAAGCTGTTGCAAGCGTGCCCGAATCGTGCGTGCGGAGCGATTCGAGTCAACTGGCAACAGTGCTAGCTGACGCTTGCCACCAATATTCGACTCATCGACGCCCGCGTTGGCGCAGATAAAGCCGTGACGGGTCTCGCTGATTAACACACCGTGATCCATACGCACGATACGCTTGCTTTCACGCAAGACCACTTCGAGATGTTGTGCATCCTTCTTGCCCTGTGAAGCCGCAATACGTGCGAACTCAGAAGGCTCAACCTCATCAAGATTGACCAGTTGGCCCTCAGCCTTCGAGACGATCTTTTGCGTCACAACCAACACATCACCCTGCTCAATCGGAAGTTGCTGTGCTTGTAATGCGTCAGAAATAAGTTGACCCAGGTCGGTTCCTATTGCGATTTCGCCGATTCCCGTAATGGGAAATATGCGTAGCTCTGTTGTCATGTAGCCTCTCATGATGTATGATAGCCTCAGTGAGCTAATACTATCAAATGTAAAGTATTAACTCGCCGAAGACGGAGTACTTTTCGTAGTACTAAGTTATAAAATGAAACCTGAACACCGTCTTAGCCGAGTTAAAAGCACACAAATTCATTCAGATAAAATCTGAAACAAAAGACATCGCACTTTTATTCTAATACAGGTAGGAGAAAATTTTATGTCACTGCTGAAAACCGCTGGTCACGTCTTGTTAGCGGGCATGTTTATTACTGGTGGCTACGGCGCTTTTAATCAGCCCGGTGGTCGTGTTACCAAAGTGGAGAACGCGGGTATTCCAATGGCTCACCAAGCTACTATTCTTAATGGTGGAACAATGCTCATCGCTGGCACAACCCTGGCAGTTGGCGTCTTTCCTAAGCTATCCGCTCTGCTTTTGCTAGGATCGCTAATTCCCACAACGTTTGTTGGTCACAATTTCTGGGATGAGGACGAGCCGCAAACACGTAGGAACCAGCAAACCCAATTCACGAAAAATCTTGCAATGATGGGTGGTCTCATCGCCGTCCTTTTCGAGAAATAAAGCGGAGACAACATGAGCGATTTGGAGCAAAACAAGACAGCAATGGTGATCGTTGCCCACGAAGACGATGCAGAGTTCGGCTGTGCTGGCACGGTAGCTCTCTGGGTTCGTGACGGCTGGAGCGTTTACTATGTCATTTGTGCCGATGGTGGTAGTGGTGGCTCTGATGATGCAACGGACGTAAGTCCTGAAGCGCGGCAACGTGTCGTTGAAACGCGCGAGCAGGAGCAACGCAATGCTGGAGCTGTACTTGGTCTGAAAGATGTCTATTTTCTAGGCTACCCAGATGGGCAGTTAGAACCATCATTGGCATTGCGTAAAGACCTTGTGCGTTTGCTACGAACGCACAAACCGTCGCGTGTTCTCTGTCAATCACCAGATCGCTCATGGACACCATCGCTCATTATACAGGCGTATCATCATGACCATCTCGCGGCGGGACGTGCCACGTTAGAAGCCATCTATCCCTCTTCGCAAAACCCCTGGGATTTTCCTGAACTGATGCAAGAGGGTCTCAAGCCGCACAAAGTCTCGGAAATCTATATCATGGGGGCACCTGTGCAAAATTACGCCGTTGACATCACTTCCGCTATGGACGTGAAAATGCAAGCGTTACATGCTCATGTTAGTCAATTTATAAACGCCCCAGATGACGTGGAGCAGATGATACGCTCTTTTAATAGCGAAAGTGGCAAACGCTACACCTATACCTACGCCGAAGAATTTCATTTAGCGAAGAACGAATAGTATGCGAGATGGGAAAATGCAAGGGCACATGACAGCGGCAATGCCGCTGTCATGTGCCCTTGCATTTTCCCATCCTTTTGTGGCATACTAATCCATAGAGACCTTCGGGGCAGGGTGCAATTCCCGACCGGCGGTGAGGTACATGTGCGCGGCATGTGTACTAAGCCCGCGAGTCTCCACGAAGCTTTGCCGTTTTGTGGTGGACAGGATTTCGGTGAAATTCCGAAGCCGACAGTATAGTCTGGATGGGAGAAGGTTTGAATGGAGACCGTTTCGTCCTGCTACATTATGTAACAGGGCTAAGAGTGCATACCTTGCGCTTCTTCCAAGCGACTCCTCTGTCCTCCCTACATGCCTCCCGATTGTCAGTTGAATTGACGGTTTTTCCTGCTTTGTTTCGGGAAAGAGCGTCGGTATAGCTATGACTGAGGGAAGTCCAATGAGTGTTACAACCTCTACGAGAGAAGATGTATCTCCAAAGATGCATCAGTACGAGCAAGTACAAGAGAACTTGCAGCAAACTCCAGTACGCCGACGACAAGGGCGTACTCCTAAACGTAATGTGACAGGACGCATGCTCCTCGTCATGCCTCCACTTGTGTTGGCTCTGCTCCTCCTGTTTGGTTGGTATGCAGGCACAACATCGGGTCGTATTCCCGCTTTGTTCCTTCCAACTCCGAGCGATGTTTTTGCCACTTTAATGGATGGTCTGGGTTCAGGAATGTATCTCAGGAACGCGCTTGTTGTTACAGTGCAAGAAAGCGTTTTCGGCTTCTTACTTGCACTTGCAGTTGCAGTGCCACTAGGCTACGGATTGGTGAAGTCACGGTTACTATCTGTGACTATACAGCCGTATCTATCAGCGGTTCAAGCTGTTCCAGCATTGGTTATTGCACCGTTCATCGTATTGTGGCTAGGCTATGGATTACTTCCAAACATGGTGATATGCATGTTGGTTGTTCTCTTTCCTGTAGTCATCAATACCATGCTCGGTTTGCAAACCATTGATAGTGCCTTGACCGATGCCGCACGCGTTGAAGGTGCATCAGGCTGGTCGCTGTTCGCACATATCGAGTTTCCACTTGCGTTGCCTTCGCTCTTAGCAGCGATTCGTGCAGGCTTTACTCTGTCAATTACCGGCGCGATAGTGGCAGAATTTGTAAGTGGTGGCGATGCGGGGCTTGGTGCTCTGGTGCAACAGGGCTTGCACCAGTACAATACGCCGCTCATGTTTGCAACCATTATTGTACTTGCAGTACTCGCAGCACTGTACTATGGTGCGACGTGGTTCCTGGTCAAGTTAGCCGACATCGTGTACTAATCGAACATCATCCATCTATAAGAAAACGGAGAAACATCTCGATGCCTATTCGTCATCGTTCGACTATCCTTGCGTCTTTTTTGTCTTTTTTCGTGGCATGCATGCTACTTCTGAGTGCATGTGGTGCTAGTAGCACAACTACTGGCGGTGGCAATGCAACACCCGCGCCAGGAGCAAAAAACATCTCAATTGGACTTGGCTATATTGCCGATATTCAATTCGCACCGTTCTATGTCGCACAAAGTAAGGGCTACTACAAGGCTGCTGGCCTGAACGTCACATTCAATCAGGGAATTGTGCCCGACCTGATTGGCTCAATGGTCGCGGGCAAAAGCGACTTTGTATTTGCTGGTGGTGACGATACTTTGCAGGCACGCAACAAGAACATCAAGGTTGTCGATGTCGCCACTGTCTTCCAAAAGTATCCTGTGAGCCTGATCGTTCCTGCTAGCTCTTCAATCAAGACACTAGCGGACCTGAAAGGGCACACGATTGGCGTCCCTGGAGCCTATGGCTCGACCTATATTGGCTTGCTTGCACTACTCTATAGTGCGAAGCTCTCGCTCTCTGACGTGAAGGTGCAATCAATTGGCTTTACGCAGGTTGCGGCACTGGCTGGACACAAGGTTGATGCGGTAATGGGCTACTCCAATAACGAGCCGTTGCGCTTGAAAAGCCAGGGCTTTGATGTGCGTACTTTCAATGTCTCGGACTATCAGCCACTCGTCTCGAATGGTATTGTTACCACAGAAGATACGTTTCAGAAGCAGCCGCAATTGGTGCGCGACTTCGTGCAGGCGACCTTAAAGGGTGTGAAAGACGTGATCGCTGATCCATCAGGAGCAGTAACACTCAGTAAGCCCTTTATCCCCGGTTTGACTAATACCGCGCAAACATTGACAATCCTAAACGCAACGATTCCTACCTGGCAGAGCGACAAACAGCCGGGTTACAACGATAGCGCAACGTGGGACTCGATGGCGAAGTTCTTAGTCGCGCAAAAGATCATCTCATCGGGACAAGATATCACGCAGGCGTACTCTAACAAAAGCGTGGTGTAAGACAAGATTAAAATGCCTGTGGAACAGAACGTCTACGACGTTCTGTTCCACAGGCATTTTAATCTTGTCTTGAAATAATCCTTCCTCCTGCTGCCTTGTTTAGCCTATCATGAATCGCCAGCCCGATTCCCTGTTCGGCGAAACTTCGACAGAGAATAACTTGGACTCCTGCCTCCTCAAGTGTGCGTAGGCCAGCATATAGGCGAGATGCTATTTGCTCAAGCTCGTGTGTACGCCCCAAGGCATAGACAGAGGCACCACTATTCATAAAGAGAGCAACATCCTCATCGGCAATTAACACGCCGACCCTCTCTCCCTGTATTTCTCTTCGTTGTACTTCGCGTAGCATTGCTTGCATGGTAGTTTCCCCTGTTCCTGCAAAAAGAAACGTTGGTACATGTGGTGCATAATGAGTCTCTAACTGTCCTGGAGCGATTTGTACTCTATGCTCCTGTGCATCTTTTTGAGTTGTCGGCTGACGATATACCACCTCTGGCAAAATCTGTTGCAATGCCTCCAAGCTTACACCGCCTGGACGTAGAATTGTTGGTATTGGTGTTGTAAGGTCAAGCACCGTTGACTCAACGCCCACCTCTGTAGGACCGCTATCGAGAATGAGGGGAACACGACCGTTCAAGTCTGCCAGCGCATGTTGCGCCGTCGTCGGACTCACATGCATAAAGCGGTTCGCGCTTGGTGCTGCGATAGGCGAGCCAAGTTTCCGAATGAGGGCTAGTGCGACTGCATGGCGTGGCATTCGTATTGCAACCGTCGCAAGTCCGGCTGTGACAAGGGCAGGTACACGCGAACTTACGGGAAATAATATTGTCAATGGACCAGGCCAAAACGTTTGAATAAGCTTTCTTGTCCGTTGCGAAATAGTAGTTGTAAGCTGTTCCAAGAAGTCTTCGTCCGCGATATGCACAATAAGTGGATCACTATAAGGCCGCTCCTTCGCCGCAAAAATACGCTCCACCGCTCGTGTCTGCATTGCATCCCCACCTAGTCCATAGACGGTTTCCGTTGGAAATACCACCACCTGACCTCCCCGCAGCAGTTCCACTGCCCGCTCAATAAGAACGGGCTGAGGGTTATTGGAATCAATCTGTAATACTTCTGTCTGCTGCATACTCGCCTACTTTAGAAAATATTGTGGTACTAAAAAACACAACGGGCGACCACGAGAAAAACACAACGGGCGACCACAAGGGTCGCACCCTACTATATCACATAGGGTATAGTAGGGTGCGACCCTTGTGGTCGCCCGTTGCGCGGGTATGTACGTTTATTGTAAGGGTATGCCTACTAAATGTTACAACTTGACAGGCCGCGCTTCTCCAGGTACTGCTGATGATAATCCTCTGCCATATAAAAGGTTTGTGCTGGCACAATCTCCGTCACAATCGACTTTTTATACTTACCAGATTTTTCCAGTTGTTCCTTCGAGGCAAGGGCCGCCGCCTTCTGCTCAGGCGTGTGATAGAAGATGACCGAGCGATATTGTGTGCCGATGTCTGGTCCCTGGCGATTCAGCGTTGTGGGATTGTGATTTTCCCAGAACACATTTAGTAATGTTTCGTAGGAGACACGCGAAGGATCGAACTCGACTTGTAGAGTCTCGGCATGTCCTGTGCGTCCTGTGCAGACATCGCGGTACGATGGGTTCTCATAGTTGCCACCCTCGTAGCCAACCTTTGTAGAAATTACGCCTTTAATCTGACGATATTCAGCCTCTACACCCCAGAAACAGCCCGCCGCGAAGTCGGCTAACTGAGTTGTTTTAGTGATCTCTTGTTGCATGATACGTCTTTCTCCTTTATACGCATATCTGTATTCGTACTAGTGGAACTATATATTATTACGTCGAAACAACCCGCTTTTTACTATGATGCTTTTGCTTAGAAGCTGCGGGTAACTTTTGTAGCCATCTATGCTTTCTACCTTATAGAACATTTAGGCGGCACCATATGTTCCCGTTGCGACACGTTCGTCAAAACACTTCCCTTCCTTAATCCACCTTCAGAAAATCGCGTACAACTGGCTGATAATGCTGTGCTAGCAACATGGGAAGCATAGCTTTATCAGCCCAATACGGGCGACCTTCGATACTGCTACGCAACTCGCCACCGACAACCTCGGCACGATGCACTATCGTTATCGTACTCATCAAAGTAAAATACTTCGCGGTTGTTACATACGTGCCAATAATCTCACCAATTTCCAGGTCTAGCCCGGTCTCTTCCTTGCCCTCGCGTTGTGCCGTCTGTGCCGAAAGCTCGTTCCAGCGCATAAAGCCCCCTGGCAAAACAACTAGACCCTCCGGTCGCTCTATTACGAGATATTGTTCATCTTGTTCTATAAGAATACATACCGTCCCGAACGGTGGTAAATTGCCAAGAAGCAGAATATTTAACACATTGAAGAAAATACCAACAAGTTTTTTGAAGCCACGATACAACACAAACGTTCTCCACCCATTCTTTGAAATAGCTGTTACTCTCTATTATAGTTGCCTCGTCATGTTATAAAGCGATATGCTACACTTTATTGACTGATAGTTAAATTATGTATATGAACTAGGGCACTCGCAAGGGGATGCCCCTCCCATATATGAATCCTCCCCTAATGTGCTGTTATATGGGAGGGACATCCCCTTGCGGGTACCCTCGCTCGGCTTGAAAGGATACTATTTACATGACAACTCAATTGTACCTAATTAGGCATGGACAAGCAATTAGTTCAGTCGAACGCTCACTTGAGGACACGCAACTTTCGCCACTTGGCATCAAGCAAGCCGAACATCTAAAAAATCGCTTAGCTGCAACTTCCGAAATCCAGGCCGATGTCCTTATCAGTAGCACGTTGAAGCGGGCACGCCAAACCGCCGAAATAATCGCTCCCGCACTAGAAGTACCCATTACCTTTGACGAAGAGATCGAGGAGTGGCGCGACGGTGACTTTCAAGGCATGACCTCTGATGAGCGACAGGCATTGTTCAGCAAGATGCCGATAAGCGAATGGCCTTTTGTGCGTATCAACCCTACTGCCGAAACGTGGGCAGAGTTTAATTTGCGTATGGGCACTGCCCTCAACAACATCACAACTCGGTATAATGGCAAGACGATTGTGATTGTGTGTCACGGTGGCGTAATCGAGGGGTCGTTTCTGCTGTTCTTTGGCCTTAGTACGCTCCACTTTCCACGCGCCCTGATGAACACGAGAAACACCTCCATCACGCATTGGAGCAAGGCATCCTTAGAGAATATCGGTATACCTGCAATATGGTCTCTCAATCAATACAACGATGCCATGCATCTCCGCGACCTAGAGTCCTCGACACGTATTCCTTGGCAAGCCATCTCCGCCAAACCTACAGACGACAAAAAGCCAGAGACTCCTGTCAATAAAGAGTAAGAAAAGAAAAGAGTATGAAAGGTCGTATCGCAACTCCTACTGATAGCGATGCCATCGTGCGCATCTATAATCAAGGAATAGAAGATCGTGTTGCAACTTTTGAGACCCGTTTACGCGCACCGCAAGATGTGCAAACGTGGTTTGACAATATTCATCCTCTTGTTGTTGTAGAAAATGAGCAGGGAGTTATTGCTTTTGCCTCCACATCTGCGTATTCCAGCCGTGAGTGCTATGCTGGCATCGCTGAATGTTCGGTCTACGTCATGCGTAATATGCGTCGGCAAGGGGCAGGGCGTTTAGCATTAGAGACGCTTATCCATGTAGCCGAGCAAGCAGGATTTTGGAAGTTAGTCTCGCGTGTTTTTGTTGATAATACAGCAAGCCGAACGCTCATACGCACACTTGGCTTCCGCGAGGTAGGTACACACTATAGGCATGCGAAACTTGATGGTGTTTGGCGCGATGTAATCATCGTAGAGAAATTGCTTATAGCGAACATTCGCTAGTAGAAAAATAGAGAAAATAGGAAAAGGGTCTAGGGTGCCCGCAAGGGGACGCCCCTCCCATACACGAATGTCTCTATTGGTAGCCCTCGTGGTATGGGAGGGGCGTCCCCTTGCGGGCACCCTAGTTTCTAGTAGCGGTCGTTGCTATTGTAGCTTGACCGACGATCTCGATTTCCACCAGCGGGACGCTCACGCGCCTCATTCACTGTAATGGTGCGGTTGCCCAAGGTGGTGCCATTCAAATGCTGCATGGCGCGTTGTGCATCTTCGTCTGAACTCATCTCGACGAAACCAAAGCCTTTGCTGCGTCCGGTCTCACGGTCTGTGATAACGGTTGCATTGGCGACGCTGCCAGCCTGCTCAAAAAGGCTGATCAAATCTTGTTCTGTTGTTTGGTAGGGGAGTCCCCCGACGTAAAGTCTCATGTGTTTTTATCGCTCCTGTATGATTCTGACATTCCTCTTGACGCTCGTAGAAACCATTTCTCACAGAAGCGATGCAATGCGGTGTGATGTCATACTCATTATAACAGAAGGGTAAGAAATTCTATTCCCGCTAGGTGATAGAATGTAAAATCCGTTGTAGAAAGTTGTTGTAGTGAAAAAGGGGAACATATATGCAGGAGCGTAGCTCAAAACCTTGCGAATCGCTATTGCAGCAATGGCATGTAAAGCGCGAAATCGCGCACTACTACTTCACGGCTTTACTACGTCTCATGCCTGGCGACCCAGATGCGTTAGAGCGGCGCGAAGAGATAAGCGAAAAGCTCTATCTTGCACGTTTGTCGCTCAGACAAGTGGCAGATCAGCTACAAAGTTGTCAGCAAGAATATAGTTGTACTGAGAGATGAAAAAATGCAGGAAGGCGCGGATGGCTTCCTGCATTTTTTAATATCAGAGTAAAACAAGAGACCGCTATTAA
>CAXUHG010000142.1:0-14434 GCA_964250805.1 uncultured Ktedonobacteraceae bacterium | reverse complement strand
ACTCGCCGTTCTCTTTGGACTTTATACCTCAAAAACGCTTTATGCAGCCGTCCACACATATACGGCACCGATGTAGGACCGTCCTTCATTGGTATCACCCGACGCGATATACTTCCCATCAGGAGACCAAGCAAGGGCAATGATAGTAGTGTTTGGATCGTCACCATTCCCCTTGTAAGTATAGGCATTTTTACCCGTAGTAGCATCCCACACCTGTACATCCCTACCCGCAGAGGCGATACGCTTCCCATCAGGCGACCATGCAACTGTAGAGACACCTGTATTTGAATGACCCAGATAGTTGTAAATCATAGCACCCGTTAGCGCATTCCATACTTGTACGGAGACATTGCCTACGGTTGATACAATATTCTTGCTATCAGGTGACCATGCGAAACTATCACCTTGGTATTTTGTCACCATCTTTTTTGTGGCGACACTCCACACCTGTACATTGCCATCAACAGTAAGTGCAATATACTTGCCATTGGGCGACCACGCTACATGAGCAATATAATCGTCCGAGGTCGGGTTTGCGTTTGGTTGCATTTTGTAAACAAGAGTACCCGTTTGGGAGTTCCAGACTTGAACTTCATAACCATAGCTATTACCATAAACAGCGGATGCGATAAGCTGTCCATCAGGCGACCATGAGGATGAATAAACACCGTCACCACCGCTCTGCGGATTAGCTTGTGCTTGTGGGTTTGCGTGCGTCGAAGGCACTAGAGCCGATGCCTTGGATTGTGGCTTGTATTCGACGAGCAAAGTACCAGTTGCCGCATCCCATATTTTTACTGTCCCGCCCGATGCTTGAATACGCTTTCCGTCGGGCGACCATGACAAAGAAAGCATACTACCTGACGATTGTCCATAAGTGAAAATGTTGTTGCCTGTTGTGGCATCTCGTGACATTGCATCCAAACAGGTTGAGCCGAGACGTTTGCCATCCGGTGACCACGCTAAAGTGTGAATACCATCTCCTCCACAGGTATAGGTATAGAGCGTCTTATTTGTAGAAATTGAACCGGGCGTTGGCGTTGGAAATGAAGGTGTTGGCGTTGGAAATGAAGGTGTTGGTGTAACCTGATTACCACCACTACCAACAATAGTACTCTTAGGGTGTGTTGGTCGCAGATGTTGCACAATCGCGCTCCACGCTACAATGTTCAGTAGCACAAAGACAACGGCAGCACTCACGCCCACACGTCGCCAAAACGTGCTTCGATGTGGAGTACGTGCTGGAAGTTTTTCCTTAGATGATGGGCGATACTCGTTCGCCTGAAAGTCTGTTTCTTGCATATTTTCTCTCCCTATAAATGGATTGTCATTAGCTTGTTGAAGTGCTTGCTGCGCTGCCTCGCGCACAACCGTATCTGTATCATGCGAAGCAGTTATAAGGGCTTCTCTGGGTGCCTGTTCGCCTAATGAGCCAAGTGCGAGGACAACTGCCTCACGTACCTGCCACTCTTCGTCAAGCAGACTATTTAGAAGTCGCTTCACTGGCATACGAGTTCCGAAATTCGCCAGCGCGTGTACAGCGGTAACACGCACCGAAACATGCTCATCGCTTAGTGCAGTGAGCAAGAGTTCCAGTGGTGCTAGTGGTCCGAGTTGACTTAGCATCCGAACTGCATGCGCACGCACAAACCAATCCTTGTGTTGCAGCGCATCTCGTAGATGCTCTACGTTAGCTGGCGTGTTCGACCCATTCAAGCCCAATTTCTGCAATACTGCTGGTGCTAATGATGGCGGTGCAGTGACGGGAGTTGTTCGAGCAGCATGAGCGGAGTTTGATTCCAGCGGATGCTGATGATTCTCCATAGGTTCTCTATTGCTCATCTAGCCTTACTCCTTTGCTGCACCAGTGCGTTACGCAGCAATTTTGTACCTCGGTGCAGATTCGATTTGACGGTTCCCATTGGTTGATTGAGGAGTTCGGCAATCTCACGATAACTTAACTCCTCGAAGTAATACAGATTGACTGCCTCCCGATACTGTTCAGGCAGCGTCACAATCAGCGATTCGAGTTCACGTAGCGACTCGCGCCCCTCTAACACTATGTCTGGTTGAGAGGATACATCGTCCTCCAATACGGCACGTATACTTCCGTCCGTATCGTCAAGCGAGACATGCTCTAGCCTTACCCGACGCACGCGACTAATAAAGATGTTGTGCGTTATCTTGTACAACCAGGGCTGTAGCTTGAGCGTTTGTACACGCTGCTGTGGATAGCTAGCAAGAGCATAATATGCTTGCAGAAATGCCTCCTGTACAATGTCTTCGGCATCCTGTGTACTCCCCGTTTGGCGCAATGCAAACGCATAGAGACGATGTTGATAGTGCATCACTACCTGCTGAAAGTGTCGATCCAGGTCAGTTGCTAGCAAAACTGAGAGGTCGGCCTCACGAACATTCATAGATTTCCTTCCGCGTTGTATACCACGCTTCTGCCTCGTAGAACGCAAAAAAACGCAGCAATGTTGCAAAGAGAAAAATAGCACCCATATACGCCGTTGGCGTACATGGGTGCTATTTTTCTCTTTGCAACAAGATCACTCTTGATTGAAACGTGGTTTGCGCTTCTCTAGGAAGGCGTGCATTCCCTCTTTGGCATCGGGGAGTTGTGAGGTCGAGGCCATGACTTCTATTGCATAATCATAGGCTTGCGGCTGTGGCATCTCCATCTGCGCGTAGTAGGCTTGCTTGCCAATCTCTTTTGAGACGAGGCTACCGCGCGTCGCAGCCTCGATGAGACGCTTGGCCTCTTGCTCAAGCTGTTCGGGCGCGGTAGCGCGATTGACCAGCCCCCAGTCTGCCGCCGTGTGCGCGTCTATCGCATCGCCTGTAAGCAACATCTCCAACGCACGCTTGCGCCCGATGTTGCGACTCACAGCCACCATCGGCGTCGTGCAGAACCAGCCACCCTTGCCGCCAGGAGTTGCGAAGGCAGCATTCGTCGATGCAACAGCGAGGTCACAGGTGGCAACGAGTTGACAACCCGCCGCAGTAGCCAGCGCGTGAACGCGTGCCAGCACAGGTTGTGGCATCTCCTGAATCGTATCCATCAGAGTAGTGCAAACCTTCAAAAGTTTACGCGTATCAGCCAAGTCGCGCCCCACCACATCGGCAAAGTCATGACCAGCACAGAACGCTGGACCGTTCGCCGCAAGAATTACACCGCGAGCCGTACTCTCGCTCACCTCGTAAAACGCCGCAATCAACTCATTCATATGCTTGAGCGAAAGTGCATTGCGTCGCTCCGGTGTGTTCATCGTAATGGTTGCAATGTCATCTTCATACTGTAGCGTAATCATTTCATAGTTCATCTCATTTCCTCCTTTGCTTGGGATAACTTAGAGCAAGTCTGAGCCAGATGCGATATAACAACGAGGATCAAAAAAAGGCGTCTCTGCCGTAGAAAGAAACGTCTCTACATAGGTAATATGGAAACCCTTAGAGAGTAGCATAGAGAGACTCGGATGCGCTCCTGGCACATGGATGAATAAGACTTCAGCATGTTTACTTGCCCAATTCACTGCCGCAAGCACACAATCCGCCGCATCCTCTGGCTCTTTGACGCCAAGAGGTCCAATCGTACATCCATTCGGATACCAGAACGAACCAGCCCCTAATCGTACATAGCCATAGCCGATTGTTTGTCCGTTACGTCGAAACCAGAGTGGCACTGCGCGTTCTACAGCAAGCCAGTACTGGTGTTCCACAGGGCGTGAACGTCCGCCAATCTGATCGTCCCAGTGTACTAATTCTGAGTCGCCAGGAGCAGCCTCAACAATCTCTATAGCAGTACTTGCACTATCTTCACGCATGGGTTTCTCTAACCTCAAAACAAAGTGAGGCCACTGTGGGCGCATTCCCGCACGAATGTAGAGTGCCAGCGCACGATGATCAGTAGAACTCATGGTACAGTGTATGCGGTCATCTTGTGGTAACACATAAGAAAGCAATGTCCTGCCAAGCTGAGAAGATTGCTGCTCTGGTCGCACAAATAAATCAGTGAGATACGTTGTTTCGCTACGCGTAATGGCTGCTGCAAAGGCAAGGATATGACCCTCTTGTTCAGCAACGTAGGAAGTTCCGGTCTGAAAGATATGCAATAAGTTCGATGGAGTATCATCAAGCGGTGGTGGGTTAGCAACACCAACTATATCATTCAGGTACACCACCTCGTGCATCTGTGCAAGGTCCGCCTCTTGTGCTGGACGAAAGACTACCATATACCACCTCTTCATCTATGAGAATACGCGTAATAATGTCTCGCTTTTCTGTGTGCTAAAATATGAATGTTGGGAGATTTCAATTCTTATCACAGTGTACCATACCGGATTTTATGAGTCCTTATTTGGTAGGGACCGATTTATCGCGTCCCCAGTGGGGCTGGAGCGGGGAACGCGTGGGCGACGATTCCATTTGGGAGACGTGTGCCCCGCCACCCCACCCCTTGGACGCGATAAATCGGTCCCTACCACTTTTTCCATCCCCAAAAAGAAGGGGAAGGAAAGACGGTTTTTGTCTGATAACGAGAGAGCATTTCACAAATACTAGGGAGCATCATGGCTGCAAAAAAATCAACCGCTAAGGAACCACGCCCAATTCGTGAGAATGAGCAGAAAGTATACATCGCACCCGATGAAAATATTACGGTGGTGCGGCAGCGACTTGAGCATATCGAGTCACAGTATATTGCGCTGATCGTGCCATCACAGACACATCTACGGAGTCAAGTTGTCTGGCGGTTGCTCTACGCACGCGCGAAGGAACTGGGGAAAGAGATTTCTATCATCAGCACTGACCCACAGATTCGTGCGCTGGCTCGCTCTGTTCGCTTCGAGATTGCATCATAACATTTTTGTAATCAACAATGACAACCAGACAGCGGTGTCGCGACACCGCTGTCTGGTTGTCATTGTTGATTTCCCTTTTGCCACAATCATGCCTGACATGATACGATGACAGCAGAACACAATTACAGCAGAGCTAGGAGTACCGCCTATGTTTCCCGCATTTGTACGTGCATATCCACCAAGCCAGCCTTCATCAGACATGGCGTACTGGTTTCTCTTTATAGGTGATGAGTTGCTGGTAGAGGCACATGGGCAACAGGTCAACGTTCTGCGAGCAAGCAGCCAGGAAATGCAGGCAATTCTCTCCCCACAAGAGGCTCTTTTTATTGGTACGCTCGAAGATATACCATGTATGACGTGTGAAGTGGGGGCGGATTTTGTTGTGCCTGATGATTGGAAAAAGTATTCGCTACGAGGACTTTTTGGACGCCTCGACGAAACATTCTATAGTATCGTCGGTTACGCCACACAACTGCTGTACTGGCGACGTACCAGTCGCTTCTGCCCCGTCACAGGCGATGCAACTCAGGATGAAGTAGGTACGTGGGGTCGGCACTGTCCCGTCTGTAGTCATACGGCCTATCCGCACGTTACACCTGCGATTCTTGCGCTCGTGCATGATGGCGAACGCATGTTGCTCACACATAAGCCCGGCTGGGGCAAACGCTATAGCTGTATCGCTGGCTTTACCGAGCCAGGCGAGTCGTTGGAAGAATGTACACAGCGCGAGGTATTTGAAGAGGTGGGGCTAGAGGTGACGGATGTACGTTATATAGGTAGCCAATCCTGGCCTTTTCCACATCAACTCATGGTTGGCTTTACGGCACGTTATACAGGTGGCACGCTACGTTTACAACAAGATGAACTGGACGACGCTCTCTGGTTTGATGTGGACAACCTGCCTGACATGCCACCACCAATGAGCCTTGCCTATACCATCATCCAAACATGGGTGGCGGAGGTACAACAAAAGCGCAATTCCAGATAGCGAGAAAGGACGGACATCCAATGCGAACAAACCATGTCAAGGCAAAATTGCGTCGCGGCGAACCCTCATTAGGGGCATGGCTGAGCCTACCGAGTCCGCAACAGGCGCGGCTTCTGGCACGACTTGGCTTCGATTGGCTGGTTGTGGATGCCGAGCATAGCGCGTACAATCCTACGCTCATGGCTGACATGGTGGCGAGCATCGCCGATGCTGGAACCGCATGTGCCCCTCTTGTACGTGTACCACATAACAGCGTCGAGTGGTTCAAGTGGGCACTCGATGCTGGGGCATGGGGCGTGATCGTACCAATGGTCAATACGGTTGAAGAGGCACGACAGGCTGTGAGTTGGACGAAATATCCGCCCGTTGGAACGCGTAGCATCGGCGGTGTCTTTGGTCCACTGGCCTTCGACGCGAACGACTTTTCCAGCTACTCGCGCATCGCCAACGATGAAATTCTGGTCGTCTTGCAAATCGAAAGTGTTGAGAGTATCAGAAATCTTGACACCATTCTTGGTACAGAGGGAGTCGATGTCGCATTTGTGGGGCCGAACGATCTTCACGCCTCGCTCGGATTGACTCCAAGTTCTGAGGGTGCGGCGCCTGAATTTATCGAGGCACTGGAACAGATTAAAGCAGGTGTACAACGGCACAATATCGCCCTCGGCATCTTTTGCAGCGATGGCAACGCAGCGGCTAGACGTGTGCAAGAGGGATTTTCTATGGTGAGCGTCACCTCCGATATCTCTAGCATGATAGCAGGTGTGACGCAAAACCTCGCACATGCACGCGCTTATACACAACAGAAATAGAATAAAGCAGAAAGGCAGAAATATACCATGCCACAGAAAACTACAAGTCCGATTCGTTCATTTGGCGTTCTGACTGGCGGCGGCGACGTACCAGGACTGAACGCCGCGATCAAAGCACTCGTCTACCGTGCTGAGCCACAGGGGATACGTGTTCTAGGTTTACGCGAAGGCTGGGAAGGCATCACCTTTCTCGACCGTTCACGCTCGCTCGATAGCCTCACGTATAACCCTGAGGACCCACACACATGGCAGGGCAACTACGTCATGCCCCTTTCTCGTTTGAACACACGGGCGATAGACCGACAGGGCGGTACGATGCTTCAATCCACGCGTACTAATCCCGCGAAGACGCGCGTCTCCGATCTGCCCGAACACATGAAGCATCTCGGCGAGGGACACGCCCCGGATGATCGCATCGACCTCACACATGAAGTGTTAGAGAACATGAAGTATCTTGGGCTGGATGGGCTGGTGGTGATTGGCGGCGACGATACACTGAGTTATGGTGCTACGCTTGCTAAGCAAGGTGTGCCAGTATGGGGCATTCCTAAGACAATGGATAACGATGTGCATGGCACTGATTACTGTATCGGCTTCCAGACAGCCATTAGCCGCGCAGGGGAGTTCATCGGGCGTATTCGCTCAACGGCACAATCACATAGCGAGACCATTCTGTTTCGCATGTTCGGGCGTGACGCTGGCTTCACCGCCCTTGAAACCGCCATCGTTGCCTGGACCGACCGTTTGATAATACCAGAGGTGCCTGTCAACATCGACCACTTAGCCGAACTCATCGCCGAAGACAGACGTGGCAATCCGCAGAACTACTCAACCGTCGTGCTGTCTGAGGGAGCGAACCTCGGCGTACCCGTGCCAGAGATTGGTGAGGCCGACGCCTACGGACACAAAAAGAAGATCGATGTCGCCGAATTTCTCGGCGATCAACTGGCAACGCGCATCCCCCATGTGCGCTTTCTTCCCATCGACCTGACCTACTTCCTGCGTAGCGGCGAACCAGAGGTCTACGACAAACACATGGCAATCTACTACGCCAACCTCATTATGAGTGCAATGGAGCAGGGCACACATAGCGTCATGGCGGCTCATCGCAACGGAGCCTACGTCTACACCGACATCCCCGGTAAAGACCTACCCGCACGTCGTGTAGACCCCGCCGACTACCACACCGAACGCTACCGCCCAAACTTCGAGCATATCACAGGGGAGTACGTGCCACAAAAGCCTTAATTATGTTTTCAGCTTTTCGTGGAGGACTGGGAAGGCCAAGTCTTCCACGAAAAGCTGAAAACATAATTCTTTACTACGCGAGCGCGGCAATCTCCAGCTTCATATACGGGTGCAACGGAAATCCCTCCAACTCCTTCTCTATTGCCGCCTGCGACTCGCCCTTCATCACGATCCAGCCGCGCCCACCATTTTCGTAGCACAGGTAAAGCTCTTCAATCGTTCCCTTCTCTCGCAATACCTTAACGTGTGCCTGCTCGTTGGGAATGAGGGCGGAAATTTCGGCCTGATGTCCTGGGGAAAATGTGAAACTGACCATGTAGCGCATGATGCTCCTTTCAATAACACAAGTTGCGATTATGAGAATGGACATTTGGTAGAGACCGATTTATCACATCCTGTCGGCATTGTGATCGGTGACAAGGACGCGATAGATCGGTCCCTACCTATTATACGGGTAGTGCAACTTCTTGTCGCCTTCCCAGCTTTCGCGCAATCCTGGCGAAGACAGTTCCCAATCAGGTCGATTCTTGCGTGTCACCTCGCGCAGGTCTTGCCAGAGTTCAGCGGTGGAGGGTCGGCCCCAGAACCAGTAGCCATTGTAGATTTTGTAGATGAGCAACCCTGGCTCCAATACCAGTGTATGTGGAATCATGGGGTTATGGAAGGGATCGGTATACTCCTGAATATCCAGGTCTTGCTGTACTTTGCGTCCAGAGTCCGAGAGAAACGTCCATTGTGCGCCAACGGCACCGCGAAACTCGTTGGTCTCTAAGATATTGTCGGTAGAAATAGTCACGATTTGCGTGTATGCAACGGCGATTTTGGAATAGAAGGCGGCAAGGTCGAGATGCTGTTGTGCATCTTTAGGACAATAATGCCCACGCGACAAGAGCAAAATCATAGGGTCAATTCCCTGCAGTTCGCTTAACTTGCGACGCGTCTTGGTATGATCGGTCAACTCGTAGTCTGGAAAACGTGCCCCAGGCACGATATCAGCACGCATAGAAGTTCTCCTTAGTGTAACTTTTAGCACCATCATCGGCGTATTCTCTACAAGAATTGAACTCTTCATTAACGGCAACAATCAGCGAGTGGAGTGTATTCCTTTTCAAAAGGAGTTTCTTATTGTGATAGTAGCATACAACTAAGCGTATGATATGGAGACCCCAAAAAACTTGGACGCAAGGAGTAATTATGAGTGAGCACCAACGCGGTCCTTTTAGCGAATTGGAAGAGACAACTCTTTCTGACCTGCAACAGGCGATGGAGTCCGGTTCGCTTACTGCACAAAGACTGACGGAGATGTATATAGAACGTATACATGCACTCGATCAGAACGGTCCAACCCTGAAATCGGTTATTGAAATCAACCCCGATGCCCTTGAAATCGCACAGGCACTTGATGAAGAGCGGCGCAACAAGGGTCCACGCAGTCCCCTACATGGTATACCGCTACTACTAAAAGACAATATTGCGACTCTGGACAAGATGCAAACAACGGCGGGTTCACTCGCGCTTGTGGGTTCTCGCCCGCCACGCGATGCTTTTGTCGCCTCCAAGTTACGCGAGGCGGGAGCAGTTCTTCTCGGTAAGGCTAATCTCAGCGAGTGGGCGAATCTGCGCTCGACTACCTCAACGAGCGGATGGAGTGCGCGTGGAGGACAGACGCGCAACCCCTACGTGCTTGATCGTACTCCCTGTGGCTCTAGCTCTGGCTCCGCTGTTGCTATCGCGGCAAACCTCGCCGTTGCCTCATTGGGCACAGAGACAGACGGCTCGATCATCTGCCCCGCCACCTCTAACGGTCTCGTCGGCATCAAGCCAACGGTAGGCTTGACCAGTCGAGCAGGAGTTATTCCTATCTCACACACACAAGACAGCATTGGTCCCTTTGGGCGCACTGTCACCGATGCCGCCATTGTATTGGGAGCAATTACAGGCATAGACACCCATGATAGCGCGACACAAGCCAGCGAAGGCAAATTCTTTAACGACTATACGCAATTTCTCGACCCGGATGGATTGCGAGGTGCGCGTATCGGTGTGGCACGTCAAACGTACTTTGGCTATAACAGCGCGGCGGACGCTACGACCGAGGCTGCTATCGAAACAATGCGTAAGCTAGGTGCAGAGATTATCGACCCTGCCAATATTCCCACCGCACAACAAATGGCATCCTCCAAAGCTGAAATGTCTGTGCTGGTTTACGAACTCAAGGCGACGATGAACGCCTATCTCGCCGAACTGGTAGAGTCGCCAGTACGCTCGCTCGCCGACCTCATCGCCTTCAATATCGAACACGCGGACGAAGAGATGCCCTACTTTGGGCAAGAACTCTTCTTGCGGGCACAGGCCACAACATCGCTCGACGACCCTGAATACCTGAACTTCTTAGCGGAGAACCGTCGTCTCTCGCGCGAGGAGGGTATCGACGCCGTGATGAACGAATACCACCTAGACGCTCTTGTGGTGCCGAGCGGTGGTCCATCGTGGAGTATCGACCTCATCACAGGCGATCACATCATCGGTGGTTGCGAGCAAGCTGCTGCCCTTGCGGGCTATCCTCTCATCAGTGTCCCAGCAGGTCAAACCTACGGCTTGCCTCTCGGCATCACCTTCATGGGTCGCGCCTACAGTGAACCCACGCTCATCAAGCTGGCCTATGCATTCGAGCAAGCCACCAAAGCAAGACGTGTCCCACAATATCTCAGGACAGCACCACTCGTGATGCAAATTTCGTAGGGAGACTGATCCCTACACAGTTCATCATCAATGATGAACCGTGTAGGGACCATAAATTCATTACGCCTTCTGCTGAGAGCGTTTCCCATCCATTGATTCCGTTCCTCAATCCTGGTAAACATTGCGTATCGCTCACAGGGCGTAATGAATTATAGCCCCTACATGGTTCAATTTCTCTACTTATATTCTATCATTCTAAATGCTTCTATATTTCGCATACGCTCGAAAATCTAAATTACCGAACAAAGTTATTCCTCTTTTTTTCCTTATGATATACTGACGTACCTGATACAATACTGCAAAAATAAGTAGAGAACACCATTCTATTTTCTAGGAGCGACCTATGATTGAGAAACTGCCCTCTAGCAGTGTCATCCATACCAAGGCGAAGAAAGTTTTGATTCAGGAACGGTCAATACGTGTGGGGGATTTCACCAAATTTTTTCTCCTTGCTAAGTATCAAATGTGAATTGTAGCAATGAATAGAACTCTGCCACTACTAACACCAGAACTTGCTTATCGCCTCGAAGCCAGTAGTATCTGTTTCTCTCTTGAAAAACAGAAAGCTTTAGCATCTCTTTCAGGCAATCTCTATGGTGTCCGAACTCGAATTTTGGTTCTGAACAACATGAGGCAGGAGGCAACGAGTAATGGCGCGAATGATGATTGACGAGCAGATTACTATGCCTTGTTACGACACGCCTAAAGCTCTTCCCATCGTATATGCAGGGCTAGAGGATAGCACGTATATACAAGAAGTACTTACAGGCATTACAACTACCGCTCATCATGGTATACTCCCGTTAGCAAGCCTGCTGCTTATTGAGGCACAGATATGGCGCGTATCGTAGTCATGTCGCAAGTGTTCAGGCAACAGGAAACGCTCTTCGCGCATAGAGAGAAGAAAAATGCATCGTAGAGAGGAATATGTTCTGTTACGTATCCAAATGCATACCGTAAACGTTGTAGAACATACACTAAGCAAGGGAATAGCGAAGGAGAGCTACTAAATATGAGAATTGGCGTAGTAGAGGACGACACACTCATCAGCGACCTACTAAAGGAAACCTTACAACGGCTGGGACATACACCAATCTTTTACCCTGATGGATGGTCATTTCTTGAGTCCTTAAATAATGACCAGACCTTAGAACCTTTTGATAGAATGCTTGTAGATGTCTTGCTGCCAGGAAGTATTTCAGGGCATGAGGTCATCAACTATCTCAGGATTAACCGCCCACACCTACCCCTCGTGGTAATATCCGCTATTGATGGCGAAGACCTAAGAAGTGTACAGAGACAATTTCCAGGCGTAAAAATTCTGCACAAGCCCTTCCACCTGCACGACCTACGCATTGCTCTCGAAACAGCGTAGGTGCCTCATTTATGACGCCCTCGTATAGGCGTAGAGGTCCGATTTATCGCACCCAACCACAGGTGTAGGGGTCCGATTTATCGCACCCGCGCACGAGCGAAGCAATGTACCCGTCCCCATTCCCGTGCAGTTTCCCAGTTTTTAATTGTACAATAAGAGTGTCTTATCGCATGATGCAACACATACAGAAAGGCGCGTCGCATGACACTCTTTAGTTTACAGGGACGTACCGCCGTCATTCCCGGTGGTAGTGGAGTATTAGGTAGCGCAATGGCACACGGCCTCGCTCATGCAGGTGCTAGCGTCGCCATTCTCAGCCTTCACGCGGAATCGTTCGCGAGAGTTGTAGACGTGATTCGTGCCGAGGGGGGACAAGCTATTGGCATCGCCTGCTCCGTCAATGACCAGACAGCATTGGAACAGGCGGCAACACAGATTACTGAGACGCTCGGCCCCATCGATATTCTTGTCAATGCGGCTGGTGGAAACAATCCACGTGCAACCACCTCAGACACACGCTCCTTCTTTGACCTCGATATCGCCGCCGCCAACGATGTGTTCGACCTGAATCTCATGGGCACTATACAGGCGTGTCGAGCCTTTGGGCGCGGCATGGCGGAACGCAAACAGGGCAGCATCATTAACATCACCTCTATGAGCGGCCTACGCCCACTCACCCGCATCCCTGCATACAGTGCCGCCAAAGCAGCCGTTGCGAATTTTACACAATGGCTAGCGGTGTACATAGCACAAGAGTATAGCCCACAGATACGCGTCAACGCCATCGCCCCCGGCTTCTTTTTGACGGAACAAAACCGCTTCTTACTTACTGATGCACAGAGTGGAGCATTCACACAACGTGGGCAAGCCATTATCAGCCATACTCCAATGGCACGTCTTGGTACGCCTGATGATCTGGTTGGCACGCTACTCTGGCTCGCCAGTCCAGCATCGGCATTCGTAACAGGTATCGTTGTCCCTGTGGATGGCGGTTTTTCGGCATTCGGGGGCGTCTAAGGCTCTCATACATCTGTAGCAGAAACGGAATCCAATGTTTTACAGTAAAGGCTCGACAACGGAAATACTCACAGAAGACGATGTACGGCATGCTCTAGCGCAAACGTTCGATACGCTATCGTTGGATGGGAAACGTGTACTGGTCATTATCCCAGACAGCACACGAACCGCACCAATAGGACTTTTCTTTCGCCTACTGTATGAACAGCTTGGACAGCGCGTAGCCCAACTCGATTACCTGATTGCGCTCGGCACACATCCACCGATGGATGAGGACGCAATTGATAAACTGGTAGGCGTTGCGGCGCAAGAGCGTAACGAACGCTATCCAAATGTGCATGTCTTCAACCATGCGTGGTCACAACCAGATATGCTACGCACCATCGGCACCATTTCGCGGCAAGAGGCGCGACAGATTACCGACGGTTTGCTAGAGGACGAGGTGCCGATTACGTTGAACCGTCGAATTTTCGAGTACGACCAGTTGATTATTTGCGGCCCAGTCTTTCCACACGAGGTTGTTGGCTTCTCTGGCGGCGCGAAATATCTCTTTCCAGGTATCGCGGGTGCCGACATCATCAACTTCACGCACTGGCTCGGTGCGCTTGTCACAAGTATGCACACGATAGGCGTGGAGGATACACCTGTACGTCGCATTATTCACCGTGCAGCGGAGTTCGTGCAACAGCCGCTCCTCTGTCTCACAATGACACTCAGGGACGCAGACCTACACGGCCTGTACATCGGCACGTATCGCGAAGCATGGCAGGCAGCGGCAGACCTTTCCGCTCAACTCAACATCATTACCGTTAAAACGCCCTACAAACGCGTACTCTCTATGCCCTCGGAGATGTACGACGACCTGTGGACAGCGGCAAAGGCAATGTACAAAACGGAACCCGCTATCGCCGACGGTGGTGAAGTCATTATCTACGCTCCGCACATTACCGAGATATCGTATACTCATGGCAAGCTCATCGACGAGGTAGGCTATCATGTACGCGACTACTTCACAAAGCAATGGGATCGCTTCAAGGACGTTCCGGGGAGCATTTTAGCGCATAGCACACATGTAAAGGGTATGGGCACGTTCGAGAACGGCATCGAGAAGTCACGCATTCAGGTTACGCTTGCCACAGGAATTCCAGAGGAACGTTGCAAAAGAGTCAATCTCGGTTATCTTGACTATAAGCAAATTCATATCGAAGAGTGGCGCAATCGTGAGCAGGAGGGTATTCTGCTCGTGCCACATGCGGGTGAAATGCTCTACCGTGCCGAGTCGCTCTTTGCAAGACAGGCGTAGGGACCAATTCATTGCGTCCGAGGGGTGGGGCTTTCAACAGTAGGTTTTTGAGAACAGGGAAAAAAGGAACGACAAGACGAGCCA
>CAXUHG010000141.1:0-14588 GCA_964250805.1 uncultured Ktedonobacteraceae bacterium | reverse complement strand
GTCTTCATCGTAGAGGTAAAAATACCCGTTGCGTACCTGGTAGGGCCAGCTTCCATCCCACTTGGTCGCCCACACTGAGGCTAAGCGTTCGAGCGTGTCCTGGTCGGTGATCCGCACGGCGTCACCCTCAACCACCACGTTGAGTCCCTCTCTCTGGTTGCAGCCGGTCGTCAGAATGACGTGCGGGTTTCCACGCAGGTTGACCGTCTTCTGGGCGGTGTCGGTAGCGGTAAAGTGGATGGCCCCATCGTGCCACACGGCCACGAGCGGCGTGACGTGAGGGCGACCGTCGGCCCGCACTGTTGAGAGCCAGAATAGCTCGGCTGTTTCCAATACCCGACGTGTCTCCTCCCATGACGTGACCACTCTGTCAGGTCCGTCGTGTTTGTCGGGTGTTGTGATAGGTTCGTTCATCCTAAGAACTCCTTTCAATCGTTCCGTTCCTCTCGCAGGAAGTGAGAAGATACCAATCCATTCCCTTTGCACGAAGGAAAACTGGAAAGGCCAAAAACGACGCGATGCCTCCAAAGGTCAGAATGCTCACTTCAGACAAAGGTCAGAGAAAATCGCCAAATTTAGCAAAGATATACGTCAGACTGCAATGATATGGTGGTAAACGGCGTGAGTGTTCGACGATTTTTGAGGTGAAAAGGATTGAAGCAACATCCGAACAGCCGTTTTCTTTCTCGGCTCGTAGAATAGATACACATGCACATTGCAAGAACATCTACGCTCTCCATCAGTCATTCCGAAGGCAAGAGGGAGAGAAAGGAAAGGAACCAGCTATGAACACACATGATCAGCACCAAAGGTTGCCAGATGTTGGAGGAACTCGGTCATGAGAAAAGTTATTGTACTCGAATTCATCACCCTTGATGGGGTCATACAAGCCGGAGGCGGACCGGATGAAGATACCAGTGGAGGCTTCAAGTATGGCGGGTGGGTCGCTCCATATTCCGACGGTGTTCTTGGAACAGTGATACAGAAGCAGATGAGCATGCCGTTTGATCTGTTGGTAGGGCGCAAAACCTTTGACATTTGGGAACCCTACTGGCCTCAACATGCGGACGAATGGCCCGGCGTCATGTCAGCGACCAAATACGTCGCCTCGAATACCAGGACTTCTAGTGAATGGCAGCCCTCCGTGTTTTTCGGCGGCGACATTGCGGGAAAAGTCAGCCAACTCAAGCAACAGCAAGGGCCGGATTTGCACGTGTATGGAAGTGCAAATCTTGTTCAGACGCTCATGAAGCATGATTTGGTCGATGCGTTCTGGCTCAAGCTCTATCCGCTGACGCTGGGTAATGGAAAACGGTTGTTTGTCGAGGGCACTATTCCGGCGGCATTCAAGCTGACGGAGAGCCACGTTTCCCTAAGTGGCATCATTCTCGCGAATTACGAGCGTGCTGGCTCGATTACAACCGGCACGGTGTCAGGAAGCAGACATCCCTGAGGTTGCGAGGAGCATTCCCAAACCCACACTCTTTGAAGCCCTGTTACTTCCTACATCTCGTCAAGCACAGGCAAGAACTCCACCTCGACGCGCGCACGGTCTCCACGATGCAACGTCTGTGAGTACTCGAAGGCTCGACCATCGGCTAGATAGGCAACACTATCTAGCCGCAAAAGCGGACTGCTCAATGCAATATCCAGTAGCCGTGCTTCCCAGGAACCGGCTGCAACCGCTTCCAAACTACGCTCTCCGCGAGCAATGACGAGCTGATACTTTGTGCGTAACAATGTGTAGAGCGAGCCGGAAGTTATCTCCTCATGCTCTAAGTCGGGGCAAAGTGCTTGAGGAATGTAGGTGGTTGAGACAAGCAATTTTTCGTGCTGCACAGAACGAAGTCGTACCAAGACGTACACAGGCTCGTCTCGCTTCAAGCCTAGAATTTTTGCTACATCTCCCGATGCTGGCAGCACCTCCAGGCGCAATATCTGAGTGGTGAGATGCAGACCTCGACGCTCCATATCCTCATAGATGCCAAAGGCTCGCTGCACAAAGCGTTCCTGTAGTTTTGGTTTGGCAACAAAGGTCCCTTTGCCCTGTACGGTTCGGAGTTTTCCCTCGTGAACGAGATCACTCACCGCTCGACGTACTGTGATGCGGCTCACCTCAAATTCTTTGCCCAGATCGGTTTCGGATGGAATGAGCATATCTTGTGTCCACGTTCCATCATGGATACGTTCAAGCATGATCTCTTTGATGCGATGGTACTTTGGCAAGAGGGCCGACTGCGCTGTCATGCTTTCATCCAGAGGGTTTCGTGGTACTACGTTCATGAATTTCATCCTTCCTATTGACAAATCAAACGAGTATATGTTATCGTCTTGTTATAACAAGTTGTGCATAACGTTATTATCTCTCGACATGAGAGATTTGTCAAGGTTATGACAAACTCTCTTTTCAGTGAACAAACGATGTTGAGAAAGAGAAGAAAAAACGTCTTTGCATAGCTAAAGTACATAAATCAGGAAATGCCCGTTTACTACCATCACTAACGAGGGAGTTTGTCAATGGTATACAACACGAAGCCACATTGGAGTGAGCAACTTCACAGGGTCTTTTTCAGTACGAGTTCCGAATATAGCAACCTCGATTTTAACACAACTTCTTTAGAGGGAACAGTGTTTCTTGTACAGAAAGTACCTGTTCTACATTACCTCAACACCCATTGGAATGACGGGTGTAACGTCCAGTGCAACAAAGCAACCTGACAATCCGCACTCTCTCTAGGTTAGACTCTCACTGTCTTGTCATTGTACACATCCATAGTTTCTCTGGAAAGGGGGTGATGAGAATATTCTCCAAGACAGTATAAGGACTCATAGAACGTGCCTTAAAGAATAGAAAGTGTGCGTAAAGTACACTCGTTGTTTCAGTTTTTGTTTGAAAAGAGGTTCACATGTCTATTCGCATTCGCGCTTTTGGCATTTTCATTGTATTTCTTAGCACCATGCTTGTTGCGTGTGGCGGTGGAACGTCCACATCGACGAACTCAAATCCTGTTACACTTACCATGTGGACATGGAAAACGAACAATGTTACGGGCCTACAAGCTATTGCTGCAGATTTCAAAGCCAAAACTGGTATCACTGTCAACGTTTCTGCGTACACTCCCGATGCTTCCTATCGTACAAAAGTTACCACCGCCGCCCAATCAGGAAGTCTTCCAGATGTATTATCGTACTGGTCTGGAAGTCAATGGGATCTCGTCACGAACGGTTTGTTACAGAGCCTGCAAGGGAAAGTAGATGATACTTGGAAAAGCTCCTTCTTGCCGGGCACCTATGATCAGAATTCTATCTATACACAGGCAGACCAAGCCGCATGCAAGTTGGATTCGACATGTGAGCATAGCAATGTCCAGATAGGGCAGACATACAGCGTTCCCTACGTTGCGGGTCAGGCTATGTTTGTCTATGCGAACAAAAATCTGCTGCAACAGGCTGGTGTGAGTATCCAGGCACCCACGACCGCTGAAGAGTGGGAGACTATGATGCAGACGGTGAAGGCAAAAACTGGTACTGCTGGCTTGGTGACGGGTGTTAAAAATCCCGATGTCTCGAACTTCTGGCTTTTCCAGCCTATGCTCATGACCAGTTGCGGTGTGGACACGTACAACGCCATCTACACTGGAAAAGATCATTTCACCAATCCCTGTGCCGTGCGTGTGTTAAACTGGATGGATAGCCTTTCAACCAACAAACTTTGGATGCCTGGCGTCTTACAGACGGATATCGATCCTGCGGACCAAGCGTTTGCACAGGGGAAGGCGGCATTTGACATTGGAGGTACCTATACATTGAGTGGACTGATCGCCGATGGGATGAAAGCCTCTGATCTTATCTCCTTCCCTGTTCCGCCCTTGGCGGGTTCAGCGTACAGCAGTCTGAAGGTCAGCCCCACGTCATTGATCGAGGCGGGAATTACGAAAGATAGTAAACACTTTGATCAGGCTTTGCAATTCCTGAAATTCTTGACATCTCAGTCCGAAATGGAGACCTTCGCGAAACTGAATAATGATATTCCAGCCGCACAAGTCCAGAGCGATCCAGCGAAAGTTGGTGCAGTCATCTCAAGCCTCCTGAACAGCTTCAGTAAAGATTCGCCTTTCGCCACAAGTGAAGGCCAAGTCCAACAACTGACAGATACCAGGACTACTCTTGAGACAGGCTTGCAACAGTTTATCACTGGCGAGACTACGCCGTCTGCACTCGCCGCAAAAGTGGACGCTGCAAATCAGGCCGCCGTGCATAAGTAAGTTGTACAGAAGCGGTGTGCATCTGTACCGATACTGGTATAGCTAGTCACAGCTAGCTATACCACTATTTCGATAAAGGCACGCTCTTTGTTATACACCCGAACGAGCTGCATTCAGGAACAATGCATTGCATTCATCCTTTTTCTAGCAAAAACCATGAGTATACAAGGAACAAGGATTTAACGATGAAGCAGATACAGGCAAAAACGGTCCTTGTGGGACCGGATGTGGTAGAGCCTCATGTAAGGGAGGTATATGAGCATGGAAGACGGAAGGTGCCAGCACAGAAAAATCTCTGGCAGAAGAGACTGAAAGCAAATAGAGGTTTTCTCTTTGTTTTGCCAGCATTGTTGCTTTTCCTTTTTCTGGGACTGTACACGGTCATCTACTCTTTCGTTCTCAGTTTCTTTCGCTGGAATGGCTTCGGCGGCTTCACTATTCTTCCGCCATCATGTACTTATCCATGTCAATTTGTCGGCCTGGACAATTTCCGCCAGTTTCTGTATCAAGACCCTACACAGGCACAAGTCTTCTGGCAAGCGACGACAAACACCGCCATTATGGGAGTCGCTGTGACGGTAGGCACGATTATCATTGCACTGCCACTAGCAATGGCCTTGAATCAAGCCATACGTGGCATCTCCTTCTTCCGCACCGCGATTGTCCTGCCGATGGTTACAGCGGGTGCGGCAATTTACTATGTCTGGTCGTTTATCTATAATCCAGATGGATTGCTCAACGGCCTGCTGAAAGCGGTAGGATTAGGGGCTTTGCAGGACCTCAACGGCTGGTTGGGCGATACAACGCATGCACTTTCTGCACTCGTCGTTGTTTTGATCTGGAATAGCGTCCCTCTGGGAATACTTCTCTATTTGACTGGTCTGCAAACACTCGAAAAAGAGTTACAAGAGGCTGCACGCATTGACGGTGCGAATGGGTTGCAAAGGCTCGTCCATGTCATCTGGCCGCTGCTGCGTCCTATTACTGTCATCGTTGTCATCCTCACGCTCAATAACTTTTTGCAAAATTCCTATGAAATGGTGTACCTGATGACTGGTGGCGGTCCTGCAGGGCATACAAATGTGCTGGGTCTGGTTGTCTTTAACTATGGGTTTGGCGATCAACAACAACTGGGCATGGCAAGCGCGATCTCCTGGATACTATTTTTGGTGGTCTTTGTTATCGCCCTGGCGAATCTCAAGTTCTTTAGTTCAAAAGAATAAGGAACAGTCACTTTGTACAAAGAAGGGGTCCTTTCATGCAGTATAGTGTATTCAACAGGTTTTCAGAACAGAAATCTCCCACAGGCGTAACGAGGCTAAAACAGCGTATCCCAGCGACAGTATCCTATGGAATACTTATTATCTATGCTATTATCAGCCTGTATCCATTTCTCTGGATGCTCTCCGCGTCTTTTAAGACGAATCGCGAGGTGGTTTCGGGCATTTCTCTCATTCCACAGAACTTCCGCTGGGATATCATCCTTAGTGTCTGGGAGCATTTGGATTTCTGGAAATACGTTGTGAATAGTTTTCTTGTCTCAGGGTTGGTGGTCATTGGCGTCGTGGTTATCTACTCCCTGGCGGGGTACGGCTTTAGCAAGACAACATTCTGGGGACGCGATGTCTTGTTTCTCTTTTTTGTGGGCATTATGCTGGTACCGGGTGTCACAGTGTTGATTCCCCTGGTCCAGTTACTGAAGGCTATAGGACTCATTGGACCGGATTCCACACAGATTACCGCTTACGCAGCCATTGTCCTTCCTACTGTGAACGGCGGAGGTCCACTGGCACTGTTTCTCTTTCGGAACTACTTCAACAGAATTCCCGACGAATTGCGCGATGCCGCACGAGTTGATGGTTGTCGTGAATGGGGTATTTTCGCACGCATTTTTCTGCCTATCGCGCTTCCCGTTATCATCACGGTAGGAACATTGAATTTTATCTCCAGTTGGAACGCATATATCTTGCCTTCAGTTATCTTGAACAATAGTAGTTGGTACACACTGCCGCTACAACTTCAATACCTGGATCAGCAATCGGTGATTCAGTGGAATGTGCGGATGGCGGGGTCTTTAATCACGACTATTCCGCTCATCATTGGCTTTATCTTGCTCCAACGCTACTACATTAGTGGTATTACGGCTGGAGCGGTTAAAGGATAGATAACTGCATTTTTGCGTTGTCTATCTGTATAGATTTAAGAGATGATATATAGCATCGTTGCTGTTGTCATCATTACCAGAGAAGGGAATTGATTATGTTTTTACGCGTCAGGCATACCATACAACAGCACGTCAGGAAGGCGTGCATAGCTGCCGTCCTTATACTTGCACTTACGCTTGCCGCATTGAGTTCTTTCGCAGCACCAATCTTTCACTTGTCGCATGCTACAGCTCACGCAGATGCATCTGCTATACCCGCGCAGTTTATTGCCAAGCTCTATACTGAGGGACTGGGACGCGCACCAGATCAAGGAGGATGGAGTAACTACGTAAGTTACTTTCAGGGAAGTGGATGTAGTACGGATACTCTGAGTAATGCGGGTCAACAGATTTACACGTCCTCGGAATTTACGAATGACTATAGTGACAACGCTGCTCGCGTATTGGCACTCTATCGTGGTGCGCTGAATCGTGACGCGGATCAGGGAGGACTGGATGGCTACGTTAACGAGCTGAATACTGGCACAAGTTGGTCGTCAGTTGTAAGCTCTATCTTCTCTAGCGGTGAGTTTGGGAACCTGACCGCAAGCATCTGCGATAGTACCAACCCTAACTATCACTTTGGAGGACAAACACCACCCACGCCGCCAACAGGAGGCACAGGATATACAGGTGATGAAGCTGGCTTGCAGAATGCCTTGAACAGTGCTAGCTCTGGCTCAACCGTCTATCTCGCCCAGAAAGCAGTTATATCTATCACCAGTCCACTCACAGTTTCCAACGGTGTAACATTGGCAACTTATGGAACTCCTGCAACAACCCAGTACGCGCTAATGGCACGCCTTGTACGCACTTCGTCTTACCAGGGTGCGGTAGTGAGTATTGGCGGCGGTGCAACGCTGACGAGCGTATGGGTGGATGGGCAGCGCAACGTACTGGGATATAATAAGCAGGGTGGGGGAGTACTCGACAACACAAATATTACCTCTCTGGGTGGAAATGGCACGACAGTCTCAAACAGCAAGTTATCGGACCCCCAGGGCGGGACCGACTTCTACTCTGCTGGCACTGGCGAGGGTTATCCATGCACACATGAAACCATCAGTGGCAACTTGGTTACTGCCTACAGCGCGAATCATGGCTACAGTGATAACTCCGACGGATTAACAATGGATTGCGAAAACCTCGACATTGAGAACAACAATATTGTTGATGTCACCGATATTGGCATCGTGCTTTTCTCCAAGAATGGTGTCACGCAGAACTCCACAATCAACAATAATACGATTGTATCCGCAGGTAGTTCAATCAACGGCCCGATCTCCGCTGACCCTACTACAGGTGGTAACACGCCAGGCTCAACGCTTGACTACAGTGGAACAACGTTCAGCAACAACATCTTCTGGACAGGTCCTAACACGTCGTTTGATTTCGGCATCGTTGCTGGCGCACGCGAATGGTTCTCCTCCAGTATAGCTACAAATGCCACAGGAGCTAAATTCATAAACAACACAACCGGATCCCTATCCGCACGCGTTCGGGCGGGCATTGCAATTGCTGGAATGCTTAATGTGACGATCAGTAACGATAGTAGTCATCCCCTGTCGTTTATTCTCATCACAATTCCTAGTGGTCAACCGGCGGCGAACTGTCCCAGTGGAAATGTCATTGCAGAGGCTGCGGCGGGAAATGCCTCTGGCAGTTTCCCGACCCCTGACGTGGATGCTAATTTCGATGGCTGTCTTTAATAATCGAGCCTTGAAAGCCTCCTGCATCTCTCGATGGAGCTTGATCTTGATATCCCTTTGGAAAGGCGGAGGACAATCCTCTTTAACGTCTAACCTGCTCCATCGAGAGATGTGAACGAGATTGATTGAGATGTAGCAATTGCATCCTTGAAATCTCGGAAAGCCAGGAATTTGTCCTTCAGTGATGCTTAGCCAAGAAAAACGGTTTAAAAACCGTTTTTAGGCGAACCAATTTATTTTTTTTAATTTTTTTAAAAATTTGCGCTATGAGTCGTTTGCATCTTAAAAAGCTCGCCATACATGCACAGTTCTGTCGTTGCTTGACGAGGCGATGTAAGTGCCATCGGGCGACCAGCTTACAGCTGTGACAGCATCGGTGTGTCCACTATAGGTAAGCAGCCGCCTACCAGTGCTTGCCTGCCAGATCTGTACTGTTCTATCGTTGCTTGCCGATGCGATATACATACCATTGGGTGACCAGGCGAGGTCACGAACACTGTCCTCATGGGCAATATAGCTGAAGAGCGTTTTGCAGGTCATTGATTCCCAGATATTGATGCGGCGGGCAGATGATGAGGCGATGTGCTTGCCATCCAACGACCAGGTGACCTCGCTGATCCAGTCGGGGTGGTCCTCGTAGATCAAAATATGTTTGCCAGTGACGGTGTTGTAGATCCGAACCTTTTTCTCCCAGCTCACGGCGAGAAGCTGACCGTCCGGCGACCAGGTCACGTCGCCGGCGGAGGACGATTTCAGCAGCGATCGTCGCAGATCGATCCTTGACAATCTACGACCATTAACCGCATCCCAGATATGGACGGCCTCGTCAAGATAGGGGGCGGCCATGTTGGTCGATGCGATTCTGCTTCCGTCGGGGGACCACTCCAGGTGAAAGATGGAGGGCAGGGCGGCGGAGTGACCTTCGTAGGCGGCTACCTTCTGTCCATTGCTGGGGTCCCAGACCTGTATAGTTGCGGAGGTGCCGGCGGAGGCGATGCGCGTACCGTTGGGCGACCATCTCACGACATACACGGCCGCCGGGGGAAACACCCTTGAATGGCTTCGATAGGTGAGCAGGTGCTGCCCATTTGTGGCCCGCCATAAGTGAACGGTGCTGTCCAGCCCTCCGGAGGCGATCTGCTTGCCATTGGGTGACCATGCAACGGTGATGACCTTATCAGCGTGCGCATCATAGCGTACAAGCAGGCGCTCTGACGCTAGTGGATAAGGAGGCCTGAGCGTGGTTTCTTCACTATCTTTTCTATCAAGTGGAGAGGATAAACTATTGTCGGTCTGGGCGTGTATTTCCTTTATGACGCCGCGGATGCCTGAGGTGATATTGTAAAAAGCCTCATCCTCGTTTGCCCACAGTGTTACCGGTTGGGCGTTGGCGGGTAAGACGGCGAGGCGGGCGAAGGGCGCGCCTTGCCAATCGCAGGGGCGGAGCAGAATGGGGATGACGCATGCCTCATTCCGTCTATGCCTCTCCAATGCACGTTTCATCTCGATACTATAGCAATAATCGGAGGCTATAAAATCGGGGCTGATCAGCAACAAGATAATGGAGGCTGCATTCAAGTTTTTGTCGATCTCGTGCGCCCAGTCGGCTCCAGCAGTGATCAAGCGATCAGACCATGGGGCAATAAGCCCATCACGCCGCAATGAGCTTAGATGAATCTCCATTTTTTCACGCAACGCTTGATCTTCACGCGCATACACATAAAAGATCTTTAGAGGAGCCAGAGCTTCTTCAGACACGATATCCACCCGCTATTTCTTATAACGCCAATTTCGTCTCGATATCCCGCTAAGATTGTACACTACTTTTCTCCAAACGGACATAGCATGAGAAATTCAGGTGATTAATCTCCTTTACCGCACCCGCTTGACATTCCTCCATTTTTTAGGTATGCTTCCCATCAGGATGATTTATGACTAAAAAAATATAATTAGTCATATGGTCATTTTCCTAACTAAAGGAAAGAGCTACAAGAAAGTGTTAGTCACTGTAGTGCTCCGTCAATCTTGATGGCGACCCGAAAGCTGGGGAAGCAAGACTCGTCTCTGCGAAGCAGAGGTTAATGCCGCGAACATCTTTCTTTTGAACAATGTCTTATCTAACCAGCATTGACCGCAAGGAATTGTCGCTACGAGGCTTCGCAAGCTGTCAGTCTTACGATGCAGCGATTAATTGAAATTTAGCAGCGCAGTAATTTCAAAGGAAATAAGCTATGGATACCGAGCAAGATACATCTAGAGCCGCACTTATTCTACCACTGGACGCGGCCAACGCTACCTTAGAGTTGGTGGGAGGCAAAGGCGCTTCCCTGGCGCGTATGCTGGCCGCAGGACTTCCGGTGCCGCCCGGCTTTCACATCACTACAGCGGCCTATCGCCGCTTTGTAAGCGAGAATAAATTGCAAGAGAGGATTCTGGCCGCGGCCTCCGCCGTCAGCATCGACGATCCTGCTACGCTTGAAGAAGCCGCGCAACAGATAGAGCAGATCTTCACGAATAGCGTGATGCCTGATGATATAGCTGAGACAATTTGCCGGGCTTATAGCGAGCTGGGAGCAAGTGTCAGGAAGGATGGGGACGAGCTAGCCGTGGCAGTTCGCTCTTCCGCCACGGCCGAGGATCTGCCCGAGATGTCTTTTGCCGGTCAGCAAGAGACGTATCTGAATGTGCATGGCTCGACGAGAGTGTTAGAAGCTGTCAAGCGCTGCTGGGCCTCGCTGTGGACGGCCAGGGCGATTGGCTACCGGGCACAACACGAGATTGCCTCGACAGATGTAAGCCTGGCCGTGGTGGTGCAGGAGCTAGTTGCGGCGGACGCGTCTGGCATCCTCTTCACGGCCAATCCATTGACTGGCACGCGGAATCAGGAGATGATCAACGCAGCCTGGGGCCTGGGTGAGGCGATTGTGGGCGGACAGGTAACACCCGACACGTTAGTGGTTGATAAGGCGAATGGAACCATCATCACCCAGCAGATCGCCGAGAAGCAGGTGATGACAGTGCGCACACCCACAGGCACACAAGAGGAGCCGGTACCAGCCGAAAAGCGTACGGTAGCAACACTCACGCCTGAGCAAGCGGCTGAATTAGCACATCTCGGCGCCCACATCGAGCAGTTATACGCCCGCCCGATGGATATCGAGTGGACGATAAAGGATGGGCACTTTTTTGTGGTGCAGGCCCGCCCAATTACTGCCTTGCCCGAATCTGCTAATATCCCTTTAACAACCATCGAATGGAAACTGCCTCAACCCAGAGGACGCTACATGCGCGGCAGCGTCCTGGAACTTCTTCCAGATCCACTCTCACCCCTCTTCGCCACGCTCGGGCTGCCGACCTGGTCAAAAAGCACAGCAGAATTCGCGAGCAATATGGGGATGCCGGGTATCTTTACTGATAATATACTCACCACGATCAACGGCTACGGCTACTGCGACCTGACCTTCACATTTATGCAGACGGTGAGACTGATACTTGCTATGCCAGGTATCCTGATTATCCACCTCCCGCGTCTGCTACGCACCTCACAGCTACGTTGGCAAGAGGCCCGTTCCCAATATAAGGAGAGAGTCAGGCGCTGGCAAGCTACAGACCTGGCAGCCACCTCAGCCCTGGACCTGCTCAATGGTGCTCGTGCTATCACTACTGAAGCGGCCAGCTATTATCTCTCGGTGCAGACAGGCATCCTGCCGGCAGCATACATGAGCGAATCGCTTTTCACCCTGGTCTACGACAAGTTTTTGAAGCAGCAGAACGCTCCCACCGCCCTGACATTTGTGCTCGGCTATGATAGCGCACCGATCCAGGCAGAGAAATCGCTCTACGAACTGGCGCAATGGGCGCGCGAGCAGAACGGGCTTTCCGCCCTATTAACAGGGATGTCGAGTAATGATTTTACCGCTGCGTATCAATCAGAGCAAGTGGCGGATGTAGACAAAAAGATATGGTCAGAGTTTCGAGAGCGTTTCGCAGCCCACCTGGCAAGATTTGGGCACACCATCTACGACCTCGACTTCGTCCAGGCCCTGCCCGCCGACAATCCGGCTGCGTTGCTAGAAACGCTTAAATTTTTCTTAAGTGGCGAGGCAGCTGATCCTTACAAGCGGCAAGAGACAAGTACAGCAGCACGCGAGCAAGCAGTACAGACAACCCTACGAAAACTACATGGAGTACGCCGGTTGCTATTCCGACGCTTACTGGCGTGGGCACAACGCTTCGCCCCTTTACGCGAGGATGCGCTGGCCGACGTAGGACTGGGTTGGCCCGTTTTACGCCAGATGCTACACGAAATCGGGCAGCGCTTGAGCATGGCATCTGTCATCGACATACCTGACGATGTGTTCTGGCTAACACTTGACGATGTGCAGGACGCTGCGACGGCACTCGATACAGAACAGACGCCAGTCAACTATCACACTGTGGTGGCCGAGCGACGTATGATATGGGAGAGCCAGCGTGCCGTTACACCTCCAGCCAGCTTGCCTATTAAAGGGGGAGCGCGCTTCCTGGGCATCGACTTCACTCCTGTGCTGCCAGCTCGCACAGATCAACAGGCAGGCGATATAATCAAGGGAATAGGAGCCAGCCCGGGTCGCGTGGTAGGTCTAGCGCGCATCATCTCAAGCCCTGGCGAGTTTGACCAGATGAAGCGGGGTGATATCCTTGTGGCGAAGATCACGACTCCAGCCTGGACACCGCTCTTTGCACTCGCATCCGGTATAGTTACCGACGTGGGTGGCCCGCTCAGCCACAGCTCAATCGTAGCCCGCGAGTACCACATTCCAGCCGTCCTGGGTACTGGTGTGGCCACTGAGCGTCTGCACAGTGGACAGAGCGTAACAGTCGATGGCACGGCAGGAACCGTAACGATATCCACAAGCGTTAATAAACAATAAAGGCTTTTCTGAATTGGGGAGAACATATACATTGTCAAAACGACAGAATGAGCATGAAATACAAGCACAGGAAAGCTCAAAGCGACAGGAGCGAGCGCAGCGCATCCTTGATACTGCCGCCGAACTAGTCCGGCGCTGGGGCTACGGCAAGACAACAATCGACGATATCGCCAGGCAGGCAGGAGTGGCAAAGGGCACGATCTATCTGCACTGGAAGACAAGAGAAGATTTATTCAAAGCACTGATGGCACGCGAAGAACAGGCGCTGGCCGACGATATCAAGCAGCGCATAGCCAGCGATCCTCAGGGCACAACGCTGCACAGTGTCATCAAACATACAGTACTCGCCACACTGAAAAATCCTCTCATGAAGGCCGTCTTCATGGGAGATACAGACATGCTTGGTGAGATCGCGCGCATGAAACATAGGACTGCCCGCTACCAGGAACGCCTGGCAAATTTCAACGTCTACTTCGAAGTCTTACGTGACCAGGGACTGATACGAACCGACCTCAGCCTCAAACAGGAAATATATATACTCAGCGCCATCTCCACTGGCTTCCTCCTCGTCGATCCCCTCCTTACCGACGAGCTAAAGCTACCGGACGAAGAGGCCGCAGAGATGCTAGCCGAAACGATACGCCACACTCTTGAGCCAACCCAGCCCACACGACCCGAAGCAGCACAAGCAGCCTCTCAAGCATTCGATCACTACTTTGACCATACAGTAGAAAGCATGAAAGAAGAGATCAGACAGGAATAGGGCACAGTTTGAGAGGGTCCCCATCCTTTAGGCTTCTTATCTTAGATGCTGCTTCACTTTCTCTCGAACAATCTCTGCCATTTCTTTCGGCATAGTTAGCTGTGGAGAGTGGGAACTGTTCACCCAGGTCACTGGACGATTTCCACGGGCTGCTGTCGCTTGATTCGCAGCCGTCAACCATGAGGGCGTCCAGGTCCCAATGGTGAAGTCTACTGGGGCCATGTGTGCGAAATCTTCCTCAGAGTATTGTTCCATATCAACCGCCCCAAGATAGTATTGCGCCCAATGGTCGTGATTTTTTGCCATTCTTGCGCGTTGGGCCGCGTCAATTGCTTCGATCCCCTCTAACGTTCCAACAAAAGTAATAGCTGTAATTGCTTCTGAGGAAGCGATTTTTGGAGACAGGGTGCCCATCATTTGAAAGTAATCAAAGCCAGCATTTCTAATGGGGGTATCAGCTTGCAATGCAGCTTCATGGACAATTCCATTTCTGAGAATATCTGGATGAAACTTGGCCAGAGCGAGAACAGCCTGCCCTCCTGAACTCACCCCAAATGCCGAAACAGGCTTTTCTACAGATACTGCCTCAACAAGGGCTGCGATGTCATCGGAAAATAGTTCTGGCGTAACTGGACGTGGATGGGGATCTGGTGATCGTGATCCACCACGAGGATCAAAGGTCAAAACGGTAAACTCATCTGAAAGGTATTGCATGACCTTTCCATAAGGACCGCA
>CAXUHG010000140.1:8730-14676 GCA_964250805.1 uncultured Ktedonobacteraceae bacterium | reverse complement strand
CTGCGACCTCCGGGTTATGAGCCCGACGAGCTAACCACTGCTCTATCCCGCGTCACTGGATGTATATTACTACATTTCTTGAATGTTGTCAAATGCAATGGAAAGCATCAGGGCTTTCCGACAGTCCCTGCTGTGTGACTGCTGTGTAACTGCTGTGTGACTGCTGTGTAACTGCTGTGGTAGTACCACAAAGTACAAGGCATACTGTTGGTGGTACTGCTGTACCGAAAGTGCTGGGACTGTAAGGAAAGGAATGTGCTTTCTTTCAAAAGAGTTCGCCCAGTTCAAAAGTATATACAATGAAAGGTCCCCTCCAACACATGAAAAAAGCTGAAAAACACATTTCACACGTAAGTGAAACGAAGGATGTCTCCCCTCTGGAGACGAAGCAACCTACGAAGAAGCATATGCTCCGTCGCTCGTTGTTCATCATCTTGCCACTTCTAACTCTGGTTATTGTTCTTGGTGGAACGCTCTTGAATTCGTCTCTTCACAAGAGTCCCAAGGCACATGCTGATTCAACCACGTTCGTGATAAGAAATGAAGGAAGCGGCTTGTGCTTGAATGCCGATCCTAATCAGACGGTTGGTGCTCATCCATACATGTTTACCTGCAACGGCGGCGATCCCAACCAACTCTGGCACTTTTCGGGCAACGGTTATCAAAATACCTACGTAGTTGACCAATACAACGGAGAACTGGTATATGCAACTACTCGATTTGGGAGCATAGAGAGTGTTTCTAGTGATAATGCTGGACACCCTCTCTGTCTCGATCACGACAACCAGAAGCAAAATGTAGGCTTTCAGCCATACCTCTATGGTTGCTATGGTGGCGAGGGACAGGCTTGGAATGATAGTGGGTTCTACTTTGGTTTTGAATTGATTGATAACCAAGAAGTAGTACATTATTACACTGATAATAATAACGTTGTGCTTTCGCCTGCCAATAAAACTGACTTTGGCAACGGCAGTAACAGTAGTTCAAATTCATTTGACGGCGGAGTTAATGGAGTTGGTAGTAATCCCTACTTATACACGCCCGATTCGGGAAACCCCAATCAGCACTGGGATATCCAGTACGTGTAAGGCTATGACTACTGGGCAAAGGGCTTCTGTAGGAGCGTGATTGTCTGACTACAGCTCGTCACTCTCTCAAACAACGTCCTCGCCTCAAATCCTGTAAGAGGAAGAGAAAACGGCATTCCCCTCCCGTTTTCTCTTCCTTTTCGTGTTTCCAAGAAACAAAGCGTCCAACTCGTTAGCTGTTCGCATTCTTGTGATTGAAAATGGTGCATTACTCGAACAAAGTTCTCTCGCCTACTCACTGCTTGTGTCCAATCCTTCTTTGCACATCCACTCCCTTAGACTCCTAACTAACTAAAATCTTCCTCATCTTGCCCCCTGTCTTCTCTCAGTCCTCTCATGGAAGAACATATATCTTGTAAGCATATAACTTTTTTACCATGTGTACCAAGTCGCATCTTTTTGTATCTTTTTGCGTTATACTGACTAAGGGGTATTGTCATAGTAGCAATACTAATACTCAGGTTTTCAAAAAGCCTCTCTATAAGAAGAGGTTATACATGAAGTAAACCATGTCATAGTATATACATTGCGCGTTATGAATTATTTATAGGAGTAGGAGCAGATGAGGCAAGTAGGAAAAAAAGAGTCTTCTGTCGTACATTCTTTGCTTCGGCATGAACGAGAACAACGCGGCTGGTCTCAAGCTAAAGTTGCCGAATTGGTCGGAAGTACTCCTGACAACATTAGTCGTTGGGAACGTGGCATTACCATGCCTTCACCCCACTTTCACGAACAACTCTGCACGCTCTTTAAGAAAGATGCTCAAGCCCTTGGCTTTATTGTGAAAGCTAGTATAGAGAAACAGCCTATTCTTGATCCCTTTATCCCTATCAGGGTCTTCCCACATTTGGACTCGTTGGACGAGAAGCTCTCATCGACTTGTTAGCAGAGCAGGTATGTGCAGAGCAGTCGGCTTCAACGTTCACCTTGCATGGCCTCCCTGGTGTGGGGAAAACAGCTCTGCTGCTTGCCTTGACACAACACACAAAAATACAGCGTTATTTTTCCGGTGGTGTTCTATGGGCTGGTCTTGGTCCACATCCTCATCTGTTCGAGCATCTGCATCGCTGGGGAACGCTACTGGGTCTTTCACAAGAGGAGATGAAAGACCTGCATGATCTCTCCTCGTGGGCGAAAAGTCTTCGCATACATATAGGCACACGAAAACTCCTGCTGGTTCTGGATGATGTATGGCGTCTCGAAGATGCTCTGGCCCTTCAGGTGGGGGGAGTACAATGCGTGCATCTCATAACTACACGGTTTCCGCGCCTTGCCACCTCCCTTAGTTTGCAGAACACTCTCTATGTGTCCGAGCTTGATGAGGCAAAGGGCACGGAACTTCTTGCCCACTTTCTGCCCCGTTTGTCACTACAGGAACCAGAGATACTTCATGCTCTTGTTCAAGAGGCGGGAACGCTCCCATTAGCCCTGACGTTGATTGGCAAATATCTCTATCGCTATGACGTTCTGGACTCTCCACGCAGACTGCATGCTGCTCTCCATGAACTTGGGAATCTCTCGACCCGTTTGCAACTTGCCCAGCCACAATCGTTGGTTGAACATCACCCAAGTCTTGCACCGGAGCAGCCGCTTTCTCTGGAAGCTATCATCTCCGTGAGTGACTCACAACTCTCACTTGTGGCTCAAACGGCTCTCCGTCAATTGGCACTTTTACCAGCTAAACCGAACAGTTTTTCCGAAGTATTAGTTGTTGCTCGTGTCCTGGCTTCGCTTGAGGGCTTTCATGAACTGGTGGATGCAGGTTTGATCGAAAACTATGGGAAGGGACGCTATACTCTGCATCAAACTATTGCGGACTACGCCCGCAGTCATCCGTTGCCAGAAAATGGTGAGCAAGAAGAAGTCAGAAATCGGCTTGTGGACTATTTTGTGAAGTGGTTGGAACAGCATGTCAACGCCTATGAGCAGATTGAACAAGAATATACCAATTTACTCACGATGCTAGAACTCATCGCGAAGCATGAAAGAAACGCAGAATTCGTTCGCTTAACTCTCGCCCTCGCTCCATTTTGGCAGGTTCGGGGTTGGTACGAGCAGGCAGAACAGTGTTTACAGCGAGCTGCTCATGTGACACGAGAGGTGCAAGATGTCGGTGGGCTACTTCAGGTACTCAAGCACCTGGAAACTATCGAAGAGCGACGAGGAAACTATGAGCAGGCAAAGGCGTACTGCTATGAAGCATTGGAGCTAGCCCAGCAACGAGGAGCGCAAGAGCAGAGAAGTCAATTCTTGAGTGATCTTGGTATGATAGAATTTAGTCAAGGCAACTACGACCAAGCAGAGGAACACTGCCGAGAAGCATTAGTGCTTGCTCGGCGAGAGGGATATCAAGAGCAGATGGTTTCTATCCTGAGAAACATAGGCTATCTCATGCAGTATCGAGCAAAGTTTGTACAGGCACAACAGTACTATCAAGAGGGATTGGAGCTAGCCCGTCAACGAGGACAGCAAGAGCAGATTAGCCGGCTCTTAAACGACCTGGAGTGTACTGCGGAGCGTCAAGGGAATATTGAGCAAGCTGAAGCTTACTCTCAGGAAGGCTTAGCACTGGCCCTGAGTTTAGGTCATCGAGAACAGATCATTCGCCATCTGGTTGGTCTAGGAGTTCTCGCAGATCGTCGAGGAGATACTGAACAAGCCGAAGCTTACTATCAAGAGGGATTAGAACTGGCTAGGCAGCTAGGACATCGTTCCCTCATCTGTAACCTGCTCAACAATGTGGCAGATATCAGCTCCAGACAAAGGAAATATGAGCAGGCCGAAGCTTGCTTTCAAGAGAGTTTAGAACTGGCTCGATACATTGGAAAGACATGGATGGTTGTGGTAATTCTGGTGGGTTTCGGACAATTACGACTTCTCCAACAGCAGCTGAATCAGGCAGAATCTCTCTTTCATGAAGCATTGCTCCACGTTCCGCAGGAGAGTCGAGACCTGAAGGCACATGCTTATTACGGATTAGCTCAGGTTGCGGCACTGCAAGGGAGGTTTACCGAAGCTGTGCAGTTGGGTGAGAGAAGTTTGACTCTCTTTACACATATCGGGCACTATATGACATCGGAGGTTGAGCAATGGAACAAGCAGCTAGAAGCTTCATTAAAAAGCCCCGTCACTGCTTTTCCTAATGAGCAACAACTGGATATTATCTACCCTCCACATTTTCTTAGGAAGGAAGAGTCGGCCTGATTTAGAATACTTATTGCCCTTCTAGCGTTGATGAGCAACTGGCTTCCTCTACACAAATGCAATTCACAACCCCTATGCGAACATGATACAATAGTCCCATCATCTGTGCCAGATTGCCTTTAGCAACTTCTTGTACAAAGGTTCAGGATCGCAACTCTTGACAGCAGAGAGAACAAACATAACAACACGACTACGAAGCGGACATATATATTTAGATGCTAGACATTATTCTTACGCTGGCACAGGCATTTCGTGTGCAGCAGAAACAACTTTATATGGTGGGTGGCACGGTGCGCGATGTGCTGTTACATCGTGGCAAATCTGCCGACGCCGATCTTGCAACCGATGCGCACCCCGATGAGATTAAACGCATCGTTGCACCAACTCATCCTCACGCCGTTGTGCTGGTGGGGGAGCGTTTTGGCACTGTGCGTCTCCACTACGATGCCAATATTGTCGAGATCACCACGTTCCGCACCGAACGCTACAATTCGGAGTCGCGTAAGCCAGAGGTGTGCTTCGGTACTGATTTAGCGGAAGATTTGCAGCGCCGCGATTTCACGATCAATGCGATGGCACGCGATCCTCTGAATGGGCAAATCATCGACCTGTTTGGAGGTCGCCGTGACCTCGACGAGCATATTATCCGTGCGGTTGGCGATGAGCCTGATAAACGTTTTGACGAGGACCCACTACGTCTGCTACGCGCTGTCCGCTTCGCTGCACAACTCGATTTCACCATCGAGCCTGAAACGCAGCACTCTATTATGCGCCAAGCATCGAAGTTGCAAAAGATCAGTCGAGAGCGCATCCGCGACGAGATGAATAAGCTTCTGCTCTCTGACCATCCTGATAAAGGCTTGAATTTACTGGTCGAGTTAGGACTGATGGAAGAGATTATACCGGAGGTGTTGGAGTTGCGCGGCGTGAGTCAGCAGCCGACGCCTGTTCGTATGCCGCACACAAAAGATGTATATGCACATGTGTTGCGCGTTGTCGAACGCTCTGACCCACGCCTCAAGACGCGCTGGAGTGCCTTGCTTCATGATATTGCCAAGCCACGCACAAGAGCAGTCAAAGACAACGAGGTTCACTTTTTTGGACATGAAGATGTCGGGGCGTACATGGCACGAGACATCCTAAAACGCCTCCACTTTGATCGCGAGTTTATCGACAATGTGTCGCGCCTCGTACACCTGCATATGCGTGCCAACGCCTATAGCTCGGAGTGGACGGATGGAGCAGTACGCCGTCTGATGCTCGATGCTGGCGACGATTTTACCGACCTGCTCGAACTCTCACGCGCAGACATTACCAGTTATCGTGCTGATAAGGTGAATCGCGCCGAGGCACGGGTCTCTGAACTCGGCGAGCGTGCTCAGAAGCTCAGAGAAGATGCGAAACGTGTTCCGCTCAAAAGTCCGCTTGACGGTAATGAGCTGATGGCAATGTTTCAGCTTGGCCCTGGCCCCTGGTTACGCCCGATTAAAGAGCATTTACTGAGTCTTGTCATTGACGGCATCCTCTCGTCCGACGACAAAGCAGGGGCAGCAAAAATCGCAAAAGAAATGTTAGATTCGCAGCAATAACTATAATTCATTTTCGTGTGCCGTTTGCCGCCCGGGGCGGGCAAAGGGCCCCGGAAAAGATTTAT
>CAXUHG010000140.1:0-8720 GCA_964250805.1 uncultured Ktedonobacteraceae bacterium | reverse complement strand
CCCCAAAAAAAAAAAATAACTAATTGCGGGGCCCCTCTCCCCCCCCGCCCCCAAAACCGCAACACGAAAATGAATTATACAGGATATGAAAGAGAGAGCTATATGGCGAACGATAAAGTACCAGGACGAGCAGAGTCCGAGACTCCCAGCATGAATGGAACAGGCAAGCCAGTGCAACAGGCACGCGTCGTACCTGCACCTGCACCGTCAAATAAATCAGCCTCTAGCAAGCGTCGCGATAAGAATAAGAGCAATGCATCGCGCGTTGGTGGGACAGCAGTGCCGGGGGCAAAATCGACGCAACCTAAGCAGATTTCGACAAGCAATGCGAATCAGCAACAACAACAGGCTGAGAGTTACAATCGCACAATGCGCCGTCGCATGGAACACCTGGGTACTGGCCCCGAAAGCGGACAGGAGCGCACGCGCACGCTACAAGAAAAACGTAGGAAGCGCATTACACAACGTAAAGAGCGACTCGAAGAGAGACGTGCCGAGCTACAAAAAACTCTGCCAAGAGATCGCAGGAATCTGTATTTCCTCATAGCCGTCGTCGCCGTTATCGTCTTGCTTATCGTCGCCTTCATCCTCCTACGAGCATTCGGCGTTCTCCACTAACATACGTAGGTCAGACCGCGCCAGATGATGCTAGACGTAGTTGAGTAATGACAATGGCACCATTCGCTTGCTAAAATGCTTGTCTGTAGTGCGCGATCAATAGAACCTATGGCAAAATGGAACAGAAAAGTGGTGTAAAGCCGATTCTGTTCCATTTCACCAATCCCTAGGACGACTTGTTGATGAGTTCGGTAGTGACCCATCGTGCGACGTTTTCGGGATATGGGGCAGCCAATCCCAGGATGATGTGCTGGAAGCCAGCACCAATGGCTTCAGTGATCGAGTCTCGGGTGGTGCCGGGGGAATCGTAGGAGACCGGCAGGTAGATGGATCGGGTGATCGAGGCGGGATCGCGACCGATCTCGCCGCAGATGCGGTCCAGGAGAACACTTCGACTGATAGCATCATCGATGTCACCGCCAGGGATGTTCCACAGATCGGCGTGCTCGGCGACCACGCGCAGCGTCGCGGTCGAGCGTCCGCCGATGAGTATTGGTGGATGAGGTTGTTGGACGGGTTTAGGGTTGCAGATCGCCCCGGTGAGATGGAGGTACGTGCCATCGAAGTCAAACGGTTCAGCCTCGGTCCACAACCGCTGGATGACCGTGCATGCTTCGGCGAGATCTCCGACCGAATGGGTGAAGTCGTGGTAAGGCAAACCATTTGCCTCGTACTCACGCCGAGCGATAGGCATGTTTGGTCGTGAGCCGGCACCGATGCCGAAGTCGAGCCGCCCATCGGAGACGACGTCAACGGTCGCAGCAATCTTTGCCAGCATCGCGGGTGGTCGGAAGCGGTTGCTGGTCACGAGCAGCCCCAGGCGCAGTCGTTTGGTTTGTGCGGCGAGGGCAGAGAGCAGTGTCCAGCCCTCGAAAATCGATCCGTTCCGGTCTCCTCTAATCGGCAGAAGGTGATCGAACAGCCAAGCATGCTCGATCTCTGGGATGGCGTCCGCCTCTCGCCAGACGCGCAGAATGTCGCGATAGCTGACCTGCTGTTGAGACGTTGAAATCCCGAAACGCGGGCCGGTCGTATGTGCATTCATGCCCACGTCCGTCATCGCTGTGTCTGATATGTTCATAGATGGTATTCCTCCATGATATACTAGTATCGAAGTAGTGTTCAGATACTAGTATACGGAACATTGTTCCGATTGTCAAGCTCTTGTGTGAGGGAGGAAATGAAGCGATGAACACCATCGACGAGGAAGTGGGAGCAACTATTGCTTGCTGTTATGCGTACTATATGTGGAGGAAAAAGCTATGATGATGGAACAACAGGCAACACAGGCGAAAGCGCAACCAAAACGCTTCGACATCTTCTTTCACATTTTCAAAACACTCAGACTCATTGGTGTACTACTGCTTGACCGCCGTGTGCCCTTTTTTCGCAAATTCGTGTTTCTCGGTATGGTCGTATTCCTACTGCTCGTCTTATTCTTTCCCGACCTGTTTGGAGAAGCCTTTTTAAGTACAGTACTGCCCGTGATAGGTACAGTACTGGGAATTCCGATTGATGCAGGCGTCGATTGGTTGGCATTCGCATTGTTGCTCGTCAACTTCATGCGCTTCTTCCCCGAAAACATTGTGTCCGAACATTACCAAAGAATATTCGGATCCACCAGAGTGTAATGAAAAAGCAGGATGGAAACGCCAGCGTTTCCATCCTGCTTTTTCATTACATCGTAATCTTGTCGCTTGCCAGCGGTGGTCGGAACTTCTTGCCGTCATTCACGAAGACGAATGTTTGATCTTGTGTGGATAGGTGAATGTGAATTATGAGGTCTGGTTTCCCATCTGCTGTGACATCTCTCAGCTCAACCGTCACAGGTGTGAGATCACTGTTATCACCCACAATATAGTATGGGACGACGTAGACGATTGATTTAGCGGGATCACCCCCCATCCACTCTGTCACAATCGCTTGCCGATTATAGTTGATGGCGATGAAGTGGCTTGGATGCTGGGGGCTATCATTGTGCCCGACTACCGCATTCGTTTGATAGGTGCGTGGCCTCCCATACGTAATATCTTGGTACCTCTGTTGCCCCCACGCAATAGCGAGTGAGCCAAATACCCATAGCACCAGCATCGCAACCATGCCAATACCTACAGGAAGCAACCAGTGAGTGCTTGAATTGCGTCGTTTTGCCTTTGCGCTACTACTATATTGTGTGGTCGTGTTGCGATTAGCACGAGGTGGAGAAAATTCGCGTGAGGAAGTCTGGCGACGTTGCTGCACTGGAGTCGTAGGAGTCGTAGGACTGGGGAGACTGCGCGAAGGATTGTCACGACGAACGGTACTGCTAGGAGTACGGAGTGGCTCATCATAATCATCCATGTCATCATCAGCAGAATATCTATTCTGCGGACCTGTAGGACTTTTTGCCGCTGTGCCTGCTAATGGAAGAGCATCTGGACCCGTATTGCTCTTACGTAGCCTCGGCTGTAGCGAGTCACCACCTTGCGACATAGTGCTCTCTTTCTTTCTCTGCGTTTTACGACGCTTGACTATCAGGAAGTATTGTCAAATTACATGCATATTACGATGTACGCAAGGCGATGTCAAACATTTCTATGTCTTTTTGTTGTAAGTTGTTTCTTTTCACTCTACAGTGTAGCATGCATACCTTTTATTAGTATTGCCTCCACCCAAATTTTTCGGTTTGCACGCCCACAATATCGTGAATGTCTTGTAATAACTTCATGGGAACTGGTAGGGACCGATTTATCGCGTCCAGGGGGCGGGGCATACGTCACCGGAAAGAATCGTCACCAACGCGTTCCCCGCCCACCCCCTGGACGCAATAAATCGGTCCCTACAGAAACCCACGCATCGCTACAAGGAGCACCAATAAGACAACCTCGGTGATTTCCGCAATAGCACCATAGCTATCGCCCGTCAAGCCACCAATAAGGCGTGTTATCCAAAGACCAAGCAGAGCGGCTATAAGCATGGCGGCAAGCCATAATAGTCCTCCGACAAGATGACCTGCTAGCAGTGCTATCAGCAGTGATACTACACCTGCGAATATCAGACGTGGTGTAGTGACGCTGCGCCGAAATGTTGCGCCTAAACCAGTAGGACGAGCTGAAGGAAAGAGGCGCAGTGCCAGTGTCATTGCCCAACGTGTACAGGGTAAGACAATAAACAGAGCAAGCGTAATCTGTCGTGAATTTATGTCAGCAAGTAGCGCGAACTTGAGGAGCAGCACACAGATACCACCGAGTACTCCGAAACTGCCAACACGACTATCACGCATAATTTCCAGACGCCGTTCAGGTGTGCGTCCACCTAGCAGACCATCGCATGAGTCCATCAATCCATCGAGGTGCAAGCCACCTGTGAGTATTACGAGTGCGACAACCAGAAGTGCCGCGAGCGTGAGGGTAGGCAAGCGTAACCATTCGTACAACTTTTGTAGTAGATAGAGCAGCAAGGCAAGCAGCAATCCGACAAGCGGAAAATATGCGCTACCGAGCTTTAGAGGCGATGAATTATCGGTGGTATCGAAACGTTGTGGTAGTCCAGGTAGTGGTATGACAGAGAGAAAACGCGTAGCAGCCACGAGTTCAGTATATTGAGCAGTAAGCCATGAGAACATTACACGCATAGATTACAACACGTCTAATTCGCGTTTGAACTCTGCGAGATAGCTATGCAGAAACGCGGTACGTTCTTGAGCAAGGGCGCGTCCCGTCTCGGTCAGCATCGTATCCTCTAAACGCAACAATTTCGAGTAAAAGTGGTCGAGCATGTAGTGCGAATCGTCGAGCGTGTGCTGCTGCCCAAAGGGGTCTTGCGGATGATAGGAGAGCGTTTCGGGTGCGTGTCGAATAGTTCCTGTAATAGCCCAACGTAACACACCAATGGCACCAAGACCGTCCAGGCGGTCGGCATCGCGTACAATTCGCGCCTCCTGTGTACGTGGCTCGACACCGCGACTGAAACTGTGTGCGATAATAGCGTGCAGAATAGCCTCCTGTTGGGAAGCAGGTACATTATAGTCGTGCATTAAGGCAGTGGCAAGCGTCACAGAGAGGTCGGCATGATGTTGTGTTGCACCGGGTGGAGCAGCACGTCCTAAGTCGTGCATCAAGGCAGCCATACCCACGATAAAACGATCTCCCTGCTCACGTTCAGCAATATGCAGTGCTAACTTATAGACGCGCCCAACATGCTCCCAACCATGCGCAAGGTCGTCGATGCCCGTGAAACGCCGCTCGACCTCTGCGTAAACATCTGCCAATACTCGTGATTTATCGAATGTTGTATTATTCGGTTCCATGCAATTCTTCCAATGCAAATAACAAATATAGTCAATATTCATTTATGATGCGTCTGTCGCGGACAGACGCATCATAAATGAATATTGACTATATTACAATGTTTAATTTCGCAATGGTTTCCCCGATGTGAGAATGGCCTCCATACGTGCCTGCGTCTTCTCCATACCGCAGAGGGCAAGGAACGCCTCACGTTCGAGGTCGAGGACGTATTGTTCGCTTATGGGAGCAATTGGCGAGGTGTCGCCACCAGTGAGGACGCGTGCGAGATGATGCGCAACCACAACATCATGATCGCTCACACGCCCCATCAGCTTCTGGCCCTCCACTTGTTGCTCTAATACCAGACGTGCCCCAGCTCCTGGCAACACCAGTTGCTGCGGTTGTGCAGGTTTCCATGTGCCAGCGTCCTTTGCCTCAGCCAGTTGAATAGCATCGGCTTTGGCATCGCGCATCAGCACGTCGCGGTTGACCGTTACGTTGTCCGTCTTGCGTAGGAAGCGGTACTCCTGTGCCTCGGCAGCACTGGTGGAGACGGTGGCGAAGGCGATGGTCTCGAAGGCTTTGCGCGATGGCGTGAACGGACCACCCGTCTTTCTTGCCAGTTGTGACGCGAGGTCGGCACCGTGTCGCAGCAACAGCTCTTTACAGCCGCCGCCAGCAGGAACTAGACCAACGCCCGTTTCGACCAGACCGATGTACGACTCGGCATAGGCACGGGTGGAATTGCAGTGCATGATAATTTCACAACCACCACCGAGGGCGCGACCAGCAGGAGCCGCGACCACTGGAATTGGGCTATATTTGAGCAACTGGTGTGCCTGTTGTAGCTCGTTAATGGCGGATTCAAGCATCTTCCACTCGCCCTGTCGTGACCCCATCAGCACAAGTAGGAGATTGGCACCTGCTGAGAAGTCTGCTGCCTCGTTGCCGACGACGATGGCGCGGAAGTGCTTCTGCCCCTCTTCAACGGCGTAGCGCAACATTTCGATGATGCCTTCATCAATCGAGTTGAGCTTGGTATGGAACTCGACACAGCCAATGCCATCACCGAGATCAAGTAGTGCAGCCGAGCCATTATCGAGTACAACATTGCTCGCGGTAGCCTTCACAGCATCCAGAGAGATAGCACCCTGTGGCGTTGGCACGGGTTTGTAACTATCGCTATGGAAGTCAAAATACTGTCGCTCGCCTTTGTTGCCGATATAAAATGTACCTTGCCCCTTGCTCTTGACGCGCTGTAGCAATTCGATATCGTCGATGTTGCGTCCCTCGAACACTTTTTGTAGCACGTCGGGATGTTGCAACAACAAGTCCCATGTCTCGAAGCTGCCCATGTCGAAGTTGAAGCCCCAGCGCATGGCCTCGTCAACCGCGACGACGCTATCGGCTATCTGTGGCGCAAGTTTGGCGGCGTAAATCAGCGAGTCAGCCGTAGTCTCACGTGCCAACGTTGCAGCGCGGTCGTCTCCCTGCAAAATCGTCAATACGCTCTCACTTGGATTGCTGGCATTGCGTGCCGTACCGATAGATGGGAAGCGTACCTTTTGTTGAGCTTCGTATTCCATCGTCTTGATGTTGAGTTCAAGAATCGTCGATGAGCCATCGGGATTTTTAACGCGCTTATAGAAGCCCTGTCCGCTCTTCTCGCCCAACATGCCGCGCTTGAGCATATCGCGCATCAGTTCGGGTACGCGGAACGTCTCGCGTTCTGGATCATCAGGCGCGTTCTCATACAGGTTGTCAGCAACGTGTACCGTTGTATCGAGGCCGGAGAGATCCGAGGTACGGAACACTGCCGATTTGGGGCGTCCCATCGGTGGTCCCAGGATTGCATCAACCTCGCCAATCGTGTAACCTTCGTTCAGGGCACGGTCAATGGTTGACAGCATACCGTAGACGCCGATGCGGTTGGCGATGAAGTTTGGCGTGTCCTTACACAGCACCACGCCCTTGCCCAACACTTCAGTCGAGAACTGCTGAATAAACGTCAACAGTTCGGGGTTGGTGTCTACATCGGGGATAATCTCAAGCAGCTTCATGTAGCGCACCGGATTGAAGAAGTGCGTAATCAGGAAGTTGCGTCGAAACTGCTCGTTGCGTCCCTCCGTCAAGAGATGTGCAGGTAGACCCGATGTATTCGACGTGATGATGGTATTGGGCTTGAGAACCGTTTCTAGCTTGCTGTATAGGTTGTGCTTGATATCAAGTCGCTCGATGACAGCCTCGATCACCCAATCGACTTCAGCGATATCTTGCAGGTTGTCTTCAATATTGCCGACTGTGACAAGCGACGCATTGCGCTTGCTATAGAATGCGGCGGGGCGTGCTTTGAGCGTCTTTTCCAGACCTGTACGTGCGATCACGCTATGGTCTTTGGTCGCGTTAGGTGGCACGATATCGAGTAGTAGTGAAGGAATGCCGACATTGGCGAAATGGGCGGCGATTGCCGCCCCCATCACGCCAGCACCGAGAACGGCGACTTTTTTAATCTGATACGACATGCTTAGGCCAACCTCTCAATGATTGTCGCCACGCCCTGTCCACCGCCGACACACAACGTCGCCATACCAACCGTTTTGTCGTGTGTCTGCATGGCGTTGAGCAGCGTCACCACGATACGTGAGCCGCTGCAGCCCTGTGGATGACCCAGCGCAATTGCGCCTCCGTGTACGTTCACCTTCTCTTCGTCAAGGCCGAGGTCTCGAATGACCGCTAGCGATTGGGACGCAAAAGCCTCGTTCAACTCGATCAGGTCAATGTCGCTCAGTTGCATCTTTGCGCGTTGCAGAACCTTCTTGACGGCAGGTACGGGACCAATACCCATGATATCGGGACGCACACCAGCAACCGACATCGTAATCACACGTGCTAAGGGCTGAATGCCCAGTTCGCGTGCTTTGTCGGCGGACATCACCACAATTGCGGCAGCACCATCATTCAACGGGCTAGAGTTACCAGCCGTGACCGTACCACCCTTCAAAAATGCCGGCTCAAGTGATGAGAGGCGTTCGAGCGAGGTATCACGGCGTGGTCCCTCGTCCGTTGTCATCTCTTTGCCGTTAGGTAGTGTGACGGGAACGATCTCTTTGGCGAATGTACCGTTGTCAATCGCGGCAACGGCGCGTTGATGGCTACGTAGCGCGAATGCATCCTGGTCTTCGCGGCTCACATGGTGGTCACGCGCCAGATTTTCGGCGGTAATGCCCATTGGGAGATAGCTGGAATAGCCGTACTCCTCCACCTCTGGTGAGGCGGGAGAAACGTTGCCATCCTTATCTGGATGCACGAGGCGCGGATTAAACGAGGGATTGAAGCCGCCCGTTGGTACACGCGACATGTTCTCGATACCACCCGCGATATAGGCATCGCCAAGGTCAAGCATGATATTCTGCGCCGCCATGTTGAACGCCTGTAGAGCCGAGGCACAGAAGCGATTGACGGTAGTGCCCGCAACCGTCTCTGGCAGACCCGATAGCGCAACGATCAGACGTGCCATGTTCATGCCCTGCTCGCCCTCTGGAAAGGCACAGCCAAAAATCAAGTCTTCAATCAACGAATAGTCAAGTTGTGGCACGCGTGCCAGCGCACCGCGTACCGCTACCGCCGCCAGATCGTCGGCGCGAACATCTTTAAGTACACCCTTGCTCGCTCGCCCAATCGGTGTGCGTACCGCGCTCACAATTACTGCTTCTGCCATGATTGTCTTATCTCCTTTGATGTTATGCAATTTCATATCATAAAAATTGGTGTGGCATTGCAATGAGGCGCACCGTCGCCATAAGAGGACCCCCCAAATTTTTTTTTTTTTTTATT
>CAXUHG010000139.1:8500-14709 GCA_964250805.1 uncultured Ktedonobacteraceae bacterium | reverse complement strand
GTATGTTTATCTCTTACCGTATATATATTATTAGTAGTATAGAGTGTGTCTTCTCTTTTTATTTTTCATTATGCCAATAGGTTCTTTTGCTGCTATTTCATTTCATTTGGAAAGAGGTTTCTATGGCTCGTTTAACTCCTGTACGCAATGAACGTGGCATATCTCCTCCAACACGTCGGTCATCCTCGACGCCTCCTCTTACCTCGACCGTTGTGCTGGCTCGCTGGCGATTACGCAACACATGGGGGATGTTGCTTGTAACAGGATTAGGGATGGTGGCTGCTGTGATGCTGGTGTGTGCCGTGCCGCTGTATTCACAAATTGCTACAACGGCGGGCTTGCATAGCGTCTTTACCTCAGCTCCTGATAGTCCTGTCTTACAAGTACATACATCTATGGCAGGCATTTCGGTATCCGTTGTGCAAGAGGCACGCAAGCGCATTGAACCGATTTCACAGCAGCCACTTGCACCATATCTAGCTCAAGGTAATCAATTCTCGATACAGTCACAGGGTTTTCAGATGGCGTCGCCGAAGCCAGCGAATACCATCGATCCCCTGAGTTTGTTTGGATATGAGATGAATCAGGCCGCTTCGCATATACATCTGCTTACAGGCCGCTTGCCACAGACACAAAGCAACGAACTTGAGTCTCTGCTTACTCAACAGACCGCAAGCGACCTGCATGTGCAAGTAGGGTCTATCATTCTGCTGAAATTCCAGGCATATACCACTTTAAAGAGTGATAACACGACGCAGATTATTATAGAGACACAATTGCCACTTCATATAGTCGGTATCTATGCTCCTGCTACTGCGAACGATGCATTCTGGCATGGAGCGGCCTTAAATCCCGTTGTGCGCCAACAAGAGAAACCAGCAGATGTAGTGAGTTATAGTACACTTGTCTCCAACGAGGCATTGATTCATGCCGCTGGCAACACTATTCCTGCGGCACAAAAAAAAGCCTCAAGTGGTGTTGTCTTTTCCTCGCTGATTGCAGATTTTTTCTGGTACTACCGCCTCGACGTTCAGAAGCTTACAATTGCGAACCAGAATGATTTACAAAATAGCCTACAAGTGGCGCAGGGACGTATCGCCGACGACTACGGTAAGGTACAGCAAAGCCCTGACTATCCCTATATCGTCAGTGCCGATATCAGTGGTCAGGTTCTTAGCACATACGAGGGGCCAGGGACGTTGGAGCGTTTCCAAAATCGCGTCGATGTTGCCCTCATCCCCGTCACGATTCTGATGATCGAGGCTGTCGCGCTTATTCTCTTCTTTATTAGTATGATGGCGGAACTCCTGGTCGAGCGTCAATCAGATGCTATTGCTGTTTTGCGTAGTCGCGGTGCCAGTCGTCGGCAGGTCTTCGGCTCGTTCGTGACGCAAAGTTTAGGGCTAGGACTTGTTGCTATCGTTCTCGGTCCGCTCTTGGCATTGCTAGCTGTCTACCTACTTGCGCAGCGTATTCTCGGCAACTTGGGACAATCAGCATTGAATACATTAACGAGCGATCCGCAAGGCACTCTCCTCCTCTTATTGACATACGCCGCTATTGCCGTGCTGATTGCTATCCTTGCGATGAGCCTATCGACCTATCGCGCTGTAGGTTTCGATGTGTTAGCACTACGTCGCGCCTCCGCCCGCTCTTCTACACGGTCGTTGTGGCAACGCTTCAATCTGGATATTGTCGCGGCTGTGATAGCAATAGCAGGTTATGTTATCTCGCTCTATCTAAATACTCTACCAGGGCTAGATGCACAGACGCGTGTCCTTGTGCAGTCGCCTCTTGCCTTGATCGCGCCGACCTTTCTGCTGCTAGCGGGTATTCTTGTGTTGCTGCGTATCTTTCCGCAACTACTGCGTCTCGGTGCGACGCTGGCAACACGCGGACGTGGTGCCTCTGCTGTACTTGCGCTGGGACAGATGTCACGCGCACCACAACAATCGGTACGCATGGCTCTCTTGCTGGCACTTGCGACTGCGTTCGCCATCTTCTCGCTGGTCTTTACCGCGTCACAGGCACAACGCATTCTCGATGTTGCCGCCTACCAAACAGGGGCAGATTTTAGCGGTAGTATTCCTGATGCGATAACCGCACAAGATGTCGCGCACGATAGAATTGCCTTGAAAAATATTCGCGGTGTCACTTCGGTGACGCTTGGCTACACGCGTCACGCCACAATGGTAGGGCAGGATACTTCGCCTGTTGAAATTCGCGCTGTTGACGCTGATACCTTCGCGCAAAGTGCTACGTGGAGCGACACATCTACGCCTCTTGCGCCTCTGATGCAGCAGCTTTCGGCGCGACGTTTTCGGGCGCAGGTGAGCAACATTTTGCCTGCCGTTGTCGATGCACTTACCTGGAAGCGTCTCGGTCTCTCTGTAGGAACGCTATTTAGCTTGCAGGCGGCTCCTGTAACTGATACTAGCGATGGTAACATCTCCTTTATCGCAATAGCGGAGGTGCAGCATATTCCAACGATCAATGATAGCCTTGAGCCAGGAGATAGCAACGGCTCGCCGCTTGCTGGCGGTGTGATTGTAGATTTCAGAAGTTATCAAGTTGCGTATAAGGTAGCAAGCAAACAGCCTCTACCGATCAATTATGTCTGGTTACGTACAAGTGACGATGCGACGGCAGTTGCCAATGTGCGGAACGCACTCACCAAAAATACGCCGCAGGTTAGCCCTCTACTTGATCGTCGTGCGATTGTTGCGGCGTTGAGCAGCGATCCTCTCACTCTTGATCTAATTGGCGAACTGGCACTGGCGGCATCCACCGCTCTGCTACTTGCGCTACTTGGCAATTTGCTCGCGTCATGGTTGAGCGCACGCAATCGCGTCACCAACTTTGCTTTGTTGCGAGCATTAGGAACTGGTCCCCGTCAGGTTGCAACTGTGTTGACGTGGGAGCAGGGCATTACATATGTTACCGCGCTTGTGCTAGGTGTGCTATTTGGAGGGTTGCTTGCGCTTACCGTCATTCCCTCGCTCCTCTTCACCAGTGTGCCTACGAACGGTCCAACCAGCGGTACAGACAACGGAGAGTTTTATGCTCTACAACATATCTTACCTGTCCAGATTGTTGTGCCTCCCTCGCTGATTCTTGCCCTTGTTGTACTGGTTGGAATTTGTGTCGTCACGCTTGGCATGATGGTGCGCGTGGTGACGCAACCAGAGCTGAGTCAGGCGTTACGCTTGAATGAGGATTGAGAAGAGGGTATCATGGCACGTTCAAAATCGACGCGAACACCAAGAATGCGTGGGGCAGTAGTGACCTCAACAGCGACGCTTGCCGCATGGCGTCTACGGCGCATGTGGGGTATGCTCTTCGTCACGGGACTAGGCACAGTTGCCGCCGTGATGTTGGTGTGTGCTGTGCCGCTTTACTCACAGGTGGCGTTGACGACGGGATTGCGTGATGTACTGAAAGCCAACCGCGATAGCGCGACTCTTGCAGCGAGCGTAACGGTTAGCTCCGTTTCAACCGCCTCCATCGCAACCATCGGTAGTGACCTGGAGCAATCTATACAGGATGTAGGACTACAAAACTATATTGATGGTAGTCAGCAGTTCACATTGCAGACGCAAGGACTCTTTGTTACGACACCGAAATTGCTTAATTCAACGGATACAGTAGCTATTCGGGGCTATGATATGAAAGAGGCGACGAAGCACACAAAGATTGTGCGCGGTCGCTTGCCCAGTGTGCAAAGCGGTGATCTCGAAGTTGCTTTGACGCCAAATACAGCATTGGGTTTTCATGCTACTGTTGGTTCCACTCTTGTTGTGCAACTGAATATACAGACGACTACGCAAGATCAAGGAATTCAGCAAAGAGCCTATCCTTTACCGCTGCATGTAGTAGGTCTTTACACAGCAGATGTGACAAACGATCTGTTCTGGCACGGCAATGATGTTGATATTACTAGCACTCCTGGCTTGCCACCAACGTTGCATGGTATGGCGTTGGTTTCAAGTGATACTTTTCTCTCGCTACTTACAGAGCTTGGTTCCGGGTCTATTTACTCACCAGACCTGACAGGTCTCTCCTGGTACTATCAGCTCAATACCGCGCGCCTTGCAATAGGTCAACTCGATGATCTTATTGCTCATTTAGGTGCGTGGCAAGATGACATCAATCTGGTATATGGAGGAAATCAGTATGGTGTTACTGATTTTCCTTTCATTCAAACGGTCACATTACAAGGAGACACGCTCAGTAATCCTCCATCACAGAGTACGCTAGAGCGATATCTCGCTCGTATTGGAGTGCTGCAAATTCCTAATGGACTGGTGTTGTTCCAGATACTGGCTTTGGTGCTGTTCTTTGTAGGGATGATGGCGGAACTCCTGGTCGAGCGTCAAACGGAGACTATTGCGATTTTACGTAGTCGTGGTGCGAATCGACTGCAAATCTTTGGCTCGTTTATGACACAAAGCATCGGGCTAGGCATCGTCGCGTTGTTTCTGGGGCCATTGCTGGCACTATTCGCGGTCAACCTGATGGCGCAGCACACGCTCTCGCCGCAGGAGCAGGGTTCCCTCAATATTCTCTGGCGCGACCCTGTGAGTGTTTTGTACAGTTTACGTATCTATGCGCTTGTCGCAGTGTTGCTTACAATTGTGACGATGGGCTTCTCGATCTATCGCACGGTAGGGATGGATGTGCTGGCGATACGCCGTGAGTCGGCGCGAACTACGACTCGTCCGCTCTGGCAAAGGCTGAATCTTGATATTCTCGCCATTATTCTTGCGATTACTGGCTATTTCGTCTCGCAGTATGTATCAGGTATACAAGAACTGGATGTACGGGCGAATGCGCTGATTGTCTCGCCTCTCGCCTTAATCACGCCGCTCTTTCTCGTGATTGCGGGAGTGTTGCTGGTGCTACGTGTCTTCCCGTTACTCTTGCGGCTTGGCTCCTCGTTTGCGACGCGTGGACGTGGTGCATCTGCCATGCTTGCGCTCGGTCAGATGTCGAGGGCACCGCGTCAGGCAATGCGTATGACACTGCTGCTTGCGTTGGCGAGTGCGTTCGCTATCTTCGCGCTGGTCTTTACCTCGTCGCAGGAGCAACGCGTCTATGACCTTGCAGCCTATCAGGTAGGGGCGGATTTCAGTGGTCCCATTTCCTATGACTCGTCACAAAGCATCAAGGACCAGACGAGTGACTTTGTGCGACAGACACACGGTGTTCTCTCTGCAACGCTTGGTTACGCTGCAAATGCAACAACCAATGGTATTGCGGGAGGAACATCTGTTGAGTTACGTGGAGTCGATGCTGATACTTTTGCGGGGACCGCAGCGTGGACAGGGGCAAATTCAACGCAATCACTGTCATCTCTGATGCAGTTGTTGGTGGCGCGAAGAGGCGATGCGGCGAAAAATCATGTGTTGCCTGTCCTTGTCGATGCTGCAACATGGCAGCAACTTCACCTGTCGGTTGGTGAGCATTTTTCGCTGTACACAAATGATCCCAGCGGGATACAGGCAGGTGTGATTACCTATATCGCCATTGCCGAGATCGAACGTATTCCCACCGTGCAAAGTAATGGTTTGCTCTTTGACTATCAAAGTGGCGATATACTTTATCATCGTGTATCTGGTGGTTTTCTGTCACGCAACTATCTGTGGGTCAAGACGAGCGACAATCCTGCTACGATTGCGAGTGTGCGTAACGCCTTAACAACGGTTCAACCGCGCATTGTTCGCCTTGCGGATAGACGTGCTTTTGCCAGTAAACTGAGTGCCGATCCACTGTACCTAGATTTGATTGGTGTTCTGACTTTGGGAGCGATAACGGCTCTCTTGCTGGCTCTGGTTGGTAATCTGTTGGCCTCGTGGCTCAGCGCACGTAATCGCGTGACTCATTTTGCCGTGTTACGCGCATTGGGAACGAGTTCTGAACAGGTTGCGGGTGTTTTGACGTGGGAGCAAGGAATTACCTATCTCGTCTCGATTGTGCTGGGGATTGTCTTTGGCGTGGTGCTGTCTGTAACGGCTATTCCGTCGCTAGTATTTAGCAGCGTGCCAACTACGGGTTTGACAAGTGAGAGTAGTAGCGACCAATTTTATGCGCTTCAACATATTATTCCAGTACAAATAACGGTTCCGGCAAGTCTTGTCGTAGCTTTCATTCTACTTATTATTATTTGCACTCTTGCGCTTTGGATGATGGTACGGGTGGTGACGCAACCG
>CAXUHG010000139.1:0-8400 GCA_964250805.1 uncultured Ktedonobacteraceae bacterium | reverse complement strand
ACGCAGTTGTCATCACATATAAAATTGTTGCAGGGTCGTTTGCCACATGTAACATCCGATTCAGCACACGAAATTGAGATACTGATGACGGCTGACAACGCGAAACCGCTGCATGTCCATGTTGGTAGCGTGATGAACCTGAGTTTTCCCTATTTTACGCAACTTCCCGACGACACAACCGACAATTTTATGCAAGGCGCGACAAACACAGTTTTTAAGGCTCATGTTGTCGGCCTATTCAGTGTGAATACATCGGATGTGAGTTACTGGCACGGAAAAGATTTCACCTTCTACGCTACGGGAGGTGGTCCATCTGTCGTACTACAATATTCGATGCTCATACCCTCCGAAGGCTTTCTTGATATTTATGATGGCTTGAGCGCGAAATATCATATAGATGCGCCCTTTTCGGTCTTTGGCGATACACTTTCTTTTTACTACAATCTGGACCCATTGCGTGTTTCTGTGGCGCAAGTCAACGATTTGATTACGCGTGTTGCGAATGCAAAGGCATTTATCGACACGCACTATGCCGATACAGGAGGCTTCTACGGGTATTACTTTGATCCATATAACCCACCAGCCTATCCCTATGTGACACATGTTTTTCTGCTTAGTTCTTTGCTGAGCAGCCCTGGTGAGCCGAGCAATTTAGAGCAGGCGCGTACCAGCATTAGTGTATCGAATGTGCCTACGTTGTTGCTTTCGCTGCAAATACTCGCGCTTATTCTCTTCTTCGTCAGTTTGATGACCGACCTGCTGGTAGATCGCCAATCCGATGCCATTGCTATTCTGAGAAGTCGGGGTGCGAGTCGTGGGCAAATCTTTGGTGCGTTACTCACACAATCTGCTGGTCTGGGTCTCGTCGCCATCCTTGTTGGTCTCCCATTGGCACTTATGGTGGTGCTTTTTATCGCGCAACATACTTTATCCGCGAACACGCAGGATGCTGTGAACGTGGTGACGAACAATCCATCAGGAGCCATACTGAGTATTCTTGGTTACGCTGTTGCCGTCGTACTGATTGTTCTGGCAATGATGAGCATCTCGTTGGCGCGTGCCGCTCGTATGGATGTGCTGTCGATACGCCGCGATGCTGCGCGTAGCGGTCGTCTTCCACTATGGCAACGGCTCAACCTGGATGTCTTCGCGGGTATCATCGCCCTCGGCGGTTACGCGGTCTCGCTCTATCTCACGTCGATCAATGGCTCGCTAAGTGGCACCATTAAGTCGGTGGTTGCAGTCCCGCTATCGCTGATCGCTCCATTCTTCCTGGTGATCGGTTGTCTTCTGCTCTTCCTACGTTTCTTTCCAGCGTTTTTGCGTACCGGAGCCTCATTTGCGGTGAAGAGTCGTAGTGCGATCTCAATGCTAGCCCTCGCGCAAATGGCGCGTGCGCCGCGTCAGGCCGTGCGCATGATGCTCTTGCTGGCTCTTGCCACCGCCTTCGCTCTGTTCAGTCTTGTTTACACGGCCTCACAGGAGCAGCATATCAATGACGTAGCGATCAATCAGGTGGGAGCAGATTTTGCTGGCCTCATCCCCACACAGCTACGTAGCTACCAGTCTTCACCAGAGCAAGAAGCGGCAGCCTATCAGCATATTGATGGTGTGACCTCGGCAAGTTCGGGTTTTGCCGCGACTGCGAACGTGGCAGATGGCAAGGTGCCGTTGAATATTCAGATGCGAGCGGTGGATACGCAGACCTTCGGCAAAACGGCTCTATGGCCTGCAGGAGCCTCAACGCAACCACTTAGCGCGTTGCTAGCACAACTCGATGCAAAGCGGGCGTATGGCATAAGTCATACGGTCGTGCCTGTGATAGTCGATACGACGGTGGCGAACAAGCTTGCAGTGCATGTCGGTTCGACGTTTACCGTCACGGTCAATACGGAGGCATCAAGCGACCCACTACTGGTAAGCGACATGCCGTGTGTTGTCGTAGCTCTAGTGCAGAGCATTCCTGCGACGAACACAACTGAGGGAGATAGTAATTCTCCCTATTATACACCGACAGGAGGAATGCTACTTGACTATCGCACCTATAACGCAGTCTATGGCGCAGAGGCGCAGATTCTTGGTGGCAAAGGCAAGAGCATTCCACTCAATTATATATGGTTACGTACTACGGACAATGTGACACAACTTCCGCGTATTCGTGCGGTCCTTGCCAATGGTAGCTCGCTCTTTCTGATAAATCTGGTAGATCGTCGTTTGATTATTGATGCGCTACACTCGAATCCGCTCACTATTACGTTGGTTGGCATTCTAAGCATCGGCACTGTAGCGACGCTGTTGCTCGCCATTGTAGGTGACTTGCTAGCCTCGTGGTTGAGCGCACGCACACGCTTGACAAATTTTGCGGTGCTGAGAGCCATTGGAACTTCGCCACGTCAAGTTGCTAGTGTCTTGACGTGGGAACAAGCACTCGTCTACATTATCGGTGTGCTACTCGGTATCGCATTTGGTTCACTGCTTGCCAACACGGTCAGTCCTACCTTAATTGCTAATAGTAGTAGCCTACAAAGTGGCTTGCCGACTCATCTAGTGATACCTGCTTCGCTTATTCTCGCATTTCTTGCTATCGGAGTTATCTTCGTATGCGTGCTGGGAATGATGGTGCGTATCGTCTCGAAGCCATCTATGAGCCAGACCTTGAGGTTGAATGAGGATTAGTTGCATTCAGGGAGACCGCAAGGGTCTCCCCTACATTTTAATCCTCCCCTTACATGTAGGGGAGACCCTTGCGGTCTCCCTGTTACAAAGGAAATGTATATATGCCTATTTCTAACTCATTCGCATCGGTAGTGACACTGGCTTCATGGAGGTTACGTCGCACATGGTTTCTGCTGTGTGTGACGACGCTTGGCATGATTACTGCGGTGGTCATCACTTGTGCCGTACCGTTATTTATTACGGTGACAACCACCGCCGGGCTTCGCAATGCATTAGCTGCGCAGCCTGCTAATTCTGAAATTCGACTCGACACTACAACACTAGGGGCATCAACTCAGGTTGTTGCTGATATACATAACCAGTTTGAGCCGCTTCTACAGCACAATCTTGGTAGCGTACTCAAGCAGCCCACACAATTTGTGATGCAAGCGAATAACTTCACAGTTATCTCGCCACAACCACCAGTGACTACCTATGGCCTTGTCACAGACGCAGCTCCGATGGCACAGGCGGCTTCCCATCTTCGCGTTGTACAGGGGCGTCTCCCACGTATGACAAGCGAAACAAACGGCATCGAGATTGTGCTTACTCCCAGTACGGCGCAAGTATTTGGAGTGCATGTTGGCTCTATTGTGAAGCTGCGCCTGAACTATTTTCTCAATGTGCCGGACTTTTCACAGTCGGATTATGGTAAATACGGCAAAGTAGCACAGGTCAATGCACATGTCGTAGGACTTATCAACGTCAATGAGCCAAATCTTGCTTACTGGCATGGTGTAGACTTCAATCCTACGAAACAAGGTGGTGGTCTCGCAGGCTCTAGCGTACAAGTTTATTCTTTACTTACATCCGATACGGCACTATTGCACCTCTTTGATACGGTGAGTACCCAGCAACACGTTAGTGCGCTTATTACAGATGGTGGCATTGGACTCACATGGTACTATTCTCTGGACCCCGCACGAGTCTCAATTACGCAGCTTGACGATCTTATTGCTCATATCAATATCGTCAAAACGACCATTGATACACGCTATGCTCCATTAGAGAACTATGGTGGCTTTACGTCTGACAATGCACCCTCTTATCCCTATCTGACAAATGTGAACCCGTTTAGCCCTCTGTTCTCAGATGTAAACGCTCCTGGTAGTCTTGAACAATTTCGTGAGCGAGCGGTAGTGGCACGCATTCCTTCCACCGTAATTGCTGCTCAAATTCTGGTTCTCATTCTCTTCTTTGTCAGTTTGATGACCGATCTGCTGGTGGACCGTCAAGCCGATGCAATTACTGTGTTGCGTAGTCGGGGAGCCAGTCGTAGGCAGATTTTTGGTGCGCTTATGACACAGAGTGTCGGTCTTGGCCTGCTGGCAATTGCAATTGGTCTACCGCTGACACTGCTGGTAGTAATGTTTGTTGCACAACGCATTCTGCCAGTACAGGTACAGGACTCGTTGAACGTTATTACTAAGCAACCGTTGCAGTCACTACAGAGTGTGCTTGGCTATGCGTTCGCGGTTGTACTCGTTGTTCTGGCAACCATGAGCTTTTCGCTGATACGTGTGGTGCGTATGGATGTGTTGGCATCGCGGCGCGAAGCTGCTCGCTCGACGCGGCGTCCACTGTGGCAACGGCTTCATCTGGATATCGTTGCGGGAGGTATTGCGCTGCTTGTCTATGGTATCACTCTCTACCTGACAACGATTGGCTCGTTACTGAATGCCCAGATTAAGGCCATATCTTCTGCTCTTTTCTCGCTGATATCGCCATACTTCTTAATTCTGGTGCTATTGCTTCTGTTCTTGCGCTTCTTTCCGCTCTTGTTGCGCCTGGGAGCGTGGTTAACGAATCGTGGACGTAGCGCGTCCTCAATGTTGGCCCTAGCACAGATGTCATGGGCACCACGTCAATCGCTACGCATGACAACACTGCTTGCATTGACGATCACATTTGCCCTCTTCAGCCTGGTCTTCTTTGCCTCACAGGAGCAACGCATTGACGATCTTGCCGCGTATCAAGCAGGAGCAGATTTCGGCGGCGTATTACCTACACATACTTATACCGTCACACCCCAACAAGAGGAGGCGCAATATCGAGCTGTACAAGGCGTGACCGCTGCAAGTGCAGGCTTCGCTGGGAGTGGCACGCTTAGCAACAATGATGTTGCACTCGAACTCGACCTGCGCGGCGTCAACTCTGAGACATATCGCCAAACAGCGCTGTGGCCTGCGCAGGCATCATCGCAATCTCTGTCAAGTCTGACATCGCTGCTGATTGCGAAGCGTGCGTATGGCATACATGATGGTGTGGTGCCTGTGATTGTAGACGAGACGACACGTGGTAAACTCTCCCTCTCTCTGGGTTCGACGTTTATAGTAAATATCGACAATCTCTCACTCGCACCCGATATGCATTGCGTTGTTGTTGGTACTGTCGCGCATATTCCAACAATCTATAACGACACACTGAACGATACATCCGCGTTTTATGCACCACATGGAGGAGTATTGTTCGATTACCAAACCTATAACACGCTGTATACACGACAGGTACAGGCATCGAGCAAAGGCCAGGATACCGTGCCCGTGAATTGGATATTGTTACGCACACGCGATGATGCCAGTTCGCTAAGTCATGTCCGGCTCGCTCTTAGCACTCTGGCTCTAAATGTCGAAGCACTAACAGATAGACGAGAACTCATTGAAAGTCTATACATCGATCCACTCACATTGACACTTGAAGGGATTCTCATCATCGGAACGGTGGCAACGCTGCTCTTAGCCATACTCGGTGATTTATTGGCCTCGTGGTCAAGCGCACGAACGCGTCTCATCAACTTCGCGGTGTTACGGGCATTGGGCACATCACCACGTCAGGTTGCCGATGTGTTAACGTGGGAGCAAGGACTCATCTATAGTGTTGGTCTACTGCTAGGTATTGCGTTTGGAGTGCTACTGGCGACGACGGTTGTACCAACGCTGATTTATTACGGCTTGAGCATTCAAATATCGCTACCAGTGCAGATAGTGGTGCCTATCTCGCTCGTCTTTACGCTCGGTGCTGTGATTGCTGTATTTATTCTCGCACTGGGCATGATGGTGCGCACTGTTGCACAACCATCTATGAGTCAAACATTACGATTGAATGAGGACTAAAAATAATAAAGGAGCTTTTATGGCAGAGCCACTTGTTGTCTGTGATAATCTAGTGAAAATTTATAAGGTTGCCGATCTCGAAGTGGTGGCACTACAGGGGCTAGACCTTGAGGTGATGGCGGGAGAGATGATTTCGATTGTCGGTGCATCCGGCTCCGGCAAAAGTACGCTACTCAATATTCTGAGTGGCCTCGATGTGCCTAGCGCGGGTAGTTGTGTGGTTGATAGCAATGATTTGACGCGTCTGGGGCAGGCGCAACGTATCAACTATCGCCGCTTTGTGGTTGGACAGGTCTGGCAACAGAGCGGACGCAATCTGCTACCTGAGTTAAGCATCGCTGCCAATGTCGAGTTGCCACAGATGCTCAGCGGCGTTGGCACGGGCAAGCGGAGCCGGCGCGCGCAAGAACTGCTTGATCTTGTGGGACTTGGCACGATGGGCAAGAAACGCCCCTTCCAACTTTCAGGCGGTGAGCAGCAACGCGCCGCTATCGCGGTTGCGCTCTCTAACGAGCCAAAGGTATTGCTCGCCGATGAACCAACGGGAGAACTGGACTCGGTAACGGCGTCTGAGGTGTTGCATCTCTTGCGCGACCTGAATCAGCGTCTTGGCCTTACGATTATCACGGTGACGCACGATCCTGCTATCGCCGCCGAGGTGGATCGTACCATCGCTATTCGAGATGGGCGTACCAGCACAGAGACGGTACGGCGCGAGAACGTGCAGGAATTGGTTAATCCGAATGTGCTGACCGCAAGTGCAGTGATTGGCCTCTCTAGCGAGACACACCGCGAATCAATTTTGATTGACCGAGCAGGTCGTCTACAACTACCCAAAGAAGCTGTCGAGAATTTGCCCTTTAATGGTCGTGCCGAGGTACGTATCGCTGATGACCATGTAGAATTGTGGCCTATTCTCGACGAAACAAATGGTATCCAGAAAGAACAAAATGGACAGGGGAGACGTGTATGAAAACGCCTACAGAGATAGAGGTTTCAACCATTGCCGAGATGCAAGAAGTGACGCGGGATTTTCGCTCTGCGGCGGGCATTGTGCAGGCGTTACGCGGCGTCAATCTACGCGTGCTGCCAGGAGAGTTTGTCGCCCTACGCGGTCGCTCCGGTTCGGGCAAGACAACATTGCTCAACATCCTGGTTGGACTGGATAGCCCAACACAGGGTACTGTGAGAGTGCTTGAACACGATCTGGTAAAAATGAATGAAGGCGAACGCGCTCGTCTACGCCGCGAAAGTATCGGAATCATGTTTCAGAACGCGCACCTGTTCCCTTCGCTTACCGCACAAGAGAACGTCGAGATACCTCTGCGGCTCGCTCGCATGCCTTCACAACAGCGCACAAAACAGGCACGCGAGGCTCTGGAACATGTGGGGCTTGGCAAACGTACACATCATCGTGGCCTTGAACTCTCAGGTGGCGAGCAGCAACGCGTGGCTCTTGCACGTGCGCTTGTGCATCAGCCACGTTTCATTGTTGCCGACGAGCCAACGGGCAATCTCGATTCATTGACTGGACGTGATATCACAAAGCTATTACGCGATATCACGCACAATACTAAAATTGGTATGCTCGTGGCAACGCACGATCCAATGTTCGTTGCTGTCGCGGACCGTGTACTACAAATTCAGGATGGGCGTATTGTAGGGGCCTGATTTATCACGCCCAAACAAACGCGCACCTTGCTTCGCTCGTGCGCAGGGCCTGATTTATCGCGCCTTTACAGGTCAAAGGACATCAGATCGTGCCCAATTACAATTTTCCCTGTATACGCTTTCTTTGCTGCCTGTTCTTGTAGAAAGTCCGCGTCGAGGTTGCGATAGAGGTGTGAGCAGACGAGCAGTTTTGCTTGTGATGTAGCGGCTAGCGCGATGATTTCGTCGTCTCCAACATGACCAGAGTCGATGACCGCCAAATCCACTCCGCGTAGGAAATCAATCTCTTGTTGATGGAAATAGGAGTCACCAGTAAGCGCATACGTCTTGTCATTCCATGAAAAGCGTATGCCATGATTGCCAGCAGGTGGCAGACTGATTGACGCAAAATCATATTTGTCGATACGAAAAGAGTCTCTAGTGATTTCGTGTACAACGAGTGAGTAAGAAGGCTGCTCGAAGGCACTGCGCCCGAAGATATGAATATAACTGTCGATCAAGGTATGGATTCCTTTGGGTCCGTAAATATGCAGGTCTGTGGTACGGCGGTCTTTGCGTGACCATGCGCCAGCTTGAAAAAGGGGAATCAGGTCCGAGACATGATCGGGATGAAAATGCGAAATGATAACGTGCCGCAACGTGTTCGGATGCACTCCTGCCTCTAGTAGGCGTTGGACAACGCCATGTCCACAATCGAAGAGAATATGCGTTCCAGTCAGATCGAGTAGGACACTTGATGCGCGTCTCTCATGTTCGATCTGACACGTTCCTGTTCCTAGTAAGGTTAAACTGCTCATAAATAAAAACGTCCTTTGTAACATAATGTATAGTAAAAGCGACCGGAAAGGTCGCTTTTACTATACATTATGTTACAAAGGACTAGCAATAAATGATTATCTCT
>CAXUHG010000138.1:0-14821 GCA_964250805.1 uncultured Ktedonobacteraceae bacterium | reverse complement strand
GCATATTATCTAAAGACATGTAGGAGCAATAATTCATTACGCCTTGGCACAGCTTCACAAGCTGTGCCAAGGCGTAATGAATTATTGCCCCTACATCAATACATCCCAACAGGGAGTACCACACAAAACCTACTCCCCTTTCCTACTTCGCTAGTCACAGTGATGGAACCATTCATGGCGGTGACAAAATCGTGGACAATGGCAAGTCCGAGGCCAAAGCCGCCGGAAGAGCGCGAGCGTGAACTATCAGCACGATAGAAGCGTTCAAAGATGTGCGCGAGATCGTCGGCGGCGATACCTATGCCGCTGTCGGCAACAACAAATGCGAGATGTTGAGCGTCAGGTTGCTCGATACTTATTTCGACGATGCCACCTGTAGGCGTCGAGGTGATCGCGTTACGGACGAGGTTCAGCAGTACTTGTGCTAGGCGTTGACGATCCGCTAAAACAGCGGGAAGATGGAGCGCGGCACCACGGACAAGTGTCACCTGCCGCTCGCGTTGTGCTAGTGGCATCAGAGCTTGGTAAACCTCTTCAACAACCTCGCTGGCAACAACGCTTGTGATTGCCAAGCGCAACTCGCCTGTTTCGGCTCGCGCTAACGAAAGCAGGTCATCAATCAACATGCTCAGCCGCGTCGTCTCGGAATGTACAACGTGAAGATAGTTGTACAAGGTCGTCGGCGTCACCGTTCCCTCTTGCGTCGCAAGCAATAATGACTCAACATGACCAGCAATACTTGCAACAGGCGTGCGTAGTTCGTGTGAGACGTTCACCACCAGTTCGCGTCGCCGCTGATCAGCTTGCTCAGCTCGCACCCGCTCCTGTTCCGCGATTGCCTTTGCCTCTGCCAGCCGCATCGCACTCTCGCTCATACCAAGCATTACACGCGCAAATTGCCCCGATACATATGCAAGACCATTCAATAAATGAAATGAGACAAGTGTCAATCCAAAGCCGAGAGAGGCCAACAACAAGTAACGGCGTACATTAAAACTTCCATCGCTCCAAAGTAGCATGTAGAGTAGCACAAATGGTGTTGTGAGCAAACCAAGTACAATACCAACTATTGTCACAACAAGCGTTACCGCAAATAGTGTTATAGGCAAGACAAACGAAAGAATGCCGAGAGGAAATTTCACAAGTAAAAAGGCTAGTGTTTTCCACGTCATCACATTCGTCAAACGCGACTGTGCCCTTCGCCATAGAGACATAGGTTGTGATACAGGATAGGCTAGCGGTGCGATCTCGACACCTAACCAACGCATTGCCATCTGTCGCTCGAATGAAGCGCATTGCCACCACATTTCAATTATGAACAGGAGAATGGGCACGCCAATCCAGATAATCAGTGTTCCTCCCCCCAACGATATTCCTGTCACGAGAAAGACGAAGTAGCATATCCCTAATGGAAATGAGAGCAAAAGGTACAGGATATTTGTATACGGTTGTTTATCTTGAGCGACACGAAAAGGTGTGTCATTGAGTCTTGTCATCATCGGAAATGTGTTCATCTTTTAGCCCTTGTAGTAGCCTATCAATTCTCATGTGAAGACTCGCCGCCTACGGCGGCTTGCGGAGGGGAGGGACTGGAGCACAGCCCCAGACCCCAGTCAAGGGGTTGCACCCCTTGCATCCCTGCTTAAAAGGAACTGAGCATCACCCTAGACTTCGTTACACGTCTTGCATCCCTGCTTAAAAGGGAACTGAGCATAGCCCTAGACTTCATTGCGCCCCTTGTATCCCCACCAGTCCATATAGATACAGCATAGCGTAAATTTGTCCCAAAAGTGTCTCCATTATTGTATTCAACACGGCAGATTTGAGACAAATTGGAGATATTTTCGATGTATTTGTTGGGCATACTTAGGGCAAGCAGAAAGCAATCGGTATACTGAAATTTATAGTAAAGCAGAAAGAGCAAAAAGAAGATGAACACAGAAAGAAGTTACAGAAGCACTATAGTAGGAAATATTGTTTACCTACTCCTCTCTATGCCACTGGGTATACTGTACTTTGTTATCATAGATGTTGGCTTCAGCGTGGGATTAGGGACGCTCATTCTTTGGATTGGCCTTCCTATTCTTCTTGGAACGTTTGTAGCGATACGTGGCATGGCAGCGATAGAACGCCGACTCGTCGTCACGTTGTTGCACTATCCTCTTACGATGAGAGAACGTAGCTATAGTAAGACACGTACATCATTTCTGCGTTATTTACGCGATATAGTGCGTGACCCGCTTACCTGGACTAGCACAGTCTATATGTTTATAAAGCTACCAATTGGCATCGTCTCGTTTACATTGGCTCTGGTTCTACCAGTTTTGTCCGCCGCAATCACACTACTGCCATTGATATACCTCATAAACTTGTTTATTGATGGTATCCTGCTGAAAAGCAGTCTACCGTCTACAAGTTATATCATCCCCAACTTTATCGAAATTCATGGCACCTTCGACCTGATAATGTTTGCTCGCACGTTCGTCTTTGTACCGATTGGAATAGGTTTGTGGTATGTCTCGCAAATTATACTCAATGGCCTAGCTCTCGGCTCTGCCGAACTCGCACGTGTACTACTCACTCAGGAGGACGCACCAGCAATGCCGAAACAACCGAGTCGAGTAGAGATGCCGATGATGTATTCTCAATATAATCGAGATTAACATGTGTTATGTGAAAAAGTGGGAAACGGTATGTGTGCCGCTTCCCACTTTTTCACATAATATGCGTCGTAGCCAACTCCATATTCATCAACTGCTGTAGCTTCGCCAGCGTGTCTGTTCCAGGCAAAGGTGTATAGATCATAACTTTGAGTTCAGGCACGGTGGGAACTTGTAGGGTTGTATGCTCGAACATCAGGCGTCCCACCAGTGGATGCTCTATGTCTTTTCGTGCATCAGCTCTACCGCGTACATCGTGACGCGGCCACCATGCGCGAAACTCAGGGCTTACACGCTGTAAGTCGGCGATTAAGCGTTTGAACCATTCGTCGTCGGCATAACGCACACTGTCGGCACGGAATTCTGCCAGTACTCTCTGCGCGACCTGCTCCCATTCGGGGTGGCGTACTCTTACCTCTGAGGAGGTGAAGACACGCCAGACGGCATTATATTCATGAGGCGGCTTGAGATTCGTAGGCAAGAAGATGTGTTCGGCGGCTACGTTCCAGGCGAGATAATCCCAACGCCGCCCCATGATATAAGCAGGTATGGGATCAAGGGCATCAAGCACACGACGGAGCGCAGGACTTACCTCTTCGTTAGCAAATCGCGTATCAGAAAAATACTGCTGGTCGGCGAGCAAGAAAAGGTGTTGCCATTCGTCGGATGTAAGTTGTAGCGCATCAGCAATACTATGTAGCACCTCGCTCGAAGGACGAATGGCACGTCCCTGTTCCAGTAGGGTATACCATGAAACGCCCACATTTGCTAACTGCGCCACCTCTTCACGCCGCAATCCAGGAGTGCGCCGCCGTCCGCCGCTTATCAGCCCGACCTCTTCTGGCGAGAGGCGCATACGCCGCGTGCGTAGGAAATCCGCGAGGTCTTGTCTACGTTGCTCTTCACTCACTTTATTTCTTATCCTATTATTCTCAATCATACGATAAAGAGACTCTGGTCATATGATAATCGACGTGTCATACTGCAAGTGTATCACACATCGTGATTTGGTAGGGACCGATTTATCGCGTCCGAAGCGCAGTTTACTGCGCGAGTCCCATGAGTACTGCTCTGAACACGCTCCACAAGACTCGCGTGATAAACCACGCAGAGGACGCGATAAATCGGTCCCTACCAAACCATCTTTAAGAAGGAAAGAGGAAATTTCTATGGTATCGCGTGCAGCGAATGAACATACGAACATGCCAGCCGCAGCCGCCGGAACGGTTACGCTGGGAAAAGATACGGTTGTCAATCGCTTCGGCTTTGGAGCAATGCGTCTGCCGGGTGAGGGCATCTGGGGTGAGCCAGCCAACCCTACTGAGGCTAGAGCGGTGCTGAGACGCGCAGTCGAACTCGGTGTCAATCTTATTGATACAGCAGCGTACTACGGACCGGAAGTATCGAACCGCCTCATAGCGGAGACGCTCTATCCCTATCCAGACGACCTTATCATAGCAACCAAAATTGGTGCTATACGCGGTGCAGACAAAAGCTGGAATCCCGGTTTGCGCCCGGAAGATATACGTGTAGCGTGTGAGGATAACCTGCGCCAGTTGCGCCTAGACCAGCTTTCTCTCGTCCATTGTCGCCAGATGGAGAACTCGGATGTTCCCTTTACCGATTCAGTAGCCACACTTGCGGAGCTACAGCGCGAAGGCAAAATCCGTTACATCGGTGTCAGCAATGTGAATATGCAACAATTGACTGAGGCGCAGGCTATCACACAAGTTGTCTCGGTGCAGAATCTCTATAATCTGGTTCACCGTGACGGAGAAGATGTACTGGACGCCTGCACAAAACAGGGCATCGCGTTTTCTCCGTTCTTCCCCCTAGCTATCGGTCAGCTTGGACGGGGACACGGTGTACTGGCAGAGATAGCCGAGAGGCATTCTGCGGCTCCAGCACAGATTGCCCTTGCGTGGTTATTGGCACGCTCACCTATCATGCTAGCAATTCCAGGCACATCATCCGTGAAACACCTGGAAGAGAACCTCGCGGCAACGGCAATTCAACTTACGGATGCTGAAGTCGCGGAACTCGAACAGGCGAGATAGTATAAACAAATTTTCCCCCAATGCTATGAAAGCAAAAGCTTTTGCTTTCATAGCATTGGGGGAAAATTTGTTTAACTATTTCCTTCGCGCCTTTGCAAAGCAAAGCTGCGATAGGCTGCACCTTGCAGCCCAACCTTTGGATTGAGAATCACATGTACAGGCATGGGCCTCAACACTTCGGCAAGACGCCCCTTGTCCAGAAATGTCTTCATGAACAGTTCTCCTTTGAGAAATGGCAAAATATGACGTGAAATGCCCCCGCCGATGTAGAGACCGCCCGTAGACAATATCTTGAGACCTAGATTGCCAGCTTCGGCGGCGAGAATGGATACAAACATTTGCATTGTTGCTACACACAAGGGATCGGCTCTGTCAAGCGCGGCTTGTACTACGACAGCGTTTGGGTCCTTCGCCTGCACCAATTGTTCAGCCAGCCATGCAGGTTCTTCGGCATAATGGCTGTCTTTCAGGTACGCGTAGATGTTGGGCATGCCGCGCCCAGAGCAGACCCATTCGTAGCTCACATGGTCGTAGCGCGGCTGCAAATATTTCAGTAAGCCCATTTGTAGCTCGTTGATCGGAGCGAAATCGCCGTGTCCACCTTCTGATCGATGCGCGACATACGTTTGTGTATCCCACGTCAAGAACGCTTCACCAAGCCCTGTTCCTGGTGCAATAACGGCGAGTGGACCGTTTGCAGTAGATTGCCCAATGTTGAGAGTTTCCAGTTCGTTGTGTTGCAGCAATGGCACACCGGATGCAAGAGCTTCTAAATCGTTCAGCAACAAAACCGAGTCGAGATGGAGCGACTCTTGCAATTGTGCCGCATCAATGATCCAGGGCAAATTGGTAATCGTGGCCTTATCAGCGACAATTGGACCGGCGACGCCAAAGCTGGCTCGGTCAACCTGCACATCATATTTTGCGAGAAACTCGCGGATAATCTCTTCTAAACCACTGTATTGTTTGCTTGGAAATATGTCGTTCGCAACAGGCATTGTTAGCGTGGTGACAGATGCATACACCGCAAGCTCTGTCTTCGTCCCACCGATATCACCGACCAGGAGCATACTCCAATTCTCCCTTCATACCTCTCTGTTATTTGACGAGAAAAACGTCGTCTGGTTCTCTTTTATTGTACTCATATCTCAGCAAATATTGCTATTTACATATGAGAGGCGTTCATTACTAACGCATTTCATATGTAGCAACACCTGCTTCTTTGAGCGTATCGAGCAAGACATTTGCCATTATCTCGTAACCAATAGCGTGAGGATGTAGGCCATCGTCGGCTAAACCATCGCATAGAGTCAAACCGTCGTTGGCGACGAAACGACTGTGGTAATCGACAAAAACAACACCTTGCAGTTCGTGTGCAAGGTGTTTCAGGCGTTCGTTGACCTGTTGAATCGTCTGGTTGCGTAGTAGATTGAACATGTTGAAAGAGAGGTTTGTAGGAAGGACACTGCATACCGCAATCGGAACGTCATGTGTCAACGCATTCTTCACCATTGCTGAGATATCGTTCACAATCTCATCGCTAACGTCCTGCGGTGTACGTCTCAACGAAAGCTCCAACGCCTCAAGACTCCACAGGTTGTTGACGCCAATCGCCAGCACGATCAAGCGTGGATGCAACTGAATTACGTCGGCCTCGAAGCGTTTCCGCGCATATGTTGTTACATCGCCTCCAATGCCACGATTGACGAGAAGGCCGCTTGCACCCCGAAAATACGCATCCAATGCCCACGTCTCTGTAATAGAGTCGCCAATAAAAACGGCATCGACGGGACAGTTTTTTGCTAGAATGCTCTCGTTTTGAGCATCAAAAAGGCTGCGTCGCGCGTCTGCCGCAACGACGCTTCCAAATATCCCTGGTTTGATAAGCTGTGGTCGTGTCTGTATCATGTATTGTTCTATCTTTCTCTGTTGTATCATGCTTAGTAAGCTTGCTTTATTGTACTACAAGCAGAGATTTTGTCGGAGGCGAACATATATTTATGACTTCACAAGATAACATTGTCCCTCTTTATCTTGACCTTGAACGTCCATTCGTGAATCTAGGCGTGCTTGGGAAGAATGATCAATGGCAACAAACGCGCGCTCTTATTGACACAGGAGGAGGAACGTTCCTGATAACAGAAGAACTAGCACAAGCTTTAGGCATCCCCATTTCCAGAGAAAATGTGATACAAGAATTTGGCGACAGGCTACAAGAAATACAAATGCCTTCAGTTTCCCTTGGAAATTCACCGATCAATCTTCATGGTCCTGCTTTTGTTAAATTAAATGAAAATGGATTAGACGCCGAAGCTGGTATGGACTACTCGATGCTTTCAACTCGTATCTTAACGACATACAACGTTCTCTTTGATTTTCCAGCACGACAATTTGCATTGCTGTCAACTACATCATCTACACCGCGTGGAGTTGCCATTCCCACAGGCATTCATGCAGAGTCGCACTTTCCTCGCGTCGAAATAGAGATTGATGGACAAGCCTATGGTATGTTGCTCGATACAGGAGCAGGATGCACCATGATTTCGCCAACCTTCTTCGATCAGCTCATAGCACAACATCCCGATTGGGTTTCCTCAAGGGGCGCAATAGGCACCGCGAACAAAGGCGTCAGCCTAATTGATGATGGAGCGCGAATGCTTCGTATTCCTCAAATTAAACTAGGCTCATTCGTACTTGAAGGTATTTGTGTTGTCGCGCGACAGGTTGGAGGTAACTATGATCGTCTTTCACAGCTATTAACAGGTCCTGCTATAGGAGCGTTGGGAGGAAATGTACTCAAACATTTCAGGGTGGAGATAGATTTCGAGGCTGGCACGACCTATCTTGAGCAGCATACACAGACGGATCAGCATGATATGGATATGGTTGGCCTTGTGCTTTCACCTCATGCAGATGGAACGTATAGGATTACAGCCGTAGCTGACCGAAACGATTCCGAGGTTTTACAGTCGATAAAGCCGAATGATCGCCTGTTGCAAATTGATAGACAAGAGGTACAAGGCCGCTCGTTAAACGATGTTGTAGATGCGCTCAGAGGAGAGCCTGGACATGTACACATCCTCCTGCTTGAACGTGAGAGGAAACAGTTTACGGTTAATGCTCCAACGGCTAATATTTTATAACATGCAACTGCCTTCGCATGATAGAATGAAACAGAAAGGCCAATATGAATTCGTAGGGACCAGATGTATCGCGTCCGCTGCTCAATTTATTGAGCGAAATCTTGACGCAATCCAACGTAAAAGACACCTAAGACATGATCTCACGTGATAAATCACACGGCTGACGTGATAAATCGAGTCCCTACAAATTCAACAGAATGAAGATTGGTAAATTAGTAGTTACGCCTTTCTTACAAAAACAGGTAGCAATAACGATAAAGGACAATCTTATCATGGCAAAGCATCCTTTGAAATTGGGATACAAGGCTTCGGCAGAACAATTTGGGCCGCGTCAACTGATTGACTTCTCGGTTGAGGCCGAGGCAGTTGGTTTCGATAGCGTATGGATTAGCGATCACTTTCAACCCTGGCGACACACGAATGGACATGCGCCATCCGCCCTTGTTTGGCTTGGTGCTGTTGGTGAGCGTACACAACGCGTAGAGTTGGGGACGAGCGTTCTCACGCCAACGTTCCGCTATCCACCAGCGGTAATTGCACAGGCATTTGGTACACTGGGCGTACTCAATCCTGGGCGGGTCATTCTCGGCGTTGGCTCTGGCGAATCGTTAAATGAGGTTGCCGTTACAGCCGCAGATTGGCCTCCCGCAAAAGAGAGACTAGCTCGCTTGCGCGAGGCGGTTGCACTGATTAAGCAACTATGGACGGAAGACCTTGTGAACTTCGATGGTGAGTATTACCATACGCGTAACGCAACAATTTATGACAAGCCCAAGCAGCCCGTTCCCATCTACATCAGCGCAGGTGGTCCCGTCGCAGCGAAGTTTGCGGGTAGGGCAGGTGACGGCTTCATCTGTACATCTGGTAAGGGTGACGCGCTCTATCGTGACCAGTTGCTACCCGCTGTAGCAGAGGGTGCGAAGGCTGCGGGCAAAGACCCCGACGATATCGAGCGCACCATCGAGGTCAAGGTTTCGTTCGATACCGACAGAGACCGTGCAATGTCTGATACGCGCATCTGGGCCGCCCTTTCGTTGCCAGCCGAGGACAAGGCCGAAATTCACGATGCACGCGAAATGGAACGTCGAGCCGAGACCGTTGCCGACCAAGCTCACAAACGCTGGCTCGTCTCTAGCGATCCAGAGGAGCACATCGAGCAGATACGCCCATACCTGGAACTCGGCTTCACACACCTGATCTTCCATGCCCCCGGTGACGATCAGTCGCGTTTCTTGCAACTCTACTCAAAAGAGATTCTACCTCGCATCCGTCAACGTTGGGGATAAGTAGAGTAGTACACAGAATAATGACCTCTATTTTGTAAAAATAGAGGTCATTATTCTGTGTACTACTTTTGATACGCTTGTTTGAGCAAAGTACGGCGATACACCCATTGTCGCCAGATTAACCACACAAAACCTACAAGCGGTAAGAGGCCAATCGTCCAGCCTTGCCAGGGTGGAATCGCATTTGGAACTGCTACGATGATATCCATGCTCGCGCGTCCAGTACCTTGCGGTCCATTCAGACTTACAACAAGCGTCCATGCACCTCGTACAGGCACACGTATTGCACTTGTCAATGTTTGTGAATGCACAGCATCGGCAACCAATGTCCTTCTCACTATGATACCATCAGTTCCTGGCCCTGGTTGAGCCTGCAACGTCCCCGAAAGCGTTACCGCTCCACGCGGCACAATGGTAACGATAAAGTCCTGATCCACAATCGGCTGGCTCGTAGAAAGCCCCATCACGATGGTATAGGGACCTGCCACCAGCGTCTGGCTTTGTGCTGGCTGGTTGCGCGAAGCGGCTAGCGCAGGGGTGCTGGATAGGAAGAGCATCAATGCGAAGAATGTACAAAACACAAGGGCACCCGCAAGGGGACGCCCCTCCCATACGACGTTGCCATTGGTGGAGGAGGTTCGTGTATGGGAGGGGCGTCCCCTTGCGGGCGCCCTTGTTCCCACGCGTAACCTAGCCCCCCCGTTTATAGGATCATTTCCTTGCAAATGCCCTTGTTGCCAAGCACAGATTATATTTTCTATGCCATGCACAAAACCTCGCATTCTCATCATACGTACCTCCCAGTCCACGAGTTTATCGTTTGCTCCAATGCCAGATGTCGCCGAAGAGAACGCCTATTGGCACAACGATGACCGCCATGCAAAACGCGAATGGCAGTGCGAGCAACACTTCTTGCCAACCAGGAGTAAGGATACGCACAATATCCTCACTAAGTTTGAAAAAAGAAAAGAGATGGAGTAGGCGTACAAGGCCAGCAGGCATCACCGTTACCGCCAATGCTACAACACTTCCGTTGAGCAACGCATAAATAAGTGGATATTTCTCTGTCGCCTCCTGTCGCCTATTACGCAAGAAAGCGACACCATCAATTACAAGTCCGCATAATATAAACAGGAACGGAATCAGTACAAGTGCAATATTGAATGTGGGTGTGCGATCAGCGAAGCGATAGACAAGTCCTAAGCGTTTCACGGCATAGCTCAGCGCGATAGGTACAAACGTTTGTGTGACCAGCGACACTAGCAACAGCAGAAGTGCGGTTAGAGTCGCCGCCCCTGTCTTGCGCGTTGCTCGCACAGCACTTGTCAAGCAAAAACCCCCTACTGCGGCTAGTGGCAGTGGATAGGTCAGAAGTAGCCAAGGTAAACCGATGTTCAGTGGAGGAAACGCGGTAAGCGCTGGTAGGGCAATTTCCATAAAAGCGGCTAGCAAGAGGAGTAGACCCCATTCAGGACCACTCAGGGAGAGGAAGCGTTTCGCAGAGGTGTTCTGCCGCTCTAGTACAGCTTCAGATGCGAAGGCGTAGAGGATACCCAACCCCATAAGCACACCACCAATTGTACCCATGATGTGGAAGGGAGACCAAAGCGTCACGTCGATGCCATATAACTCATGCCAGTAGTTGTCTAGCGGAGCCGCCAGTAGATCATTCAAAGCACCAAAACCAAGAATGGTAAAGCCAAGCGGTGCATGAAAGAAACGGAAAATAGCGACAGTCGAACTATCATCGACGCCCGCTATTTTTTGATAATAGCGTCGCGTGTCTAGCAGTACCAGACAGAGAGCCGCGAGTCCCGCTCCAGCAACTCCTGTATAGAGCAGAATATGTGGAGGAATCCAGAATGAATCACGCCCAAGCAGATCATGCCACTGTCTATCCCACGCTAAGCCCAACTCTGCTTGCATAAGCATGTAAAGGGCGATCCATGCACATACCTGGCGTAATTTACGTTCTTGACGATCAGAAACTACTAATGAAGATACAGTATGATTTGCATGAAGAATCGGCTGTGCCATAGCCACCTCTCTTATATGAACTAGTCACTTCCAATCGGAACCTTCACTCCCCTACCTTCATACACGTCTCTACGCGCTTATCTACCAAACGTATTCTCTTGTCTCAAACACTAAGAAGCGTTACGCATCCTCTGTTCTCCGTTGTCTCATTCACCAATCTCAGCATATGGTACAACAAGGAAAAAGTCAAGTAACGCCGTGAATTTTGCAAACGAAGAAGACATATACTAGGACAGAGGCGAAACGATGTGATATAAATAGTTTGTATGCAAGCAAGCATGCCTGTTACGCGACAACATTTCCATTAGAGGAGAACGCTTTTTCATGACCACTTCCAATACACAGGCCGCTGACCCGTTCGCTTTTCTCGCGCCACATGAATTTATTGTATTGACGACCTATCGTAAAAATGGCACAGCAGTTCCAACCACCGTCTGGTTCGCATACGACCAGGGCAAGCTTTACATCACAACCAGCACCACTACCGGCAAGATCAAGCGCATTCGTAACAACGGCAACGTCAAAATGACGCCCTCTGACCGCACAGGCAACCTGTTAGGCGAGGCCCAGGTAGAGGGACATGCACACGAAAGCAATGCAGAGGAGCGTTCGCATGCAAACGCTGTTCTCGCTAAGAAGTATGGTGAGATGTTTGAACGTATAACTAGTGAACATACGTCGCAACGCACATACATTGTGGTTGAGGCGTAACAGTAAACCTTACCTGCACTTTGTATGTAATATTATTAAATACGACAAATGGTCTATGCATACTTACGACGGACGATGATGGATTAGACCAACGGACGATGATGGATTAGACCAACGGACGCCCACAAGGGGCGAGTCCCTACTATACTTCACGCGCTTCGCGCGTCCAAACAGTGTATAGTAGGGACTCGCCCCTTGTGGGCGTCCGTCCTCCAGCTAACTTTTCCCTGCAACAACTTTTTGCAGTTCCAGACCGACGCGCCTACTCAATGCATGCAACGCCGAACGATAAAGGCGCGGATGCCTTCCCAGTAGGCCACGCATGAGCGAAAAGAAGTTGCTATCCATGCCGATGATTGGTACGCTCAACAAGGCTCGCTGCAGTACTTGTTGACCTTCCTCTGATTGAAACAAGTTGTAGAGCATACCAACATCGTCGTTCGACTTCATGCTATCGAGAACCCAGCGGAGCCAGTCCTCGATACGTAGATAGTCACCCAGCCGATTCGCATGCGAGAGGTTGTGCAGATACGCCGTAACCGCTCCTCGCTCACCGTTCAGTACTTCGCTAGCAACGGCATGTGCGGCGAGGCGTCCACTGAGAAGGGCGGGATAGATGCCACCACCAGTAGCGGCTCCACATAGACCAGCGGCATCACCAAGCAGCAAGACGCGTCCTAGCTCGTCGTCGCGGTAAACATGTTTCAAACGTCCACCCGTTGGAATAGTGCCCGCTTTGCGCTCGACAACATGCATAGAATGTAGGTCTGCCACTCCTTGAAACAAGGTCTGTGCAACCCGTAGCGAGTTCGTTGGGCTAAAGGTGCGTGGATGGCCCGCAACACCTAGTGCGGTAATCGAGCCGTGAGGGGCTAACCAGACACAATAGCCAGGGGCAAGCTCTTGATCCATGACCAGGTAAAATGTCTCACCGTCGAGCGGCACGTTGTCGATCAGCCATTCAGCACCGGCGAGGTAGTGTGTATTCTGCTCTAGTTTGAACCAGCGAGCCACCTGTGAACGCGTGCCATCGGCTCCAATTACAAAACGAGCGTTAATTGTCTTATTGCTCTCTGGCCCCGATGCACTTGCTAGCTCGATATGCATCAGTCCATCAGAATTCCGTGTAGCGGTCTGAAACTTGATGCCACAACGTACCTCGGCACCGCGTTGCTCGGCCTGCTCCGCCATCCACTGCAACACTCCTGGCACATCAGCCATGTAGAAACGGTACGCCTGTGAGCCAATCGTAAGCGGCGACTGATTCGGTGCCTGCACATGAATACGTCGCACGGCATTCATCAGATAGCGATTAGGAACGTCGAGAATGTCGAGGACATCGTTAAAGAAAACACCCGTTGTACGCACCACACCGCCAACACTCGCATCGCGTTCCACCACCAGTACGCGTAAACCTAAAGCTGCTCCGACACTAGCAAAGCTGAGACCAGCAAAACTAGCACCAACGACCACAACGTCGAAATTCTCGTTCTCTTGGGAATTTGGGGAGGGCATGAAATAAATAACCTCTTCTTACGCTAACGTCACACAATATGTCACGCTTGATTATATCTCTTAGGAAATTCTTCAATCTTCACACAGTTTTGTAGGGACCGATTTATCGCGTCCTCTGGGCAATCAACCACCGACGAGGGCGCGATAAATCGGTCCCTATGAAATCATGATTAACGGACAATAGGAATAAGTTTCACATGTATATTTGTTTTAATAGAGGGAAATACCTCACATAGCCCTCTCTCATATCCCCCATATTGGCTATTCCGTCCGCAATCGGTAACAAAGTGGTATATTGAACGTAATCACTATAGGAAAGGAACATATATAGATGCCCATACAACGATTTAGCCCGCGTGGAGATGGGCATGACCATCTCAGACGAACGGACGATGTAGATACACACTATGCAAGTACACCGACGCGTACCAGAGCGTCACAACCAGCACCTAATACAGACGAAGTTCTGCTGTCCGCTGAAGGAACAACGAGTGATGACTTCGATTATGATACACAGGATATCATTCTGCTTGAGCCAAAGACTTCAATGAGACAGCCGAGCAAACGTTTACAGACATCGAAACAACCGAGCCGACAAACATCCGCGGGACGCCAACCTACAAATTCACGCGCAGACGTGAGACAATCAACAAGTACACGCGCAGCCGTCCGGCAACCTATAAATTCACGCGCAGCCGTCAGACGGCCTAGCGATGGGCTGAAAACTGCACAACAACCTGCACGACAGACGGAGCCAGTCCGACAGACGACGCAGCCAAGAGGAGCCGAAAAGCTTAGGCCACAGACACAGGCACCGGAGCGACACTATCATTGGCTCGTGCCGACCGGTATCATTATGATTATCGTCATCGCCTGTTATCTGTTGCTCTACGGAGCGGTGGTAGGTGGCAGATCGGTCTATAACAACTTGACCTATGGTTCCAGTACACGCACCTCTCAGATTGACGCTGTTGTAGGCGACCATGATTCAACAGCCTCGCCCACTCATTTTATCGCGTTGAACCTGCATGGCACGATTGATATCGTCGAATTTCCAGGTGGTGATGTCACGCACGCGAAGGTCTATCCAGGCCCGCATCTGCTCTGGTCTAACGCTGATAGAGCCGTCGTGACGCTAGAGGTGAAGGATGTCAACGGCGACCAGAAGCCAGATGTGGTCATTCACGTGTGGGGAGATACAGACTTGCTCTTTCATCAGACTACTGCGAACTTTGTACTCCTTAACAAGGGTTCAGGCTTCTCAGCCATGAGTCCACTTTCATCCTAACACAATGTACAACAAATAACGGCTTGTCCAGAGGACAAGCCGTTATTTGTTGTACATTGTGTTAATTTAACCACTCAACCTCGCCCTGTGGTCGAAAGCCGAGTGGATTCAGGTTTTGCATGTC
>CAXUHG010000137.1:8424-14845 GCA_964250805.1 uncultured Ktedonobacteraceae bacterium | reverse complement strand
CCTCCTTGCCAGCACATCTCGCGGCATTGAAGGCTCCTATTCAGGTACTGGATGCGTTATTCTTTATTGACCTGAGCGAAGAAAGTAATGATGAGACAGTTCTACTTGAAATGCACTCACCACGCCCGCGCCCACGCTACGTAGCGACTCCAAACAGCAAAGATAGCGCATATCAACGTATTGGTGATATCGTTTCAGGTGGTGCTACAGGTCGCAAGACGCACTTAATCGAAGGGACATCAGAAGAACTTGCGACTGCATTAGCAGAATTTTTACGGCTACGCGGCTTTATTTAATTCAAAAGAACATTATTCATGCCACGTATGGCATGAATAATGTTCTTTACTTTTGTTTTAGGGATTTACCCCTAAATCGCTGCGAATGAATAGACCCATATCATAGGTGCCATCGGTGCTACCGATAGCCTTACGATTCCACCACCATTGCCAAACATTGCTAACGGCAAGTCCTAGGTTAAACTTCGCGCCAGGAGGTGGATTGTCGCCGTAACTTAACCAGAGACCGGGGCCAACTCCGCCATAGGATGGCTGATCAGCGCAAGAATTGGTTTTGCTTGGTACGCAAACGGGTGGTTTGTAGCCTTCGTCCCACCACGTTCGCATATGATACTGCTGAAAGGCGTAGTGAGGATTTTTACCAACAGATGAACTATACTGCGCCTGTGCCGCAGGTATGTCCTCTTCTCCGGTAATAATCACGGGAATGGTCTTCGCGGAGGCTGAGCAGCCAGTTGGGAAATTAAAGCAGACGTTTGTGTAGTCACGCAGGTACCACGCAAAAGGCCATGTCGCGGTATTCATCAAGCCGATTGGTAACTCATGGCGACCACCATATAACTTCTGGTCGAGCGCATCGACCTTCGCCATGACTTTATTAACATCGGTTGTCGTCTGCACATACACCATCATCTCGTGCGGCCCATCAGCGGCATGTACATAGGAGACCTCGTACATGTTATGCAGTGTTGGTAGTAGTAGCAAGAATGCCAGCACAAAGCTAATAGCGGCGGTAGCCCCCGTGATACGACTAATCTTCTTACGTGGCGTAAGAGCTAGAGCAGGTACAGGATTCTCGAAACCGTTTGTTGTATGCTCAGATTGTGTAGCCACGGACGAACGAGCAATCCACTGCTGCTTCAGCCAGTTGTAGAACGTCACCACAACGGGTTCGAGACCAATGGCACCAAGTATCATCATGGGCATTGTCATGTGTATCATCAACCAAGGCATCTTTTCCGCTGCCCATGAGTAGATCACCACATTGCCGACAAACCAGTACACGAGGAAGAGGCGAAAACGTGTCGGTTGAACAAGGCTGCGAATAACACCAACGATACCAAAGACAAGGCCAATCTGCTCATACAACGGGATAAGCATAAGGTAGTAATACCAGGGCTGTCCACCACGCGCCACTTGTTGTTGTTGAAGCCAGTAGTACAGACCCTGCCAGATCCCATCGCCAATACCACCACGAACATTGGTGAAGACAACGGTGAATAGCACCAGGAACACAGCCCAACCTGCAAGTAGCGCGAAGAACCAGTGCGTCCACGGCATAGTAAACACAGTGTCTAACAGTGTTTGTTTGGTAGGGTCTATATGTCGCGCCACAATATTGCGTTTTCCAGGTAGTGGTAACTTGCCCATCATCTCGCGTGCCAGGATAATTAGCACAAAGACGCCGAGAATAATACCGAGCCAGGGTACGAGCGCAACTGTTCTATCTTTAAGGTTCTGCACGTACAAATCAGCAGCAGCCGTATTTTTAGGATTAGTGATGTAGATGGAGAGATTTTTCATCCAGCCAAAGAAAAATTTTGCTATTGGTGCCATAATCACAAAGTACGCCAGTAGAGTTACAGGTGCCCACGTTCTAGGAAGATATGACACGAAACTGGCATTCGACGAAACTCTGTCGCGTAAAGTCCACTTCAAGCCTAACTCCCATGCCACTATCGCGCCGAAGAAACTCCCGAAGACCACAACGGTCAAAAACGTGGCCTCTTTTGTCGCATATGATAGCGCGAAGCCAAGGGCGGCGATAACCAACCAGCCTAGTTTGCGGTCACGCAGATAACGAGCGGTACCAACAACGAGTACGAGCGTGAAGCACGCCATGTAGATGTCTTCACGAGCGAAGCGTGAGAAGTAGACCATACTCGGTGAAACTGCCAGCAAGAAGCAGGCGAGCCATGCACCAACTTTACCAAGATAGTCGCGTAAAAAGTAGGGTAGACCAACAATAACCGTACCCAATGTGGCGGCAGCGATACGTACCGTCGTTGTGTTCACACCATTATCGGGTGCGCCCAATAATTGGCTCACTTTATACACGAATGCAATGGCGTGAAATTGAAATGGTCCATGCAGAAGAGGATTATATTGATAGCATGATGCACCAGGACTGAAGCAACCAGCCCAGTTTTCCAGATTGTGCATCAGTTGTAGCGAATAGTACGCATGTAAGCTCTCATCATGGTGCAGGGGTTTGTCGCCGAGACCCCAGAAGCGCAGTATCGCGCCAAGCAGGATCACACCCAGGAAAGGCAACCATGCGAGCCATTGTTCACGCGTTGGCAGCACAAAACGGTTGCGTCGCGGCTGCTCAATCGTCTCCTCATCGTATTCCACCGTAGCATCATCGGCAATTTCAGGCGCATCAACATTAGTATTGTGTTGCTCAACTGTTACGCCTTCCTCGGATGTCGTAACGCTGCTATGCTCTTGAGGCGTCGTTGGCACTATGTTCTGTTCTTGCTCAACAGCATTTTCATCTGCCGAATCGTTTTCTTTGCGTCCTATTTCGTAACTCTTCAAAAATCTCCCCCTTGCTTAAACCATCCTACAAGGATATGCACTCGGAACTGAACACACGCCACCTCACCGAACTTTATAGATGGTCACACCATCTGCATTATAAACCACTTGCATATAAGTACTAAAGCGATGCAAATTGGCTGTACGATACTTGGTATACTCTAGCGATCCCACGTAGAGATATTGGGCATGGTAATAGCTCATGACAGATAAAACAACGCTTGGCTGTGGATTAGTATAGATTGTGTCTACGTCGCTTCCCCTACGCTGAAACTCAGCATAGTTTGTCGGATTGTTAATCCAATTCGCACGCCACTGGTACTCATGGCCTACCCAACCCATTAACGTAGGCAAGCCAGTAAATACTGAAATGCGACCCCAATTGCTGTAATCGCCTCCTATCGACTCTACGATCACAGGATCGCCCTGCACGTTGTCGTTGAGCCAGCGAATGGCCTGGTAATCTCCTGGATTGCCGGGGTCTGTCTGCAAATAGGTCAGACCATCGAGGCTATTTGAACGCTGAAAATATGGTGCTTGCGTAAACGTGTCAAGACGCGCGAGCCGTTGTTCAGGAGCCGTTAGTGGATAGACAGCACCCGCTAGCAGAAACAAGACTAGTCCCGCGCTCCATAGTACTTGCCAACTCCGTTGCATCCTACGAAGTGAACGCGTTACAGTTTCCAGAGGCTTAAAGCTTTCCAGAATAAAATATAGTCCTGCGCCAGAAGCGATAGAGAGCATTGCCCATGCCTGAAAGTACAACTTGAACACTGTATTCATGCGTGGAACGCTATCTGCGAAAACATCCTTTAAGAAGAGTACCTCACAAAACGCGATCAGCGCAAAGGCTACCGTTCCAAGTAGCAAGACGAACGCCTGTGAACGGTCGCCAATATTCACAAAGACCAGTACGGCACCAATCAGAGTGATACTCTCGGCAAGTACAAATGTGATACCATTCTTCATAAACAGCAGCGTGAGCAATTCCAATACCATGACCCCAACAATGCCTACTGCCGCATAACGCACCCAGCGACGATCTGTTGTCTGCGATGTGCCTCCTCTTAACAGCGAAAATGCAATCAGAGGTTTCTTTGATGCGCTTGCCCATAATAGCGAGAGAAAGACAAACGCAAACAACCCATATATCAATAGCTCATCACTTAACTGTGAACGGTCTCCTGCGCCTACAACCCCAATTCCCTGTGCAGGCGAATTGAAGTTGAGATAGAAAGGAATGTATAGGAGGAACGAAAGTGCGATCAAGCTTCCCACCGCAGTGAAAATATCGATGAATAAAGCAGGAGTAAAACGTGTCTGATATGTCAACCACTGCTGTAACGCGATGCAGACAACGGCGAGCGCGACATACGTTGGGAAGTCCCAACCGTTCATCGTATAGAGTCCACCGAGAATGAGGGCTGTCGTAACAAGCGTCAGAGGAAGTCGCCAGCCACGCCCAAAAACGTTCAGCCCTCTACCATCCGCCTCAAGAAAAAGATTGAAGGCGAGACCGATAGCCACAATGGTAAAGGCTAATGTCAGTACATGTGCGTGAAAGCAGGAGAGCAGAAAGCTAAACGCCGGAAACTCGTTGATCGTTTTTGTGATGACACGGGTCGCATTAAACCAGTAAGCAGGGTCTTGCGAGACATCGCCATGCATCTTCCACCATGTTTGCGTAGCGGCAAGGTTGCCGAGAACCAATCCCATTACCATTGTCAACACACCATAAGGAGCAGCACGTAATAGAGGTGAATGCACAATATCAGGTCGTTCAATCTCTGCATCGGGGGCAGTTCGTATCCGCGCACGTAAATGACGCGCCCATGCGACGATGTTCGAGGTAACGCCGAACAAGCTTACAGCGGTCAAGCCAAAGAAGATACAAATACCTGTGTTAAACGCTATGGAAGGCGATTGCCCTAGCAGTTTTGCTAGCGTAGCAATGGTAAAATGCGCGTAGTAGTAGTAGTTGAGGGAGTAACCAGCGAACCACATGTCATTAGGTGGAAAATGTACACTTCGCATGATCGCGGCAATAAAGCCCTCGTCCATATACATCTCATACGATTTGATATCTGGCAGGTATGAACGCATGTAGCCGAGCAGGAAGACCATGCCTAGAAAGATGATTTCGGTTACTATAATATAAGGAATGTTCAAACGCACAAACTTCACAATGGCATGACGCATTCGCACGTAGCCGACGATATTTCCAGCGATCAGGAGAAGCAGAATACCAGCAATGAAAAGTTGCGTGTATGACAGGAAGTGTAACGTCATTAACGGCAACCAGACACAGAAGGCAAGTAAAGCAAGACCAATAGCTTTGCTAAAGGCCCAACCACGATCCGGCAGGTTATGAAAAACAGTGACGGTGAGCGGAAGGCAGATTAGCCCCAACACCTCGACCAGTGCCCACATCAGGAATAAATCGAGCATAAGTTACTCTCAAAAAAAATTACATGCTATTGAAGAATACGTACTAAGCATAACATATTTACAAGTTACTCTTCCTAATATACATACAAACGAAGAGAAGTACAAATTGGTTCCTTCTTTCGCCATCAGTCCTATGCTCTCGACGAGAGGTCTCTTTTGTGTCACAATCGACAAAGGTTTTGAGTCGTCACTCGTCGCCTACGGTGATGAGTGAGAGGGGAGCCGGAGTCACAGCACCAGACCACTGTCAAGGGGCGGCATCCCCTTGCATCCCCGCTATGCATTTTATGGAGGATTTGCATTTTGAAATGGTTGCGATTGCGTTTTGTGCGCGAGATAGTAGTATTGCTACTCTTATTTATACTCCTTTTGCTAGCTGATGAATGGTGCTATGCGACTACGCTCCCAGTAGAGGTTGATGTACAAAATACTATCGCAACGCTACACGTTGGTTCAACACAACTCACATTAGGCAACATTGGCACTCCTAGTGCCTTGCAATTCGCTCCTCAAGACCCGGTTGTTCACGAATATCAGATCGACGGGACGGATAGCACTAATAATTTCACGCTTGATACCGACTATCTTCATAACCTTGCATCCTCGCCCTACTATGAATTTCAAGCATGGATGCGTGACCTCAACGGTACTAGTCGCTGGCGCAATCTGCGTATCGAAACCAGTGATAGTCAGCAAATACAGCAAGATTGGCCTGTAGAGGGTGCTACTATTTCACTTCCTTCAACCTCACCACTACGCATTCAGGTGCAGATACAACGACCAGAAACGCCGCTCACGTTGAACTTGCTCACAAAAGATGGTGCAACGCTACATGTCACTCTTGACCGCAATAATCGCCACATCACTGTGACACGCGATAGTACTTTTCAAGGTACAACTACTGTGGCAAGTGCTTTTTTCCCAACTGATACAGCTCCATTCGTCACAATGGTCCTTGATACTCTCATACGCACTACGCTTTGGGCAATAGCACTGCTCTTTGTCGTGTTAGTGGGGGAAACATTAGCCGCTATTAGTTGGCAGGCGGTAGGGACCCCTTTTTTACGGGCCACGGGTGGGGGGGGGGGGGGAACGCCCACCGCCACATTTTTTGTGCACCCCCAGGCCCCCCCCCC
>CAXUHG010000137.1:0-8414 GCA_964250805.1 uncultured Ktedonobacteraceae bacterium | reverse complement strand
AGGGGGTGGAGCGGTGGGGCACTCGTCAGCACAACAAATCACCACCGACACGTTGCCCCACCCAAACCCCACCGAGGACGCGATAAATCGGTCCCTACCATTACGCCTGTGGCAACGTCTTACGCAAGCCTTGCATCCAATCGCGCTAGTCGCACTTGTAATATCGTTTCTTTTTGTGACATGGGTAGCGGCAGTGCAGTATCATGGTGAAGCCCATATTTTTGACGCTAGCGCGTACCTTTTCGCCGCAAAGATGTATGCATTGGGACATCTCTCGGTTCCTGTGCCGCCAGCCGCCGACCGCTTTCCAGGGGCATTTATGATTCAGTACAATGGTCGCTGGTTTGGACAATACGCACCAGGAACCGCACTTACGCTCGTTCCTGGTATATGGCTTGGAATTCCGTGGATTATTGAGCCACTATTGGGAACATTCGCGTTATTGGGTATAGGGTTAATCGCGGCTCGCCTCTATAATCGCAAGGTGGCGACGCTGGCGGTTCTGCTTGGGACGCTCTCGCCATTTTACACCTATCTTGCCGCCAGCTATCTTAGTCATGCTATCGCCCTGTTTTATATAGTATGGGCACTGTGGGCGTTACTCCGCTTCACATATGGGCGCGGTATATGGTATATGATACTCTCCGCCGCGCTTTTCGGTATGGCGGGTCTTACACGCGACCTTGTATCGCTCCTCTATGTCGCGCTACTCGTTCCTGGCGTAATACTGCTTTACTGGCGTGTAGTGCGAAAGGAGTGGAGACGCTGGTTGATGGGGGGTGCTTTGTTTCTCGTCGTTGGGTTTCTTTTTATCGGCATCAGTCTCGCATTTAATGCGGTGTTGACGGGCAGTATTTATGTGACGCCGCGCTCACTGTTCTTCGCGGGCGATCACTGGGGCTTCGGGCAAAATGTCGGCTTCTACGGACAACACACGATTGCGGCTGGCTTTGTCAATTTGGATGAACTGCTCACCATTCTAGCGATTGACCTGTATGGTTGGCCTTTCTATCTCTCGTTCGCCTTCCTCGTAATGCCATTCCTGACACGTCGCGCCATTCGTGCAGATTGGCTTATGCTGGTCGTCGCGGTTGTCACAACAGGTGCCTACGTTGGCTATTACTATCACGGCATCTATCTCGGACCGCGCTACCTCTTCGAGACGCTTCCCTTCTTACTTATACTCACAGCACGCGGCATTATCACACTTGCAGAGACAGGTGCAAGCGTTCGAGTATGGTATCAAAAAGTGCGGCAACAATCCGTTACGACACAATTACCCACCTCAACAAGAAGCGTTATTACCATAGTGCTAGTAGTGCTATTAGTCTCGTGCAGTCTTTTGTATTTCATGCCGCGTCAGATCGAGCTACATCAAAACTACACGGGACTTCCTGCGGGCACCGTGCTTGACTTGGAAGCGATGTATCATCCACCTATGCACAACGCGATTGTCGTCACAAGTGACTTCACACTCTACCAATTCGTCCTCTTTCCGCTTAACGACCCCTACCTCCATAACAGCGTCATTTACGCGTTGGCAAGTTCCCAACCTGATTATGCAGAACTACATACGGCGTATCCAGGAAGGACGTTGTATCGCCTCAACGTGGGGAATGGGGGAGCGGTGACGTATACGCAGGTAGCGTAATCTATCTTACGTTTAACAATATTGATACCTCATACGCGTCCTAAACCGAACAGGCTAAAACAGCAAATTTGGATGTTTTCTATTTATAGGCTCTGTGATATTAGGCAATTTGTACAAATACATCCCTAAATTTATTTGGGTACTAGGAGCAAATAAGTATATATCATTCCTATTTTCTTTAATTATGTGCTATATGCACAAAATCCGCCCTCTATTTTCCGCTATTTTATTCCTAGTAAAACCAAAGGTGATATAATATATTAAAGCGTGAGATGTATGACAAAGATGTTTTATTTGGTACAAAAATGTACTCTCTATTTTCTAATGCTTTGCTTTTAGAAGATGTAATTAGAAGACGATATACTAAATTGTGAGAAGTAAGTAAAAGAAGTTTGTTTTCTTTCTCTAATCTCTGAGGAGGTATAGTTGATTTTTCTCTTAAAGGACTTGATGCTACACTGAAGAAGTACGGCAAGAACTAGAGATGTCTTCCTTTTTCATCCTAACACTACATTCTTGGAGAAAATAGTATGGACATTCCATCGTCAAACGATCATGTAATAGATGTTTCACATCTTACAAATGTAAGAGAGGGGTTGCCTCTCAACAACGATACTCCTACTGAACTTCTCTTTTATTTCGAGAATATAATTGTTTTTTTGCAACATTTCAACGAGCATACGCCTGTTCATGAAATAAAAACACTTTTGGCATCATTTGAGCAGAAAGCAAATTATCAATTTTGCTTTCTTTTCCATCAATCGTCTAAACGTGTGCGTCTGCCATCAAATACACACAGCCATTTTTCTCTACAATTCAGGAAGTTGATCTACGGGACGCTCTGCGTGCGTAAACAAGCTCATCAGCCAGATGAACCAGCTTTTCCTCTGAAATTGGCTCACCACCTCTCACATCTCTGTGGTTGGCTTCTCTACACGCTTGAACAGTCAGTGTTTATCTCGAGTTACCAGCAACCAGAATTTTCGACTAATGATACACTCTCGAAGCGGGAACGTGAGGTGTTAACGTTGATGTGTCAGGGTTACAAGCTGGAAGATATCGCACAGACACTTAATATCATGCCAGCAACAGTAACGAAGCACAAGCAAAATATCTACTCTCAATTAGGCGTACACAATATGCGTGATGCCTTACATGTAGCCTATCATTGTGGTCTGGTATCGTTTCTTGATGAATTATATCAATGACAAGGAATGCTTTAAACGTAAAAAACACTTAATGCTAAGTATCACAGCAAAGTAACCAAAAGCGGTACAAATGTAGAAAAGAATTATTTATCCTACTGCTTCGCCATGACCTCTTCGCGTTGCCATGTGCGAGCGGCTAGAACAATGAGCAGTCCATCCAGAGCATAGACAACAATAACAGTAAGTACGAAAATCCAGAGTGGGAAAAGAGTTATTGCCAGGACGAGGATGCCAAAGATGATCCAGAGTCCTGTGGTAATTAAAGAGCTATACGTTTGTGCCGATTGGAACGTGGCGACGCGCGAAGAGATCAGGCTTGCGACAGTGGCACCAAAGATGAGCAGGGCGGGAATAAATACAGCGACTGCCAGAGAGAGTCCGAGAGGCATCAATGCTAGGGTGGCAGACCCCAAAAGCGAGACGACCTCGATCAGGTAGATGATAATACCAGCCAGAGTATACAAAAGTGCGGGTATGACTGCTCCAAGCACTTTACCAGCAAACAGGGCTGTGTTGGACGCGGGTGTTGCTAAGAGTGGCAACAGACAGCCTCGCTCTTTATCACCAGCAAAGACACCAGCGGCAATGCCAACTGCTGGCTGTGCATTGAGTAGTGCAACGAACAGGAGCAGATATGCTAGTATGTTGCCAATCGTATGCTGCCCATTGAGAGTGTGATTCTGGGACTGGATCGTATTCCATATGATAAAGGTATTGATGACCAGCGACACGCCAAACGTCACCAAACTTGAGAGCTTCCACAACGCCTCTGCCATCTGCCTGTACGCTATCAACCATATTATAGAGAGCGTAGACAATGGAGTGTAGAAAGTACGCCTTCTCGTTTCAGTATCTTCAATATTTATACTTCGCATAGACCACCTTCCTCACATAATAGGGTAACTAGTAGCAAATTCACGCTCATTCGTACAACTAATTGGATACCTGTTTCCCCACGCTTTTATCCATCGCCAGGGTATAAACTTCTTCTAAGGTCGTCGTTTCGCATGTCACGGAAATAATACCCGCACCTACCGCGCTTAAACGCGTTATAAGCTGTGGGTTAAGCTGTGCAGGGTGAGCGGTGCGATAGGTGAGTAGAGTATTTTCGCTCCTCTTCTCGCTATCCAACATCCTTGAAGTTGAGGAAAATTGAGGCGTGTTCAGATCGTCAATTGAGCGTAGAGCATCAAGAGAGAAAGGGCAAGGGTATGCGAACTCAATGCGTACAACTGTTTCGTTGGAAAACTGTGTACGTAGACCAATAGGTGTGCCATGAGCAACGATTTGGCCTTTACGCATGATAGACACCGTATCAGCCAAGCGTTCGGCTTCATCTAAATCATGAGTACAAAGTATAATTGCTCTACGAGATTGCTTCAGTTCGAGAATCAGCTCGCGCACACTACGAGCAGCAAGGGGATCAAGGCCAGAAGTTGGCTCATCGAGGAATAGAACAGTAGGCTCATGAATCAAGGCTCGGGCTAAGGCAACTTTCTGCTTCATTCCCTTAGAAAATCCTACCATTTTCGTCCTACGATGCGCGGTCAATTCAAAAAAATCCATTAACTCAAGAATCCGCTTAGTGCGCGCTTTCACAGGCATACCATAGATATTGCCGAAGAAATCCAGGTATGCAGGAACCGTCATCTGCTCAAACAGCCCTGGCGTATCAGTCACTAGGCCAACACAAGCTCGAATAGCCGTAGGATTTTCACGCACGTTATAGCCACCGACAAATGCATCGCCTTCAGTGGGAGTCAGCAGTGCCGAAAGCATACGTACTGTCGTCGTCTTACCCGCGCCATTCTGTCCTAACAGGGCAAGGACAGAACCAGCAGGTACACTGAGCGATATTTGTGCAACGGCAGTAACGCCTCCGAAGCGTCGCGTTAGCTTCTGTGCCTCTATCATAAAACCTCTTTCCCATATTACAAACGCATATCTCTGCTTCTCTCGAAAACTATAGCACAAGCCTAGATTACCACAGATGATTGATGTAAGGAGCTTTGTGTATAAGTGTAATTCTTACCAATCAAATCATCGTTGTTGTATCTTCATTCTATTTTCCTTAATAACTCTCTTTCTCGTACAAATTTCCTGTTTTTTTGATGTCCCGACGTAAAGAAAGACTGATATTACTGAGACGTGGACGAAGAAATGTAACACTTTGCTGCAGAACCTTGCTCACGTAGTATTGTATTGCTCTATACGTTGTATCATCAATAAAGATGACATCCACGGAAAGGATTGAAAGTGAGAACCAAGCTAGACCCATTACGATAGCAATACCCAGATGGAAGCAAATAGCACCAAAGAGCATGACGAATTTTGTGCGTTTGTTCCAGATGAGGAAAGGATAACTCCCCTGAAATAAAAGCGTTAAGTATGTAATTGTAGTTACCAACAAGGGATTTTTATAAATGAGTTCGTTCACGCCAGGTAAGCGAAATTCGTCTACACGTAAAACGTAGTAAATAGCCGTACCGGAATACCATTCGTTGCCATGAGCTTTAAAAATAAACGAGATGAAGTACATCAAACACACTTGCAGCATGATGGTGATGACGCCCATATTGTGGAGCATTGCTATGAACCATCGAGAGGGGTTCGATCTTTGCATTTTTTCACGAATAGCCCTGGCATGGACGCCAAAGTAGGCACCTGTCTGTACAAACATCATATAGAAGAGTTCTAATATGAGAATATTATTGCCGCCATCTAAAAGCATCCAATTTTTGTTGTATAAAGAGTACGTGAAAATATACATCAGTATGTTGAGTATTCTAGGATACACACCAATTATATAGAGCAAAGTTACTCCAATACCTGTGAAATAGAAAACATTAAAATAAGTATCAGAAGAAGACAAATTATAGAGCGAAAATTGGTTAGCTTGTGCCAAAGCCACACGAGAGATAGTAGTAGATATGATACCATTTGGTCCCCAAAGGTATTCCCTCTGTGCAAGGTTTGACAGGTACAGCCAAAGAACATTGACTCCAAATAAAATGCGTAAAATCGACGCGCCTATTAAAAACTGCTCTTTCGAGAAATACGTAAAAATTCTCTCTTGTAAAGCTTTCATGATATTCTCCTTTATTCACGCTACCACTTCATATTTAATTAGCGGGAAAACACTTGTACTCAGAACCTTATTTTCATTACTCATCATGTAGTGGAGAAAGTCTGGAGGCTGTGTCTCGGTAATCGAAAGTTGAAGCGATTCGAAATGAGCTTGCGGATAGGATTGATTAAGAACGTAGCATGCATAACGAACAAGAATTAAGTATTCGGGTGGATATTGTCCTTGAGAAATAGCTCGATATAATGCCGAACCAGGGGTATATGCACCTTCATTTACTACGGTAACAGCTGCATTAGAAAGCATCAGTTCAGGGATTTGCTGCTCTGTAAAGCGGTTTTGTTGCACCGCATGGATCAACGGATCGGTCAAATCCTTCCAAGAAGTATATTGAATTCCTGCAGAGCGAGCAGATGATGGAAATGTTGCTCTTGCTGAAACGATAACATTATCAGAAATAGGATCTGGTGCAAAAAGACGCCAATTCTGAGAAAAAAATGTATTTGAGTACGCTTCCATCGAATCCATGAAGGTATACTGAATAGGGTTAAGTGGCATCGAAAAGGTAAAAAGCATTACAAAATGAAAAGTAAGACAGGTGAAACTTAAAGCAAGTGACGCCCACCATAGAGATCTTAAACGATGATGAAGCATAGCTTAGCAAAACTCCTTTCTAATGCCACTCCAGACTCCGCTGTAACTCTACAACGAAGCCCGGAGTGTATAGCTACTTATATTTACCTTCCAAATGCATTTTTGGCTGACGATGAAACGTTAGAGTTAATAGGATGAATCCCACTGCTCGATGAAGATGAAACAAGAGCTGTCACAGCCGCTACACCAACCAGGACAGCTCCTACACCTTGCAGAGAGACTCCCGCGGCATTAACGTTCTGTGCAAATGTTGCAGTATTTACCGCACTACCTCTCGGCTGTGCGTGAATTATTGTAGATTGAACAGGTGGCGTATAGTTTTGGGAAGAGTTACTCTTTGTTGCAGCAAAAGAAGTTCCCGTACTAATTGCTACAAAAGCTACGAGAAAAGTTGCAATGACAAGAACACGCATCACATTCATACGTTTCATAGAAATACCTCCTGATGTTACTTGTTCTGATGACAGCAGTGACAAGAATTATGAAACTGCTCTAACAATAGTTTTATCATAAAAGGTTGAGACAAGGTCTCAATGCCTTAAATGATAGTTTTGCCGCTTTGCTTATCGTTCTACGCACAAATGTTCAGTTACGCTTGGATGAAGTTGTATGAAAACGGCATTGAACCCGATAAGCTGTAAAAATGTCTAAACAGTTTTATCAACTGACATAAGTATAAATCATTAATTTACATAAATCATGCCTTTTTCATAGAAGTTCTTTTACTTAAAAATAAGTAAAATATTTTCATAAAAAGGGGTAGGTGAACATGTTTGCAAAAATTGTTTCTAATTGCTACTCAATCATACATCAGATTATTTACTATGAAGCTTATTCGTTCGTAGCAAATAAAACGAGCATCCATGCAGTAACAAGGTAAACAGCGTCGCCAGACTGAACGTAAGCGCGATACCTAGCGGAACAACGAATTCGGCGATAGTGAGAAAAAATATGGCAAACGAGAACGCCCCCGTGATAACACCTCGTAGGAGGCACCGCGCCGAGTATGCTCCTAGTACACGATGGGTGAAGACCGCAAGTATGGTTGCATAAATTGGAAAGGGAGCAAGCAAGCCGCTTAAACGTGGGCCGAGCAGAGTGGCAAGGCCAGTAAGCGTCAGCACAAACGCGGTTGCGATAATCATGCGTAGGGGAATATCCCATGCGACTGGTTTAATGCTTGGTACATCACGCGGCTTCTCTGTTGATAATTTCAGAGTGAGGGCGAGGCAGCAGATTACTAGTATAAACATGACTAGCAGAGGTATATTGACGAACTGCAAGAGGAATGTGACGACAAAAAACGCGCACCACCCCAGCAACATACATCCTAACCAATGGACAGAAAGCGATAACCAGTTATATATGAGGCTGAAAGCAGCGAGCGAAATCAATCCAGCAAGGCTTCCCTGGGCCGCCTTTGCCGCGAAGGTGTCGCCCAGTCCAAGCGCGAGAAAGAGCGCAATTGGACCCGATGTCAGAGGTAAACCAACGAGCCAGCCGCTCACAACAGGTCCCCAACGTCGTCCTACAAGGCTTACTAATCCTGTGAGGAATGGAGTTAATACGAGTTTGAGTAGTAGCACAAAATGTTATCTCTACTAGTCCGCCAACCTTGATTCAATGATTTCGTAGGGACCAGATTTATCGCGTCCGTCGGCGTGATTTATCACGCGAGATCATGCCTCAGACGCCTTCTATACTTGATTGATAAGAATCTCGCTCAATAAATTGAGCCAATGGACGCGATAAATCTGGTCCCTACGAAAATCAACATCGGCGAAGTACTATGGTAATTGTATCCCTGCCAGCAGTT
>CAXUHG010000136.1:6566-14973 GCA_964250805.1 uncultured Ktedonobacteraceae bacterium | reverse complement strand
GTTTTTTGCGTCCATCCATTTTGAATCCAGATTAACCAGCGTCCTTCATTCTCTTGATACCAGGGGCGCAAATCCTCGCCTCGTACTAAAGGCTTTATAATACTCTCGCATGTATAGTCTTCCTTGACTAACTTGCTATGAGTAGCATCGTCAACGATAAACGCCTCATTCAAACCAGTTAAAATACCCCGATACATACGACCTTCAACCACATCGTCGAGCCTTCTGCCTGTCTTCATTATCTTTGTAAACAATACACGTAGAGCATCGCTCGTCAACTGCCAACCTTCATCCGCCTGATCGTAAATAGAGATATTGAATAACTTACCGTCTAGCTGGTCTCTAAACGTTTTGATACCTTCGTTACGAGCGAACACTGCAACCTGTGCAACATTCTCATCTTTGGGCGGCTCTTTACTCACTATCTCGATAGCAGGTGTCATGTCAGGCGCATCAGCGAAAATGCGGTTGTCGCCTAAATCGACGATGGTTTCGACCGATGCTTGTGTGCGTAGGTACTGGCGCAATGTTGTAGCATAATCGGCACGAAGCCAACTATTGCTACTAATGTAGGCCAGTTTGCCACCACTTTTAAGCAAGCGCAAACCTTGCCCAAAGAAGTATACAAATAAATCTGCCTTACCATGATACACATCGTAGCGTTCCTGGAAGTAGGGTTTGTCACCGCTCAATTGCTCCTGGCGCACGTAGGGTGGGTTGCCAATGACGACATCGAAGCCTGCTCTGTCGCCGAGCGGTTGCCCGTTGCTGTCGAAGAATATGTCGGGGAACTCTAGCTCCCAGTGCAGGAAACGCTTCTGCTCCGCTAGCTTACTGGCACCATCAAGCCATGTATCGAACTGCTGCTGTTGCTGCACCATGCTCTCATCTAGCGTGCCGTCGAGGGCGTAGGAAGCGAGAGGTCGCCAGATGTCGCCACCTAGCTTGAGGTCGTAGTACAGGGCGGCACCGAGATTGGCGAGATAGAGGTACTTTTCGCTGAAGCGCGAACGTAGCTCTTCATACGCCGCCTCCTGTGCCTTGACATCTTTGACGGTGTTGCCTGGATTGGATTCTATCGCGGCTATCGAGACAAGAGCGGACTGCGTGTTGGAGCGGAAGCTGTCGTCATACAGCGTAAAGGCGAGTTGCCCCGCCTCCGTCGCGGCCTGTTCCGCTTGCTTTGTGCGCCTCTGGCTCTGCCTAAGTTTGGGATGCTGACCCGCCGCGATATCGTCGAGCCACGAGCCGATAAGCGTGTTGCCAGCGCGTAGGTGATGGTCGAGGAAGTTCAGTGGGCGATCTCTTGCCACCGTGACTAGCCATAGCGAGAGCTTGGCAAGCTCGACGGCGAGCGGATTGAGGTCTACGCCATAGATGCACTGTTGCGCCACACGCCGTTTCCAGTACGTCAGGTCGGCCTCGTCGGTGTCCTCCGAGCGCACACCGAGGGCAACGAGGTAACGCGCGATATATTCGGTGACTTCAACGGGAAAGTGTCCACTGCCCATCGAAGGGTCAAGCACGTTGAGAGCAAGCACAGCCTCGATCCGTTCGGCGTCGCTCTGCGCCGCCTCGATTGCCTTATCGAGCAGGGGATGCAGCGTCTGCTCAACCATATATTTGACGATATAATCGGGCGTGTAATAGCTACCCGTCACCTTACGCTCACCACTGTCGGTGACGAGATAAGCTTCACCAGCGCGAAACGTCGCCACAATATCGCGTTTCGCCACACCCTCAGCTAGCACAATTTTACTGCTACCGCGTAACTCCACCATCGGTTCAGACGCGACCTGTAGCGTGTATTCGAGCAAGCCCTCGTAGATCGTGCCGAGATGCCGCTCCGCAAGGTCGCGGTAATCCACGTACTGCCCATTGACGCGTGCCAGCTTGTCGATAGCACGCACTAAGCTTCCATCGCCGACGGTGTAGCGTTCCAGGAACTCGTGCTTTGTCGGATCGAAGAGACCGCCGTTAAACGTGGTCACACTCAGAGGTGACGACCCCTTATCAATAGCACGAAACAGGTCTTTCAGCCGCGTCCAATACATGCCGGAGTAAGGAATCAACAGGTCCTCACTCACCTCGTTTTTGACGTTCTGCTTGATGGCATAGAGACTATATTTCCTGCGATAGCTAGGGTTATCCTCCAACGGCAGAAGGTCGCGTGCCTCCGCATAGAAGATGAACAGCAGACGATACAGCAGAATCAGCGAGTTGTCATAAATTGCTTTGTATGTTTCGGGCGTCGCGGGTAGAGCATTCCCAGGATAGTCGAGAAATCCCTGCGCCACATAACGCAAGGCATCGTAGACCTGTTGGCGTAAGCTCTCGCTCACATTCTGCGCGTAGTCGGTGCTAGCGTTCAATATCTGGTGCAACGACAACAGCCCTTGCTCATCGAAGGCGGCGCGACGAAAAAAGGTGTAAAAATACAGGAACGACTCTACCTCGCCTTTCGCCAGCAGAGCGGGCAGATCAACCTCATAAAAAACCTCTAGCTTATGCGCCGTCTGCTCATTGTAAAGCCGCCAATGTCGCCCATTTGTCAAGATACCCCAGGGCAAGCCGCTATGCAGCATGTAGAAGAAAATCTGATACGATGGATTCTTGTTATTAAAGGCATCGCCCCCTCTAGCCGCCTTATCCAGCGAACGCTCCCACCGCTTCGCATCCCCTACAGCATAAGCTCCCTGTTTGAGATTCTCCTCAGTCGCAATTCTTCCCTTGTTTGCAATGCGAGCCTGTTCATTCTGATAAAAAATATAGTCTGGCTCCTGCACGCTATCCGGCACTTTCAAAGGAACCTGCACCTCAAAGATATGCCCTAGAGCCTGCAACACGGGCTTAATCCAATCATCCTCCGTCTGCGCCTCATTATTGGGATTGGGCGTAAACGTAGCGAAAAGCTGTTGCAACTGCTGCATAACAACCGTCGCCTCCGCATGCAAACTCGCCCACTGCGTCGGCAAAATATGGTCAAGATAATAGTCCGAAAACAGCCGCTGATTGGAATGAGTTTCACCCGACAGAGTAAGTTGTGTAAACTGCGACAAAATGTACCCACCTCTAGCTACATGCAGAAAATAAGAATCGTGGCTGTATTATACAGCATATGTGTATATGATGGAATCTGAAAGATAATTTCGGGAGCCATTTAAAAGGTGTGTTGTGTTTCGTCAGAATAGGCAACCAGTAATTGCGATCTCCCAAGAGCAAGCCTGATACGCATTTCGTCAAGTCGTAATCAACCTCACCCTCATGCACATGGGCAGCCGCCAGTTCGACTTGAGTGATCACCCCAAGGCCAAAGGATATCTCATGAGTCTTTTCTTTGGCAAGAAATGCTTGCACATCGGATTAGCTATGAATACATGCTCCTACGCTACAGGCATAAGGCACACAAAATAGACGCTGAGGAATGACCTGAAAAAAAGTAAACATTCAGGCGTGTTAGGATATAGATGATCGAAAAGGTTCTTTCATCACAATATTATTGACCTTTCCTCAGGAAACACGAAAATTTTCAGAAGTCGTTCAATGCAGGACGAATGTTATATGTATTCGTTTCAGTTAGTCAACTAACTGTGTTTTATGCGTTATGAAACGTTGCTCGACTCAGCTAGGAATGAGGTTCGAATCTGGATGCCTTGCATCCACGCCTGTCTTGTTCTTTGCAAGAAATGTGTACGTCTGTACATTCTTGAGGAAAAGTATTCTGTAGTAAGGAAAGAGATTCGTTTATGATGAATCGTTTCAAACACGTGAAAGCTATCGGAGCAGGTCTGATCCTCTCCACAATCTGCGTCTTGAGTATAGCACCCGCATTCGCGAAAAACACTCATGCTCAGGACCAGAACCATACCGTTTTTGTGTCAAGCGCGAAAGAGAACGCTGACTTCTCTCAGGTGACGTTGCCATTGCATAAAGCGGTTAGTCACGGACAGACTGTCTATTATGTCATCACGGAAGCCTCTAACGCCGGTCTTGCAACCCAGTTGGGAGTCAACACAGCAGCGAAGCTTGCGAATGCGAAAGGGACAGCGGCGGTACAACAAGTAACTGGTTCTATCGACGGTCAGCTTAGCATTCCTGCAACCGTCAACTTTGGTGGAACGCGTGTTGTTCAGCCTGGCGCGACCGGCTTCCCACCTGCCGCTGCCACACCTGCCGCGACTGGTGAGGACGGTTATAGCCCACTACTCGAACTACCGGATGGTACTGTGATTAATGCACCACAGATTGCTAACGCGTCTGGTCAAGCCGATAAGGTTGTGAGTATCGACACGACGAACAATACCGTTGTTTACCGTGAGACAAACGGCTTCTACAATAATCACGCCGTGCATTATGTCTCGTTTGAAGCTTCCGATGTGACAACTGCTGCCCTTGAAGATGTAACATATGCACCCGCGTTGAATACAGCCCCAACCCCTGGTGACGTTGGTTTTCAATCCGCGCGTGCCGGTATCATTGCCTTTACCAATGGTCAGACAGGTGCAGACAATCCACAGCGTCAGGGCTTGAGTTCGGCTATTCTTGACAACAACGACCCTCTGAACGTCATTCAAAAGATTCCCCACGAGGCCGATTACAGTCCACTCTGGGATGTCTATTTGACGACATGGACTCAACAAGCCATTGACGCTGGTCAAAATCTGCGTCAGAAAGACTTCGATACGGTGAGTATGCTGGGTCAGCAAGGTCAGGTGACGAGCTTCGGAGGACAGGCATTTGGACCTGCAGGCATCGTCGTCAACTGCCCTGTAATCAGCGAAGAAGCTGGACTTTAAGTAGTAGCAAAAAACAGATGTTTGAATAGTACATTACGACAACATCTATTCGATGCCAGTACAAAAAATAAATCAGTAGAGAAAGGCATGTGCCTAACAGCTATTGTTGTTAGGCGCATGCCTTAAAGTCTTGCACTTCCTTCTTCCCTTCCACAGACGTTTTGTTCGCCTGAATATCGCGTTGCGTATCCGCCATTTGGTCCATTTTCTGAACATCCGATGATGGTGCTTTAGTAAGCGGTTCCTCTTGTTCGATAAGCGAGACACACGTACCACATACGGGACAGTCGAGCCAGTCAAATCTTGCCAATATTGTCTATTGATACAAGGACGTGATAAATTTGTCCCTACAGAACACAATATATAACCCTCCGCTTATGCTCACATTCACATCCTCTTAACAATAAACATAGCTTTTAGGCGTATTCCTATGTTATCCTTGCTACAGAGAATGGTGGATGCGGAAAATTCCCCAACGAGATATCAGTCTGGCTTTATGTATGCATTGCTAGAATAGCAGAAAGGAACGCACAACATGACGAACGGTCAACATTTTACTACCGAACTTACAACGCAGTGGGAGACCGATTCACGCTGGCGTGGTGTCAAACGTCCCTATACGGCGGAGGATGTGTACCGCTTACGTGGCTCCGTGCAGATCGAGTATACGCTGGCAAGTCTGGGCGCGGAACGCTTGTGGGACCTGCTGCATAGCGAACCATATGTAGCAGCCCTCGGTGCCTTGACGGGCAATCAGGCGGTGCAACAGGTCAAGGCCGGTTTGCAGGCAATTTATCTGAGTGGCTGGCAGGTCGCGGCTGATGCGAACCTTGCGGGGCAGATGTATCCCGACCAGAGCCTATATCCCGCCAATAGCGTGCCAAGCGTGGTTAAACGTATCAATCAAGCATTGCAACGCGCCGACCAGATTCAAACGTCCGAGGGCAAAGGAGATACATACTGGTTCGCACCGATTGTCGCCGACGCCGAAGCTGGCTTTGGTGGTCCCCTCAACGTCTTCGAGATGATGAAGGCCATGATCGAGGCTGGCGCGGCGGGCGTTCACTTCGAGGATCAGCTTTCATCTGAGAAAAAGTGCGGACACATGGGCGGCAAAGTTCTCATCCCGACCCAATCCGCCATCAAGCATCTTGTAGCGGCACGTCTCGCCGCTGACGTAATGGGTGTACCGACGCTTGTTGTGGCACGCACAGACGCCAACGGTGCCAATCTCATCACCAGCGACATCGATCCCGTCGATCAAAAATTCTTGACGGGCGAGCGCACACCCGAAGGCTTCTTTAGAACACAACAGGGTATCGAGGCGGCTATCGCACGCGGCATCTCTTACGCCCCCTATTGCGACCTGATCTGGTGCGAGACATCAGAGCCAAATCTGCAAGAGGCGCAACGCTTCGCCGACGAGGTACATGCACAATTCCCTGGCAAACTGCTCGCCTACAACTGCTCGCCCTCGTTCAACTGGCGCAAAAAGCTCGACGAGCAGACCATCGCCACCTTCCAGCAGCAACTCGGCAAAATGGGCTACGCCTTCCAATTCATCACGCTGGCAGGTTTCCACGCCTTGAACTACAGCATGTTCGACCTCGCCCTCGGCTACAAAGCTCGTGGTATGGCGGCCTACTCGCAACTACAACAGGCCGAGTTCGCACGCGAAAGCGAAGGCTACACCGCCACCAAGCACCAGCGCGAAGTCGGCACCGGCTACTTCGACGAAGTGGCGCAGGCCATCGCCAGCGGCACATCGTCCACCACCGCCCTCGCTGGCTCAACCGAAATGGAACAGTTCCATTAAACGGTAGGGACCGATTTATCGCGTCCTCAAGCACGGTTTACCGCGCCAGTCTTGCTATCACCAATGCGATACAAATAGGACTCGCGCGGTAAACCGCGCTTATAGACGCGATAAATCGGTCCCTACATATGCGATAATACATGCTAACATAAAAGACAAACACCTTTTTCAATGTCGAGAGGAAAACCATATGACAACCCCCACCCAATACGCACAGGGAATCGAGATTAACGCGCCAATAACGCCAGAGTTCGCGCAGATATTGACGCCGGAGGCGATGAGCTTCGTGGCGACGCTTGCACGTGCCTTCGAGGGACGCCGCGAGGAATTGCTGGCGAAGCGCGAGCAGAGACAGGCCGAACTTGACGCAGGCAAGAAACCCGGTTTTCTGCCCGAAACCGCTCATATTCGCCAGGGTACATGGACAGTTGCTCCCATTCCAGCGGACTTACAGGATCGCCGCGTCGAGATTACCGGCCCCGTCGAGCGCAAGATGGTGATCAACGCCCTCAATTCAGGCGCGAAAATGTTCATGGCAGACTTCGAGGACTCGCACTCGCCGACTTGGGACGCCACGATCCAGGGACAAATTAATCTGCGCGACGCCATAGAGGGCACGATCACCTTCACAAGTCCAGAGGGCAAGGGCTACAAGCTCAACGACAAGATTGCGACGCTGCTGGTACGTCCGCGTGGCTGGCACCTTAATGAGAAGCATGTGCAAATCGACGGCAAGCCAATCTCCGGCGGCATCTTCGACTTCGGCCTCTACCTCTTCCACAACGCGAATCGCTTGAAGACAAAGGGTAGCGGCCCCTACTTCTATCTACCCAAGCTAGAGAGCCATCTTGAAGCACGGCTATGGAATGACATCTTCGTGCTGGCGCAAAAAGAACTCGGCATCCCCAACGGCACGATTCGCGCAACGGTGCTGATCGAGACGATTCTAGCAACCTTCGAGATGGACGAGATACTCTATGAGCTACGCGATCACTCGGCTGGCCTCAACTGTGGACGCTGGGACTACATTTTCAGTGCCATCAAAAAATTCCACAACATCCCCGACTACATCCTGCCTGACCGCGCACAGGTCACGATGACGACGCACTTCATGCGCTCCTATTCGCTGCTGCTCATCCAGACCTGCCACAAACGCAATATTCATGCAATGGGCGGCATGGCAGCGCAAATACCAATCAAGAACGATCCTCAAGCCAACGAAGAGGCTCTGGCGCGTGTGCGTGCCGACAAGCACCGCGAGGCTACTGACGGACACGATGGCACATGGGTCGCTCATCCTGGCCTGGTCGCAATCGCAATGGAAGAGTTCGATGCAGTAATGAAGACGCCCAACCAGATTTACCGCAAACGCGAAGACGTACATGTCACCGCCGCCGACCTCATCGCTCTACCAGAGGGCACGATTACCGAGGCTGGTCTACGTAACAACATTAGCGTAAGCCTGCAATACATGGAATCGTGGCTCAATGGCAACGGCTGTGTACCAATCTTCAACTTGATGGAAGACGCCGCAACCACCGAGATCGCGCGTTCACAAATCTGGCAATGGCTGCACCATCCCAAAGGCATCCTCGACGATGGGCGCAGAGTCACGCCCGAACTCTTCCACTCACTGCTAGCGGAAGAACTGAACAAGCTTCAGACATCGCTCGGTGAGCAGCAATACGCTCAGCGCAAATTCCAGCTAGCCTCAGAACTAATCGACAAAATCATCCTCGACGACCAGTTCGTCGAGTTCCTCACCCTCCCCGCATACCAATACATAAACTAAGAT
>CAXUHG010000136.1:0-6556 GCA_964250805.1 uncultured Ktedonobacteraceae bacterium | reverse complement strand
AAAAAAAAAAAAAAAAAAAAAAAAAAAAAAATCTTTTTTTCCCCCCACAAAAAACCCGCGTGTTTTTGCCCCCCCCACTCTCCAACATATGTTTATTATCAAATAGCCCACTTTTCCCTCCTACATGACCAATTTTCGTGGATAACTACGTGGATAACTTTGTGGATAACGGTGGATAAGTCGCCTATCGCGGTGGATAAGTGGGGGAAAACTCGGATTTTTTCGCTCCAACTCAGCCATTTACGCTCAACACATCCAAAAAGATATCCACTTTTCCACATTACCAGAAAAGAGGGGATGGTTGATTTAATCGCCTTTTTAGTCTACACTTTGGGAACACACAAGAGCGGAGAGCAAACACACCAACCGAGACCGTAGAATCTTCTACCCTGAAATCGAACGTATGTGCCAACTAACGTGTTATAATGCACGTCAAAGAGCATGCTCAGTTCTCGCGTATCCAGTTGATTATTCTCTAAACCCGACTGTAATATCACAGTTTTCGTAGGGACCAGATGTATCGCGTCCGTGTGCTCAATTCATTGAGCGAGATTCTTACGAACAATGTATGAAAAGCGTCTCTGATATGATCTCGCGCGATAAATCGCACGACGGACGCGATACATCTGGTCCCTACGAAAACCATTACGTAATATGCAACAAAGGAGCCGTTATTCATAACGCTCACGATTCGTGTAGGGGCCTGATTTATCACGCCCTCGGACGAGCGGAGGGGTCCGATTCATCGCACCCTCCGTTCCCTGTCGCAATAACCAATATATATCTAAAAAAGCAAGCAAACAACGTACTATAAATTAGTAGAACATGTACTCGTAGATGGAGAACCTACAAAGTGGAAAAGCTGTTACCGCAAAATATAGAGGCCGAGAGCGGCGTCCTCGGCAGTATCATTATCGACCCGGAGGCGATTGTGCAGGTCGCGGACTTTCTTCATGCCGAAGATTTTTACCGCGACGCGCACCGCACCATCTATGAGGTCATCATTCAACTCTATGAGCAGCAGCAGCCAGCCGACTTCATCACGATCTGTGACGAGCTAGAGGGACGCGGCAAACTAGAGGACGTGGGCGGTCCCAGCTATGTCACCTCGCTCATCAACCAAGTCCCAACCAGCGGCAATGCCGAGTACTACGGACGCATCGTCGAGCGCACCGCCATTCTGCGCCGCCTGATTCATGCCGCCGGAGAAATCGCCGCCACCGCCTATCAGGAGAGCGACGCCGATGTCGCCCTCGAAAAGGCCGAGCAACTTATTTTCAATATCAGCCAGCGTCACGCCCACGCCGACTTCTCGCCCTTGCGCGACATCCTCACAGAATACATGTCCAAGCTCGATCAGCTACACGAGCGGCGTGGTAGCATCGTCGGCGTCCCCACAGGCTTCGCCGACCTCGACCGCCTCACAGGAGGGTTACAACGTTCCGATTTGATTATTTTAGCTGCACGCCCGGCTATGGGGAAGTGTGTTATTTATAAAACTTTGATAGACAATCCACAAACAGGAGAACGTGTTACAATCGAGGAATACGTCAAGCGGCAAATACCGCAGGTGCTAAATATTTCCGAAGAGGGGAAAATACGCTCGTCTGAAATATCACACTGGGTAGATAGCGGCGTACAACCCTGCTATCGTGTACAAACACGTTTGGGCAGAATGGTCGAAGTCACAGGGCACCATCCCTTTCTCACTGTGCAAGGCTGGAAGCCACTACACGACCTGAGCGTTGGACAACGTATTGGCGTTCCTACTTCTGTCCCTGTCTTTGGTACGAATGAAAGTACTCCATCAGAAAAGGTACGGTTGCTAGCATACTTTATAGCGGAAGGTGGACTTACAGGAAACTCACCTGCATTTACCAACACAGACCCTATTATAGTCGATGACTTTAAGCAAATCATTTCAACGTACTTTCCTGAATGCAGTATTCGACAGGAGCGCATTACATATACCGTTGCACAGCAAAAAAAGGTATACACACAAAAAGGTATAGCAATCTTACCAAAAAATCCTGTCACGCAATGGCTACGTGAATTGGGGTTAATGGGCAAACTCGCAAAAGATAAGTTTTTCCCCTCGTGTATATGGACATGGAGTAAGCGTTATCTCGCTGAGTTCTTACGCGTGCTTATGAGTTGTGATGGTTGTATTTATTCGTTCAAAGGCGTGCCAATCATAGAATTTACCGTCGCATCCCAACAATTGGCGTCAGACGTGAACCATGCCTTTACGCGTTTTGGCATTGTCTCTAAATTCTGTCGTAAAGGAGAGAATGCATGGCGTGTCGAAATCACTTCGCCTGAAAGCGTTCAAAAATATCAGCGTGAAATTGGTTGGATTGGTGAAAAGACAACACGTTTTGCAGAGTATGAGCATGCGATCACATCCAGAGGCGGCAATTATGGACACGCTCCTAGAGATGTATGGCAGATTATACGCGCCGACGCTAAAAATCAGGGACTGTCACTCTCTCGTCTTGCCTATGTAAGTGGACAAACGACTAAGCAGGGCAAGTATGCAGGATATCATGCTCATACCAATCAAAGCATTTCGCGTAATCGTCTTTCAGCTTTTGCGGATGCATTAGATAGCCCTACGTTACGCTTTGTTGCCAGCCCTGATATCTATTGGGATGAGATTACAGCTATCGAGCCTATTGGTGAGCATCAAGTTTATGATCTAACCGTTCCTGACGGTGCGAACTTTGTAGCGCAAGATGTATTTGTCCATAACACATCACTGGCTCTATCGCTTGCTCACAACTCCGCCATCAAACACAAACAATCTATCGCGGTATTCAGCCTTGAGATGAGCAAAGAGCAGTTGGTGCAACGCCTCCTATCAATGGATGCAGGTATCGACCAGCAACGCTTGCGTACAGGCTGGATCGAGGACGACGAGTGGGAGCGCATCATCTACGCGATGGGTACACTCTCGGAGGCAAGCATCTGGATCGACGACACGGCAGGCATCTCCACGATGGAGATGCGTAGCAAAGCCCGTCGCTTGCAAGCGGAACACGGCGTTGACCTAATTATCGTTGACTACCTACAACTTATGCAGTCAACGGCTGGTGGAGCGCGTAACAAGAACCGTGAGCAAGAAATCTCCGAGATTAGCCGCAACCTCAAAGGGCTTGCGCGTGAGATTAACGTGCCAGTGCTGGCACTAGCGCAGTTGTCGCGTGCGGTTGAGAGTAGGTCGTCCAAGATTCCACAGCTCTCAGACCTTAGAGAAAGTGGATGCATCACTGGCGACTCGCTCGTTTACCTCCCGGATGAAGGCATTTATCGACCAATTGAGCAGTTAGTGGGAAAGAGTGGATTTCGTGTCCTGGCACTCAACGAAGCAACATGGCAACTCGAACCGCAACAAGTAACAAACGCCTTCGCCACCGGAATCAAGCCAGTATATAAAATGAAGACGCGTCTAGGACGTACCATTCGTGCAACGGCAAATCACAAGTTCTTGACAATACACGGATGGAAACGGCTCGATGAGCTTACAAAGGACGAGCGAATAGCAATACCAGCCATGCAGGTTGCGGGAGTAACGACGAGAAAGATGCAAGAAGGCTTAGGCAACGCCTATTGCGGTACAGGTCTTTATAAACAGAACTTGAGTCGAGAACGTGCCTTAAAACTTGCACAAGTTGTTTCAAGTGAGCAACTCGCAACACTTGCACAAAGCGATGTGTATTGGGATGCAATAACATCTGTAGAGCCTAACGGCGAAGAAAACGTGTACGACCTAACAGTAAATGAATTTCATAACTTTGTCGCTAACGATATTACTTTACATAATTCGATAGAGCAGGATTCTGACATCGTTATGTTCATTTATAGAGATGACGTGTATAACCCGGAGTCGGAGCGCAAGAATATCGCCGACATCATTATCGCCAAGCATCGCAATGGACCCGTTGGCGAGGTCAGTCTCTTCTTTCAGGCCAGCCAGACGCGCTTCCGCGATCTGGAAGTCTCACCACCAACAGAATAACGGGGGTGAATTCATATGCATAGTAGAAATAATATTCATGACGAAACAGCATCGTTCACAGGCTTTCCATCGGGCAAAAATCCGTTTGTGCCGATACCGGAGGTATTTTTCACACAGGTACTACCGGAGATCGAGGATAGTGCCGAACTGAAAGTGACGCTACACCTGTTCTGGCTACTGGCACAAAAACAGGGCAACCCGCGCTGTACCAGTGACCGCGAACTGCTCTCCGATGCGACGCTGTTACGCGGCCTGAGAAGACGTGGCGACCCACGACCAGCCGAAGAGCGGCTCCGTCAGGGACTAGAGCAAGCGGTGGCGCGTGGCACCGTGCTACGTATCCACCTGAAATTGATGAGCGAGGGTAGAGACGGAGCCGAAACGATTACCTGGTACTTTTTCAATACGCCACGCAGTCGCAAAGTGGTGGCAGAGTTACAGGGCGGCGAAATGATTCCCGTGCGTCTGCTCAACTCGGTTGAGGAGCAACCGCAACAAGAACAGGAGGATAGTCAGGAAAACGCGCAAACTATAGAACAATCTATCGAAAAGGCGTATACTGGTAGTAACATTTCAGAGCATATGAGCAGACAAACACAAAATGTACAGGTTCAAATAGAACGCCCTAATATTTTTGTATTATATGAGCAAAATATCAGTTTACTCTCTCCTTTAATCGCGGAAGAACTGAAAGATGCAGCAGACCATTATCCTGCTGAATGGATCGAGGCAGCATTCCGCGAGGCGGTGCAACAGAACAAGCGAAAATGGAGTTATATCCGCGCCATATTACGGCGTTGGGAAACGGAAGGTCGGCAAGCATGGAACGCCTGAATGATATCATGGGCAGGGCGGCGCAGAGACGCCAGCAATATTCCGAACAACGGTCGTCTACGCATAATCAACAGGGACAACGATCAGCACCACAAGGAACACATCCACCATTGCGTGAGCAGAACGCCCGTCTGGGTCAGCAACGTCTCTATACATCTCAGCCAACTCGTATCCAGCAAGAGCCGACGAATTACGAGGCAAATCCGTATGGCACGCCACCTGCGACGCGCCCTAAGACAACACGCCCGCCACAGCCAGCCAACTCGCCAGAGCGTATGGTAACTCCTCGACCAACTACCTATCAGCCACAACGTTCAGAGCGACCATCCGTGCAGCAAGCACCGGTCGTACATCCCATGCAAACTCGACCCATGCATAGCTACCATCATGCCGACGAATACGCTATTTCACCCATTGTACAGGCCGACGTGATAGAGGATTGGGAAGACGACGAAGACGATGAAGCAGGCATGCAGTATGGCGATTGGGAAGAGGGTGAGAACGAAGTCGTTCTTCAGCAACCTCCAACTCCAGTCGAACCAAGACAGCCTCCTAGAGGCCGTGTTACTTCTCATGCAAACAATGATTACGAGCAGGTGTATCATCCATTGGTGACACGCGAATTGTCGCGCCCGTCTACACCTGAGCCTCAGTCGTATGCAACGCGTTCGTTCCGTGACGTACCAAACGCACAGCCTCCTGTTCCGCAGACACGCGTACAAGAGATTCATCAGCATCGCTCTACACAGCCACTCGACCCACGCGTTGTTGCTCCAATGGGACGAAACGGGCAGACACAAATGCAGCAACGACCTTTGCGCCAGATTGTGTCACAGCCAAAGGCACAAGTACGCGAACAGGCAGTGATGGCTTACGCACCCGCGCAATTGCCGCAGGTTGCGCCACTCGCACCCGCAAAAAGTGTCTGTCCCCGTTGCAAGGGCGCAGGCTACTTACGAGCAAACGTGCCCTTTGGTCATCCCAACTTTGGTAAGCCTATCGCATGCGAATGTAAGGAGGCCGAAAAGAAAGAGAAGCGTCGTCAGCAACTGCTGGAACTCTCCGACCTCGGTGCCTTCCGCGCAAAGAGCCTCGCTAACTTCAGCACGCGCACCCCTGGTATGCATCCCTCCGTACAAGAGGCGTTCGAGGTCGCGCAAGACTACGCTCATGACCCTTACGGCTGGCTCTTACTCGTTGGACCCAATGGTTGCGGCAAGACACATCTCGCCGCCGCCATCGCAAATCAATGCCTGGATAGCGGCTCGATGGTTCTCTTCGCCGTCGTCCCTGATTTATTGGCACATCTGCGTGCAGCATTTGCACCAACGGCACCAGAGGGCTATGACCAGCTTTTTGCCAAGATGCGCGAAGCCGAATTGCTCGTTCTGGATGATTTAGGGGCGCACCAAAGCTCTCCGTGGGCGAGTGAGAAGCTATTTCAATTGCTGAATTACCGCTACAACTCCCAATACCCCACCGTCATCACTGCAAACAAAAGCGGCCTCAGCAGTATTGACGACCGCGTACTTTCACGCCTGAGCGATGTAAGTCTCGTCAACAGCGTCATCATGGACGGCGCACCGGACTATCGTCGCCGCAACCCCAGAAGAGACTAGTCAAGAGAGAAAAATAGCAGGTGCCTGCAATGGGGGCCGCCCATTGAGGGCCGCGGGTGTTTTTTGTTATTTCAAATTAAGAGAA
>CAXUHG010000135.1:0-15086 GCA_964250805.1 uncultured Ktedonobacteraceae bacterium | reverse complement strand
TGCGGTCCCAGAGCATAATGAATTATGTCCCTTACGAGGTAACATTCTATTTACATGGTCCAGACGGTCCTAAATCACCACCATAACTAGTTACTTTCCAGATGTTAGATGCCTCCAAGTCTTGTTGGAGCGTGAGCCGTAACTGGTATGAAGGCACCTTTTCCCTTGTCATCGAATAAGTGTAGCTTTGAGTATTTCCCTGCGTTACTGCGCTATTGGGTACCTCGGTGTAGTTTTTCATTGCGCCGTAGCATACGTCATCGTGTTGTGCTTGCTGCTCGAATGCTTCAAGAGTGAGTGGCGTCGTGATGGCTCCGCCGAGGTCTTTGTATGCGCTCTCGTAATCGCGTTTGACAAGAGACTGTAGAAAATCGTTTGTAGTTGTTGCCGCACCTGAACTTGCGCCGATGCCAGCCAGGAAATTCGAGCCAGCGAGCGAGCCAAAGATGCAAGCAAGAACGGTACAGGCGAGTAGAACGCCAATAAAGATAAGCAATCCGCGCCCCGGCTTCTTTGGTGCTTCGCGTTTGGGACGAGCAACGCGTGGCTCAGGTGGTGCTTGTTCGACACGTGTCATGCCACGAGGACGCTGTGGCGGTGTTACACTACGTTGCTTGCCTGTACCATTAAGGTTGTTTAACGCGGCTAACCGTTTGCTATAAAACTCTTCCTCTGGCTCATCGTCGCGCCTTGGTCTGCCATCCATGCTGTGTGGCTCCTCTCTATCCAAACCCTACACATCGAGCATTACAACGCCAATCAGCGTGCCATGTGTGTGTTGTAACTGTTCTTGCGCCTTCTTTGCCTGTCGGCGTGTTGTACGACCAGCAACGAGCGTCAGCAGCGTTTGATCGACCGTATCGCTAATCAGTGCTGCCTCCGTACTGGCAAGCACAGCCGGACTATGAAAGATTACGATTCCTGGTTCGCGCTCGGTCTGGGCGAGGAATGTACGCAGAGCATCGACGACGGTATGCAAGCGTTTCGAGTACAGCAAGCTGATTTCTTGCAACGAGGCGGTACCAGCGGGTAAGAGGCGAAGGTTGGGTACGAATGTGTCGCAAAGCGTCTCCGCGATTGACGGAGGCGTTTTTTGTGTCAAGAGATCGCTTAGTCCTGCATGCTTACCCACACCAAAGCGTTGCTCTAGTGTTGGTCGGTGCAGGTTCGCATCTACCATAATCGTTGGTGTGCCGCTCTGGGCTGCGACGATAGCCACATTCGCGGCTACGGTCTCTTGTCCAACATAAGGCGTTGGAGTTGCAAGTAACATTGTGTGTTGCTTCGTCTGTTCGCGGTCCCAGGTAAAACTAATATTGGCGTATAACTTCTGAAATGCTACGCTATATGCCGATTCTGTATCATAGTCAGTAAGCAGTGTCATCTGCTCCTGTGGTGGAATACTCACAAGAAAGCTCCTCATAGTTCATCGTATTAGGAATATATCTGTTATGCTGCGCTACGTGGCTTGGAATTTCCAGCTGCAGGAGTGCGTGGCACTTCACCATAGATAGGAAGCTGTAGCAGTTGTACAACATCATCCGATTTACGAATACGATCATCCAGATATTCGATAAGAAACGCCAGCGCGATACCGATAATCAGCGCAACCAGTACAAGTACCAACAAGAGAGTTGGTTTATTCGCCTGTGAGCCAGGAATAGTTGCGGCGTCGGTAGCAGGTAGAACAACTCTTGCGGCGACGGCAGGTCTATCAGCAGTTGTGACTGCTGAGCGTGTTGATGGATTCGTAATCACGTAGTCCGTGTAGTCGTTAATATGTTCGGCAGTTACTTCTCCAATGGCGTTTGCAATAGCCCATGCGCCAGCAGGCGTATTCCAGGAGACGGCAATGGTGACAAGACTATGAGCGCGGCTTGCTGTAACTGAGCCACCTATAGCACCTACCGCTACTCCTGAATTCGTCAGGTCGCCGAGGTCTGGATTTGTCCCGAACTTCCGTAAAATCTGCGACATATCCGCGTTCACTTGATTGTATACTTGCCCATCGAACTGCAGCGAGGTAAGTGTAGGGCCGTTGGTAAAGCCGTCCGCGATTGACTCGGAGACGGAGACATAATCGGAATAGTTGCTGTGATCGGTAACGTTTGTTGATGCTTGTAGTCCAATGAGTAGTGTCACGTTCGATTGATAGGCGTGCAATGCTCCTGGCGTCTTACGAATTTTATAGTATTGGTAGCCAGAATATAAAGAGACGATAACGACGACAAGGGCAATAACCCAGATGCGTCGTAGTATAATTGACCAGTATGCCCGTAGTTCCACGGTAGACACCCCTTCTAATTGGGTAAAAATAGCATTAGCGTGTAGTATCGCTCGTCGATATACGACGCGCATCTGTTGTTCGTTCGCTCAATTTCGCTTCTATAAATTGCAATATACGCCTTTTGAAGCGTGGCAGGTCAAATTCAAGCGCATGGTTATGAATAACATGAGAATCATATGCATGTTCGTCGAATGCAGCGAGTGTCGCTGTCAGGCTATCGACCGTTTGTTCGGTAAAGAATGTGCCCGTCACGCCATCGACGACAGACGTGAGTGCGCCACCTGCGCCGTAGGCAATCACTGGCCTCCCACAAGCCTGTGCCTCTAGCGGCGTGATGCCAAAGTCCTCTTCGTTCAGTGAGAGAAACGCACGACAATGTGCGAAATAATGTAGCACCTCTTCATCGGAGAGCCGTCCCATAAAACGGATTGTAGGTCCGGCGAGCTGTTGAAGACGTTCTAGATCGCGTCCACCCCCGATAACGACCAGAGGTAAGTGTAGTCGATTACATGCTTCGATGGCAAGGTCTACGCGCTTATATGGGATTAATCGGCTAAGCGTGAGAAAATAATCCTCTGGCTGTACAGTTGGATCGAAGGGAAAGCGGCTTGCCTCTACGGGCGGCGGAATGACAACAGCATCGCGTCGGTAGTATTTTTGAATACGTTCCGCGACAACAGGCGAGTTAGCGATAAAGGCATCGACGCGCATCGCACTCGTCTGATCCCAGATGCGTAGGCCAGTAATCAAAAATGGTAAAACCTTGCGAGCCACACCGCCCAACTGTTCGCGCTCCACATACTCGTCATAATTCCAGCACCAGCGCATAGGTGTATGGCAGTAGCAGACATGCAGCGTCTCAGGCCGAGTAATCACACCTTTACCGAAGGCACTTGAACTACTCAGCACAAGATCATAGCCACGCAGGTCTAAGCTCTCCATCGCAAAGGGATAAAAAGGCAGGTATGGCTGGTGATGCTTTGTCACCATTGGCAACTTCTGCATAAACGAGGTGCGAATATCCATTCTCTGAAACGCAGGGTCTACGCGCTGTGGGTCATAGATAGACGTATAGATGGGAGCGTCGGGAAACATCTCATGAAACGCCATGACGACGCGTTCCGCGCCGCCCATTTGATTGAGATAATCGTGAACTAATGCAACCTTCATGAAATTAGTACGCTCCTCGCCTTAATAATACCGCCGGAATGGTACGCAGCAGTATCTGGAAGTACAGGCGCAACGACCAATTCTCGATGTAGTACAGGTCCATCAGTACGCCTTCGTCGAAGCTCAGGTCGCTTCGTCCGCGCACCTGCCACAAACCGGTAAGCCCTGGTTTGATCGCTAACCGTCCCTTTTGCCACTCTTCGTATTGCGCGACCTCGCGTGGCAGTGGTGGACGTGGCCCGACAAGGCTCATCTCGCCAGTAATCACGCTGATAAGCTGCGGAAATTCGTCGAGGCTGGTGCGACGCAGGAAACGTCCAACAGGTGTACGGCGCGGATCATCTCTCATTTTGAACAACGGTCCCTGTGCCTCGTTCTTTGCCTTCAAAGCAGCCAGTACTTTGTCGGCGTCCTGATACATCGAACGGAACTTGTAGAAGTCGAATTCTTTTCCGTTCAAGCCAACACGCTTTTGTGCATAGATAATGGGGCCACGCGAGTTGATGAGAATTGCGGCGGAGATGCAAAGCCATATAGGTAAGCCGAGAATAAGTATCAGGCTCGCAACTGTGATATCGACGATACGCGTTACAGCACGCTGTACAGTGTTGAGCGAAACCTGTTTGATGCCGATAAGAGGAATGCCCTCCAATGCCTCCACGTCAATGCGTGAAAGATTCATCTCGTACAGGTCGGGAATCAGTTTGAAGGATGCGCCGAGATGTTCGCACGTCTTGACCGTGCTAATGGCGTAGTCATGTAGATACGAGGGCAGAGCGATGATAACTTCATCTATCTGCATCGACTTGATGACCAGCCCGATGTCGTCGAGCGTGCCCAGCATCTTGAAGCGTCCAAAATCGTTTGGCTCCTCGCTCATATCGTGTAGAAAACCAATAATGGAGTAGCCAAGATTGGGATTAGCCGCGATATGTTGCATCGTCATCTTACCAAGCCGACCCGAACCAACAACGAGTAGGCGCGTCTCGCCCAGCCCAATCCGGTACAGCAAACCCATCATGACAGACACAACAAGGCGTCCGAGACAGAGAACGACAATTGTAGTTGCCCATACAAAAGGTACAATTAAGCGCGAGTTGTTTTGTGGCTGAGTGCTTTGTGGCTGAAAGACAAAGTAGTAGGTAATCAGGAAAGCCAGACCAACCGTCGCGGAACTTATGATCGTCCACGCTTGTTGAAACCACGTTCCCGTGAGGCGAATTTTATAGAGGCCACGTGCTGCGAAAATCAGGATCATGCCTATGACGATACCAATCTCTAACGGTATAAAGGCTTTTGGATCAAGATGTACTACATGTCCATGATTGCCGCCTTCGAGGATAAGATTGTCACGGATAATAGTCACCGTATGTGATAAATATTTTGCCAGAAAGCCTTGGCCTTGAATAAGGTAGATGCGGAACCCCACCGCGAGATCAAATGCAATCTTAACAAGCCATGCATCTAAAATAATCATGGCGATGTACTCGAATGTGCGCCACTGATGACGATGCGAACGGCGGCGCGATATCGCCTTTGTTATTGGGCCTGTTGCTCCTGGCATCGGTTCTACGGCTTCTGGTCGCTCAGTGTCGATACCTATTTCAGTTTTTTGAGATAATTTACTCGTGTTCACAATTCAGTCCATATCTTATGCTATCGGGCAAACACAGTACGCTGAGATGAATGTAGGTCAGCATACGTCGCTGCCTGTTGATATACTTCGATGGTCTGTTCCGCCATTCTCGACGCCGAGAATTTTTGTAGAACGGTCGCGGCGTCTGTGCGAAATCGCTGCCGCAATTGCTGGTCTGTTAGTGCCTGATGCAATGCCTTGGCGAGTGCCTCTATATCGTTCGGGTCTACGCTCAACGCGCTATTCATGCCCGCTTCGGGCAAGCTAGATACGTTAGAGGTGACGACCGGCACACCGCACGCCAGAGCTTCGGCAACAGGAATACCAAAACCTTCATAGAGCGAAGGATACATAAACGCAGAGGCCGCAGAATACCATAATGCTTGCTCAGTCTCTGCCACAAAACCAGGAAATACTACATTCTCTTCCAACCCAAGCTGTTTGACCTTCTCAAAGATTGTACCATAGAGCCAGCCCTTGCCACCTGCAAGTACCAATTTTTGTTGTATAGGATAGTGCTGACGCAAACGCGCATAGGCGTCGATGATTGCCGTAATGTTTTTACGCGGCTCTAATGTGCCTAAATAAAGAATAAATCCCTCTTCCAACCCCTGCTGCTTGCGAAATAGTGCCGCCTCTTCCTCTGTTATCACGCCCGAAAAACGCTTGTCGATACAGGGATAAACGGTCTGCATACGTTCATATGGTATACCAACAAGGTCGTGCGCGTCACGTTGCGTACTATTCGATACCGTAATAAGCATTGTAGCACGTTGCAGACTGCGAACTGTGAAGGTGCGATGATATAAACGCTTCGGACGTGTCAATACCTCTGGAAAGCGCAGAAATGCTAAATCATGCAATGTGACGACGGTCGCGCATTGCTGCGGTACCCATTCGGGTAATACATTAACAGGCGAATGCAATACTTCTATGCCGCGCTTGCGTATCTCTGCTGGAAGCGTCAGTTGCTCCCATGCTACTCGTGACGCCGGTCGAGATTCGGACCACAAAGCAGGCACATACGTAATCTGTGGAGAGATTGCCCCCAGTGAGTCAATAACGTCCTGTCCATTGACAAACACGGTATAGTGATGAACGCTTGGTTGTCTAGCTATCTCTGTTAAAAGGTATCGAATATAATGGCTCACACCGCCGTTGCGATAATTCTGACTGAATGATAGCAATTGAGCATTAATACCAATATGCATATCAACTCCTCAACGCTCTATAACGTCCCTGAAATTCAGAGAGTAACAAATATGTTTAACCTTCGGACATTCCCTGCCATCTCTATAATCCCTACTTGCTTAAACGCATCAGCGTCCGTTTTCAACACGTCCAGTATCAATAAGTCCTATACATGTCCCCATGTCAAATCACAAGGCAAGGAGACTGCAAGGGTCTCCCTGTTCCCTTTCTATCGACCATTAGTTGCCATCCCTTCCATAACCAATGTGAGAAACTGCATATTCTCTTGCAGAAACCGCGCCTGTTGCTCGCCTCCTGCATCTGGGAGAGTGCCAAGTTGAGTATAGAGCGTTGGTACCGTTAATTGTGAGAGATCAAGTAGAGTAGGTTGGGGTAGCAGAGGTAATACGGAGATGCCTCCGCCATAGATACTACGGGCGGTTTCGAGAATGAGCTTCGTAAAGGGTTCATGTAGAGCAGTGTGTTGGAGCTTTCTACTTACTTGCAGAGTTGTTTTTACATCCGCGAAGCCGTGCGTATCAAGATGATGGCGCAATTTTTTGTAGATATCGTGCGGTTCTTGTGCTGGTACAAGGTATATATCGAGCGACGCCAGTGCAGATGACGGTAACGTATGTCGAGCTTCTCCCGTATCGAAACCACTATGAATATGTGTAATGGTACAGGCTGGAAGTAGATAGTACGCGTAACGTCGTTGGAAACCATGCAGTTGTGATAAGAAAGTCTCTGTCTGAAGCTGTTGCTTGAGCTTTTGTTCATCGTCGGGGTTGGTACGCAGAAACTCCACCTCTTCATCTTCCATTGGAACTAGGTCGTCGTAGAAGCCTTCGAGAAGTATCTCCTCCTGAGCATTCTTGAGGCTATGCAATGCCCACAGCAGTCGCCATGCTGCGTTAGGGAGAATAGCACCGTTCGCAGCGGATTGTGCGATAGAGGGAATTTCTACCTCCATATCTACACTGAGTAGCCCTTTTGTTCCTAGTGCGACTGTGGGCTGAGTTAAGGGTACAGTGGCTGGCAGATCATAGAGAGTTCCTTGTAATGGAGCGTCTAGTTCGTGTAGAAAACCGCTCTCATTCTGCCGTTCGTCTATATCAATCAGCCATAGCACATTTACGGGAAGGTTTCCCAGAATTTCCTGATAAAAAGCGAATGTCGTAAGGCGTGATGCCAATGTTCCCCAACGAGCAAAAGCATTTTGCTGAGGTGGGCAGGCGCTAAACAGGAGTAGGGTATGTGCATTTCCTGCCGCCATGTACCTTCCATAGACAAAAGAATCGGAGGTTTCGACGTGAAATGATGCTTGTCGTAGGAGAGAGGAGAGGTGGTGAGGCAGTGCCGCTTTCCCTTGCCGTTGAATGACAGAGGCAAGTTGTGCTATAGTAGCGTTTAATCGTTCGGTGAGAGAGCGTCTCTGCTCATCTATCGTCGCGAAGAAATGTTGAGAAGAGTCAGATAACATAACACTCCCTCTGTCGTTATTTTCTAGTACCCAAGTATCAATATCTTGCATGTAGGAAATTGAAAGAGTATACTCTGTGGCAAGCAATGTCTATATAATGAGAGACAAAAGCACTGGCAACGGGTGTAATAGCCGATACGTTGCAATTATCTTTGAGTTAGTGTTATTATAGCGTGAAGTTTAGCAAACTGACTAGCATATGCTCAACAATTATGGGAGAGAAGCGCGTTGTCCAAACAACTTAGGCTCGATGTCGCACAGTTAACGGATGTTGGTCGCAAGCGTCCTCATAACGAAGATAATATGGCCTATGTCATACCAAAAGACCCACAGGTGATGATGAAGAAAGGTGCTTTATTTATCGTCGCCGATGGCATGGGAGGGCACGCAGCCGGTGAGGTGGCGAGTGAAATCGCTGTCGATACCGTTAGCTATGCCTATTATCAAGAAGACAGCGATGATATTGCAGCCTCGTTGGTTCATTCTATCAAGCGAGCGAACACGCTCATTCACCAGCGAGCGGCGGAGAACATGTTGCGTAGCGGCATGGGAACAACGTGTGTAGCTGGCGTACTACGTGGTGGCGTTGCATACATTGCCAATGTCGGCGATAGCCGCACCTATCTTGTGCGTCATGGGCAGGTAAGACAGGTTTCGCAGGACCATTCGTGGGTTGCCGAGCAGGTACGTGCCGGTTTGCTCACGGAAGAGCAAGCGCGTTCACACGCTCAACGCAACGTAATTACACGTTGTCTTGGTACACAAGCAGACGTTGAGGTCGATATATTCGCCGAGCCATTAGAAGAAGGCGACAGTTTTGTGCTATGCAGCGATGGCCTCTCTGGTTTTGTCACGGACGACGATTTACGTGCGATTGTTAATCAGTATGTTCCGCAAGAGAGTGTCTATCACCTTGTAGAGCGTGCCAATGAAAATGGCGGACCAGACAACATTACCGCGATTGTCGTGCATGTGCAAGAAGTTGGCTGGGATCCAGCATCGGCGCGTCTCAATGGCTATGCTAATGGGCGCGATGTCACGAGCCAGACTACGCTTACCGATGCACAATTGATGAACGGAGGCACGCTCAACGGTAACGGACATTTGCCTAGCGGTCCGTTGCGTGTGTCAACTGGTCCACTTGACTCTTCTGAAAGCATCACAGCTCCGCAAGCTGCAATTGGTAGTACAACGCGGCGTGGACGCGGACGGCTTCTTTATCCGTCACTTGTGCTCTTCGTTCTGCTCATTGTGACGCTGGTGGGAAGTGGTATTTATTATTTTCAGCATCTGAACAGTCCAGTGAACTTTGATACATCGTATACCGATGCGCGAAATCTTGTTCTGCAAAGCAAGCAGGATATAGCGAAAAATAATCCCACGTTGGCATTACAGCATCTGTCGAAGGCGCAAACCATTTTGCACACTCTGCAGGGTAATAGCCTCTCAGATGCACAGAACAAACAGGTGAATGGATTGCTCATCGGCGATTTCACTTCAACTGCCAAATCAGCCATCACCAACTATAACGCGCAATCGCTGATTATGTCTGTTGCTTGTCCCAATAAAGTGACAACCGCTGTGAACAACGGCAGTACGAATACTCTTGCAAGTGGTGTTGCCAGTATTCAGAATGGCAATGGTTCCAAAACCTTCTTTTACACGCTGGGTGAAGACGGAAATATTTACCAACTGAACAATCAGGAAAGTTTGCAAAATCCCTACACGTTACCAGCGAATACGAAAATCCAAACTCTTGCCAGCGATGGAGGGCATCTTCTTGCCCTCTCCGGTTTATCAGCATCGACTCCAGCAACTCCCACGTATACAATATTGTGGTTGACTCCCGATGACAATACGGGTGTCTTAAAGCCAGGAAATGCCTCAGTTTCGATTGGCGGAGATGACACTAAGAATGGCTTTGTACCCAAGTTGCTGACCACACAAGGGACCGACGTGTATGTGGTCTTGACCTCCAGCATCTCCCTCACTTCGGCAAAAATCTTACATTACACCGTTGATAACAAAAATAGTAAGTTTGAGCAGACAAAAACGAGTCAGACAATTTCGATCTCCAATACGATAGAGAGCATTGCCGCATTTCCTAACCAGCAGTTATTCTTGCTCACGAAGGATGGCAATGTACAAAGCTTAACCTTTACTGGTGGAACACAGGCACCAACACCTGTAACAGTGCAACCAGCTCTCGCTGCTCCGCTAGCATTCAACGCGAACACCTTTACAGCCTCGACTCCCGTTGCTGTGCCAACACCTACGGCGAAGCAGTCAACAGTGCTGCAAGTGCCAAGTGCAAAATATCTCATCGCAGGTGCTACTGCTACAAACGAGTTGCCGCACTTGTATATCGTGGATGATACAACCTATCATCGCATCATAGACCTGCAAATGGTCAAAAACGCGACGAACGGGACAAACTCTACTTCAGGTACATCCATGACGATGAAACTTATTCAGCAGTATGCATCGCCGAATTTGTTCGTGAATGTTAAGGGAACTGTTGTCGATCCCAAAGCCGCAACTCTTTACTTTATTGTACAGAACGAGCAAAACGCCGCTACACGCAACTTTGTTACTCTCAATACGGGTACCCCCGTTACCTGTACTCCCTAATCCATAGACAACGTGTGTTAAATTAGATGATATAGTCCACAAACTTTGATTTGATGGTTTTCGTAGGGACCAGATTTATCGCGTCCGCTGCGTGATTTATCACGCGAGATCAGGTCTAATACGGCTTAGATTTCGCTCAATAAATTGAGCAGCGGACGCGATAAATCTGGTCCCTACGAAAACCTGTCAATTAAAGATGCAGAATTTTTTGTTAGGAGCTTGTGCAAGTGAGTCTTGAGGTACAGTTTCGTACACATACCTGTGGCGAATTAAATGATAATTTTATTGGTCAGCAAGTGACTATAGCAGGTTGGGTCAACCGGCCCCGCGATCATGGCGGCTTAATTTTCCTGGACATTCGTGATCGCTACGGCATGACACAGGTGGTTTGTGACCCGGAGCGTTCACCAGAGGCACATCGCATCGCCTCTGAACTCCGCTCTGAGTATGTAGTGCAGGTGACAGGAACCGTTGTGCATCGTTTGCCAGGAACAGAAAATTCTCAATTGAGTACCGGTACAATCGAGATTGCCGCCCAGAACATTCTTATACTGAATGCCTCGCGCACTACGCCTTTCCCTATCAACAGCGATGCCATTCAGCCCGATGAGGCACTGCGTCTAAAATATCGCTATCTCGATCTCCGTCGTCCACGCATGCGCGACAACATTATTCTACGTCATCGCGTGGTCAAGGAGATGCGCGATTATCTTGATGAGCGTGAGTTTCTGGAGATTGAGACGCCCATTCTTATGAAGAGTACGCCAGAGGGAGCGCGTGACTATCTTGTGCCGAGCCGCCTCTATGCGGGCGAGTTCTATGCCTTGCCGCAATCGCCACAACAGCTTAAACAGCTTTTGATGGTGGGTGGTATGGATCGCTACTTCCAGATCGCTCGCTGTTTCCGCGATGAGGACCAGCGCTCGGACCGTCAGCCAGAGTTTACACAGCTTGATCTGGAAATGTCGTTTGTGTCTGAGCAAGATGTCATGTCTCTGATGGAAGGTTTGCTCATCCACCTGATCGAGAAGACAACACAAAAATCCATTAAAGAACGTCCCTTTCCGCATATCACCTATGAGCAAGCGATGGCTCGTTATGGCACAGATCATCCCGATCTACGTTTTGAACTGCCGCTTGTCGAGATATCCGATCTAGCGACCGCAGGAAACTTTGGCGTTTTCAAGAGCGCACTCGCCAATCAAGGAATCGTGAAGGGTATTCGCGTTCCCGGTGCTGGCAGTTACACGCGTAAAGAAGTGGACGAGCTGACGGAGTTTGCTCGTACACTTGGTGCGAAGGGCTTGGTCTCGCTTGCGCTTGGGCAAACTGGCGAGGTGAAATCACCACTGACGAAGTTTATGGCGGCTGAAGAGGTACAGGCCATTGTGAATCGTCTCGAAGGGCAAAACGGCGACCTGCTCCTGTTCGTTGCTGATAGCGCGAAAGTGACCAATGATGTACTGTTCCGTCTACGTGTCAGGTTGGGCGAGCGTTTGCAGTTAATCGACCCGAACGAAATGGCTCTCTGCTGGGTAGTTGACTTCCCGCTTTTCCACTACGACGAAGATTTGCAACGCTACGACGCCGAGCATAACCCCTTCTCCGGCATGGATGAGTCACACTTGAATCGCCTCGATAGCGACCCGCTGCACATTCGCGCCAAGCAGTACGACATCATCTGTAATGGCTACGAAGTGGGTGGTGGTAGTGTGCGTATCAATGTTGCGGACGTTCAACGCAAGGTGTTCGAGCTAATGAAATTGGATGGGAATCAGATTCAAGAGCAGTTTGGACACATGCTCGAAGCTTTTGAGTATGGTGCGCCGCCGCACGGCGGCATCGCGCTTGGTGTTGACCGTCTCGTCATGCTGCTCGCCGACCAGGACAACATCCGCGAAGTCATCGCCTTCCCCAAAACACAGACCGCGCAAGACCTCCTCATGGGTGCCCCCTCGCTCGTCGAGGAGAAGCAGTTGCAGGAACTGCACCTACGCGTCCGACCCGAAGAAAAGCATTAACAAGACTGTTTCCAATAAAGGACTTTGCCCTTTGGCAGAGTCCTTTATTGGAAACAGTCTTGTTACTAGGCTTACATTTGCATCCATTTGTATAATAAAGTTAAGACTACCGTTATTCAAATTTACTCCTGAGAAAAGAGTAGAGAATAAGCGTCCTAGTAGTCAAAAGCAAAAGTACCCCAAATATATCGTAGGTTAGGCATCCGGTTGGGAGGATGGAAGGAGAAGAAAATGACATCGATACATCAGGGTAATACTCACACCACGTCTTCGAGTACTGTCGGAGTACTCAATCGACAGGCGGGCATGGTACACATGACGCCCAAGTTTGCCCCCACTCTAAATGAAGACGAAGCTGTCACACAGGCGCGTCTCCTCAAGGCATTAGCGGACCCGACTCGTCTGCGTATTTTGAGCCTGCTCAGCCGTCACGAGGGAGAGGTATGCGTCTTCGAGATTGTAGAAAGCTTCACATTAGAGCAGCCTACTATTTCGCATCACTTACGTATTTTACGTGATGCTGGCCTGGTTGATTGCCGCAAGAAGGGACTCTGGGCTTACTACTATGTGCGGCGCGAGGCATTGAACCGCGCACGCGAAGTCATTAACGAACTCGTTTAAGCGGGGCGGCATGTTATCTACGATTTTGGGGTAACAGCGAAAAACAAAAGAGAGAGATGGGAGGCGACACACATGTTGCCTCCCATCTCTCTCTTTTGTTTTGTTGAGTGAACTATATCATTGCCTCACCTACGGAAAAATGATATAGTAGAGCCGAAGTGCGTACAATACAAGTAAGAAAAAAGAGATGAGTGTGAAATTTATTATTCGTTGGCGACCATTAGCATTATTGAGTATCGTGCTGCTTGGTTTACTGCTACGTCTCTACGGCCTGAATTGGGACTCAGGTAATAGCTTTCAACCTGATGAACGGCAAATTATGTTCCACGTAACCGTTCTGTCATGGCCTAAAAGTATGGCGCAATTTCTCGATCCCGTGAATTCGCCATTGAACCCACATTTCTTCGCTTATGGCTCCTTTCCATTTTATTTACTCGCATCGCTAGGATATGTCCTGGTACGTATATTTCCTGGACTAAACACGTTTACCAATCTCACGCTCGTAGGGCGCGTCCTCTCGGCTCTTTTCGATAGCGGTACTGTTTTATTTACTGGCCTGCTTGCTCTCAAGCTGACAAAAGATTCCTCACCTGGGAGACGCTTCGCATGGAGTATTGCGCTTATTGCGTCTGCTCTCGTCGCGTTCACGCCAATGCAACTGCAACTATCGCACTTTTATGCCGTCGATACTATGCTGCTCTTTTTTGTTGTGTTGACCATCTATGCGTGCGTCAACCTGATTGATACCGAGCATCCAATTCGCTGGGCATTGCTTGTCGGTCTGGGCTATGGTCTCGCGCTTGGTACGAAGTTTAGTGCCGCACCACTTGCAGCACCTCTGTTCGTTGCCGTTTTGCTACGTTGGCGCAAGCAAGACTTTTTCACCTCGCTTACCTCACTCCTCATCGCAGGCTTCTCTACCATTATTATATTTCTTATAGCTGATCCTTACGCGCTTCTTGATATGTCGAACTTTATTCAGCAGGTATCCGATCAAGGAAGTCTAGCGCGAGGCACGCTCGACCTTCCCTATGTACGGCAGTTTGCAGGAACTATACCATATCTCTATGAGGCGCAAAACATGTTGTTATGGGGCATGGGACTGATGCTTGGACTGGCAGCGTGCGCTGGTATTATTTGGGCTATCGTGCAATTATGGCGCAGAAAGGCTAGCGAATTTGCCGGTTGGCTGGTTGTGTTATGTTGGATACTCGTGTATGGAGGTATCACAGGAAGCTTCTTTGTAAAGTTCATGCGCTACATGTTGCCCGTCTACCCGTTTCTCACATTACTCGCTGCCGTTGCTCTCGCCTCTTTTGTACGCTATACAAGAGAACATAATGCGCAGGTTTCCGAGCAAAGTGTTCCCCGCAAATCCGTTACAAGGGAGCGTGCGTTATATATCGCAAGCGTGAGTGCGATTGTACTCGTGCTTGCCGGAACTCTGTTTCAAGGGTTAGCATTGCTCAACGTATACAGCCAGCCCAATACACGAATACAAGCCTCGGCATGGATATATAGCCATATCCCACCGCATAGTGTGCTAACATATGAGCAGTGGGACGATTCCTTGCCCGTTGCTGTCGGCACAAACGATCCAGCGCAGTACACACAACTGACGTATACCAATCTCTACGGTCAACAGACAATGGGGCTTGGCTTATACGATGATGACACAATGGCGAAGGCGCAACTCCTGGCGCGGCTGTTACCGCAAATCGACGTAATCACCATGCCAACCGACCGCCTCGACAAATCTATTCCACATTTGCCGGAGCGTTACCCTTTGACCATTCACTACTATCAACTGCTCTTTAATGGAGACCTCGGTTTCCGTCTCGTCAAACAATTCTCAAATCATCCAAATCTGTTTGGTATCACGCTCGATGATAGCAACGCCGACGAAAGCTACTCCGTCTTCGATCATCCAACCGCACGCATTTTTGTGCGCGAGAATCCGTATCCGTATACTTCGCAGCAAGTGTTGCAGAAACTGCTGGCAGGGATACAATTACCATAGTACTTCGCCGATGTTGATTTTCGTAG
>CAXUHG010000134.1:0-15140 GCA_964250805.1 uncultured Ktedonobacteraceae bacterium | reverse complement strand
CTCGTTATATTCCTGTGCTGCTTTTTGCCCTAATGTTGTGAGAGGCGATTGTGAAAGCGATGTTTCGCTTTCCGAACCCGTATATCGTTCTGTACCTTGACCTTTGGGCAAGAAACGCGCGGAGAGCGTCATGGCGTCCGTTATCAAACCTGGAAATGCGCCTTGTAAACGAGCTAAAATTTGCGCAGGCACCGAGATAATGAGTTCTGTATCGCCGCGTCTTGTTGCGTTCACCACTTGCTGTGCCGCCCGTTGCACGCTAATAGACGAACCGGGGAGTGTATCTATCAGCGTGAAGAGAGTGTATTCCTCTCTATGCTTATCACCTTTTATGACCGCGTTCACCTGTGAGCCGGTACGCATAAGGCCAGGAGCCACCGTAACAACGCCTATGCCATATTGTGCTAGATCGGCATGCAAACCTTCTGAAAAGCCGACTAGCGCGAACTTCGCACTGGCATATGGAAGCAGGTGTGGCACACTGGCCTTGCCACCGACCGAAGCAATATTGACAATACGACCATTGCTGCGCTCGCGCATTTGTGGTAGAACCGCCATTGTCGTGTTGAACGTTCCCCAGAAGATGATATTCATCGACTCTTCAAAGTCGCTGCGCGTCAACGTGTTCAATGGTCCTGCACTAATAATGCCAGCGTTGTTGACCAGAATGTCTATCTGCCCGAACCGCTCCGTTGCCTGTGTGATCATCTGCTGAACCTGTTCTGTATTGGTAACATCACACTGCACCGTAAGAACGGTAGCTCCTGCCGCGCGAAGCTTATTCTGAGCTTGCTCTAGCTCGTCGCTTTCGCGCGAACACAGTATTAACTTCGTCCCTGCCTTTGCGAACTCCTCTGCTATAGCCAGACCAAAGCCGCGTGAGCCACCCGTGATAAGCGCAACCTTGCCCTGCAAATCAATAAATTTGCGCCGCTGCACTAGCTCGCGTGCAACCACAAAGCCTCCGATTGCTGCTAGCCATTTCCAGTTGCGTCCGAAAAATCCTGTCGCCATGTATGTAGTTCTCCAATCTGATTGTAAAATTCTTCTATGTGATGCGTAGCTATTTCATAGTGGGTAATTCCAAGAAACTACCTACTACACGCATAGCGATAGGAAAAAGTATGCTATACAGGGCATCGGCACCTAACTTTGAATGGTTTCCAGAAGCCGCTCGATTTTGTCGGCAGTTCCAGAGTGGCTACGTGGCGTGTGAATCAGAAGTCGAAGATCGGAGGTATCGACGGTCTGGAACAAGAGAAATTCAAAATTCAGTTCTCCTACGAGCGGATGATGCTTCGATTTTTGCCCTTCTGGGACGGTAAGTACATCGTGATGTGCCCATAATTCCCGAAACTCCGGGCTAATGCGGTTCAGTTCAGCAATTTGTTGTGCCCACCAAGGATCATTGATGAAACGACTATATTCAGCGCGAAATTGAGCCAGATATATCCGTGCATGCTCCTCCCACTCCTCGCTTGAGGAGGGTGAAGTGAAGAGTCGCCAGATCAAGTTTCGCTCTCGCTCGGACGTTGTTGCATAGTCGCCAAAAACGGCACAGAAGGCGTTGTTCCACGCAACGACATTCAGACGAGCATCGACGACGCATGCAGGGGTTGTCCCAAGCTGATCGAGAAAATGTTGGAATGTTGGGCTAATCGTCGTTGATGAGAACGCCTCCACGGGAGGAGGTTGTCTGAGGGCAAGCAAAAATAAATGGTTGCGTTCGTCCGCGTCCAGTTGCAGTGTTCGCGCCAAGCTTTCCAATACTTGCACTGAGACGTGAATATCGCGTCCCTGTTCGAGCCATGTATACCATTCAAGGCTGACGCCAGCAATCTGTGCAACTTCTCCACGCCGCAAGCCCGGTGTCCGCCTTCGGCCTTCTCTAGGCAATCCAACGCTCTCTGGCGAGATGCGAGCGCGACGGCTCCGTAAAAATGTTGCTAATTCGTGCTGGCGATCCAAAGACGAGGAGTTCATAGGCATGGGACGTTCTCCGCTCAAGTATTGAATTGGAAACTAGGAGTGCCAATTCCAGTATAAACGCTTCTCTTGTGAAAGCATGTTCCTCATTATACGCTATGCATTGTTGATAGGAGGCTTATCGAAGGATGGGCTAGTTTTGATGATGGAAAGAATTAACAGATATGTCAAACATTGCTGGAAAAGTTGTTGTTATTACGGGCGCAAGCAGCGGAATTGGCGAGGCGACTGCGCTTTTGCTGGCTGAACGCGGCGCGAAAGTCGTGCTTGGATCACGCGGCCTGGATCGTCTTGAGGCTCTAGCTGCTCGTATCATGAATGCGGGGAGCGAAGTCGCCTACGCACGTACAGACGTGAGGCGGCGTGAAGACCTCTCCAATCTCGTCAGATTGGCAAGGGAGCGGTACGGGAAGCTGGATGTTCTCTTTAATAATGCTGGCGTTATGCCAATTTCCCCGCTTGACGACTTACGCGTCGAGGATTGGGATGAGATGATCGACATCAACATTAAGGGCGTTCTGTACGGTATCGCGGCAGCACTGCCCGTCTTCCGTAAGCAGGGCTTTGGGCATTTTATCAACACCGCTTCGACCGCGGGGCACAAAACGTCACCGAACCAGTCGATCTATTCTGGCACGAAATTCGCTGTACGTGCCATCTCCGAGGGTTTGCGTCAGGAAGCAGGCGATAAACTACGCGTGACGATTCTTTCGCCTGGCTTTGTCCAGACGAACTTCACAGAAGGTGTAACAAGCACAGAGATGAAAGCCCAACTTACAGCCTCACGAGACAAGTTTGCGATGCCGCCCGATGCAATAGCTCGCGCTGTTGCGTTCGCGATTGAGCAGCCTGCCGATATTGATGTGAACGAGATTGTTATTCGTCCCACAGCGCAGGGATGATGAACACAGATATGGAAATTCCTTGACTACTGAGTCAAGGAATTTCCATATCTGTGCTAGCGCAATATTTACCGTTGTCCCCGTGCCTCACGACTCAATGTTGCCACAAGCACAGCAAGAACCGCGATAATGAGAATAGCTCCCGTTGCTCCGCGTAGTGGTGCCAGTGCATCAATATTGTTGATGAGGGCGAGTACGAGAATCGTCAGCAGAACACTAATCAGGATAATCATGTCGCCGACGATAAAGTTGTAAACAGCCTTGATCACTCTCATGAAACCACCTCTTCCTCGATTGCTTGGGTCCCCTCAGTATTGCTCGGTGTAGTTTGGCGTCGCTTCGTATTTTTCAGCCATTGAATCAGAATGTAGGATGCCAGCAGATAGAGAGCAGCTAGAACGAGAATGAATGCATCGGCAAAAGGCCACTCGAAATGTACACCTGAGTTTGAAATGCGAATGCCTTCAGCCGTCCAGAAGGTGCCAAAGGTTGTGAGCATGATGCCAACCACAAATTTGAGTGTATTTTCTGGTACCTGCTTCAACGGTGCGCGTACTATCACGCCGAGCAGAATAACGAGGATACCGGCAATTGTGGCACCAATCGCGGCGGAGGTAATACCGAGTGCTTTGTCGGCTACCGCGCTTGTACCAAAGGTGATGACGATAAACGCGACCTCAAGCCCTTCCAGCAAGACAGCTTTGTACGACATTGCGATACCGAATGGCTCAAAGCGTGGCGCGACTACTTCACCGCGTGCCCGTAGCTCCGCGCGTGTGTCTTCGTAAATGGCCTCTTCATCGTGAAGAGCTTTTAAGCCACTATAGCGCAGTATCGCTTTCTTGAGCCACTTGAGGCCGAAGAGGATGAGAATGGTGCCAACGACGAGTCGAAGAACGTTCAATGGCACATATTGAACGAGCGCAACACCGAGAGTAGCAATAATAAGAGCAAGCGTAGCGGCTGCGGCAAATGCACCAACAAGCGAGCTACGCCAATTGATTGTGACTCCCACAACCAGGACAATAGTAAACGCCTCGACGAATTCAACTGTTGAGGCAAGAAACGCAGCCGTAGCAACAGCCCATTGCATGCGATAATCTCCTGTTCTGAGCATGATACTTCCGAGCATTCATTTGATAGAGATGCTCTGAAGTAGTGTATCACACAGAACGAGGATGGGACTATCGTTTCATTGAAATGAGTTGTAGCCAGGTACGTGGCACCTCTGTCAAATCTAGCTCTTGCCCTGCTTGATAGACCGCATTCTCTAATGCTGCAGCACCTAGAGCAAGGGGCACTCCCGGCAATGCGCCTTCTATAAAGAGCCAATATTTACCGAGATCACGCCATGCATCAAGGGACATTACGGCATTGTTGCTTGATACATCGACCTCACCGAAGCCGCTCTCTTGTAATGCCGCGACATACTCCTCTGGCGTCATCCACTGCATCGCCATTGCTTTAGCTTCTCGTGAGAGATGCACCTCTGGATGCTCTTTCTTGAGCCAACCTACAGCGCGGCGCGTCCAGAGCCGATAGAAGCGTTCAGTCCCTTCGACGTAGGTGCCCTGATAAAAGGCACTGTTACAGGCAAAAATACCGTGTGGTGCAAGTATCTGTGCCATATGTTGGAAGGCGTCGCGTTTATCTGGTACAAGATGAATAGCATTGCAGAAAAAAGCGGCGTCTGCATCTTGCACCACTTTGGGAAGATCGCTTACATCACCCTGTAGAAACTTGGTCTCCACTTCTGGATATTCGCTTCGCATGGACTTTTCCGCGAGACGAAGAGCCTCAGCGGATGGATCGACGCCGACGATGCATGTATTGGCAAGAGGTCGGTGTTTCGCCATTTCTTCGGCGATGAGGCGCGATATAGCTCCGGTACCGCAGGCCATATCAACAATAGTTACCTGGGAGCTTGCTCCATTGCTCGATTGCCGTGCGATCAGGTGGGCTATTGCGCGTTGCACAAGTAAACGATTTACCTGTGTATAGAATTCGTGAGCCGCGAATGGCTCGAACGTAAACTGATTTGTTTCGTTCGTTTCAATCAAACTCATCTGCATTTTCTTTCTTGTCGAGGATGGAACATGTCATGTATATTAGAGATTGCCTGTCTGCATTTTGTTTCACGACTTTCTAGCAAAAAAGAGAATTTGCTAGACACGCAGTGAGACTCCACCGTCGACGCTAATCACCTGTCCAGTGATATAAGCGGCATCAGGTGAGCAAAGAAAAGCAACTGTTCCCGCAACCTCTTCCGTGGTTCCCGCGCGTTTGAGCAGAGGTGCTTCAACAAGAAATTTTTGTTGCTGTTCCGTCAATGTAGAGGTGAGTTCGGTTTGAATATAGCCTGGGGCAACAGCATTGACCGTAATATTGCGGCTCGCCATTTCGCGTGCGGTGGTAATGGTGAAGGCGACGATAGCAGCTTTCGATGCAGCGTAATTGCCCTGTCCCGCAGGACCGAGCAAGCCCGCGACAGAGCTAATATTGATGATTCTGCCCCAACGTGCCTTCATCATGGGACGTAACGCGGCCTTTGTACAGAGGAAGGTGGAACGTAAGTTGCTGTCTATGACATGTTCAAAGTCCGCAAGCGACATCTGAAGAATCAGCTTGTCACGTGTGGTGCCAGCATTATTTACGAGAATGGTTACTGGACCAACTGCCTCTGTTGCCTCATGAAAGAGCCGTGTAACCTCTTCCTCCTGGCTCACGTCTGCTTGAATCATCGTGCATCGTCTGCCCAGTGCCTCGATGCTCGTTTTTGTCTCACTTGCGGCCTCTTTATTACTGCGGTAGTTGACAATTACATCAGCCCCTAGCCCTGCTAACCGTAGCGCAGTTGCTCGTCCAATCCCTTGACCACTCCCTGTAATCAAGGCTATTTTGCCCGCTAATGGCGTTTGCTGCTCGCTTGTCATAAAACACATCCTTATAAAATATAGTGATTTGACGTAAGTATATCACCTGCATTCATGCCTTTAATGATAATGTCCCGAAGTGTTCACATCGTAGCACGTCCCAACGTGCTACCAGCAGCATCAAGAATACACGGAAAGAGAAAGTATAAATAGAGTGAACAATAAACGTGCGTCAATTGTATGGCCTCTTGTAGTATGTGCAGGTCAGGTTTTCAGCGGAATACGCGCAAAAAGAAACTACATCTCGTTACAAGAGATATTGCCTGTTTTAGAAATTCAGAAGGCGCAACACGAAGAATTGCCGGGAGTTTCAATCATCGTACCTGCCCGCAACGAAGTTACTCATCTACCACATCTCCTGGAATCATTGTTATGCCAGGAGTATCCTCGATATGAAATTATCGTTGTCGATGACGCATCCACTGATGGAACCGCGACTCTTGTAGAAAGTTACAGCAAAAAAGATGTACGCCTTATTCATAGCGATGGTCCACCACAGGGATGGACGGGTAAAAATCATGCTTGTTGGATAGGAGCTAACTCCGCGATATATCCCTGGCTCCTGTTTGTTGATGCTGATACAAAGCTAGCTCCACTTGCCTTGCTTTCAACGATGAAATTTGTTTGTCAGCAAAATGTTTCCGCTCTATCTCTCTTTCCTCGGCAGTGTTGTGAGACATTCTGGGAGCGTCTGTTACTACCGTTTGCATATCAGCAGTATTTTGTTGGCATTCATGCACGCACCATCCAAAGAGAAAACGGTCCTGCGCTTGCGAATGGACAATATTTTCTTGTCAATCAAAATGCATATCATCGGGTTGGTGGACATGCCGCAAATGCGGGTAGCATTATTGATGATGTTGCTTTAGCGACAAGCCTCAAGCGATCTGGTATTACACCGCTTGCCTGTCGCGGCGAAGAACTTGTCTCAGTAAGGATGTACACAAATCTTCGACAAATCGCCAATGGCTTTGGCAAGAACAGCTATCCTTATCTGCAACAAGCCCCCTATAGTGGAGTGCAGACCGCAGGTAGTACGGCTCTAGCCGCCTCCGTTGCTGCATTGTTTGTTGATGCATACCGAGGAAAATCCCGCTTCTTGTTTTTTATTGCGATACTGGCATATATTGTCCAGGTTGTAAACATCTTGTCATGGCTCAAACACTTTCGTATCAATAGAGCATATGCAATACTCGCGCCATTTTCGGCATTTATGTTTTTGCTCATTGCCTTAAATTCACTACTGCATACCATAACAGGACGTTCGGTTGCGTGGAAAGGGCGACGCTATGAAAGCACGCCAGCGGCGATTAGCTCGCTCTTACTCGCCGCTCATCGTATGTTTCTTTAGAAGCAGTTGTATCAAAATTCTCAGTGGAGCGTGAAGCCGATTTGCTTGTCGAAAAATGCATCTCTTCCAGAACGCGCAATGTCTCGTCTGAGAGCGATGGCGACCATGCCTCCGACTCGGCATCGTCTGAAAAAGGAAGTGGTGTCTCCAACAATATGCCGGGAAATGACAGAATGGGGGACTTCTGCTCGCTCTCAATTGTTGCTTCTGACTCTGGAATAGCGTCTAAACTTTGTGCGCGAACAATATCATATGTATCCTCTTGTTTTGGAATTTCTGATGATGGTACGGATGCGGTTGTTGTCGGTTTTGGAACAATTGGAAGACGTACTTGCGTAGCATCCATCTCTTCATCAAGACGTGTTGCGCTTTTATCTTCAGTTGTTTCGACCTGCGGTACCACTAGATTTCTTGCCTTCGAGATATCTGCACCTGAAAAATTCGCATTATTGGTATCCGCGACAAGCAAATTTGCATTCGTCAGTAGCGCATTGCTCAAATCGGCCCCGACGAGATTTGCGCCAGAGAGGTCGGTACCAGAGAGATCTGCACCAACGAGGCAAGCATACGAAAGATCTGCCATGAAAAGGTTTGCATTTGTCAGTAGCGCACCGCGTAAATTTGCGTGGCTTAGATAGCGGCGTGAGAGGTTGCGTCCTGATAAATCTTCTCCTGCAAGCTGGGCTGGCTGCGCTTTAGCTGTCGCATCGCGCCTTGATGAATTTTCTGCCTCAGGTAGTGATGCCTCCTCGACAAACGGCAGGTGTTCCAGTGTATACTCCAGAGTTGTCTGCGCGGTCGCAAATTCATACTGTTGCTCAAGCGTTTGCACACGGACGATATCTTTCTGCTCCCATGTGTCCCACTCGTGCTGTACTTGTTGCACCTCTGTCATCAGTCTTTCTTCTAGGGCGTTCACACGCTTTCTTTGCTGAAGCTCCCATTCTTTTTGCCGTGTCTCCTGCGCATGTTCCCAACCCTGTTGTTGAATGAGCGTATTTATCAGATTGTGTCGGTATATTCTATATGCAATAAGTGAGACAACGATGGCAACGATGGCACCAGCAATGCCTCCAACCAATAATGGTGCTAACATACTCTTCTGCTCCCCTAAATATTTTATATATACGTGTTTTCTATGATTTACAACGCGATAAAAATGGTGACAGTAACGACCGCTCTCATGAAAAGCATGTTTCTAGTATTGAGCGGCTCATATATAACTAACGGTGCGAAAAACAAATATGGTGACGACTTAGACCGGGGGGGATGAAAGCCTCTAACCAATATGTTCTCTATTATAGACGAACACTTACAACCACGCTATTCTTGTACAAGAAGTACCAAAGAGGAAATAGAAACTATGAGCCAATATGACCATCCAACACCAACCTCGTTCCTGCTCGAAGAGGGAGACCGCAAACTTATTCTTTCGTGGAGTGACGGTCACGAGAGTATTCATGGCTGGGAGGCACTACGTTGGGCATGTCCCTGTGCATGGTGCGCGGGCGAAGGCAATCAGCCTGGAATGCTGCAAAGTAAGCAAAGCCTGAGTACTGAAGAGACTACACTGGTAAATTTGCAGCCCGTTGGTCGCTATGGCCTGACGCCTATCTGGGAAGATGGACACAAGACAGGCATCTACACCTACGAAAAATTGCGGGCAAGTTGCGAGTGTGACGAATGTCGCCAAACAATATTACCCAAAAGGTAATAGATGTTAGCATACTCTCCATGTCTCGTTTTAGAAAATAAGACGGTATTATGAGTCGCACTCATTACTTTATGTTTTTATCTGCGTTCTGAGTGCGGCTATTCGCTAAAAGATGGAGAAGTATTTTATGTCTACAAATGGAGTGTCAACCACTACACGTCGCCGCAATATCTATGTTTCGGGGCTTGTCATTCGTGTATTTATCGCCATTGTGATTAGCTGGCTCATTATCATGGCGTTCTTTATCACAAATGTTGCATCTCACTAGTATCATAAAGGGCTAAATACTCATTAAAGAGTTTAAGCCCTTTATACTAACGCTTGTAATTGAGACACAATGTTTTTCAGGTCGTTGTAGCCACGAATAATCGTGTCCTTGCGTCCATGCTGTTGTGCCTCTACAAATGCGCCACCAATAGCTAGTGCTTGATAGACAAGCTTTCTGAACTCCGGCCCTAGACCTTCTGCTACTTCACCATATGCTTCCCAGAATGCTTCGGCACCTTTGGGCTTGTGCCAATTGAGCAGAAACATGGTCCAATCTGCCATCGGGTCGCCCCAGGAACCGCGATCAGAATCCAGAATCGCAACTATCTGAGGACTCCTTTTCTCTCGCTTGAGAAGTATGTTTACTGTCCATAAGTCCCCATGCAACAAACATGGTTGCGTGATTTCATCTAACAGCTTTGTGTGATTATGTGCAAGTTCAAGAATAGCTTTCATACTTGTTGAGTCGAGATTGTACATCTCAATATCTTGAATGCGTTGCCCTAGTCCGTAAATGACTGCATCGCTCCGTTGGAAGAACTGTGAACCAAAGCAAGGAGAGCCAAACACTTTTCCCCGCACTGAGTGAATTTGTTTGGCAATGTATCCCAACTGCTCATAGAGCGATGTTTGCTCACTATCCGTCAACTGTTTTTGTATCTGCGCCCAGTTCTCGCCCTCCATATATGCCTGAAAGAGATAATCACGATCAAGAATTTGATGTGTGAAATCAACCATGTGCGTCTTTGGCATGAGGTGTGCTATAGGAGCAAAGTAAGGTTGTAAATAGTGTTCATTGTGCATCAATACTTGATCAGATAAAGGAATATGGATATCAGGTGCGGGAGCTACACGAAGAACAACGGGACTCTTCTCGGAAAAAGCGATCAAGTAGACGTTATTAAAACCGCCATTGTCAAACTCTCGGATAGATTCAATCTGCGTCTCTTCTCCAAAAGCTCTTGCACAGATACCTTGGATATGGAATAAGGAAACGGGCTTTTGGAAAGTATCAGGTGTACGTTCAACAGGAATATATTCGATCTTATGCGACATTTTTATGTACCTCTTCAGATTGCCGCATCATCTTTTGTGTAATAGGGAACACGCGTAACGCATCTGGTAGTAAATGGTAAGTGTATGGTATTCCTATAGCCGAGAAGTCAAAAATATTATGTCGTTTTGATTCCCGCTCTAATACTCTCATTGCCACTAGAAGGTGCGCGAGCGGTGCTAATGCAACTCGCGCACCGCCTAAGAGCAGAATGGATGCGCGTCCTATTCTCCATGTCATACTATCAGCTCCAAAGTCGCCATGTTCCGCGCCCATTCTCTGCCCTCCTGCTAAGCTTGCTGTTGCATATGTTTCTGAATGTTGTCCCGAAAATTTTGCCCCACAACTTCCTCGGCCTTATCCTGATCGTCTTTCATGATTTGTAGCACGAGCGCAATATCGGGGTTAGGTGCAAGGGTCAAATCGTGACGCCCTTCTTGTACAGCCTGTAATATTTCGCTTGCCACCTGATCGGGCGTGAGCATGGCAACGATGTTCAAGAACTCCATCGCATCCTTTTCTTGATGAATCATCGGCGTCTCGACCCATGCAGGATAGACGGTGGTCACATCTATGCCTGTCCCGTAAAGTTCCGCGCGTAGTGCCGATGAAAAGCCGCGTATCGCCCATTTACTTGCGACATAGCCCGTGAGGAGTGGCGCACACATCTTGCCAGCCACCGAACTGAGGAAGACGAAGTATCCACTCTGCTGACTTCGCATCGCTGGTAGCGCGGCTCTTGTGCAGTTGTAGGTGCCCATAAAGTTAATATCCATCATAGTCTGCATATCTTCTGAGGAAAACGAATCGATGGGACCACCACGACCAATACCTGCACTGGTGACAACAAGGTCGATACGACCTCCTGCATTATGTGCCTGCTGCATCAGTGCCTCAACCTGAGACACTCGCGTTACATCCGTCGGAACTCCTAAAACCTTGCCTGTAGCAGCGGGAGCATGTTGTCGTACCTGCTCTACCGCTTGTTGAAGTCGCTCATTGTTGATATCCGCCAGTACGATATGCGCTCCTTGTGCGTACAATGCACGCGCCGTTGCCAGGCCAATACCGCTCGCACCACCTGTGATTACCGCAACTGCTCCATTGAAGTCTTTCAGTGCCATGTGCCCCTCCTCTTTGAAAATAAAAAATCAGGTGAGTATGTCTCACCTGATAGTATCTTTTGTCGAGGCTATATGTCAAACGCTCGTTTGCGGAACCGCTTGTGTTTCAGTCATCGATGAAGATAATGACCGCGAGATAAGATGACAAATTTCCTGCTATTGCTGTGGTGGCAGCTCCTGTGGATACTGCGACTGTGGCTGTTCATACTGAGAAGCTTGCTGCTGTTGAGGATATTGATACTGCTGTCCGCTTTCCTGGTATTCTTCTGGTTGTGGCGTTGGCTGGTAGCCTTGTTGATATGGTTGTGGCTGATAGTAGGGTTGCTGTTGCGGCTGGTAATACGTTTGCTGAGTACGTTGCGTGGCAGAAGCAAGCCCAAAGATGCCTATGCCTAATAAAAGTGCTATCAATGGTCTGGCAATTGCACCGAGCAGAGCGGAGAGAGCCGCACCAATTATAAACACTTGCCAGAAGCCCGTTGCGAAGAATAAGGCAAGGATAAGCATCCACATTGCACCAATCAGACTGCCATATATCCGATTTGGGTTGAGTGTGCCAAGTGAGCCAACAAAAATCGCTACTGCTAACGCAATAAAAAAGATGACGAGATTAAAGCCGCCGAATGCGAGAGCGAGAACGACGCCGATTAGGACAATGGCACTGGAAAGACCATTGGTTACTCCACGGACTGGGTTTCGATAGCGCATACAGTATCTCCTTGTGCGTGATAAACGACAACGGTCTGAATAAGTACTTTCACTATGTTGATTGTACACGACACAAGGAGATAATAGAACTGTCGAAAGTAATATATCACGTAGTATTTCGTAGGGACTAGATTTATCGCGTCCGCCGCTCAATTTATTGAGCGAAATCTTGACGAGTACTGTCTACAAGGCGTCTCAGGCATGATCTCGCGTGATAAATCACACAACGGACGCCATAAATGTGGTTCCTACGAAAAATCGTCACTTTTTCGCTAGAGAGACATTTCGACCAGCACGCGCCGTATCTCCGTCAATGCCTGGGGAATGTCCTGTGACTCTATTCCATAATGGGTAACAGCGCGAATGGTGCCGCCTCCCATATGACCCATAAGCACACCACGTTGCTGTGCCTCGTGTAAGAATTCTTCAGTCTTTTGTGTCGTTACAGGTCGATTATCTGTATTCTGTAGACGAAACATGACAATGTTGCTGTCGATATGCTCTGCGTCAATGGCTAGCTGAGGATAATCCGCGAGACCATTCGCTAGCTGTTGAGCGTTCTCATGGTCCTCTGCGAGCCGCTCCACCATCTGCTCCAGAGCCACAATTCCTGCCGCCGCGATAATCCCTGCCTGCCGCATACCGCCGCCCAGTAACTTACGGGTGCGATGTGCGCGGCGAATAAACTCCTTGTTCCCTACAAGCATAGAGCCAACCGGCGCACTGAGACCCTTCGAGAGACAGAACATCAGCGAATCCACCTCTTGTACCAACGTGCTTACAGATGTGCCGAGGGTGACGGCGGCGTTGAAGATACGAGCACCGTCCACATGTACCGCTACTCCATGCGCGTGTGCAAGCTCTGCAACAGCGTGTGTATAGTCTGCTGAAAGAACTTTGCCACCACAACGGTTTTGCGTATTTTCAAGACAGAGAAGAGCCGTTGCTGCGACATGCTCATCGCTTTCATCAGCAATACTTGCCTCTACTTTGTCGAGTGTAAGCGTGCCATCGGCGTTGTTTGGCACAACCCAGAACGGCGAGCCACCGAGCGTCGAAGGTCCACCCGCCTCGTAGTGATAGATATGTGACTCGTCGCCAACAATAACGGCTTGACCGCGCTTTGCATGCGTCAACACTGCAATTGCATTACCCATTGTGCCACTTGGTACAAACAGTGCTGCCTCTTTTCCTGTGCGTTCCGCCGCCAATTCCTGCAAACGGTTGATGGTGGGGTCTTCGCCGTATACATCATCTCCAACTTCAGCACGAGCCATAGCCTCACGCATGGCAGGAGTTGGTTGTGTTACTGTATCACTACGCAAATCAATAGACATGATGGAATACGCTCTCTTTCCAGATAAGAAACTAGTGATTTAAAAGCAGTTTGTGGTGAAGCAAGGGCACCCGCAAGAGGAACGCCCCTCCCATACACGAACCCGTTCCACAACCGTCAACGTCGTATGGGAGGGGCGTTCCTCTTGCGGGCGCCCTGGTCCCTTGCCCCTGTCATGTACACTCTAGTGTTTTTTGCCCATAGTGCTGAGTCCAGAACGCATGTAATCGCTCGACCTCACCCTCCGGTAAAGGCACAAGTGGACCGAGCTGCTTAGCAAGAATGTATGTTTTAGCACAATCTTCTAATGCATGAGCAATAGAGAAGGTGAGAGACAGTGTTTGCCCTACGACAAGCGCACCATGATTGCCCCAGAGAATTGCTGTTCGTTGCCCTAAATGTTTCGCAATATGTTCGGCGAACTCTTGCGTACCCGACATCATATAAGGAGCAACGTGTACCTCGCCGCCCAGACAAAGAGCCGATTCCGCAAGAAACATGGGTATCGGCTGATGTACGAGGCTGAATGCTGTTGCATAAGGCGAGTGCGTGTGCATGACGCAATCAATATCGGGTCGTCTTCGTAGCAGAAGTGTGTGCAAAGGCGTCTCTACCGAAGGTTTCCATTTGCCCTCGACAACGCTGCCTTGCTTATCAACGACGACGATATCCTCTGCAGTGAGCAACTGATAATCCGTGCCACTCGGCGTCACACAGATTAACCCGCTTTCGGGGTCACGCACGCTGATGTTGCCCTGAGTCGCCTGCACAAGCTGGCTATCGTACATCTTCTTGCCATAGCGTGCCAGTTCGCTTCTGAGTTCGGGTAAACGCATGATGAAGAAGTCCCTTTCATTACAAACTATACCACTTCTACAAGCTCGTCTCCTGCGGATTAACACTCCCTACATAGGCACATTGACTATATAGTGTACACTTATTGCACTCTGGCCTCTGCGCGTGACAGACCTGGCGACCGTGACGAATCAGATGAACGTGTAGCGTATAAACCCAATCTGCAGGTGCGACCTTTGCGAATATTCCGTGCGCTTGATCCGCCGTTACTTTGGGACCAATCAGCCCTAGACGCATGCTAACGCGATGTACATGTGTATCAATTGGCATGGCTGGTAGCCCCATGTCGAATAGGAGAACACAAGCTGTTGTCTTTGGTCCAACTCCCGGAATGCTACGTAGATATTGCCATGCATCCTCTAATGAGCGTTTTTTAAGTTCATCATAAAGAAAATTTGCCAGCGGCTTTGTGCCACCCTGATCTTGCTGTCGCTCTGTAAGCGTATGCAGTGCGTCCTGTATGCGAGGAGCCTTGATGTTAGCAAGTCCTCCGCTTTTGATCGCCTGTGCCACCTCGTCGGTTGGTGCGTCGCGCACCTCTTCCCACGTTGGGAACTTATCCACAAGCTGGGAATAGGCGCGTCCCGAATTGATGTCGGAGGTATGCTGCGATAAAATAGTACCAACCAAGCCGCCAAGCGGATCGTAATCGGGCTTGTTTGTCTGCTGACCATACGTCTCGATGAGTATTTCATACACACGCTTTAGATGAGCTGAGGCTGTGCTAGTCGTTGTCATAATGGTATATTTTCCTATCCAGTGAAATAGCATGGGAGATATCCCTTCTTTCACGTATGAGACGATGAGGAAGTAGAAAATGAGTGCTAATAGGACCTAGTGTTTTCATGTACATGATTTTTCGTAGTACACAGTCAAGCTACATGTGTCGGTTTTTCGTAGGGACCAGATT
>CAXUHG010000133.1:8329-15175 GCA_964250805.1 uncultured Ktedonobacteraceae bacterium | reverse complement strand
AGAGTATATTCACACTGCCACTCCTATTGCGTCTGATACCCTTGTACGAAAATATAGCTTACAATTCAGTTCTGCTACGGTGCGCCACGAGTTAGCGGGTCTGGAAGAGGCAAATTTGATCTTTCAGCCGCATACGTCGGCGGGACGCGTGCCTACCGACCTGGGATACCGCTATTTTGTCGAGCATCTCATGGGCGAGTCGGCACTGTCGATGGATGAGCAAAGGCTAATTCGTCACCAGTTCTATCAGGTACAGGATCAGTTGGACCAGTGGGTGCGGCTTACCGCGTCGGTGATGGCGCGTCTGTTGCACAGTGCTGCTGTGATGACGCAACCGCGCTCTGCCGAGGGTCGGCTCAAACATTTCGAGGTTCTCTCAGTCACGGAGCTTTCGGCCTATGTCGTGCTGGTTCTGATGGATGGTACGGTGAAGCAGCAACGTCTGCTGCTCGACTCGCCTATTCAGCAAGAGGAGCTAAGCATAGCCGCTGCGAACCTGAACAAAATATTGCAGAATAAAAATGCTGTCGAGATTCACGACTTGCTCAAGCAACAGGAATTGACGCCTATCGAGCGGCTCATTGTCAATAGCATCGTGCATATTCTGGAACAGCACGGCGATATTCTGGGCGATGTTTTCTATCGTGAAGGCGTCATAAACATTCTGGAGCAGCCAGAGTATAGCCGTATGGGACCTGAAGAGGAGCGCAATGAGCGGGTGCGTAAGGTCATGGAGGTGCTGGAACAGAATCGTTTCCTGCCCGTTCTCGCGGAGCAACTACGAACCTCCGATGGCGTACAGGTCATTATTGGCGGCGAGAACCAGTGGGACGACATGAAAGACGTGAGCATGGTTGTCGCTCGCTATGGGCAGGAGGGGAAGATCGGGGGGTTGCTAGGTGTCATTGGTCCCACCCGTATGCAGTATGGGCGAGCCATCGCGGTTGTACGCTACATGGCTCAGGTCATGAACGAACTGCTTGCCGAGATGTACGGCTACGAGTCAGATCAATAGAATACAACAACAATTCGTAGGGACCAGATGTATCGCGTCCGTTGTGTGATTTATCACGCGAGATTCTTACATTTTATGTTTTTACGCGATAACAGACACGATCTCGTGCGATAAATCGCACGGACGGACGCGATACATCTGGTCCCTACGAAAATGAAAATTACGATCTGTGGGAATAGCAAATCTGAAACAAATGTTTCTAATAGTAGATGAAACTTCCCACACATATGTATAATCCAAGCGAAACACATCCGGCACAGGCTCTTGTGCCATTACATAGATAACAGGGAAAACCCATTGTTAGGGGTGCTACACACCCCGCTATTATATAAATCAGGAGGCAATCATGCCAAAGGTTATTGGTATTGATCTAGGAACCACAAACTCATGTGTTGCGGTAATGGAAGGTGGCGAGCCAGTCGTTATCCCAAATGCAGAGGGAGCGCGTACCACCCCTTCAATTGTCGCTATCAATAAAAGCGGCGAGCGTCTCGTTGGTGAGGTCGCCAAGCGTCAAGCCATCACCAACCCCGAAAATACCGTTTCCTCTATCAAGCGTTTCATGGGTCGCAAATACGACGAAATTGACGTAGACCGCGACAAACGCCTTATGCCTTACAAGGTCGTTCGAGCCAAGAATGGCGATGCATGGGTCGAAATTCAGGGCAAGACATATAGCCCGCCTGAGATTTCCGCAATGATTCTGCAGAAACTCAAGGCAGACTCCGAGGCATACCTTGGTGAGCGCGTCACACAGGCCGTTATCACCGTTCCTGCGTACTTCAACGACGCACAGCGTCAGGCAACGAAGGACGCCGGACAGATTGCAGGTCTGGAAGTGTTGCGTATCATCAACGAGCCAACCGCCGCTTCACTGGCCTATGGTCTCGACAAGAAAAAAGACGAGAAGATCGCCGTGTACGACCTCGGTGGTGGTACCTTCGATATCTCGAACCTGGAACTTGGCGATGGCGTCTTCGAGGTGAAAAGCACCAATGGTGACACTCATCTTGGTGGCGACGACTTCGACCAGCGCGTCATCAACTGGCTTGCCGACGAGTTCCGCAAGGAGCAGGGCATCGACCTGCGCCAGGATCGCATGGCTCTGCAACGTTTGAAAGAAGCTGCTGAGAAGGCCAAGAAAGAACTATCTAGCTCGATGTCAACGGAGGTCAATCTCCCGTTCATTACAGCCGATGCTAGTGGTCCAAAACACCTTACCATGACGCTCACCCGTGCCAAACTTGAGCAGTTGACCGAGGACCTCGTTGAGCGTTCTCGCGGCCCTGTCATGAAGGCTCTCTCCGACGCCAACCTGCGCCCAGGCGAGATCGACGAAGTAGTGCTGGTTGGTGGTCAGACTCGTATGCCGTCCGTGCAAAACATGGTCAAGCGCATCTTCGACCGCGAGCCAAATCGCGGCGTGAACCCCGACGAAGTTGTGGCAGTTGGTGCAGCGATTCAGGCAGGTGTGTTGACGGGTGATGTCAAGGACGTTCTGCTGCTGGACGTAACGCCATTGTCGCTCGGTATCGAGACGATGGGTGGTGTTTCGACTAAGCTGATCGAGCGCAACACGACTATTCCAACGCAGAAGAGTCAAGTGTTCTCGACCGCCAGTGACAACCAGCCAAGCGTAGAGATCAACGTGTTGCAAGGTGAGCGCGAGTTTGCCAAGGACAACCGTTCGCTCGGTACCTTCATCCTCGACGGCATTCCACCAGCGCCACGTGGTGTGCCACAGGTTGAAGTCACCTTCGACATCGACGCCAACGGTATTCTCAACGTCTCAGCCCGTGATCGTGGTACGGGTCGTGAACAGAAGATCACCATCGTTGCTTCGAGTGGCCTGAAAAAGGACGAAATCGACCGCATGGTGCGTGACGCCGAGTCGCATGCAGCAGACGACAAGCGCCGTAAGGAAGAGGTCGAGGAGCGCAACCTTGCCGATAGCGCATCCTATCGTGCTGAGAAGAGCATTGCCGAATTGGGCGACAAGATCACTGCTGAGCAGAAGAGCGAACTTGAGTCCAAGATTGGCGATGTCCGTTCATCCCTCTCGACAGATGATGTGAGCCGTATCAAGTCCTCACGTGAGGCACTTGAGCAGGCATTCTACAAGATCAGCGAGTCGATCTACGGTCAGAGCGCAAGCGGCACACCGGGTGCCGATTATGGCAACGGGACCGACTCAAGCGAGTCAGGTCAGCAAGGTCCCTCCGCTAACGATGACACCATCGAGGGCGAATACAAGGAAATGTAACCGATGTGGAGCGCGACGACATAATTTCTCAGGAGATTGTGCCGTTGCGCTCCTATTTATCCTAGTTGGGCTATCACTCTTGCATATACACTGCTAACTGATGTAATCTACCAGAAAGCGTTTGAAGTAACAAAAGAAAGCAACGTATTCCATAGTATAGTGTACGGAGTTTATCAGGCACCACGTTGTGGATATGACGGAAAAGAAGGACTAGCTAATGGCGACGAATAAACGTGACTATTATGAAGTATTGGGTGTGGGCCGCACCGCAACCGAGGATGAGGTAAAGAAAGCCTTTCGTCGTCTTGCTAGACAATATCACCCGGACGTAAATAAAGAAGAAGGGGCGGACGCGCGTTTTATCGAGATCAACGAAGCCTACGAGGTACTTAGTGATTCGCAAAAGCGTTCGGCTTATGATCGCTTTGGACATGCGGGTCTTGGTGCCGGTGCAGGCGCAGGAGCAGGTTTCAGTGATTTCGGTAGTTTCACGAATATCAACGATCTCTTTGAAACCTTCTTCGCAGGCACTGCTGGTGGTACCACGCAACGCCGTTCCAGTACACAGCGCGGTGCGGACCTGCGCTATGACCTGACCATCACCTTTGAAGAGGCCGTGTTTGGCTGTCAGAAAGAGATTGAGTTGCCACGCTGGGAGACTTGTGGCAACTGTCGCGGTAGTGGCGCACAGCCTGGAACCTCGACCTCGCGTTGTCCATCCTGTCAGGGTACTGGCGAGATTCGTCGCGTACAACAATCGATTTTTGGTCAGTTTGTCAACGTGACGATGTGTGAGCGCTGTCGCGGTGAGGGTAAAATTATCACGACTCCATGTGAAAAGTGTCGTGGTCAGGGACGTGTGCGTAACAATCGCCGTGTCGTGGTGAATATTCCGGCGGGTGTTGATGACGGTATCAACGTGCGCGTGACGGGTGAGGGCGAGGTAAGTGCGCGTGGTGGCACTCCTGGCAACCTGTACGTCATTCTCTCGGTCAAGCCTCATCCCTTCTTCAAGCGGCAGGGCAACGACATCACCTATGAACTACCTGTAAGCTTCGCGCAGGCGGCTCTTGGAGACGAGGTTGACGTGCCAACTATTGACAATAAAACAACTCCACTCAAGATTCCCCCTGGCACGCAGAGTGGTCGCTCGTTCCGCCTCAAAGGACAGGGTGTACCAGTTGTGCATAGCAGTGCGCGTGGCGACCAGCATGTGTTGGTGAAAGTGGTCACACCTACCAATATGACACCAGAGCAGAAAAACCTGCTCGAAGAGTTCGCACGCCTTGAACGGGAGCAGAGTGAGCAGAACGACAAAAACATCTTCCGAATTCTATTCCATAAAACCAAAGATGTATTTAAATAGAAAAAAACACAAAACCTGCACCACACGGATGCATTGCATCCGTGAGGTCCAGTTTTTGTGTCTCTGTGTTTTCTTTTACTGCAAGCCCAAATGTTGCCGCAACCGCCAAATGATCGCTCGCTTGGCTTCCAGGGAAGCCATTTCCGTCATCAAGCACGGTATAGCAGGTCTCTAAACGTTGTGCCATGAGAGGATTCGCAAAGATGAAGTCGATACGTCCAGCAGGCGAGGCCGAGGGACAGGTGAAGCCAAGCGCATGAGGGTGAATGCGACGGTAGCTATCGACATAGCCTGCATTCCGTAACAGTCCAATTGTGCCTCGTGGAGCCAGTAGCGACGAGACAAAATCAACCATGTTGCTTAAAAGCATACTTCTGGGAATCAGGCTGAGCAGCGGATTGAGAAAACTCAAAGAATGTGGAACAACCGCCCCAAGGCGTGGATGTCCATCCGCAGAGCCGATAGGCTGCAGGACACGGTCCAACTGCGTTAGATAGCGTAAAAGGAAGCTCACCTTAAAGGAGTCGCCGGGGGCGATTGAGTTGAAGTCACCCATAACCGCGTGTGGCATATCCTGGACTTGAGCCATAATACGTATAATTTCACGTATCTCACGCATTCTAAGCGGATCGCCTGCTCGTATTGAATTGAATGCAGCGATAAGGTGGACAACGAAAACCACAAGCCTGTCCCCATTTGTCTCTTCGACACACACCTCTAGCACGGGGCGAGTTAGTGTACCTGGGCAGACATGCACCTTCTTATAGACAATAGGAAGCTTGGTCATGAGGGCGGTCTGAAAATCGCGCCGACTCGCTGGATCGCTTCCCAATACTAGTTGCATATCGAGTTCTTTAGCGATCTCTTCGATGACGAGTGGACGCTGTTTCATCATAGGATTGATGCCTTCGGCTATACCTACGATGTCGGGTTGGGTGGAACGAATAATCGTGACAAGTTGCTGAGTACGCTCTGTCGTAGTGTTTTTACGCAGGTCGTAACCACCAGCCAGAATGTTATAGGAAGTGATGCGTGTCATGCGGGCTATGTTCCTCTTGTAATTTTTATCTCTCTATTACTATATCAGACGAACCAAAACGCACAAAAGAAACGTTAGTTTTGGAAGGATGAGAAAAACTATGTATACGACAGCACTACAATATGATATTATATTTGATATAAAAATTGTGGAGGCGAAATGCCGCCTAAGATTCGTCAACTTAAAGCATCACTAAGCAAAGCAGGTTTTACATCTCGAAAAGGCAAAGGTAGTCATACAGTGTGGAAGCATAAAGCCCTTCCGCGAGTAAGAATTACTATTGCTGGAAAAGATGGCGATGATGCTAAAGATTATATCATTGAAGAGGTTCAACGCTCACTCGATCAGCTAGGAGGAAAAAAGCAATGAACGCAGAACATTATTCTATGGTAATACAGTGGGACAGCCGAGATGATATTTATGTTGTTAGAGTTCCAGAACTTCCAGGCTGCGTTTCGCATGGGAGAACATATGAAGAAGCGGTAAAGCAGGGACAAGATGCTATAGAAAGCTGGATTATGGATGCTATTGCCTCTAACGAGCAGGTTCCACCGCCAAGAGTAGCCGCATAGTTTGTTCATGGAGGATGAGAAAACCTCATCCTCCAGATATTATAGATCGGTTACATCCCACGTTCCAAAGTATTTTGCAAGGTGTGCCCCGTGCTTTTTGAGGACAGCCTGTATACGTCCTAGCTGATCGGACTTTGGCTCGTAAACCGCGAGGATATTATGTCCTCTATGAGCCTCGTCAAGATACATATTTCCTGCGAAGCCTTCATCAGATGATGCTTGAGTGGTGTGAACAAACTTTGAAAAGCCACTTGCTTGTTGCTCTGTATCTTCAAACGAATGGATGAAGTCCTGCCCGCGAAACAGATGAGTGGAATCTGCACTATAGCCAGCTTGTTGTAACTCTTGTACTGCTTGCTCGGCCTGACCATAATCATCGAAAACTGCGACAACGTGATCTCTAGGGAATGTGGATGTTGGAAACGCGTTTTTATTTTGCTGTGTCATACGTATCCTTTCAGAAATAGCAAGATGACTGTCCATGCATGCATCATGTCATCTTGCTATGTTGCTGTCAGCTTCAAATAGTGTTAAAAAAACTTAAAAAAAACATTTGGGGGGTTGGGGCCAGAGAGGGTTTTTTTTTGTTTT
>CAXUHG010000133.1:3133-8319 GCA_964250805.1 uncultured Ktedonobacteraceae bacterium | reverse complement strand
AAAATTTTTAAACAACAAGTAAAACGCCGTTTTGCGCCATGGCCCCAAATCCTTTTTTTGACTTCTTGTTACACTATTTGAAGCTGACACGCTCCAACAGGTACATTGGCAGTTCGCTGATGGCGATACGCTCCTGCGTCATGTTGTCACGTTCGCGCACGGTAACGGTCTGGTCATCCAACGTCTGGAAGTCGATGGTGACACAATAGGGCGTGCCGATTTCGTCCTGGCGACGGTAGCGGCGCCCGATGTTCTGTACATCATCATATTGCGACACCATCAGGCGTCGTAGTTTGGAGTGAATGTCCTTCGCCGTTGATACCAGTTCTTCCTTGTTCTTCTGTAAGGGCAGCACCGCGACCTTGACTGGTGCCAGCATTGGATTGAGATGCAGCACCGTGCGTGGCTCTTTACCTGTTGGATCAGGCTCTTCCTCGTAGGCATCCAGTAGCAGGTTCAGAAAGGTGCGGTCTACACCGCCGGAGGTCTCGACGATCCACGGAATGTAGCGTTCCTTCGTGTTCGGATCGGTATAGCTGAGGTCTTGTCCACTATACTGGCTGTGACGCGACAGGTCCCAATCTTGACGCCAGTGAATGCCTTCCCACTCCTGCCAGCCAAGCACCGTTCTGTACTCGATATCAAACGCTTGCTTGGCGTAGTGCGCCAGTTCGTCGGGGGCGTGTTCGCGCAAGCGGATGCGGTCTTTGTGGTTGATGATGTTGGTGTACCAGTTGTAGCGGAACTCTTTCCAATAATCGAACCACTGCTGCATCTCGCTTGGGTGTACAAAGTATTGCAGGTCCCATTGCTCGAACTCGCGCTGACGGAACAGGAAGTTGCCGGGCGTCACCTCGTTGCGGAACGCCTTACCAATCTGGCAGATACCGAAGGGAACTTGTACACGCGACGACTTGAGGACGTTATCATAGTCCAGGTAGATGTCCTGACATGCCTCACCGCGCAGGTAGGTCTTCATGCGGTCGCCCTCGACAACGCCGAGGTAGGTCTCCATCAGCAAGTTGAAGACGCGCGGCTCTGTAGTGAGTTCGCCGCCATCGACGGGACACTTATGCTGCTCAAGATTCTCTGGCTCAAGATGGTCGATGCGGAAACGTCGTTTACACTTTTTACACTCGACGAGCTTATCGACGAAGTTCTCGACGTGTCCACTTGCCTCCCACACGCGCGGATGCGTAATGATGGCACCCTCGATACCAAGCACGTTATCGTGATTTTGCACCATCGACCACCACCAGTAGCGGCGGATATTGTTGCGAAGCTCGACGCCCATCGGCCCAAAATCGTAGATACCTGAGACGCCGCCATAAATTTCGGAGTTGGGATACACAAAGCCGCGCCGCTTGCTCAGCGACACAACCTTCTCAATCGGCACCAGAGGCGTATCCTTAACCTCTGACTTGTTCTCTTCTGTCTGAGTCATGAATGAGTGGTCTCCTCTTTAATAAAGTGGAATAAAAAAGCCCCAGGCACATCGCATGCCCAGGGACGACACATGCTTGCGCTGGCCTGGGCCACAACGTCTTACAGCATGAAGCGCGGTTCCACCCTGCTTCTTCACTCTGTGAAGCCACTCATTCGGTCCAACTCCTAAGTGCCTTTCATTCGTCCTGAATCACCGACTTGCACCACCCGTCGGCTCTCTGCCATTCCTGACGAACTACTCCTCTTGATCATCGCTGGAGTATCTGTATTTTTGTACCACGCTATTATAACAGACAATACATATAAGAGTCAAGAAAAAACAGTGTGGAGCGACGTATCGCTCCACACTGTTTTTTCTTGACTCTTATACTGTAACTTCCTGCTTTTGCTCGGCGATGAAGCTCAATACGCGTTGCCATGCATCCGTTGATGCGCTAGCGAACTCAACCGCTTTGCGATCAAAGAAGCTGTGAGGTGCCCCAGGATAGCTGATAATCTCATGTGACACACCCGCCTTGTCGAGTTGCTCGTCAAGCTGCTGAACCTGCTCAGGTGGAATACCCTGATCGGCACCACCAAAAAGGCCAAGCACAGGTACTTTTATCTTGTTAGCGGCTTCAAGCACAGTGCCCTTTGTCTCGTCAAATGCTCGTGATAGACCTGCGTAGAAGGCGATTACACCCGCCAAACCCATGTCTTCGGAACCCGTGTATAGCGACAGGCTCCCACCGAGACAAAACCCTACCGTAAACGAGGGATTGCTTGCTGCACCGACGTTTGTCTTGAGATAGTCTAGTGATGCGCGTGCATCGGCGTAGACGTTTTGAGCCTTCAACTGTGGCAGATGAGATCGGAAATCGAATGACTCGTCATCACGCGCTGTAAGGCCAGCAGTGCGCCCGAAATAGTCCATTGCGACCGCCGCGATACCTGTTTCAGCGAAGCGCATCGTTAGCTCTTTGTAGAACTGGTGTAGGCCGCGCACATCTGGATAAATCACGATTTGTGTGCCTGTCGGTGTGCTGGGATGGGCAGCGAATGCCGAAAAGCGGTTGCCGTCGGCAGCGGTTAATACAATATCTTCACCACGCGCCGAGCTATTTCCCTGTGGTGGCAACGGTGGTCGTGCATTATCGTCGTAACACATGTGTTGCTATCTCCTCTATTAAGCAATGTATGAGGTTCATCTGTGAACCTCCCTTCCATTGTCGCACATACGAGGGATGCTTGTGGAGATTGTAGCTGTTTGTGGAGATTGTGGTAGACAGGGAGACCCTTGCGGTCTCCCTGTCCTCATTCTGCGGCCTTGTCCTGTAACCTGAACATATGTTATGGTAGCATGAAGAGGAACCACAGCCGTTTTCAACATAAAGCGATTGTATTATACGCAAAGGAAAAATAATTTATGCCCTACGATATGGGTGAATATTACGAGAATGTGAGCGATTATGACCTGGAATATCAGAGTCAATCGGAGCAAGACGTGCCGTTCTGGTGTGAAATGGTGCTGCGTAGGCCACCACAGCGTGTGCTAGAACTGGCATGTGGCAGTGGTCGTATTGGCCTTGAACTGCTGCATGGTCCTGGCGACTTTGAGCTAGAGGGGTTGGATATCTCAACGGAGATGCTCAACGCCTATCGCCGCAAATTGGCACGCGAACCAGAGGTAGTTCAGCGTCGCGTTACGCTACACGAAGGCGATATGACCGACTATCAATTGGAGCATAAGGGGGGCTTCGACCTGATCTTTCTCCCTTTTAACTCGATTTCGCACCTCTACGAACTCGATCAGCAGCTCGATGCCTTTAAGAACACCTTTGACCATCTTGCTCCCGACGGTCGCTTTGTCGTCGATACCTTCCTGCCCGATATCGACTATCTCAGCAATGCCCTCAATCGTCCCTCGAACGTCTATCTTGAAGATGAAATAGCGTCGCCGGAAGATGAATTTACCATGCTACTCTACACCAGTCGTAAGTACGACCAGATCGAGCAGAATCAGCACATCACCTGGACGCACGAAAAGTTTTTTGACTCAGGCGACAACGAACGCTACCTGACAAATCTCGACATGCACGTCTTCTTTCCCAGAGAGCTACAACTGCTCTTTCTTGCAACGGGTTTCAGCATCGAAGCTATCTACGGTGGCTACGATTGGAAACCTCTAGGCAAGGGAACACGCCAGATTGTGGTAGGGCGTAAACGTCAGCCGTTAGTGTAAACAAAAACCTCCTCTTGTTGCCAAAGGCAACAAGAGGAGGTTTTTGTTCACGATGTCATTTTAGGCGACGGATGTACCGGGAGCCGTATCAGTAATACCGCTCTCTTCTGCTGGAGGAGCCTCGATCTGCTCAATTTTGCCGAGTAGGAAGAGGAAACAGACGACGCCAGCCAGGAGAATCGCGCCCGTGATGATGAAGTTGACGGCAATGCCAATCGTATCAGCTACGTAGCCAGCGACGATGGGAGCGATGATGCCTGCTAGGTTGCCTGCACAGTTCATAATACTACCAACGGTGCCAACTGTCCCCTTTGGCGCAATCAACGACGGAATGCTCCATGCAATAGGTGCGGCGAATGCAAGGCCAGCAAGGGAGATTGTGACCCATACGATAGCCACATTCACATTGTTTGTAAATGTTGCACCCGCCGCCGCAATACCCAGTAATAGCCCGATTGTTACAAGCACCTTGCGTACTCTTGTTGAGTCATAACCGCGAGAAATCAGCCGATCAACAAGTATGCCGCCTATGGCTATGTCGGTTATAGTTGCAACTAGCCACGGAATGACGAGGTACAATCCACTGTTCAAAACGGATACGTGCAAATGTGTCTCAAGGTAGGTTGGCAACCATACCAGGAACAGGTTGAACGAATAGTTGTAGGCGGTAAAACCAAGCGTCAAGCCCCACACTTTGCGCTGACGCAACAGAAAACCCAGGTTGGCTAATGTTTTAGTTGGAGCTGCATTTTCCTGTTGCGCTCCACCCTCAACAATATAGTTGCGCTCTGGCTCTGACAAGCGTTTTGACTCGCGTGGGTCACGATAGAATAGAAAGAACGCGGCTGCATAGAGCAGACTGAGAATACCTGTCATGACGAAACCAGTTCGCCAACCGCCAATCGAGACCGCTAACGCCACAATCGGCAGTCCGAGCGCACTCGCAAACTTTGCCGCTGCATCAAACGAAGAGGTCGCTAGTCCGCGCTCTTTGACGGGAAACCAGTAGCCCGTTGCCTTCGACGCGCCGGGGAAGGCGGGCGTTTCTCCGATGCCCAGGATAATGCGTGAAAGAACGATGAGACCAAGCCCACTGACGAGAGCAGTCATGAAGCTTGCTATTGCCCAGATAATCGTTCCTATTCGCACCAACCATTTGATGCCGAAACGGTCGAGCAATGCACCAACAGGAATCTGTAGAAGAGTGTAGGACCACAGGTACGAGGAAAGTACGATGCCCCATTCTGTTTGAGTAAAATGGAATTCTTTGATGATATCCTTTGACCCGACGGAAAGATTGACACGATCAAAGTAGTTGATAATGATGCCGGTAGCCAAGAGAATAGCAATACCCCAGCGTACATTGCCGACGCGCCTTTGCATGATGAAGAGTCCTTTCGCTGCTCCAAAACACAATTAAAATCGCCCTGTATAACTAGCACGAAAATGGGTAGTGAAAAGACGCAAGGGTTATGTAAAAAACAAAGGTGCGTGCAAGGGAAACGCCTCGGCGTTTCCC
>CAXUHG010000133.1:0-3123 GCA_964250805.1 uncultured Ktedonobacteraceae bacterium | reverse complement strand
TTATAAAAAAAAAACCGGGGCGGCAACGTCAACCCCGGCGGGTTTTCCCTTGCACGCACCTTTGTTTTTTACATAAATCGACCTAACGAAAACGGTCGCACAATCGAGGGAACGTCTCCCGTAGTTATCATCTCAGCGACACACTGCCCCGTGATGGCACTCAGGATAATTCCTACACTATTATGGCCTGCCGCCACCAGCACATTTTTCCAGGGCGGAAGAAAATCTATGAGAGGATGGCTGTCGGGCGTTTTGGGGCGTAGGCCGGACCATGAACGCTGAATAGGACTACCAGCTAGCTCTGGAAGCAATCGTGTCGCGGTTGTATAAAGCCACTCCGTGCCTTGCTCTGTGACCGTCTGGTCAAAGCCTCTCTCTTCCTTTGTTGCCCCAACCAGAATGCTATTGCCACGTGGAACTAGATAGCCAGCATCACCAAAGACAATATGTTGTAGTGGTGTGGACGGTTGAGGAAGGGAAAGCAATTGACCGTGTAGAGGGCTAACGGGCAAGGCAACGTCGAACTCTTCCGCGCACTGTGCCGCCCACGCGCCAGAGGCAAGAACAACAGAGTTACAGCGAATGCTGACTCCTTGCTTCGTATGTACTTCTGTGACTCTTTCATCATGTTTGAGCAGAGTATGTACCTCTTGTTGCGGACGAATATCTGCGCCCATGCGTTGAGCGGCGCGAGCATAGGCTTGTACGAGATGAGATGCCGAGATTTGCGATTCCTCTGGCGCATAGACAGCGGCGCAAACATCATGTGTCAACAACGGCTCGCGTCGTCGCGCCTCGTCTCCATTAAGCCAGTACAGTTGTAGCCCAAGTGGTTGCCATTTCTCCATTCTTTTTTGCAAATGGGCAACGCGTTTAGGATTTCTCACAACTCGCAACGCCCCCGTTCGCTCGAAACTCACCTGTATTCCGCTAACCTCCTCTAACTCTGGTATAAGCGAGACAAGACGTGAAAAGCCAGCGAGGACAAGATTAGCAAATGGCCCAGGACCAGAGAGTGGCCCAAGAGGAGCAAGCAAGCCAGCAGCCGCTCCCGATGCCTGACCTCCAATTTCACCGCGCTCCAACAGCACCACATTCACCTGCTGTTTGCGAAGAAAGTATGCAATGGCGCATCCAATTACTCCACCGCCGATGATAACGACATCCGTTGTTTCCATTTGCTGCTCTTTTAAGGTGTGTTAGAATAAGCCTAACGCAACTCCCAAATTATCGACATAAGGATTTTTAGGGGTTATCTCATTAAGGCTAGTATATAATCGCTTTACCTCTGTAACACCTTTACTTGAGGTGACGACATTCGCAACCTTCAAAGCCTCTTTCCCTATCTTTGCACATCCTTCTATATCATGTTGAAAGAGATAGAGTTTTGCCTCTGTAAGATAGAAAAACATTTTCCAGATCGTGAGGTCATCAGGAATGGTATTCAAAGATGCTAGCAATTTCCCTCTTATGGCTTCTCCCGTTTTTTGAGATAAAGTATGGTTTGCGTCGGGCTTATTAAAACTAAGTAGCAATTTCGCTTTTTCATGATTGACAGCCGCTAAATTCAGTTTCAGGAACGTGTCGTTTTCCTCGATGTTTCCTTTATAGAGGATGTTTGCCACTTTGTCTTGCCATACCTTACACCGATGTTGCTCTGTCTGACTACTTCCCGCAAAGGTGCTGTAAATATCAGCCGCATGAAGGTAAATATTGCCTTTCATAATCGCGGAAGTTTGGTCTGCCAGTGTAAGAGAAGCTGTAATATCATCTTTTGCCGCGTTGAAATTCCCCTGCTGTTTGTATGCATCGGCGCGATGAAAGTGTGAGGCCGCAATTAGCTCTTTCCCATCTTCGAGTTCGTTAGCAAGAACTATTGCAGAAGTAAAATGTTCTAATGCTTGGCCTTTGTACATCGGACGGTGCTGGGCTATGCTTCCCGCAAGGTGAAAGAAACGACATTGTAACGCTTTCCAGGCTTCTTGATCGGCAACTGGAACTCTATTCACAAGTTCCTGCAATTTGCGTAACCGTCTATTCACGCGGTATGCAATCTGTGGTGCGCCACCTTTATAGACACATTCCCACCCAAGAATAAGGATATCTTCATAGGTATAAAAGGCATCCTCTTCAACTGCCTCCGCCATGTCTTCAAGGGGATTCCGCGCCTCATGATTATTCCCGTACACTTGATGCCATGTCAAGCCAAGCAGAGCAGGTGGAATTGACAGCAGTCTCGCGATCAATATTCGGCGTCCCATGTCTACTATCATGATTACTGTTTCCCATTCTTGTACGGTTCGTTTGTCAACGCCTGCCGCTATTGCAAACTCGTCTTGCGTTTTGTATCGTTTCTTACGAAAGTCCGAAATAACCTCACCTATATTGGGAAGGTTATAGACTCCTGGGGAATAATTTTTATAACGGAACCACCAATGCGAAGCCTCATTCATCTTCCATTTTCCTCTTGCTTGCATATCCATAATGATTGTACCCAAAATACAACTGCATTTCAATCTTGGTAATTCTACCATGTCAATTGATGCTTTTCCTGGCAACATTTACCGCGACTCACGGAAAGAGTCTCGTTTGTGTCTCCTTGCAAGTTCTATACAATTGCAAAAGTATGGCATAGTATCACGCAGCACCGCTGAAGTTCCCATTCTTGTGTGATTCGCTGGTATGACTTGCCATACTTTAAGCAACAAAGGTTTTATACCTAGATGAGTAGGAGCGCATGAAATGCAAGAGAACAAAAGCGAGGTTGCTCGCCTCATGAGCAGAATCGCTACCGAATACGAAGCCGCCCAATCCGGCCTCTCCGGTCTCGCCTATGGCACGGCTCGACACGATTTTATCAATGCTCGCATGGAAAATATCGCTGTGTTACATCAAGAACTGGCACGCGAAATAGGACCGATACAAGCCATCAAGCTGGTTGCGGAGAAGGCGTAGGGGCCATAATTCATTACGCCCTCTTCCCAATCAGCAATGTTTACAGGAATTGAGGAACGTATCCTATGATGGAAAACGGGATTCACGGGGATGAGAGCGTAATGAATTATGGCCCCTACTACACAGTCAAGCTTGATCTGACCATTTTCGTAGGGACCAGATTGATCG
>CAXUHG010000132.1:11264-15259 GCA_964250805.1 uncultured Ktedonobacteraceae bacterium | reverse complement strand
CGTGTTTCTGATGCCTATGTATGTTTGTTACCATCCAAGCCATGTAGTCTTTTGCTCGAATGGAATCTGTTCTCGCTCTGTATGTGGAATAGCGGGATAGCCGATGTAGACAATCGCAACGACTGTATCTTCCAGTGCAAGCCCTAGCCACTCTTTGACATGCGGATCGCTTGCCGCCTCACCAGTACGCCACATACAAGCCAGACCCATCTCCTCGCCTACTAGCAGTATATTTTCTACAGCCGCAGCCGTAGCCTCGACATTCTCGATGTCTAGCACGTTGGGTTGTGTGGGATGCTCCGATGCAACAACAATCAAAACGGGTGAACGCAACGGCTTGTTGCGCTCCTTGTCCAGCATCGCCTGTGTCTTATCGCCCATCGTCTCCTGCAAGCGTGCTGCCAGCGACGAAGCCATAATCTCGCCCAATTCGTTGCGAGCCTTGCCAGCCAGCACAAAAAAACGCCAGGGTTCAGCCTTGTGATGGTTTGGCGCGTGCGTCGCCGCCTCTAAAAGTCGCTCTATCTGCTCTCGCGTCGGACTCTGCTCGGTCATCTTCCCGATGCCACGCCGCCGCTGTATGATGTCGAATACACTCATGTTTGTGTTTGCCTTTTCCTATTGTTCTCGATAGATGGTAAGATTATATAGAGGAGTAGAACTCTCCGTCAACAAAAGCAGTAGTAGTAAGGAACATACATGGATAAGATAACCCCAGAGGTGCGTGCATTTCTTTTGGAAACCGCACGAACAGGCAAGTTAGCAACAGTACGAGCCGATGGACGACCTCACGTTGTACCCATTTGGTTCGACCTCGATGAGAATAACGATGTGTATTTCAATACAGACGAGTCAACAGTGAAGGGGAAAAATATGCATCGTGACCCGCGTATCGCTCTATGCGTCGATGATGAGCGACCACCCTATGCGTTCGCGGTGCTTGAAGGAACTGTAACGTTCGTTGACGACGATGCCGCAAAGCTACGTTGGGCTACCAGTATCGCTGGTAGATACTTGGGTGCGGATAAGGCCGAAGCCTTCGGTAAACGAAACGCTGTCGATGGTGAATTGCTTGTGCGCTTTACCGTGACCAAGGTATTGTTCCAGAAGAATGTTGCAGACTAATTACGAGTCTTCCTGTGTACGAAGTCGAAGAGTTGCCTCTATTCAATGAGGCAACTACAGCGAACCTTCTTTATTTCAAGGTTTCCAAACGTTCAGGCCGTCTTATAAAATAATAAAGAAGTGCCCCAATGATATTGGTGAAAAGAATGACCGATAGCCATAATATCATCTTTTCCAGAGGTTTTTCGTAGACAAAGCAGTCATACAGCGTCCATATCCAAAACGAAGCTATAATAAGAATGAAAAACGGAAGGATAGTTAGAAACATTTGATAATCCATCAGATCCTCCTTAGGAAAACAGAGGCTGTTTTCGTAGACACGTTAAAATCTTTAGCTCTAACAGTCTATTATACCATATATTTAACTTTTCTCTTCTTTCTACTGACCTTAGATTGATGTACTATAAAATATCCTTTTGTGAGAACTACATTAACCTCATGCATCAAAGATAAAAATTGTCAATATTTTTGAGATAGGGGTATGATCTCGCGTGATAAATCACCCCTCGGACGCGATACATCTGGTCCCTACGAAAAACCACAGATTTAGCAGTGATGGACTGATAAGTTTCTTCTCTATGATATCAGATATTCAATAGCTTACGCTATTTTGTGTGGGGACATCCACTTTGCTTCACTCATGCATGAGCGTGATAAATTGCGATACAATTCAAAGAATATTTCCTAATGATATCCGACTTTTATGCTAATTGTGACAAATTACCTTGAAAATGCTCTATTTTCATGCTATAGTAGCAACGGTGTAAGAGCAAGAACGGAATTTGCTTCTTTGACCTCGTGATACATGTATGGGTGTATCTTGCTTACCGTAATTACCACTATGAGAGGGAAGAGCAATGGCAGAAGATATGGCTTATCCAACAGAAGATATGACAGCAGTTTCTCACGACCTCCAACCCTTTATTGAGAGTCAGTGGGCACAGCATACAGCTTTGTTTATGAACAATCAGGACTCGTTCAGCACCCTGCTGGAAGCCGTTGCACGAATCATACCGAATGGCGGTGGAAAAGCAAACGAGTTGGTCAACGATTTGATGAATTATCATAAACAGTATCAAAATGCCTATACAGCACTTCACGACCTCGCGGTACAGATCGATAACGCTGCCCGTACTATGCAAGCAACCGATCAGTCAGTTTCGCAGTCCTTTGGTCGAAAAGAATAAGAAATTGGAGATAGTATGGGTATATTAGATGGCGTAGAACATGACGTTTCTGCCGTGATCGGTGGTGTGGAACATTGGGCTGGTGATATGGAAACGCTGGTCGAGCATGCCGTTTCGCAAGTTGCGTTGATAGGTGGTGCAGGCTTTGGTGATGTCAATCTTCTCGTTGAGTTCCTTATCAAAGAAGGTGAAGACCCTGTAGCAGTCATCTCAGCCTTGATATCTCATATCTCAAGCATTGGTGGAGACGTTGCCGGCACACTCGAAGAGATAACGCATGGCGTCCTGGTCTATGGGCTGATTGGCTTCCTAAAGATGAAGGTCGAGCAGGCACTGGCACCAATCAAAGAGACGCTGCAACAAAACATCGCACGCGGTCAAATGGTTGCTGATGTTCACCATACCACGCTCACGACCATGCAAGCTAAGTTAGATGTGCTCAGATCAGGTAGTAATGCCTCTGGTATGGCATGGCAAGGGCAAAGCGTCGATGCCATGAGTACCCAGTTTGCCTATATATCAAACTTCATCAATCAGTTAAGCGACCAGATACAACACGATGGCACGCAGGCGCGACTCAATCAAGCGTTTATCATAGTGCTGGAAGGCATCGGGCTGATTGCGGCAGGGCTTGCCATTGTTGACATATTATTAGTGATTGCATCCGCCGTTGTAACTGTTAGCACTGAAGGTGTTGGTATTGTTCTCTTCCCTATTGATGCCGCAGTTATCGGCGCACAACTCGTATTTCTGCTCGAACTTGTTGCTGCTGATTGTCTTATCTGGCTTCTAGGAACGCTAGCAATTTATGTTATTCATCATCCCATCCAGTTAAGTGGAGCAACCGTCCATCCAATTGTGACGCATGTGCCGCAAGGTGCTCAGTTACCTGAACCTCGAAAACTTACCGACGCAGAAAAGCAAGAGGTTCAGGCGATAATAGACGAACTCACGGCACTGGGGTTCAAAGTCAATTCGGCATGGATAGAGTATCTCATGCGTCTCTTAGGTGAAGGTATGTCAGCAAAAGAGGCGGGAGCAGTTATTCGTTGTATGTTTGGAAAAGGTTATCTCCCTCAAAGCATCACGGGCAAACAACCTACAAAAATACAAAGCGCTATTCAAAGTGCATGGAATAATATTGTTGATCACTTTAAACCGCGAGATTTAGAAGGGACATGGAAAGATTATCATCCTGATAGAGTGGATTATCCAAAGGGAGGACTACCTTCGGGTGCTAAGCACATAGACGAGGTGGGAAACGCAATAAAATCAATAGAAAATTTACTGATGCTTCTGGAAGATGCAATAACCAATCCAAAGACACCAGAAGGCTTGAGAGGAGTTTATCAAAATCTTTATGACACTTTCCAGAACACCTTAGACTATGTTAATGCTAGAGTCTATGGCTCAAAACCACCTTTGAACTGGTCAGATCCGAAGGGAGAGATTCCTTTTGGGGACGATCTTATTGAGAAATCTGGCTGTAAGCCATAAGCAGAAGTGAATGTTAGAATACGGGGAGAAGATATGTATGTCAGACAGTTTTCAAGAACAGAATACAGAACTGGCTCAGAAATTCGATGCCTTACGACAAAACAAGGTGCCAAGAAGTGAGCTTCACAGCACTATCTGGGACCTAGGAAAAGCTGAATATCTGCCAGCACGCCCCGTGATTGAACG
>CAXUHG010000132.1:0-11164 GCA_964250805.1 uncultured Ktedonobacteraceae bacterium | reverse complement strand
GTCGATTGGGATTTTGTGAATAAATACCGCTAGCAAAGGTTTTTGACATTCTAATGATGGAGAATCATATGAATGCGAAAGAGATTATCCGACAGTTGGAAGAGCCAACTGAAAATGGTATCCCTATCAAGCAGAGAATCATCAGTGAAGCACCAATCAAAGAATTGATTCAGGCAACGCGTGAGCCGCAGACGTTGGATACGTATGAGATTTTATCTGAGATTTTAGGAAAGCGAAAAGATCCTCAAGCTGTTCCTATTCTCATAGACGCATTACACAATGCCTCTTCGTCAGTCCGTGCCGAAGCAGCACAAGCATTGGCGCAAATAGAAGACCCGTCTGCTGGTGAACCACTTTTGGCTCAATATCTTACCGAAGAGGATGAAGGAGCCAAAGAATGGGAGATTATTGCACTCGGTGCTGTTAGGTATCGTCCTGCAATTCCGTATCTTATTCAAGCTCTTAATGTTGAACATCTGCGACTTTATGCTGCACTCGCATTAGGAGAGCTGAAAGCGAAAGAGGCGAAAGAGGATGTTCAGAAAGTTCTTCCTTTAGCCACTGATCCTTATGAGGAAAGGATGTTAAAGAAAGCTTTCAGGGAAATAGACGAATAATACAAATATGAATTGCAGGAATGTAATCAAATTAGGATGATGCACATTGGGCGTGATGAAATCACGCCCAATGTGCATCATAAAGAAACCAGGATGCCCGCAAGGGGACACTCTGGCCCCTTACTTATTTTTCCCTTCAACCGACTTCACAATCTTCCCCCCACCGCTCAACAAATTCCCCTCCACTCCAATCGAGGGCAACAATTGGGCTTGTGCCTGTGTGGTGAGTGGTAGACCCCAGAGTTTGATGAAGCCGAGGGCGGCGTTGTGGTCGAACTGGTCGCCACTATCGTAGGTGGCGAGGCCGTGATCGTAGAGCGAGTGGTCTGATTTGCGCCCGACGACGGCACAAGTGCCGCGTGAGAGCTTCATACGCACGACGCCACTGACGAAGCGTTGCGTACTTTGCACGTACATCGCAAGGTCCTGGTGCAGCGCACTGTACCACTGCCCATTGTAGATGAGACGTGCGTACTCCGAAACCACGCTCTCTTTGAAGCGTATCTGGTCGCGGCTAAGGGTGAGGCTCTCCAATGCTTGATGTGCGCTATGTAGCACAACGGCGGCAGGTGCCTCGTATATCTCGCGCGATTTGATGCCGACAAGCCGATTTTCGATGTGGTCGATGCGCCCGATGCCGTACTCTCCTGCGGTCTTGTTTAGTGACTCTATCAATACCGCTCCGTCGATCTCTTCGCCGTTTAGCGCGACTGGAATACCATGCTCAAAGGTGATCTCGACATAGGTAGGCTCTGTGTGTTCCACACTGTCGGGATTGACCGTCCACGCATAGACATCCTCCGGCGGCTCTGCCCAAGGGTCTTCAAGCACGCCGCATTCGACGCTACGACCCCATAGGTTTTTATCTACCGAATAGGGGTTGGCGGTCGTCACTTGAATAGGGATGTTGTGTTCTTTGGCATACGCAATCTCATTATCGCGTGTCATGCTCCATTCGCGTACAGGGGCGATAATTTTCAGGTCGGGGGCGAGTGTATGAATTGATACATCGAAGCGCACCTGGTCGTTACCTTTGCCTGTACAGCCGTGCGCGACTGCTACAGCACCCTCGGCTCGTGCAACCTCGACCAGCAATCGTGCAATAAGTGGACGCGCCAGAGCGGTTGCCAGGGGATATTGTCCCTCGTAGATGGCTCCAGCTTGTAGCGCGGGCCACACGAAGTACTTCACAAAATCTTCGCGCCCATCGACGACCAGTGCTTTCACCGCACCTATGCTACGCGCGCGTTCCGCAATGGCGGATAGGTCGCGCTCATTGCCAATATCAATCGTCAATGCGATAACATCCAAGTCGTATTGTTCTTTAATCCAACGAATGGCGACCGAGGTATCGAGGCCGCCCGAATAGGCAAGTACTACTGTTGCCATAATTATTACTCCTTCATCGACTGCGTAGCAGGTATCCCTACCAACCGCTCTATTGCTTGTTCAAATGATGTAGTGCGTTGTTGCCATTGTTCCTGCACCTGCTGGATACGTTGTTGAGCCTGTTCGATGCCAGCATTGCCAGCACCGCCAAGATGACTACGCGCCTTCAAGCGTTCGTGCAATTGCTCAAGGCTCTCGACGGGCAGTGCTTTATGGCGGTCAAGTTGTGCCGTGACCTCAGCTCCTACGATTTTGTAGGCATCGCGGAACGGCATGTTGGCCTCAATTGCGAGCGTATACGCACGATCTGCCGCGAATAACTCGAAGGTGCAGGCGTCGATCAGTTGTTCCGTATTCACGCCAATGTTGCTAATGACAAGCGTGCAAATATCGAGGCTCTCCTGTACAAGGTCGAGTGCCTCGATAAATGGACGTTTCGTCTCCTGATAATCCATGTTGTAGCCTGTTGGTAGTCCCGCTACGATGCCTAATATTTGCTGTTGCAGGGCGAGCATCGTTTGTGTGCGTGCGCGAACCAGTTCCATCACGCCCAGATTGCGCTTCTGTGGCATAATGCTACTGCCCGTGCAAAGCTCCTGGGGTATCTGAAAGAAGCCATATTCCACCGTCGAGAACAGAAGTACATCTTGTGCAAACTTGCTCAGGTCGAGCATAATCTGTGCGAGAGCCTGTACAATCGCTCCCTCAACCTTGCCGCGACTATTCTGTACGTAGATGACGTTGTTCTGTACATGCGCGAAGCCCAGCAAGTCGGATGTATATTGACGGTCAATCGCAATGGGTACACCATAGCCAGCAGCCGAACCAAGCGGCGACTGATCGTTGAGATTGTAGGCCGCCGTAAGCAACTGCTCATCATCAAGCAGTGCCTCGGCGAAACTTGCCGCCCACAAACCCACTGATGAGAGCATGGCGCGTTGCATGTGCGTGTAGCCAGGCATCGGCACCTCAACATGTTGTTTCCCAAAGGTAAGCAAGGCATCCGCGCATTGACAGAGTTTTAACGCAACCTGATGCAGTTGCTCTTTACCGTACAACCGCAAGTCAACGAGAACCTGATCGTTGCGTGAACGTGCCATATGAATTTTCTTGCCAGCCGCACCTGCTGTTGCCGCGAGATGATTTTCGACGCTTGTATGCACATCCTCGTCTGAGGGCGAAATGACAAATTCGTGCTGCGCCTCTAGCTCTAGGATGTGCTGTAACGCTATTTGTAGTGCTTGATGTTCGCTTTCCGAGAGAATGCCGATGTGCGTGAGCATGGCGATGTGGGCGAGCGATCCCCATACATCGTGCCGCACGAGGCGAGCGTCGAGGAGGCTGTTCTGCGCCGCCTCGAACCGCTCGATCTGCTCATTCAAACGGTAGCCCTTTTGCCACAGTTTGGTCATGAGAAGCTACATTCCTTCCTGCGCTAAACCCGCCACCTTGTTGCGTCGTGCGATCAACTCATAGGGTAGACCGCGTAGATGGGCGGCTGGTGCGCACTCCTTCTGGTTGAAACTCGCGCTATTGATGGAGCGCACATCGGGGAAGAACAGGCCGCTATTGGAAGAACGCGTCACAATGTCGATATTGCCCTTGTATAGCTCTACGACGTATTCGCCGTTAACCGCCTTCTGTGTGCTAGCGACAAAGGCGTCGATGGCGTTTTTCAGCGGGTGGAACCATTCACCGTGATAGACCATCTGCGACCATTGCGCGTCAAGTTGTCGCTTGATCTGTACCTCTTCTTTGGTGAGGCAATACTTTTCGAGGTCACGGTGGACTTTGAGCAGAATTGTGGCGGCAGGTGCCTCGTAAATCTCACGCGACTTGAGACCCATAATGCCATCCTCGAAGATGTCGATTTTGCCGATGCCGTTAGCTCCACCCACGACATTGAGTTGCTCTATAATCGCGTCTAGTGGAAGTTCCTTGCCATCGAGCGCGACGGGAAGGCCGTTCTGCCATGTGATTGTAAGCGTTGTGGGCGTGTTCGGTGCCTTAGCTGGTGGCGTCAACCACATCCAGATGGAGTCGGGTAATACTGTGTCGAGTCCAATGCCACCGCTTGCGATGGAGCGGCACCACATCGTTTTGTCGTCGCCACCCGCGATCAGTTCCTCGACGGGTATACCAAAGTGTTCCATCAACAACTGTTCTTCGCCGCGCGTCAGGTCGAAGTCGCGCACGGGCACGAAGACGGCGACGCCGGGGGCGAACAGGCTAAAGACGTTGTGCATGCGGTACTGGTCGTTGCCCTTGCCAGTCGAGCCTTCCATTAGCGCGTCACAGCCAAGTTCGAGTGCTTTCATAGCGATTTTACTAGCGATCAGTTGGCGCGTCATCGAGGTAGAGACGGGGTAGCCGTTGTAGTCCGAGTTGGCTTGAATGGCTTTGGTAAGCCAGTGCTGCGTAAACTCCTGTTTCGCATCGAGGATAATTGGCGTAATACCAAGCTGCTCGGCACGTTGAATGCCTTGCTGAATCTCTTCCTCGCCCTGTCCCACGTCTACACTGATCGCATAAATCTTCTTGGCATGGTACTTCTCCTCAGACAGCTTGACGCAGAGTGTCGAATCAAGGCCGCCTGAATAAGCAATAGCGATAGTGTTACCCTGTGGGACTTCAACGGAGTTGATTTTTTGTAACGCGATTTCGAGTGCATTACTTGCCGCGGACTTGGTGCTGGTAGTGCTGGTTGCCATGTGTTGTAACTCCTTCAACGAGATGAACAGAGGAAGGAGACGGGCAACAAAAAACTCCCGACCCTTCCTAAACATTGAAGGGACGAGAGCGCAGGAGATTTTTGCCCTGAACACCCGTGGTGCCACCCTACTTGTCTTCGCGGCTCAACGAGATTGAGCGTTCACAACGCCTGTGAACCACCCTTGCTACAACGCAGTAGCGTGGGCGGGAAGACCACTTTTCTAGTTCTATGCCGCATGGGAACTCACCATCTGCCCTACTTGCCCCCACCATGAGTGAGTGCTTTCTTCAGGTAGCCGCTTCCGAAGGCGTTCTGTGTGTGCATACCCATTCCGAACTTTCACCAATTTCGGATCGCTGTCGGGAGCTACACGCATACTTTTTTCGTTCAACGCGGGTCGGACTTCATCATTTTCATGATGCAATTAGCATAACAGGTAAAATAGCGAATTGTCAACCTTTGGTCTGCACCAAAAATGAAACTCTCTTGCTTACTACTACGTGATGATAGTGAACATAAACGAAACAATAACACATTGAGGAGATATACATAATGGCATCCGCTCTCGACAAAGTTATCTCGCATGTCAACGACAACAAACACATCTATAACCATCCTGCCAACATTACAACGTTGGTCCTGTGGGGTATTGCTCTTAGTTCGCATGCGATACTCATTCCTTTGTTCATTCGTGAGGTTGTTCTCAACAAACAAAAATCTTCTCTGTTTGGCTAGATTAAAGAATTGAACGATTGGTAGGGGTCTAATTCATTACACCCTGCTTGCGACAAAAAATGTTAAAGGTGCTGGAAAAGCTTTAAACCAGCCTTAGAGCATTTGCGCTGCTAACAGGGTGTAATGAATTAGACCCCTACATTTCTTCCTATCCTCTTGTATGTGTAACCATACTCTGCGCTATAATCTAAATAAGAGTTGATAGTGTCAAAATTACACTGAAAACCTAAGAATTGGATTAAATTTAACTTGTCTCTTGTTGTATTACATAGAGAAACAAGTCAATAATGATAGAAGGATTGGATAAAGCAAGACATGACAGAAATGCCAAACATGAATAATATTACTCCTAAAAGTATTCTTTCCCGCAAGTTCAGCAACCGTGTAACGCTTGCGCTCTGGATTGTCGCCCTCTCTTCGCATGCAATTCTACTACCAAAACTCTTGCGAGATTTTTCAGATAGAAAATAGCAAGGGATAGTGTAAATAGGGTAGACAAAAGGATGAGGTACGAGACTAGGAGTCTCACACCTCATCCTTTTGTCTATTTTAGTGATTACCATGAAATAAGCCGCTATTGTCGCTGCTTAGAACATCTATCCTGTATTCCTGACGCCTGCCGCAATTCCGTTGATAGTAAGCAGCACTGCATAGGTCAATTCTGCTTGCTCACGCTCTTGTAGGCTGGCTTGCTCTTGTTGCTGTGGTGTAAGCGAAAGCGGACCACCAAGCTTTCGTAAACGCTGTAAGAGATGCACCTGAAAGTAACTAAGCGGATCAACATACGGATTGCGGCGACGGATTGACTCTTGCAACACAGGGCTGTGATCGAGCAGAGCATGACCGCCCACAATGCGTAGAATCGCCTGCCGGGTTCGCTCGTATTCTTGCTGAATCGCCTGTGCTATCTGCTTACGGATGGTTTCATCCTCAACTAACATGGCATAATGGCGGGCTATATGCATGTCTGCTTTTGAGAGCGTCATCTGCATATTGTCGAGGAAGGCATGTAGAAAAGGCCACTCTTCGTACATTTGGCGCAGTTGTGCAATATGTTCATGCGGGTCTTCCTCAATGTACGTCTCTAAAGCAGTTCCCACGCCATACCAACTTGGCAACACGTAGCGGCTTTGCATCCACGAGAATATCCAGGGAATTGCGCGTAACTCTTCAATACTGTGTCCCGTCGTTCTACGTGCTGGTCGTGAACCGATGTTGAGCCAGCCTAGCTCAAGAATGGGTGTGGCTTGCTCAAAAAAATGTACAAAGTTCGGGTTCTCGTAAATGAAGGAGCGATATTGTGCGTATGCTCGCTCGGACAGGTTGTCGAGTATGGCTATCCAGTTCTCAGGAATCGCTTTTTTCGGAGCCGTAAGCAGGTCGTCGGGAATACTCGCTTGCACAACACCAGTGACAACAAGTTCCATGTTGCGTATGGCGATTTCATGCAGACCATATTTGAACGAGAGCATCTCGCCCTGCTCTGTAATGCGGATGCGACCATTGACGGTATGTGTGGGCTGACCAAGTATCGCCTCGTAGATGGGGCCACCGCCGCGCCCAATCGCGCCACCTCGCCCATGAAACATCGTGATACGCACTCCGTACTGTTGTCCTAACTCCGCTAATCGCTCCTGTGCCTTGTACAATTCCCAGCCAGAAGTAAGAATACCACCATCCTTACTGCTATCAGAGTAGCCAAGCATAACCTGCTGCTGCATGTTACAGCGTTGCAGATACCGCTGATAATCGGGGTGTGTAAAGGCGCGTTCGAGCATCTCGGTACAGGAGCGCAGGTCGCCAATCGTCTCGAAGAGCGGCACGATTGGTAGGTTTTCTATGCCTGCCTCTTTACACAGCAATTGCACCTCTAACAGGTCACTGAGGCTGGTCGCCATACTAATGATATAGCAGGTGACTGCTCGCTCTCCAAAGGTCTCGCGTGCCTGTCGAATGGCATAGAAGGTATTGAGAATGTGGCTCGTTGCATCGCTGAAAATCAGTCCGGGATGAGTGAGCAGACGTGGGTCGCGCAAGAGGTATTGCAGCACCTCTACGCGCTTCTCCTCGTTCAATTTCGTATAGTCTTCTGTGTTTATACCAGTGACGCTGAGGAGTTCGGCTACGGCAGCAGCATGACGCGCACTATGCTGGCGCGTATCGAGAGCTACGAAGTGAAAGCCAAACACCTCGACCTGTCGAATCAGTTTTGTGAGTTGCCCATAGGCCAGATCGTCTTCGGAGTCGTAGAGCAAACTGTCTTGTACCAAGCGCAGATCGGCTAGTAGCTCATCGGCGTCGGCGTATGCTACAGCGAGCGTCTTTGTCTCAGTTGGTGTTGTCGAAGGAAAGGGAAATGCTGACGTTTTTGTGTTCGCTGTGCCTAACTTCGTTGCCTCTAGGCGATTCCACATGAAGGAGAATTTGTGGCGATATGGTTCTAAAGCCATCGGCTCACCATATTCCCGTTCATATTTGGGGAGACGGCGTGCATCTTGCGCCAGCGATTCCCTGAGTTCGTCTGTAATCTGTAGATGGTTGAGCGATTGCGAGTATTCCTGCGCCAGATTTCTAATCGCGGTACGATAATGGTCAATTATATAACCGCGCTGCAAGTTTAGAGCCTCTAGTAACGTAGCAGGGCCGACAAAGGGATTGCCGTCCTGATCGCCGCCAATCCAGGAGCCGAGGCGTAGAAACGACGGTACCTCTACTGCTGGATAGTCGCTATGTAGGAGGTCTGCAAATTCGTCGTACAGGTCTGGTAGAGCATCGTAGAGGACTTCATCCAGGTAGTAAATGCCCATTTTGATCTCGTCGATGGGCGTAGGTCGCACATGGCGTACTGTATCGGTGCGCCATAAGAGTGTTACAATGCTCTCCAACTCGCGCTTCCACTGCGTGTATTCGCGCGGCGTCATTTTCTTAAAGTCGCGCTCTTCCAAGAGTTCAGTGATGCGGCGCGATTTGGTAATCAGGCTGCGACGCGTCGCCTCTGTCGGGTGTGCTGTGAAGACAAGTTCAATCGAGAGCGAATCGAGCAGGTGCTGTACAGTAGGTTCATCAAAATGGTTTTGCTTGAGAAAATTCACTAATGCCGCAAGCGAGCCGCGTGGAGGTGTGTCCGTCTTCTGTAAGTCATGAACGCGATGGCGGCGTATACGGTGATACTGCTCTGCTGTATTGACAAGATGAAAATATACAGCAAAGGCACGGATAACGCCGATAGCGGTATCCAGACTGCACTCACTCACGATGCGTGTAATCTCTGAATCGAGTGCTTGTATCTCTTCTGCTAACTGCGTATTCGTTGGCTCCTGGCTCAACTGCATGCTATATTCGCGTAGGCGTCTGCAATTACGGCGTAGTTGTTCGACGGTATCGTACATGTTCTCGCCGCCGTGTCGTCGAATAGCTTGGCCCAGAGCGTCACCCAGCGTATGAATGTCGTGTCTCAATGGAGCATCTTTTCCAGCACGATTCTGCTGTTCTAGCATAAATAAGCAACCCTTCTTGTAGTGAACAAACAAAAGAGCAACGACACGCCATTGTGCTTATGAGCAGATTGTATCATGTCTGCGTTGTGGCATGACAGGGGCAAGCTGATGCCTTGCACAGTAGGTTTTTGATGGATAGCGTGAAAACGCCTGTAGGGACCGATTTATCACATCTTTCTGGCACATCGAATGCCGACAAGGACGTGATAAATCAGTCCCTACAGGCGTTTCTTGCGTCAAAATCCTCTTCTTTGGAAAACTTACTGTTGAAAGCCAGTCGGCGTCCCCTCACCATATAGCTATTTTATACAGTAATTTTATTCGCCAGTAGACATAATCCAAAGCGATTTTTTACCAAAGAAAGTATACTGCAAAACTTGTGAGCATATATTTGTGCATTATGCACAAAGTATGCCTCCAAGTTTCTTCTATTTTAGCCATATGAATTATTGTCTATAAGCTTCTATACTTTACCTAACAGAGAAGCAGAGGGAACGCAACGAATGCTGTCCCTCCTCATAGCCAGAGCCATGTGCGCTTTTTGTGTGGTGACGACGCCGCAAGTTTGACAACTGTGGAAAACACAAGAAGGGGACTACTACATGGCCGCTGAATCAGAAGTCAAAATGGTACCAACTCTGGGCCTAACTGGTGTCACGATCAACGCAATGGCGTTGATTGCCCCTGGCGCCTTCCTCTGGACCACCTATCAATTGCAGGCTCCCGCTAGCTCTGCGATGAATATGTGGTTCTCGGTCTTCATCGCGACAGCAATCGCTCTTTTGACGGCAATCGCCTACGCTGCACTGGCACAACGCTATCCCGAAGCAGGGGCAGGAAGCTCCTACTTCTTCGCGGAGGCGGCTATTTTGCACAAGGAGGAGCATCGTCACTTCAAGTTCGCTCGTTTAGCCAAATTCATCGTCGGTTGGGCCTCGCACCTCTATTATTGGGTCTACCCCGGTATCATGGTGGCCTTCATGGGTCTTGTCATCACCTACATTATTCAGACCTTCAATCCCGATTTTGGTGCCCCCTGGCAAGAGGTGATTGTCTGTGTTGTCTTCGCCGCCCTTGTTGGTGGTATCGCTTATATCGGCGTCTCCGGTGCAACTGTTGCGAACATCATCATCAACGTCATTCAGATTTTGTCCCTCGTAATTTTCTCCATTCTAGCGATTGCGTATCGTGTCTCGCATCCCAATGTCCATTATCTGCATCCCAGTGCGTTGAGCGTGATTACTCCTCATGATTTGAGCGGCCTGATTTTCCAGGTGAGTATTGCTATTCTGCTCGTTGTAGGATTCGAGTCAGCAACGGCACTTGCGGCAGAGACGAAGAATCCTGGGCGTGACATTCCACGCGGCGTCATTCTCTCACTCATCATTCAGGCGGTCATTTTCTACTTCTTCGAGTACTTTGCCGCCAACTTCTTCATCAACAGTGGCTACACCACAGGTTCCGGCAAGACGCTCTTGACAGGCTTTAGTGCCGCCGCTAGCTCTGGTGCCCCAATTGGTGATATGGCGAAGATCATTGGCGATGCTATGCTTGGTGGCAATGGTACCGCCTTCGCCGTTATTCTTGCGGCAACCGTTGTGATTGCGCTTGTTGGTACCTCGCTCTCCTGCCTGAATACAGGAGTGCGTGTCACCTATGCAATGGGTAAAGACGACGAACTGCCTGCCATCTTCGGTTTCTTACATGGTCGCTTCCGAACACCACATATCGGTGTTATCGTCCTGGCAACCATCTCAGCCATCCTGGGTTCCTATGGTGTACTGAGCGTCGATCACCTGACACAGATTACGCTGATATCGAACATCGGTACCTTTGTTCTCTATGGCATGACCTGTATCATTTGTATTGTGGCCTTTGCTGGTGTCGTCGGACGTAATATGTTTGGCACACTGATAGCACCAATTCTTGGCGCAGTCCTAAATGTGGGTATGCTTATCGCGGTACTGTATTATGCGATCACATCCGGTGGTGCCACGCAGGTAGACACCATTATTGCTGGAGCCATTAGTGTTATATGGTTAGTCGGTGGCTTTGCCTATCTGTACATTCGTCAAGCCGTATCAGGTGTGCGTGTGCTGCATCCCGAAGACCACAAGGAGAAAAACAACATCTCTATCGAGGCTGGTAGCGTCTAGCTAGGAACCTGTTCGTAAAAAAGTGGGGGGGGGGGGGGGGGGGGGGGGGGGGGGGGG
>CAXUHG010000131.1:0-15335 GCA_964250805.1 uncultured Ktedonobacteraceae bacterium | reverse complement strand
GGCCGGCTCCTCCGCAATCAATCCGCTTCAGACAAAACACAATCCACACCAAATCGCGGCTTGGCCTCGGCACAAGCCGCTATTTGTTGTGTATTGTGTTTAATTCAGCCACTCAACCTCGCCCTGTGGTCGAAAGCCGAGTGGATTCAGGTTTTGCATGTCGCTTAACACGAACCAGTTGGTGCTAGCGGGATCGGGCACGAGCCGTGTAACACTGGCTTTGACGTGCGCCGTACTTCTCAGCCAAGCAATAGCCTCTTCGTGCTTGCCGAATGGACGATAGATTGAGATGTTGCGTGGTCCATCGCGCTGCACCTGAAACGCGGTGGCGAGATAGATTTCGGCAGGCACCTGCTCATCGCCCTGCTCTCCTGGCACCTCGATCACGTTCGAGGTCTCGAAGAAGAGGCCACGAAAGTAGAAGGCAAGCGTCTCCTGCCAGGGAACGTGTTGGGGATTGAGCCATTCAAGCGTATCACGCTTCTTGCCCTGCGGCGGATTCGTTTCGCTATAGTAACGAAAAATCAGCGCACCATCGAATGTTTGCGTCTGATCAACAGCTTGCTTATAAGTAAGATTTGTCGAAGATTCAACGACGGCACTCCATGTACGATTCACCTCAATCACATCGTAGTGCTGCTGCTCATTGACGCCTGTCGTAGAGGCTGTACCGTGAGCAATGTCGCCAGTTAGTTGCTCATGTGTACCACTAGTTCTACGCAATGTATCGGACGTACTCACCGATGGCAAGATAAAAACGAGCGGAGTGGGTAGCTCACCATCGCTCACCGTGACGCGCGTCTCCCCGTCTGCGTCATTCTGTGAAACAGGTGAGGCAACAGATACAACGGAGGCAACGTTTGCCTTCACATCCTGTATCATCTGCATCACGTCCGCGCCTCGTAGCGAAAGCTCCTGTAACTCTCCGGTAAATTGCGGCACCCACTGCTCTCTCGGCTGCACCTGTCCCGCTTCGTCGTGTGTATTGATCCACGTATACCCAAGTTCATACAATCGTCTATCGGTCAGAAAGTACACCTTGTAAGCGCGTCCACTCTCCCCGCCAAGTCCTAAGTCCTGAGCCATAAGAGTCCTTTTGTTCCATCTCTGTAAAAGTGCATATACGGGGTGCATAATACCGTCAATTCTCTATAACAGTATTACTTAGTTTGGCATTCCTTAGTTTCAGGGGGCTGTAGTCAACGTTCATGTGATGGTTTTTCGTAGGGACTAGATTTATCGCGTCCGTGTGTGATTTATCACGCGAGATCATGCATGAGATGCCTTGTATACAGGAATGGTCAAGATTTCGCTCAATAAATTGAGCAACGGACGCGATACATCTGGTCCCTACTACACAGTCAAGCTTGATCTGACCATTTTCGTAGGGACCAGATTGATCGCGTCCGAGGCGGAATTTATCACGCGAAATCATGTCTGAGATGTTTTACAGACCGTGTTCGCCACGATCTCGCTCAATAAATTGAGCAACGGACGCGATCAATCTGGTCCCTACGAAAAACCGACACATGTAGCTTGACTGTGTACTACGAAACCCACAGAATCAAGACAAGTTTTACATGCCTCTCTCAGCCACAACGATGATATTATTGATCTCTTCAACAGGCAGATTCTCAATATCCACACGGTCGCCCTCTTTGGTGACAAGGAAGATTTGTTTTTGCCCTTGCACGCTCTGGTCTTCATGTAAGAAACTATATAGTGTCTGCGCGACCTGTTGGGGAGCTTGCTCTGCACGTTCATTGATACTCATGCTAACGAGAACGGGAGCATGATGATCGCGGGGTACAACAAGATCGACATGCACACCAGAAATATGCCTGAGTTGATGCTCAAGGTCTTTGAGGTGTTGGCTGACTTCAAAAAGAAATTCGAGTGAAATAGTAGTTTCCATTAAATTTTTCCTTTTCATGTATGGTGATAGGCATGGGTTGTGGCTATCTTACACGAAGCAAGGGCGGAATACAATGGTTTTCGTAAGGATGAGATTTATCGCGTCCGCGTGCGATTTATCATCGCCTATGATTTGTTGACAGCATTAGCATATATCCGATAAATCGGTCTCGGACGTGATAAATCTCATCCCCACGAAAAACCGATTGATCCAATGAACTGATAGAAAGAAGACTATATGAATCGACAATTTAGCCTGATGCATACCGTCCGCTACGATGAGTGCAATTGCGATGATGTGCTTACTCCGACAGCAGTTTTACGTTACATGCAGGAGATGGCTGGACGTGATGCCGAGGATGCTCAACTTGTAGGAAACGGCTATTGGGTCGTCAAAAGGACGAACATCTCCTTTACAGCACCTGTACCAGTGCATACGAAGCTCGAATTGAAGACCTACGGCATTCATTTTACACGCATCACGGCTCAACGTGGCTATGATATGTACATCGTTGGGGAACAGAAGCAGCCAGTTATTTCCGCGCGAACGCTCTGGGTCTATGTCGATGCTTCTGGACGACCAATGCGCCTCCCCGAAGATACAGGTCGCATCTGGCTCCCTGATGGTTCACTTCCACACCAGCCAGAGGCTCCTCTGCCAGCATTACCCGAAACGACGCCGGAGACAACCGAAGCAGTTATACAGTTCTCGGATATCGACTCGATGCGACACCTCAACAATGCTGCCGCCGTTGAGATGCTGGACAATGCAAGCTGGCAGGCATACGCAAAGAGCGGAATATCACCCGATACGACGACGCTTGATGTCCTCTCCTATGACCTTGAATATGTCAACAGTCCGCGCTTTGGAGATCGTCTCGCCATACAAAGTTGGCTTGAACCGCTCTCAGAGGCGGGGCAGGAATGTAGTAGACTTCAACAAATCACACATGACGGGAAAGTGATGGTCAAGGCGTTCTCGCGCTGGCTTTACAGAAGACTGTAGGGGTCTAATTCATTACACCCTGTAGGCGACGCACTCTGCTAAAGGGGGTTGAACTATGTCTCCATAGCCTCCAAAATGGTGCGTCGCCTACAGGGTGTAATGAATTAGACCCCTACATTTGTTTCTCGTATAAGATGGGCACCCCATCCTACGTATGCATATACACCTTATCATATCTGTATTGCGCCGTACTCCAATCGAAAACATCACCAAGGGCGTGACGAAAATTCTCCAGTGCCTGTTCGCGCTCGGCCTCGGCTGGCAGAATACTCTTTTTCCATATCAGCACCATCTCTACACGTTCGGGCTTCTGCTCATCCGCCATCAGATAGCGTGCCACCGTGCCAGGAAACGTAAACTCTTTGCTGCGCCGAATCTCTTCCAAACGCGACGCTAGATGCCTCTCCTGCCCTTTGCGTACCCGTACCTCTATAGAGAGCGCAAACAACGTGTTTTCTTTCTTCGCTATATGCCAAGCAGGAACCGTTGTACGCGGGCGTCCAGCACCTCTAAACTGAAAGTTTTGAACTTCTGCTATTGGAATCATGAGAGTATTACCAGCACGCATTGCCTTTATACGTCTGTCTTCTACGTATGCATAAAGAGTCTTATCTGAAATATGCAACATTTCAGCCGCCTCCTTAATAGAAACGTATTCTGGAATTTTTGGAAAGTCATCGCTCTCGTTCATAATTTTTATTGTATTTTCATTCGTCGAATACATATATACGTAGCTTTTCTTTATTTGATATAATGGAGAATACATGCTATACTCTTTTCTATCGGAGCAAAATAGTTGTTTCGTGAGAGAGAAGAAAAGTATTGGAGGAGCAACAGGAATGGAAGAAACGATGTCGGCGGCGGAGGTCAAGGATGCGTGTGGCGCGGAGGAGGAACAGGGCTTTGATGCACCGTTCGCTACCTACACCTGGAAACACTGGATAGAGATGCAAACGACTATCGTGCAGTGCCTTACACGCTATCAACGCGCCATTGAAGCACATCAAGCCCTTACCGCGACAATGGTGGTTCTCGATTTGCAAGAGGTGGCAACCGAGATGCTGAAAGAGGCGGCAGCTTGGATTGGAACCAATGTAGGGGCCTGATTTATCACGCCCTAAACGGTATATGATGCGTGAAGAGGGCGTGATAAATCAGGCCCCTACAAGCATGAATAAAGAATGGAGCGTCCACACTAATGAGAATCGACATGTACGATACACAGCGACTATCGGTATTTTCCCAACCTCATTATGAGGAAGAGACACGCGAGGAACGCTTTCGACGGCTCAAACGCTTTTCAGACATTACTGGTATACGCTACTGCGTTGTCTACGCCAGAGACGAACGACGTAGAGCATTGAGGAGAAGTCAGATAACACCCATAAAAGAACAATTCTGGTCAAATAAGCAGAGTTTGCCGAAGAGATAAACGGACGCCCACGAGGGGCTACCCCATAGGCGTTAACTTAACGAATCAATGGGGACTAGGGCGCCCGCAAGGGGAACGCCCCTCCCATACTCGATGACGGTCGTGGAGCGAGTTCGGGTATGGGAGGGGCGTTCCCCTTGCGGGCGCCCTGGCCTCACCACAGACCTCTCTTTGGGCCACAGTGAACGCCTATGGGGGCTACCCTACTATACCAAGCGTGCGAAGCACGCAAAAACGTTGTATAGTAGGGTAGCCCCTCGTGGGCGTCCGTTGGTCTTATTTTATCTGTTGGTCCCTTATATTAACGGTACTGCCCCTTGTGGGTACACTTGCCTCAGAAAAGGAGACATCACGATGAGCGAATTTACCGTCCAGGTCGGTGCGGAACCGTTTTATGCTGAGAATGGCAAAACTGGCGTCCTGGTATCACATGGCTATACAGGCACGCCACAGAGTATGCGTTATTATGCGGAGAGGCTTGCTAAGGCTGGTTTTAGCGTGGCACTCCCTCGTCTCGCGGGACACGGTACAACGCCGGACGATATGGCGCGAAGTACGGCGACTGAGTGGATTCGCGATTTGGAAGCGTCAATGGAATGGCTACAGGAACGTTGTGATACGCTGTTCGTTACGGGACTCTCGATGGGCGGCACGCTCACTTTATTTATGGCGGGTCAGTATCCCGATGTGTTCAAAGGTATCATTCCCATCAATGCTCTTATCTTCAATGATAATCCCGAACTGGCGGCTCTCGTGTATGGAAAGGATGTACCTGCGGAGTTGCCGGGGATAGGCAGCGATATCAAGGCGGAGGGCGTCAAAGAACTGGCCTATCCTGTTACCCCGACGCCAACACTCAAAGAATTGTTCGCGTTGACGAAGGTTGCGGACGAGTTGTTGCCGCGTATCAACTGTCCCGCACTCCTTCTCACTTCGCGCGAAGATCATGTTGTGCCGCCTGTGAACGCCGAATACATCCTGCAAAAATTGATCAATCCAGACAAGCGCATTGTGTGGCTGGAAAACTCCTATCACGTTGCTACCCTCGACAACGATAAAGACCTGATTGTGCAAACAGCCGTTGAGTTTATTAACACACATAAATAAAATACAAAAACATGCATGACACGAAAACGGTGTTTTCGTGTCATGCATGTTTTTGTATCATACATTCATTACGATGTTGCGCGGTTATTCGCGCTGCGATAGCGATTGATGAGCGTGTTGGTCGAGCTATCGTGCGTCAGCTTTGGCTCCTCGGCATTTTGCAGTTCGGGGACGATGCGCTGAGCCAGCACCTTACCCAGTTCGACGCCCCACTGGTCAAATGAATTGATGTGCCAGATGGTGCCTTGCACAAAGACCTTGTGTTCGTAGAGGGCGATCAGCTTGCCCAGCAGTTCCGGTGTGAGACGGTCGGCGACAATGGAGTTCGTGGGATGGTTGCCCTCGAAGGTGCGATGTGGCACAAGTGCGGGTGCGATACCATCAGCCGCAACCTCTTCGGGCGTTTTGCCGAAGGCGAGGGCTTCGGTTTGGGCGAAGAAGTTCGCCATGAGCAAGTCGTGATGGGGCGGCAAATTGTTCAACGAATGGTTGAAGCCGATGAAGTCGCAGGGAATGAGCTTTGTGCCCTGGTGAATTAACTGGTAGAACGCGTGCTGTCCATTCGTACCAGGTTGTCCCCAGATGATGGGACCGGTCTGGTAGTTCACGGTTTTACCGTCGAGGTCAACATGCTTGCCGTCGCTCTCCATGTCAAGCTGTTGCAGGTACGAGCTGAGGTACTCAAGGTATTGGTCGTAGGGCAGAATTGCCACCGTCTGCGCCCCAAAGAAGTTGTTGTACCATATACCAATCAAGCCGAGCAACACAGGCAGGTTGCGCTCAAAGGGAGTTGTGCGGAAATGTTCGTCCATTGCATGAAAGCCCGCTAACATCTCACCGAACTGCTCCGGTCCAATCGCAACCATTAGTGAGAGGCCAATCGCGGAGTCGTAGGAGTAGCGACCACCGACCCAATCCCAGAACTCGAACATGTTGTTGGTGTCGATACCGAACTTGGCAACTTCCTTCGTATTCGTCGAGACGGCAACAAAGTGTTTCGCCACCGCATCCTCACTGCCTAGCGCGCGAACGCACCAATCGCGTGCGGAACGAGCATTGGTCAATGTCTCTAATGTTGTGAAGGTCTTTGAGGAGACCACAAACAGCGTCTCGGCTGGATCAAGATCACGCGTGGCCTCGGCAAAATCGGTGCCGTCAACGTTCGAGACGAAGCGTGCTGTGATGTCGCGGTCGCTGTAGTAGCGGAGGGCTGCATAGGCCATGTGTGGACCGAGATCGGAGCCGCCAATACCAATGTTGATGATGTTGCGAATACGCTTGCCCGTATAGCCCTTCCATTCGCCGCTACGGATACGGTTCGAGAAGTTCGCCATCTTGTCGAGAACAGCATGCACGGCTGGCACGACGTTCTCACCATCGACCATAATGGTCTCATTCTTGGGAGCACGTAATGCAACATGCAACACGGCGCGGTTCTCGGTGACGTTGATCTTGTCGCCACGAAACATCGCGTCGATATGCTCGCGCAAACCCGACGACTCCGCGAGTGCGAGCAGTAGTTGTAGCGTCTCGTCGGTGATACGGTTCTTCGAGTAGTCTAAATAGATACCCTCGGCCTCAAGCGAAAAACGCTCGCCACGCTTAGGGTCCGAATCAAAAAGTGTCCGTAGGTGCGTATTCTGCACCTTCTCAAAATGCTCCTGCAACGCCTTCCATGTACTACGCTGTGTTAGCGGAGTTGTGTCGATAGCCATATGTTCAAAGCTCCTTATATTACTTGTCTTTTGTACCGTCTCTAATATATCACGTTGCGAGGGGCAAGCCGTTGACGCGGTAGGAACCGATTGATCGCGCCAAGGTGTGGGGCGGAGAGGCCGTCGGCGACAATTCTGTGTCGAGGCGCGTCCCCCAATTTCGTAGGGACCAGATTTATCGCGTCCGAGAGCGTGATTTATCACGCGAGATCAATTTTCATGCCTTGATACGGGAACAACAAGAATCTCGCTCAATAAATTGAGCGGACGGACGTGATACATCTGGTCCCTACGAAATATCACATGTGTCAGCTATGCATTAGGCGTCAGAATAATAACGGGTATCTCGCGTGGGGCGCGTTTCTGATAGCCTACGAAATTCTTGTAGTTCTCTGCGATAATAGCCCAGAGACGTTTGCGCTCCTCCGGGTCAGCCTGTTGCGAGGTTACGGGAATGACCTGTGGGCCGACCTGTATCTTTGCCTGTGGATTGCCTTGCAGGTTCAACCACCATGTAGGATGCTTGGGTGCCCCACCATTGGAGGCAATAATAATGTAGTGGTCGCCGTCGCGAAAGAAAAAAAGCGGAGTGCTACGTGCCACTCCACTTTTGCGACCAGTGGTTGTAAGAATCAACAAATGCTCCCCGCCCCCAACCTTGCCACCCGTCGAGCGATACACCGAGACATGTGCCTGCGTAAAGAGGCGTTGCAAGCGTTGCCCAATGCTATTTGACTTATGAGTATTTGGCTTAGTAGCCTGACTATCAACCGACATGAATGTACTCCTTGAGAAATGAGATGTGATGTATGTTCAGTATAGCACGTCGGTAGGGACCGATTTATCGCGTCCTCGTCCCGATAACCAATGTAAACAAGAATCGAGGGATGTACCCAATGATATGAAACGTGGTCGGTGGGGACAAAGACGTGATAATGCTGTTTAAAAATTAAAGATGGGAACGACATGTAGGGGAGACCCTTGCGGTCTCCCTGCTCACTCACCGCGTGACGAAGCGTTACCAGATTTAAAATTTAAAGAGCATTATCGGTCCCTACCAATCGGCGGACGCCGCATAATTGCGTGTCACTCATTGATATGCTATCATTTAATTCAAGAGTATTTATTGATGAAAAGGGAGACGTGCGTTCACATGAACACTGACAACGAGACATCCTATTTGAAGCAGGTGACATTATTCGCAGACCTGAATGATGAGGCATTGCATGAGTTGACGAGCGTTGTCAAGAGACGCACGTTCCGCTCTGGCGAGGTTATTTTTCATCGCGATGACCCCGGACAGGTTCTCTATGTTATTAAAGAGGGCAAGGTTAGGATTTGCCTGATTAGCCCCGATGGACAAGAGATTTCGCTGGTCGTATTTGGCAAGGGCGAATGCTTTGGCGAGCTTGCTCTGCTCGACGGTCTGCCCCGTTCCGCCGATGCTATCGCGGTGGAAAAGGTCGAATGCTACACACTGCAACGGAGCGATTTCCACAATACCATTATGAAGAATCCCAAGATCGCGATTCAGGTGTTGGAGGTCATTTCTAAACGGCTCCGCAACACGAATGAGCAGGTCGAGGATTTGATATTTCTGGATGTCTACGGGCGCGTCGCCAAAAAGCTACTTGAACTGTCGGAGGCGCACGGCGCAAAGGTCGAGGATGGTATCCGTATCGAGGTACGCATGACGCAACAGGAACTGGCCTCGATGGTTGGAGCGTCACGTGAGAGCGTCAACAAAGTCATGGGCTATTTCACGGATAAGCAGTATATCAGCACCGACAAGCACCGCATCACCCTGCACCGCATCAACGATTTGAAACGACGTATCTATTAAGGTTGATAAACCTTCGTAGGGACCAGATTTATCGCGTCCGGCGTGTGATTTATCACGCGAGGTCAAATCCAAACCATTTTTTATACGGGATCAACAAGAATCTCGCTCAATAAATTGAGCAACGGACGCGATAAATCTGGTCCCTACGAAATATTGGTATTTGCGATAGATGAATTACCAGAGATCGAAATTAAAAACGGCATAGACTTTTTGGCATTTTGTTACCTCCTTTTTTTCTAGCACGTCTCACAATTGTAACAATTTGTCTTTGCGTACACATGGCATCGAAGGGATTGAGCGACTCTTGAAAAAATTCATTATAACGGAAGAGGTACAGGTAGAAACTACGAATACGCCACAACCCGATGTAGTACAGACAACCAGTAGTGACGCATTAAGTACCTCACAGAAGCTAAGGGCCATTTTCAAGACGATGCGGCCCCGCCAATGGACAAAAAATTTTACCGTCTTTATAGGTATTGTCTTCGCGCAACAATTATTTAGCGTGCCATCGCTTCTACGTACTGTACTTGCCTTTGCGACATTTTGTGTTGCTTCAAGTATCATTTACATACTCAACGATATTCTTGACTTAGAAAATGATCGCCAGCATCCCAAGAAACGTTTTCGACCACTGGCCTCTGGTCAACTTCCTATCTCATGGGCCATTACCGCAATCGGGGTACTGCTGGTTATCTGCATTGGGCTAACAACAAGTATTTTCTTTGAGCCAATCGGGGTACAACGCGATATTTACGCGCCCTATGGCGGCGCGAACGTCCTGTTTGCCCTCACCATCGCGTCGTATCTGGTTATGATGGTGTTTTATAGCACGCGGCTCAAACATGTTGTGCTGATCGACGTGTTTCTGATTGCGGCAGGCTTCGTGCTACGCATCATGGCGGGTGCAGTAGTTATTCCTGTTTCTATATCGCCCTGGCTCTATCTGGTTGCCTGTCTGCTCTCGCTCTTCCTGGCACTGAGCAAGCGACGCAACGAACTGGTACTCTTGCAAGGACAAGCCAGCAATCATCGCAAGATACTTAAAGAGTACAGTATCCCTATGCTGGACCAGATGATTACGATTGTAGCGACCACAACCATCATGGCCTACGGCCTCTACACCGTGCAAGGTACAACAGGCAATCATCGACTCATTGTCACAATTCCACTGGTTCTCTATGGCATTTTCCGCTATCTCTACCTCGTGTATATGCGTATGGAGGGGGGAAGTCCCGAAGAGGTGCTACTGCGTGACCGCCACATGTTGGGAACCGTTATATTATGCACAGCCTTAATATTTGTCATATTGTACGTCTTGCCACAATCGTAAGGACCGATTTATCGCGTGAGTCACATCCATATGACACCTAAAGGCAGCATAAATCAGGATACAACGCATCAAGACTGGCGCGATAAACCGCGCTCGCGGACGTGATAAATCAGTCCCTACGAATGAACGAGTGGAGAAAACATAGTACATGAAAACGCTTATTATCATTCCAACGTATAACGAACTCGACAACCTGCGTCCCCTGCTGAGCGATATTTTCACGTATGCGCCCGTCACCGATATTTTGATTGTCGATGACAATTCACCCGATGGCACGGGCGCACTCGCCGACCAGATAGTGGAGGAGGATAAGCGCGTGCATGTGCTGCATCGCACGGGCAAGCTCGGCCTCGGCACCGCCTATATCGCTGGCTTCAAATATGCTATCGCCAACGGCTACGATGCCGCCTTCGAGATGGACGCCGACTTCTCGCACGATCCGCGCTACCTGCCCGAATTTCTCAAGGCCATCGAGAACGCGGACCTTGTGATCGGCTCCCGCTACATCAAAGGTGGCGACACGCCCAACTGGTCATTCCTGCGCCGTTTCATCAGTGGTGGTGGCAACATCTACACGCGCATCGTCCTCGGCCTACCCATTCACGACTGCACGGCTGGCTATCGCTGCTACCGCCGCGAGGTGCTAGAGCGACTTGACCTCGACGCCATACGCGCACAGGGCTACGCCTTCCAGGTGGAGCTAGTCTATCGCGTCCTGCAGCAAGGCTTCAAAATCGTCGAAATCCCGATCATCTTCATGGACCGCCGCGTCGGAAAATCCAAGATGTCGCGCACCATCTTCTTCGAGGGCTTCCTCTCGGTGCTACGCATGCGCTTCGGCAAACAGCAACCGCGCCAGCATGGATACGGTACACAGATACCGCAAACGGAGCCAACGGCACTTGATACTATCGAGAGCGAGATGAGCGAAGTGCCATCGGTGATGCAGAAATAATAAAATTGATGGTCCCTACTGGTCAACGTTCATACAACGAACAACCGTAGGGGCAATAAATCATTACGCCCTGTACACAACGCACAATTTCCAAAGGACGCCTAAACGTGGTTCAACCCCTCTCGCATGTGTATTGTTAGAGAGGGTGTGTAACATGGTTCAACCTCGTTGGCATTGTGCGATGCTCACAGGGCGTAATGAATTATTGCCCCTACAGTTGTTCAATGTCATTTGATTTCTCAGGTTGGTGAAGGGGGAATATGGACATGTTCAACCTCGCTGACATTGTGAATAACAACCCCGACGAGTGTCATTCCTCTCCCTCCTGCCCCATCGCCCTCACACGCTCGAACGTCGTCGCAATACCATCCGCCTTGCACGCACGCAACACCGCAAGATGTATTTCTAGCATTTCTGCCTTGTTTTGCTCTCCACTCGCCTTCTCTTGCTTAATAGTCTGCTCAAAGGCTAGCTCAATCCCTGGCCTAAATAAAACATCTCGTTGCGCTTCCACAACACGCTGTTTTGCTTCCCAAGTCTCCGCTGTAACAAACAAGGTAATCGCTTGACCTATCCCATCCTTCTCTTCCTCCGTCAATGTCACATTATTAGCAGATGAACCCACCTGCACATCGTTCAACCATACAGGTTGCGGTTCAGAAGTTGCCTGTAACCAGAGCGCATCGAACGCTCGCTTTTCATCCAAAAAGGATTCCTTGAATAATATTAGAAGACCCTGTATTTCTTGTATCTCAATAGGGAAATCTTGCTTTGACAAGCTTTTATATTTCTGCCATATCACTGTTAGTGATTTTACGTACTCGCCTTGAAACCATAAGAAGCTACTAAGAGTTGTCTGCACTGCCGCTATGCCCCGCACATCTCCCACCTCCTCATACATCTTGAGCGAGTTCTCATACAACTCTTTTGCTTCATCCACTCGTTCCTGCTGCATCAAAACGTGCGCCATCGCGTGCTGTGTTATTGCTATCTCTCGTACATCTCCTAGCTCTTGCTTGGTTTTAAGGGATTGCTCATACAACTTCATCGCTTCATTCAAGCGTTTCTGATGTGTTAAAGCGAGTGCCATTGCGTGCTGTATTGCCGCTACCATACTTAGAATACGCAAATGTTGCATCGTTTTAAGGGATTGCTCATACAACTTCATCGCCTCATCCACATGCCCCTGTTGCACTAATACATGCCCCATCGCTTGCTGTGTCATTGCTATCTCAAATACATCTCCTCGTTCTTCTTTGGATTTGAGCGATTGCTTATACAACTCCATTGCCTCACTTCTTCGTCCCTGTCGCGCCAGCAAATCCGCCATCGCATGCTGAACCACTGAAACACCTCGTGCATCCGCTAATTTCTTATACAAGTCGAGTGATTGCTTATACAAATCCATTGCCTCGTCTACATGCCCTTGTTTCACCAAAGCATCAGCCATCCCATGTTGAACTACTAAAATCCCTTTCTCATGCTCTAGCTCTTGCATGATCGCAAGCGAATCTTTATAAAGTATTAGCGCATGTTTTACTTGCCCCATTTTTACATATGATTGTGCAGAATAATACGCAATTAGACCACGAATAATGGGTTCGATATCTTCATCCTTTAGTGCTGCTTCACAATCTGGTAAGCTCTGGCGTAAAAGGTAACGCGTTGAAGCACTGCTATCGTAACTATATTTACCTGTGCATGCATATTGCGTCAAGTTTTCATATACCTCACCGTAGCGTTGTCGCGTCTCTGCGTTTAATGCCTCTACGTTTGGTTTGATGTATAGACGGAGCATGGGATGCAGTTCATAAAATTCAAAGTAGTCCTCTTCAAAGTAGACACGAAATTGCTCTAACAAGCCGAGACGTACAAGGTCTTGCAGGTGCTTTTCTGTTGTGTGCTCTTCGTCGTCTAGTACTCTCTCCGCAAATTTAAGATGGAAGGGTGCGCGGAAGATGCCGATTGTGTACAACACATTCGCCAGTTGTGGGGTGAGGCGGCGGACACTGTAGGCGATGCAGTTATCTATGGTTTCGTGACGGCTGGGGTCGTCGGGGCTGGTTGGCGTTGCTTGTTTAGAACGGCCTAGCTCGCCTGTAAGATTTTTGTTGAAGGTAGCGAGGTTGCCAGCTTTGTCTTCGGAGAAGCGACCAGCGAGGAGACGAATGCATAGTGGGTGCCCGTAGACGGATTGCGAGAGGGCGATACGGTCCGCTTTGGATGCGGCGTCTTTGCGGTCGAGGGCGATTGAGGCGAGGAAGAGTTCGGCACCTGCGTCGTCGTTCAAGCCTAGCAGGTGTATCTCTTTGCGCTCTCCCCAATCAGCAGGAGGCATTTCGCGCGTAGTGAGCAGAATGTCGCCTTCGCCGTGTTGCAGGTCACGGATGAAGGCAGCTAATTGGACCGCCTTTTCATCTTTTTGCTTTTGGGCATAGACCAGCGTTTCGATGTTGTCCAGAATGAGCAGGGAACGGATGTGGGTGCGCTGTCGCAGGATGGCGTTTTGCAGGTCGCGCGTCTCTGGATACTGGCTTGGGTCTAGACCGTAGAATGTGGCAAGTTTGTTATAGAAGCGTGCGGCGAACTGGGTGTCTACGGTGGTGCGCGTGTTGTCTCCCTCGAAGGCGAAACGGGCGAAGGTCTCGAAAGAGTAGGCCAGCACGCGATCCTGATAGTGCCAGCTTATACGCTCGGCGGCGATACGCGCTAACGTGGTCTTGCCGATACCGCCCAGTCCGTGTAGTACGACGAAGCCACGTTTAGATGTGTCCTGTAGGGCATCTAGTGTCTCGCTGATGTCGTCGGCACGACCAAAGAAATGTTGTGGCGTCGAGAGGGCACGCAGGTCGAAGCTTTGCGCGAAACGTGCAGGATCGGGTATCAGCGTGGGTTGTCCTGTTGCGAGTTTGAGCGTAGGTGCTGGTTCGCGTAGACTTGTGTAGAGGACAGGCACACCTGCTAACCAGTGTGTATTGTGCAGTCGAGCGTTGTCTTCGATGTCCGCTCGCATGAGCCGCGCCGCCTCTTCGATACTCCGTCCATTTAAGAGGTAGTCATACAAAGACTTCGTGATGGCAAGCGCGGCATCATCGGGCAGCGAGAACTGCATACCAAGCGCATAGGGCACACCTTCATGCACGACCAGACGCGCGATATTAGCGAAGGGCGAGACTTTGCTCACGCTCTCCGCTCCACTTGCAACGTTCGATGCAATAGCCGACTTGCAGCTATTGAGAACGACCAGCAGCGTTTGCTCATCCAGAGCGTCTACGAACTTCATAGACGCAATCGGCTCAGCACGTCCCAACTCGTCCTCAAAGACCAGCACACCTTCGTTGCTATGTCCCATGAACTGCACAATCTTAGTGCCCTCGCCATTGACGGCACTTCTCATCGCCTTCAGCGTGGGTGGGCGCACACGTTGTAGCGTCACAACCTTGTTACGCTCTCTCACCTTATCTCTCAGGTCCTTCCACTCACCCTCTGTATCCAAAGGTACCAGTTCATTCACCGCCGACACGGGTACCGCGACAATCCTCAGTCCACTGTCCAGCGCAAAGCTCTCCTGTCGCTGCCCCTCTGGAATGCCGCGCACAATGTTGTAGCGCGTCGCCAGCAACAGGCTTCCCGATGTTTCGGGTAGGCGTAGGTATTCCCACGGAATGGCGGCAACCTCTGGTTGTTCGGCGACCAGCACTAGCCGCGAACGTCTTGGTGTCTTGAGCAGTGCGTCGCGCAAACTCGCATCCTGCGTAATCTGCTCAAACAATTTGTGCCCGTATGCGGCGGCATTATCCCTTACATATTCGGGTGTCCATGATGCGATATCTGCCCATACGATGGTTGAGCGGTATTCGCCGAACGTGATTTCAAGTTGTTCGTCTTCGTGATGTATGTGTAGTTCTGGCATGTAGCGGTGTCTCCCGTTTCAAAATTTGTTATATGTATTCTCGTTTATTTGGCGGATCATGTTTGGTAGGGACCAATTCATTGCGTCCTGGGGGTGGGGTGGCTTTCAACAGTAGGT
>CAXUHG010000130.1:3395-15606 GCA_964250805.1 uncultured Ktedonobacteraceae bacterium | reverse complement strand
GCTCCACCCTGTAATGTTTTATTCTTTTTCAAGAGAGCCCATTCGCTAACGGCGACGAGTCGTAGTGTGTGAGCAGGTCTGCGGGATCAGTATAGATGGCAACAGCATGAGCCAATTCTTTATCGCTCGATCCACCACAACGTAACGCGATAGTCCTTACACCTACTTTAATGGCTGCTTCGATATCATATGGCGTATCGCCAAGCATGAACACTTCATCGGACCGTTCACCTGCTTGCTTGAGCGCAACTTGCATGATATCGGAGTCGGGCTTCGACAATTTTGCGTCCTTCGACGTTTCCTGCTGGGCCATCAAGCCTTGCACATGGGGACCGACAATTTTAAGCGTCTGCTCTAGCTCGTCGGGTTCGGCAGAGGTGGCAATGATCAGTTTCAGACCTCGATCATGCATCTGTTGCAACAGGTCGCGTGCCCCTGGAAATGGTTTGATGGTAGAAAGATAGCGCGTTTTGAGAATTTCTTTGCGCCGTTGGCTAATCTTCTTACCCTCATCACTATCCTTATCTATTCCCAGCACCTCTGGTAACACCTTATCACCGCCCATACCGATAAGCGGGCGTATTTTATCAAATGGCACCTCGTGGCCCTGCTCCGCCATCGCATCCTGCCATGAATGCGCCTGAGCGTCATTGCTGTCGATTAGCGTACCATCGACATCGAGAATAACTGTTTTCACCTGTTTTCTATTTGTTGACATACGTATCCTTAAAGCTTTTCTACAAACAAATACCTGCTTCATCTCTTTCTACATACAGAGAGATAACGCAGGTGGTATCAGTGACTAGGCTGAGACAACCGCCAGTTGCGAACTCAGATTTTTGCGTAGCAACACTTTGGCACGGTGAAAATACGTTTTTGCCGTAGCTTCTGGCATGTGCAACGTTCTACCAATCTCCGAAAAACTCAACTGCGCAAGATAGCGTAATGTTACCACATCGCGGAACTTTGGTGGTAGTGATTGAATCGCGTCTTGCAAAACATCTTGTAGATCATGCCGCTCCATAATTTCTTCGGGTAGTGGGCCAGGATCGGTCATATCTGCTAAAAAGGTCACTTCACCTTCACTATTCTCGGTTTCTAACTGGGAAAATTGAATAGCGTAACGTTTGCGGCGGCGTAACTCATCAACGCAGCAGTTGCGAGCAACCTGAAAGAGCCAGGGTTTGAAGGGTTCAGAGATGCCTAACTTTGGTAATGACGTGTAAAAACGTAGAAATACTTGTTGTAGAACATCGCATGCTTGATCGTAATCGCCAAGAAAGCGGCAAATAAAATTAAATAGTGGATTGGTATAACGTCGTACCAATATCTCAAAGCCTTCCTGATCGCCGGACAGCACTTGCTGGGCTAAAACCATATCAGAAAGGTCAAGGTTTGTTGTCGAGATTGTTTCACGAATTTGCACGAGTCATCTCCTCGTTCTAGTTGTATGGGGTTACATATTTTCGATTACCAGTTTTATCTCTGTATGTTTATAGACTAGCGCGTTTTCGTTGGAATTACAATGACTTTTTCCTCAAACAACCTCTACTGTAGCGGGTTGTAATCAAATACTAAAGAGGATGATAGAAAGCTTAAATATTGCTTATAAATATAAGAAAAAGAGCATTCTCTGTATATTAACTTCAATATACAGGGAATACTCTTTTGGTTGGATACGAAATCAGGCGTGTTCTAAACGGCGCAGTTCAATTTTTCCATTGCGTGTGCGCACCGCGAAGGTTGGCTGAGCATAGATAGCAGGACTATTGGCAACACTGCCATCACAGAGGCGGAAACCAGAGTTATGCCAAGGGCAGTAGACGACACCATTTTCAAGCCGCCCTTCGTCCAGAGGACCTGCAAGATGTGAGCAGGTAGCCGCCATTGCATAGATGGCTTTCCCATCACGCACCACAACGGCTGGAATGCCAGCGACATCGACACGCGTCAACTTTCCTGATTCCAGGTCTGCTTCATCCATCACGGCAACAAAGTCATCGGAGCCGCCTTCCCACGCGACATGGTTGACGCCAATGCCGCTTGAGTACGATAACTCGCCACCTAGATACGCTGAATATAATGAGATAGCGTATGCGGTGGTAGCCAATGTGATAGCGGTACGCCGTTGTCCTGTGAGACGTAGGATAGCGGAAACAAGATTAAGCGACAGCACACCTGTATTGAGTAAGGCGTGCAACATTCCTGTGCGTTGCTCCGTTCCATCTGTATCCACCCAGTTACTCAGACCAGTCGCGGCAGAACCAGCGGCTCCCGCGATACCAAGCCACATCGTCAGGTCTGCACTACGAGCCACGCCATTGTTCTCATCGACTAACCATACAACGTCGAGCAGAGTTGTAGCACTCCACGAGCCGAGCGGAATAGAGACAAGCACAGGATGTAAAGCATGACCCAGCCAGACACCAGCCAAGAGGTCTTTAATTTTGTAACTGGGCTGTCCTGGCTGCCCGAAAAGTTTACTTGTCCACTGCTGCAACGGACCCGATAGCTTATCAAGCCAGGACATACGGGAAAGTAATTCGCCGTTAAGATGCCGTATCGCTGGACTTATAGGAGGTGTCTCCATCCAACTTCTATCGGTGCTTGTTGTTACCCTTGAAGCCATATGTATTTTCCTTTACTACTTTTCGACGGTGCGCCAACAATATTCGTGTGGCGGATTCATACCAATAAGAGAAAAAGGGACATCAGTACTATGTTGAGAATAGAGATAGTGTAAAACAGCTTGATTGTGTGCATAGAAGCGATGAGCACACTCTAAAGCAGTATGCAACGAACGGAAATGGACACTCATTTCCTGCTGTATAGGTAACGAGACATAGGAGAAACCCTGAGCCTCTAACCACTCGCGATCCTCGCTACGAGGCCAGATCAAGATAATTTTTCCGTTCGGTTTCGTTACACGATGCAACTCTACTAGTCCACTTTCGCCCCCCTGCTCTGGGAGTGCAGTGAAGGCGGAACACGAAAGAGTCACATCGACGCTGTTATCGGGAAGTGGTACAGCATCGAAGCGGCCTTCAAGCGGAGTAATACGCTGTGCTCCATGATTTTGAGAGCTTTTTCGCTTGAGAATTCGTAAGAGTCCAGGTGAAGGCTCTACAGCGTAAATTTCTTTTGCCCCATAACGTAGACAGTCAAACGTTGCACGTCCGCTACCTGCTCCCACATCAAGCACAACGTTATCTTGAATCTCTGGTGCCATATGCTGAAAAATACCAGGATGTAGTGCCTCGCCCTCAACAAGTTCCTCATAGAGGTCAGGCGTTTTCCAGTAGGTAAGTTCCCAGAAGAGACCATCAAGAACCTGTTTTCGTGCCGTTACAATTTGCTCTATAGTAAGCGGTTCGTCAAGTTCTCGACGAAATGCGGCATATTGATTTCCAGGCATACATGCCTTGATACGCTGTACAAGCGATGAAGATGAGTCATGCAGACTATATGCGAGTTGTTGAGTTGTGAATCCAAAGACATTTGCACACAAAATTCTGCACAAAGAGTCTTCGTCAAAGACCTGCAAGTCTTCTATATGAAAAGGATTATCGAACAATGGCTCAGCATTCGTTGTCGCTTCACTCGTTGCCATAAAGAATGCCCTTCCTAGCACATATCTCGTAGCCTCTATACACTAGCGAACACGCTTGAGATAAGAAAAAGGTTTCGCTTGCTTACTCACACAGGTTGTGAAATTCCAAAGGTCATATGTCCATACGTATTTCTAACTGACGCAACTGAATAATAACTAAAATTATTAGAGTGTTTTTTCAAGAAATTAGCGTACCCTTAGTGTTTTTTGAAAGACTTGTAATTCAATTTACCATAAACTATGATGTAGTAGAGAAGCAGCCCTAAGACTGCTTCATTGAACTTCATTACATTTTTATAGCACTAAGGAGTACACATCATGAATATCGTTAATGCGGTTATCAGCTCGTTTGCCGCAGCTCTAGCACTCCTCTTCACGTTCATCCCCAAATTGATCGGTTTTCTGGTCATCCTACTTGTCGGCTACATCGTAGCAGCAGCTCTCTCACGAGCTGTTACATTTCTGCTTCGCAAGGTGGGGTTTGATCGCATCTCGACGCGCATTGGCTTGACGCGTCTTGAGCAACAGATGGGTCTGAAGATGGATACGGCTGGCATTCTAGGTCGTATTGTTTACTGGTTCATCTTCCTCATTTTCCTTGTACCAGCAGTCGATGCACTTGGCCTCACTGCCGTCAGTACGATACTGAGTCAAATACTGGGTTACATTCCAAATGTCTTTGTCGCCATCCTCATCCTATTCCTGGGTACACTTGCGGCAACCTTCGTTGCTGACATTGTGCGTGGTGCGACATCGAGTGCGAATGTAGGCAATCCAAATATATTCGCGAATATCGCACGTTACGCCATTATTGCTTTTGTTGCGATTGTCGCGCTTGAGCAGCTAAACATCGGTAGTGCGCTCCTCAACATTCTGTTCACGGCGGTCGTAGGGGCAGCAGCCCTCGCCTTCGCCCTGTCCTTCGGTCTAGGCGGACGTGATGCCGCCAAGCGTCTTATTGAACGCAACGAGACATCATTGGGTCAGGCCGCTACACAGATCAGCGCACAGCAAAATTCGCAGCAGCGCATCAATCAAGCGCGTAACGTTGCGGATGCTCAGTACACTCAGCAGACCTATCAGCAAACAGCACCTCAGCAATATCCAACACAACAGCAACAGTATCCACCACAACAGCCTTACCCACAACAATAGGTACATCTTCTGGATACAAAGAATGGAGCGAACATGAATAATGTTCGCTCCATTCTTTGTGTTCTAATTCAACCTTGCCCTGTACTGAGTCCGTAGAAGAGTAGAATAACGGCGGCGGTCATGACAAAGACGGTTACGACCAGTCCCACATTCACCAGCAAACTGAAACGATGTTTGCCCATAACCTTGCGGTTATTGCCTACCAGGAACAGGAAAAAGACGAGTACGGGAGAAAGAATACCGGAGAAGACATTCGCCCAGAAGAGCAACGTAATGGGGTCAAGATGAATCAATGCTAATGCAAGACTGACAATAAGAGCAAAGGTCAAAATCAGGTAAAAGCCCTCGCTTTGCCAGGGTTTTTTCGAGAGGCCAGTAGGCCAGCCAAACGTGCCGGCCACTGCATACGAGGTACTTGCCAAAAGAATAGGAATAGCAACGACACCAGCACCAATCAGACCAATGGCAAAGAGGTATTCCGCGAATGGCCCAAGCACAGGAGACAGCGATTGTGCCGCATCTGCCGCCGTGACAATGCCCTTATGATGCACAAAAAGTGTTGCAGCAGTCGATACAATAATTGCATATGCAATGAGGTTTCCGCTCACCACACCCGCACCGATATCGAATGCAGCAAAACGAAGTTTCTGCGGCAACGTCCCTGAACGAATCTCCTCTTTTTCGCCCTGCACCTGCCAGAATATGTTATACGGTGAGATGGTCGCACCTAACAAAGCAACGGCACTACTCACACTTGCGAAATTCAAGTCGATATGCGGTACAAAGGTGTTGAAGACGAGACTGCCCCAATTTGGTTTAGCCAACACCGCCGTAATGATGTAAGCAACAAACACAAGGCTCATCGCAATGAATATTTTCTTAATCGACTCGAAATTGCGAAATACAGTAAGATACCAGAGTACAAGAGCAACGGGCACGACAAACCATATCCAGTTGACATGAAAAATCAACTCTAATCCACTTCCAATAGCAACAAGGTCGGCGGCAATTAAGGCAACATTAGCGGCTATCAGGACGCTTGCGGCGAGAACTGCTACCCAGCGACCGTAGTACTCTCGCAAGACTTCCGCCAGACCTTTTTGTGTGATTCGTCCTAATTGAGCACAGGCAAACATGCAGCATTGATACAATGGAGTGGCAAGCAACAGGAGCCAGAGATGACCAAATCCATTCTGTGCCCCATCTATGGAATAGGCCGCTACCGCCGAAGAGTCGTTGCCAGCCATGCCGCCGAGAAATCCTGGGCCAAGCATACGGAGCAACGAAAATTTCTTCGTCTGCCCCTCTCCATCCTGCCCTAGCTCCGCCCTCTCTTGTTCCATGCCACGCAAGCCTTCAGCAGTAGGAATTGCCTCTTCGATTTCGTCCAAAAAATTGTCTGAATCTTGCTCCTGAAACTCTCGCTCATGCAGAAGTTCCTCATGACCAAAGGCAGAGAGTCTCTCTACCTCTTTGCGATTCGTATCTATGATCGCGTCACCCTCTGGATGTTGAGGTGTTCCCTCCTCTACAATCTGAATGCGGTCTGCCGGAATCTCTAACTCTTTTTTGAAGAAAATGCCCTTGCGCACAACAATCTCTTTGACATGACCTTGGTCATCCCTTACCACATCGGTCACTTTTGGTTTACTGATATCGTCATCGCCCAAGTCGCCTTTTGCCGTCTCCACTACCATCCCGGGCTCGATAGCATCCTTACTGTGTTGCTCTTCCGTCATACAATCCTTGTACCCTTCCTGCATGTTTTTTCATGTATTGATGTTGCGAAACACAATGCTTCCCAACTTATGGTAGGGACTGATTTATCACGGAGACGCGCACGAGTGAAGCACTGTGCGCGTCTCCGTGATACTTAGCATATTACCCTCTTATACGCAAACGTTGTGTAGAAGGTAACAAATTGAGAAAGATTTCTATTTATACAATAAGGACGTGATAAATCGGTCCCTACCCAGCGAATACAGTTAGGGCCAACTTGTCTCCGTGAATGGCGTAATCAACACCTCTTGCATGGCAGATTCTGGTGGTACCTGTGCAGCGAAGACGATGACATCGGCGACATTAGCGGGGTCTTGCAGGTTCTTTTCTTCTGGCATGGGAATACCCTGCTCTTGAAAACGATCAAAGAAGTGTGTCTGCATGCCGCCGGGAATAATGGTGGTGACGCGAATGCCGTAGGCACGTCCTTCGACGCCAAAACCACGTCCAAAGGCAACTAAGCCCGCTTTAGAAGCATGGTATGCCGAAGCGTTCGCCCACATGCGTAGCGCGGCAGTTGATGCAACATTGATAACATGGCCTGTTTTTTGCACGCGCATAAGTGGAAGCGCGGCCTTTGTAAAGAGAAATGGACCACGCAGATTGACGCCGATTACGCGATCCCACTGCTCCACCGTCATCTCTTCGACTGAGAGCGTGTAGTCAATGGCGGCGCAGTTGACAACGATATCGAGGCGACCCAACTGTTCGCCAACAGCCTTCACCGTTGCGAACACCGCATTGGCGTCGCTAACATCACAGGGAAGAGCTATAGCTTGCACACCTTGCTCCGCGATACTCTTGCTGACTCGCTCAATCCCTTCTTCGTTGATGTCTACGCATGCAACATGGCTCCCGGCCTTCGCAAAGGCACGCGCCGTAGCCTCGCCAAGACCACTACCCGCACCCGTCACTAAGACAACTTTTCCTGTAAGAACTTGTTCACCCATTTTCGTTTCTTTCCTTTACCAACGTCGCCAGAAGTCCCTCGGCTTCTAGCCGTAGGGATGAATGGCGACACTCCTTTTCATTGAATATTTAAGCAAATTGTCAAAATTTGCTTAAAATGTGCTACAATCAACACATGATAAAGAACTTTCAGTATCGGTTGTTCCCAACCAAGAAACAACTCAAGATGCTTGAGCAAACACTCGAAGAGTGTCGTTGGCTCTATAACCACTTGCTTGAACGCCGTAAAGTAGCGTATGAGCAAGAGAGCAAGAGTCTTTCGTGCTATGCTCAACAAGCGACGTATCCGATACTGAAAGAACAACGTCCTTCGCTCTCGACTGTCCATAGTCAAGTGCTGCAAAACGTGGCAGTTCGCATTGACCTTGCCATGAAAGCGTTCTTTCGTCGAGTCAAAGCAGGAGAAAAGCCCGGCTATCCACGTTTCAAAGGCTATGGACGCTACGACAGCTTTACCTATCCCCAAAGCGGCTTTAGCATCACGCATGATAGCCGTGTCTCCCTCTCCAAAATCGGTGCCGTGAAAATGGTCTATCATCGCCCCGTTCGTGGCACCATCAAGACGGCAACCATTCACAAGAGCAGTACAGGCAAGTGGTGCATCACCTTTTCGTGTGAAACCGAGCCTGTACGCTTGCCTGACCGTCCCGAACAGGTCGGTATAGATGTTGGACTCAAAACCTTTGCTACGCTCTCTACAAGTGAAGAGATTGCCAATCCTCGTTTCTTTCGTAAGGAAGAGAAGGCATTGGCAAAGGTACAACGCAAGCATAGCAAACTGGCAAAGGGAACGCCCGAACGAGCGAAACATCGCAAGCGTGTTGCAAGAGTTCACGAACGGGTCAAGTTCAAACGCCAGAACTTCACCCATCAACAGTCTCGGCAGATTGTAGACCGCTACGGCGTCATCTGCGTTGAAGACTTGAACACCAACAGGATGCTGCATAATCATTGCCTTGCCAAGTCGATTAGTGACGCGGCATGGTCGGCCTTTTTCTCTCAACTGAGTGCCAAAGCGGAAGAAGCTGGGCGTCAGTTCGTGAAAGTCAATCCGGCCTATACCAGTCAGACATGCAGCGCATGTGGACATCGGCAAAGGATGCCGCTCAGTGAGCGAATATTCGATTGTCTCTGCTGTTATGCTCATATTGATCGTGACCTCAATGCGTCGCTAAACATTTTGAGACTTGGATTAGAGTCTCTCGGTATCCAACCCGTAGAAGCCCCCGCTTTCTAAGCGTGGGGAGTAGTCACTAACTAACTCTTGTACGTGCAAGAGAATTCTCTTCTAACAGGTCGCCAAACAGTTCCGTGGCATTTCGCGCACGATTCTCCACCTCTGTTGGAAGGCCAAGGTGATAGGTGCCACTCGGCAAAATACCACAACCGCCATATTTGCGAATGAGCAAGAACTGAACGACCACCTCTTCGCCCGCATGTTCGGGTGGCAAACGAGGCCACCACGAGAAGCTCCCTATATCGAGCAGTTTGGCGCGATCATACAGCACATTCGCACCACCAACCCACGCGATCTTATAGCGCACCGCTTCTCCATCTCGCACCAACTTTTGCTCAAGATGCAAGGGGTTCGCGGCATTGTTGATGAGATGACGTTCCCACGGAATAGTATCGACATCGAAGAGTTCGGGCACAACAGGACCATTCCATAGCTCAATATGTTGTTGATGGAGACGTACATCGTCGAGATGTTGTAGGCCAGTGGCGGCACAACCAACAAAGCCACACTTCTCCTCTTGCAAAACACTCAACATCCGCCGCATAACATGTGGCTCCAATAACACATCGTCGTCGAGATAGTGAACATAGGGAGCGTGGCTCTGTTCAAGCAAAAACTGACGTTGTTCCGCGAGACCACACCTTGGTAGATGGTGATGAAGTTGTACACTATGTCCATGCCAGCGTAGGGCGCGAACAACAGTTTGTATCTCGATACTATCAAGATACAACGCATCCTCCTCCGTTTGATCGGAGATAATGACATTGAAGTCGGTAAAGGTTTGACCCAGTAGGCTCGTTAGCACCATCGCTAGCCCTGTTTTGCGCCGACAAGTTGGAATGAGAACATCGACTTGAGCCACAATACTACTCTCCTCCTTGTATGAGTTGACTACTCTTCGTAGCAACAGAAGATACTTTCCTTCGTGCCGCTAATACTGTTTCGTATAAATCCGCCGTTCGCCTCGCAACTGTTTCCCATGTAAACTCACGCTCGACACGCTTCCGCGCCGCCAATCCCATACGCTTACATAGTTCAGGTTGTGTGAGCAGTTGGTAGAGACGGTTTGCTAATGCTTGCGGGTCGCGTGGTGGAACTAAAAAGCCCGTTTCGCCATCGGCAATAGTATAGGTAATACCACCGACGGCTGAACCAACAACAGGCCGTCCACAGGCCATGCCCTCTAGCGGTGTCAGGCCGAACGGCTCGTACCACGGCGTCGTCACGTTAACATTGCCCGCACTATAATAGTTGTACAGCGTATCCTGCTGCCGCTTGCCCACAAATGAAACGTATTCAGCAATGCCGAGTTCCGCGACAAGTTGTTGTAACACATCGATTTCAGGCGTCGCAATGGGGTCTGGCTCTACCGTTTCGCCTCCTACGAGTAAGAGATGAACGGGTGGTAGCTTGGTTGTTGACTGCAAGCATCGTTGCACCAACAACCCCATTGCACGTACAACGTTACGCACATCTTTACGCGGCACCATACGCCCGACATAAGCAATGACAAAGGCGTCCTGTGCTACACCAACGATTTGTCTTGCCTCTGTCATTGGGGCAGGATGGAAAACACGGGTGTTGACCGCCGACGGAATCACAATCACTTTTTCAGGATCCGCGCCGTAGTCGTCAACAAGTTCCGACAACTCGCTTGGGCATTGCGCAATGATGCGCTCAACAGAGCAAATAATCTGTGACTCAACCTCTATGCGCCCTTGTGGGCTGGTATCAGCATTGCCCTGATGCGTCTGCTTCGTCTTACCCATCGCGTGAAAAATCTGCACGGCGGGAATGTTCAAGCGACGCTGTAGCTCGCTAGCAACCCAACCCGACATCCAGAAGTTGCCATGAACGAGGTCGTAACGCCGTTCATTTCGCTCTGAGAAGTCGAGAAAGGCGTCACGAAAGGCGGGCATAAACTGCCACAAATTATCTTTGAGAAGAAAAGTTGCAGGTCCTGCAGTCAAGTTGATAATGCGTACATTGGGTGCCCATTCGATAATTTCTGGTGCGTCGTCTGCGTCGCGTCGCGTGAACACATCAACGACATAGCCAAGTTTCGCCAGATTGCGGCTCACCTCGTCAACGTACACATTTTGCCCGCCCGCATCCACACCACCAAGCAGGGCAACTGGGCTAGCGTGTTCGCTCAAAAACGCTATATGCGTCGGATTTTTCATCTATTTATATTTCCTTGTTTGCCTACATTTCGTAGGGACCAGATGTATCGCGTCCGTTGCGGAATTTATCACGCGACAAATACGTAAAACATTACGGGTAATAATCAACACATATTTCGCGTGATAAATCACGCAACGGACGCGATAAATCTGGTCCCTACGAAGATAATAATTATTCTACTCATAGAACTTGTGCAAAAGCAGCATTCCAATCATGCTTGAAACGCTCCAAGCCAAAGCGGTCGCGTGCAACGCTTTGGGCGTAAGCTCCCATCTCTTGCGCCTCTCGCGGATGTGTGAGTAAATACTGCATATGTTTCATCAGAGTATCAGGATTACAAGAGATGTAGCCACTCTTGCCATGCTCAATCACGGTTGGTAGCTCGGTTGTCGCAAGTGCAACAACGGGCATACCAATAGTCATTGCCTCAATGACCGCGAGCGGTAGGCTGGTATAGCGAATGGGGCTAAATAGAAAACGATAGTCTGCCATGCGGAAGTGCAGGGAACGATATGGAATATCACCAAGTCCGCCAAATTCCTCTGTTTGCATTCCGATAGCGTCTAGTGGGAGAACAGCTTGTGCCTGCTGGAAAAGGTCGTAGCCCGTAATGCGTGGTCTCTTCTGCATGCCATTGACGACAGTTACGCCGCGCTCCAATGTTCCACGATAGGTCGCGGTTGGGTCGATGGCAACGCTATGCTCAATAACCGTTGTGGGTGCATGTCCGTTATCCCACATGAGACGGTTATAGTGCGTCACATGTACTAGTAACACATTTGGATCGTCAACAGGATGTTGCGTATCAGTCGCATGGGGTTTGGGCGTGTTGTGTTCGAGATAAATTTTTGGTAAGGCACGTTGTTCAGGGCTAAGGATTTCGATAGCGTCCTCGAAATAGTTTTTCGGCGTCTGATAGATAATCAGGTCGAGATCAAGTTTGCGTACCTCTTCCGCTGGAACCTCGCGCATATACTCTGGCAAGTCAAAGGTCGGTCCGCGCCCACCATAGCCCTCTGGTCGGTCGGGCTTTATTGGCAGGTACCAATCATGTTCAAGACGAGCCAGCGTGTTAAGGTAGCTACCGTGAATATGCCAGATAAGAATTTTCAGGCGTCGCATTGTTGTTCTATCTTTCTTCAACATAATTTACACTTAGCTCAAACTTCGTTTGATGACTCGCCGCCTACGGCGGCAAAGGAAAAGGGGAAACGGGGGGGGCGGCCCCCCCCCCCCCCCCCCCCCGGGCCCCCCCACCCGCCCCCCACCCGCCCAAA
>CAXUHG010000130.1:0-3385 GCA_964250805.1 uncultured Ktedonobacteraceae bacterium | reverse complement strand
TTTGATGACCCGCCGCCTAGGGCGTCAAAGCAAACGGGCAAAGGGGGGCACACCCCCAGACCCCAGTCAAGGGGTTGCCACCCCTTGCATCCCCACTTGTCACAAAGGAAAAGGGGAAACTGGGGCACATCCCCAGACCCCAGTCAAGGAGTTGCCGCCCCTTGCATCCCCGCTTGTCGCACATGAATAGCCGTTGCGATAACTGTTTCGGGCAAGAGCCGATGCAGGCAACGATGGTCAATGGGACACTCCCAGTAGCCGCAGGGACTACATGCAACGGGGTGACGGACAATTGGATGCTTTTTAGCATCGAGCGGTGCCCAACGTCGTACATCGGCGGGTCCGAAAATAGTTACGCTAGAACAATCGACCGCACAGGCCATGTGTGCTGGCCCTGTATCATTGCTAATGAATAAATCCAGTTTCGTCATCAACGCTGCAAGACTTCCCAGCGAGGTTTTGCCCACGAGGGAAAACGCAGGTGCTTGCATAGCACCCAGCACTGCCTGTACCGTCTGCTCTTCACCCGCACTCCCCGTTAATAATATCTGAGCATCGAAGTGTTGCGCCAATCTATCCGCGACTAGTGCGAAGTAGCCAGTAGGCCAGCGTCGAGCAGGTGGGCGTGCGCCAGGATGTATGGCGATGAAGCGTAAATTTTCGCGTTTCAGCGGCCTCAACAGTTCGTCAGCCTCTACATAGTCATCGGCAAATAGCGGAAATTCTAAACGTGTATCCTTCTCTGTCGTGATTGTGTCATTATTCAACAAGGCCACAAGATTGAGGTTGCGCTCGATTTCATGCAGTTCATTAGGATAGAAGGCACCATATGTCAAATGTGGGTCTCTCTTCTCATAGTAACCAACAGTTACAGATGAGCCGAGTGCTAGCACGAATGGATTGCTAGTACGACCACTGCCATGCATCTGTATCGCAACATCATAGCCATAGGCGCGTTGTTCTGCAATGAAATGCTCAACTCGTTGCGGATCCACAGGTACCTCATCAATGCCAGGGTACCCTTCAAACTCAACAAAGCGGTCGATATACCGACTAAAGCGTTGTGCAAACAAAGCGGCCCACGGCAAACCGATTAGAGTAATCTCAGCATAGGGAAAGCAACGGCGCAACTTCCGAAAAGCAGGCACAGCAACCAGCATATCACCAAGCTGCAAAGCGCGAAAGACAGCAATACGCATTGGCTTACCAGGGCGCCCGCAAGGGGACGCCCCTACCATACACGAACTCAATCCAGACAGACCGTCATATGGTAGGGGCGTCCCCTTGCGGGCGCCCTGGTCCCACATAGATACATCATTTTCATCATGCGATTGCTCTGCTCGTGACAAAGAATCAAACACCACTGTCGCTCCTTTCCCTTGCATTTTTTAATAAAACCTCCACCTCCGCGACAACCTCTTCGGGTGCGATATCCAGGCATGGTAAACCAATTGGGCACTCGAAGAGATAGCAGGGATGACAGGGCGTGGGACGCCGCAAGAGTCGCGCTTGTGTAGAACGGGGTCGCCATTGCTCTTCGTAATCGGTGCCTGAGAAGAGTACAACTTCTGGCGTCCGCACAGCGTCCGCGAGATGCATAGGCAGCGTATCGTTACAGATGACAAGAGCAGCTCGTTCTAGCAAGGCGGCGTATTCAGAGAGCGTTGTTCTTGCCAGTAGCAAAGCGATATCGGGAGCATAGGATTGCACCTCATGTAGTAGTCCCTCCTCACGCTCAACACCCGTCACCAACACCTGCAACCCGCGTTGGTGTAACAGCGACGCAACTCTACCAAAACGCTTGGCTGGATAGCGACGTGCCTTCGCGCTAGCTCCTGGATGTAGCACAATATATGGTTGCTCAGGATTTATGCCCGCACTCCCTAATAAGGAGGGGATTGCGGACCGTGCCTCTTGCGAAAGAGTTACTTTTAGTGCGCGGTCTCGTGCGACAAAGCCGAGAGATTCCACTAGGCGTAGGTTCCGCTCGACCTGATGCATCTCGGTGGGTGCCCCCTGCAATTGTGTCGAAAGAGTGCTACCACCAAATTCATTCGACTCGCCTGCACGCAATGGAATATCGGCAAGGTAACAAACGTAGCTAGGGACATGCGGCGTCTGACTGAACGAGGTAAAGATGAGGGCAGCATCGAAGTTCCGTTGCGCGAGCATGTCGATCAATTCACGTTCATAAGCAGGATTGAAAGACATGCGATGCCCGACATCTTGCCAGATGGGACGCCACGTTATTACATCGTCGATCCAGGGTAAGAGCGAAGTCGCCGTTGAGCCACCCGGACTTGCGAGGAGTGTTATTCGCGCCTGCGGCGATGTCTCTTTGACCGCACGTAAAGCAGGACCAAGCATAAGCACATCACCAATGTTATCCAATCGTATCGCCAGGATATTTTTTGCCGCTAACCATTCATTCATGTAGCGGCTCCTCATGGTATGTAGAGGAGACCCTTGCGGTCTCCCTGCTTTGTAGGTATGGCTTCTCGTTGCTTTGTAGACGCTTCTCATTATCTTGAACAGATGCAAGTAGTTCTTCGGCTGCATCGACAACCATTTGTGGCGAAACGAGGCGCAAGCACTCATGCTGATAGGGGCAGATGCGACTATAGCAGATGCGGCACGGCACATCAGAATACATCTGGCGATGAGGCACGTGCCAGGGACCCCATTGTTTGGGCGGATTGGTCAGGGCGAAGAGCGCAATGACGGGCGTTTTCACCGCCGCTGAGACATGCATCGGCCCCGTATTATTGGTAATGGTCAAGTCCGCCGCTTGAAGAAGGGCGCAAAACTCAGGAAATGGTAGCACGCCAGCCATTGCTCGTGTCGCATGGCGATTTGCAGGTCGCACATGCTCAAGTACTTCATTGACAAGAGGACGCTCATCATCGGTGCCCGTAACCATCACAAAAGCATTCATACGCTCAACCAACAGGTCGATTACCTCCACATACATCTCCCAAGGATAGGTACGTGCAGGCATCGTACATCCCGGATGCACAACCACAAGGGAACGATGGGAGATGTGCAAGGGCACCCGCAAGGGGATGCCCCGCCCATATGACGTGTTTGCACGTTCGCCTTCGTGTATGGGAGGGGCATCCCCTTGCGGGTGCCCTGGTGCCCACTCAGATACTTCAACATCTTCAAGCAAGTGAACAACCGCACGTTTAGCATCATCAGGAACGCGTAGTACAAGGTCGCGCTCGTCCGTGTCCATACCGATAGCACGCACGAGGTTCAGATTATGTTCGACCTCGTGAATAAGAGTGTCTGGATGTTTGTAGCGCGTCGTCAAAAGCGAACCAGGACCATCTATCGAAGCCGCCACACGCAATGGGATATCGGCGAGGTAGCAGAGATAGGCCGA
>CAXUHG010000129.1:0-15607 GCA_964250805.1 uncultured Ktedonobacteraceae bacterium | reverse complement strand
GCGAACGCCGCGAAACACTCTTATAAGCACATTTACCAACACACCATTTGTCGCTTACAGCGACAAATGGTGTGTTGGTAAATGTGCTTACTTATAACCTTTACAATTTTTTTGCATCTTCTCAGTTCTTTTTTGATACCTACAAGCTATCATAAATTCTAGCAAACAAAAGCATGTGGTAGAACGTATGAAGGATATTGGGAAAGGAGTACAAAAAATGAGAAAATTTATGGTCGCTGTAGTCATCATAGGAGCGTTTGTCCTCTATAGTCTGCTCTATGGCTGGTCACATCTCTCAGCCCTACCAGCTACAGCGAACGATCCGAATGCAGCGACTCGTCCGTCTGCTACCAGCGTCGCGCCATCATCTACTCCAAATATAGGAAGTTCTAGTACACCCACTACTTCAGCACCATCTGGCTCGCTCTATAAAGATGGTTCCTACACGGGTAGTCAGGCCGATGCTCAATGGGGCTTCATCCAGGTAAAAGCAATCGTCAAAAACGGCAAAATAACGGATGTACAGTTTCTACAGTATCCTAATGACCGCAACCGTTCCGTTCAAATCAATGCTTATGCCGACCCACAATTGACCAGTGAGGCTATTCAAGCACAGAATGCCAATGTCGATATCATAACGGGTGCAACCGATACAAGCCAAGCGTTTATACAATCACTCTCAGACGCACTCACACAGGCGAAAGCGTAGCAATGAAACAAACACATCTGCTTATGGGTATGCCAATCACGGTAGAAATAATGGATAGCACTGCTTCACAAAACGACCTTGACAGTGTATTCGACTACTTTACTGCTATCGATGATAGATTCAGTACCTACAAAGATAACAGCGAGATAACAAAAATAAATCGGGGTGAACTCTCTACCACACAATATAGTGAGGACATGAAGACAATTCTGGCATTGAGCGAACAAACAAAACAAGAGACGCATAGCTACTTCGATATTCAGCACAACGGCACCTATGACCCTTCCGGCATCGTCAAAGGATGGGCAATTCATAACGCAACCAAGTTATTGAAAGAGCAAGGATTTCAAAATTTCTACATTGATGCAGGTGGCGATATCCAGGTAACAGGCAAGAAGCATGGCAATCTGTGGCGCGTTGGTATCCGCAACCCGTTCAATCGTAACGAGTATGTAAAAGTGCTTGTGTTGAGCGACAGAGGCGTCGCAACCTCTGGTACAGCTATTCGTGGACAGCATATCTATGACCCATTTCAGCATGATACACCGCTTACAGATATTAGTAGTCTCACCGTCATTGGCCCAGACATCTATGAGGCCGACCGCTTCGCAACGGCTGCCTTTGCGATGGGAAGGAAAGGGATACACTTTATCGAAGCGTTGACAGGCTTTGAAGGCTATATGATAGACATGCACGCACGGGCGACATTTACCAGTGGCTTTGAAAGGTACGTACTACACTCATGATGACCGCAATAGATTACGTTTTAGATAGAATAACAATGTACCGCCTTGTACTCTATGTCCTTGTGGCAATGGTTGTTGTAGCAACGGGTCTGGCGTACTTCAAACTGCTCTCGTTTTCGCCGCTTGCGCTACTGGCATCAACTGCATTCCTCATCCTCATGTGCTGGGCAATGAACACCGTCTTTGCCTATGTATTCAAGATACCCACGAATATTGAGTCGGCGACTATTACCGCCCTTATCCTGGCACTTATTATCGATCCCGCCCAATCAGCGGTCACATATCAGTTTCTAGGCTGGGCAGCGATTCTCGCAATGGCATCAAAATATATTCTTGCTCTCAACAAAAAACATCTTTTCAATCCCGCCGCCATTGCGGTTGTGATTACCTCGTTTGTACTTGGTGAGTCTGCAAGCTGGTGGATAGGAACCGCAAGCATGCTACCAATCGTGCTGATTGGCGGACTGCTAATTGTGCGAAAAATACGTCAAGAAGACATGATGGTGAGTTTTTGCGCGGCTGTCCTTGTCAGTGTATGCGTGTTTAGTATTGTGCAAAGGCAGGATATCTTTGCGGAGGTACGGCAATTGTTTGTGCAATCGCCCCTGTTTTTCTTCGCATTCATTATGCTCACAGAACCACTCACCGCACCGCCGACAAAGAATTTGCGCCGCCTCTACGGTCTGCTCACAGGCGTTTTATTCCTGCCTCAACTCCATCTTGGTAGCATTTACGCAACACCAGAACTGGCATTGGTCGTCGGAAATGCATTCGCCTATGTCGTCAGTCCCAAGCAGAAAGCTGTGTTGAAGCTGAAAAGAAAGATACGTGTAGCCTCCAATATCGTCGATTTTGTGTTCAAGCCATCACAAAAACTGGCCTTCCAGCCGGGACAATATATGGAATTGACACTGGCGCATTCGCAAACAGATAGTCGCGGCAATCGACGCTACTTCACGCTAGCCTCATCGCCAACTGAAAACGACGTTCTGCTCGGCGTCCGCTTCTATGAACGTAGTAGTAGCTTCAAGAAAGCTCTCTACAAATTAAGCAATAAGACGCAATTGGTCGCTACTCAGGTTGCCGGAGACTTCACGCTACCCGCAAATCCTCAACAAAAACTGGTCTTTCTCGCTGGTGGCATCGGCATCACGCCTTTCAGAAGCATGATAAAATACCTGATCGATACGCAGCAACGGCGCGATATCATCCTCATCTACGTCAATAAGGCCGCCGACGAGATTATCTACACCGACGTTTTCAATGCAGCGGCTACAAAACTCGGCATCAAAACATTCTACACGCTAACCGACACTACCAACCTGCCGCGTAACTGGCAAGGATTTGTGGGCAGAATCGACGAGCCGATGCTGCTGAAAACGGTGCCTGATTATCAAGAGCGCACCTACTACATCTCCGGTCCCCCTGAGATGGTGAAGGCAAGCGAGCGAGTATTGCACATCATGGGCGTGAGCAATGCCCAAATAAAAAAGGATTTTTTCCCCGGCCTCGTGTAGGGACCGATTTATCGCGTCCTTATTGGCGGTTGGTTGCCCAAAGGACGCGATAAATCGGTCCCTACTCCTTCACAGATACACAAATAATATTCCTTTCATAACTTCTAGGAATATATCAGTGGAATAAATAACTAAAGCGTATATGTTATTGCTTTTGAGAGACTGCAACTACTTTATAGCGTCCCAACTACAATGCATGCATCAGTTTTACTCAAGGGGAACACGATTCTATGGAGACATTCACAGCCGCAATACCACGCGTCGATACGCATCTTGCCAAATTTTCACAGGCTTCGGTCGCTGTGTTAACGGCTCTAGCATTTATCTTCAATTTACCTGTTCTCGTTCTTATCACCGCCATCATCATGGTTATCGCGGCACTAGCCCCTACTATAAGTCCTTTCAAGCTCGCGTATCAATGGGTTGTGCTACCTCTACATCTGCTCAAACCACGCATTGTCGAGGACGACCCCGCGCCACATCGTTTCGCGCAAGGCGTTGGCGCGGCATTTCTCATCGCAGCAAGTATGCTTTTCTTTCTCGCTCATGCAACAGTTGCTGCTTGGACATTGGACTTGATTGTGTTTGTCCTTTCAGGCATCAACTTCACCTCAGGCTTCTGCGCTGGCTGTTTCGTGTACTATCATCTTGGACGCTTAGGACTCCTGCCACGTGTGCGCTACGAGGGCAGCTTCCACTGGAGAGGAGTCTAAATCTATGTCCGATGTAACGTTGCGTTTGGTAATCGTGGCAGGAGTCTGTGCGCTTACATTGTTGCTTATATGGAGTACTCGGCGTTTTATCGAGCAACGTAAGCAACAGGTTTTAGCATCAACACCCTCAACAACGCTAGAGACTACAGAGTTCAAGCAAGGCAAGTCTATTAGTATTCTTGCATTCAGTAGTGATGACTGTCGCCAGTGTCACCAACTACAGGCACCAGCACTACAACGTGTCATCGAGGCACGCAATGATATCTCCATCATTGAAGTCGATGCCCCAACCTCGCCCGAACTCACCGAACGCTATTCCGTCTTGACAGTTCCCACAACGGTCATACTCGATGCCACAGGCAAAGCACACGCCATAAACTATGGTTTTGCTAACACCAAACTTTTGCTAGAGCAAATTGATAATGTACTAGTTCCTAGATAACTCAAATTAGTATGAGCTATCCCCCAAAAATTGGGTGTGGCTCATACTGTCTCCTTTAACGTCTCCTATCCCAAACTTGACAACCTTAATTTCCTATTGTATATTTAGTTCCATGTCGGAAATAATTGTACCAAAGAATTAGCATACTGAGAAATACAGAAAAGAGATATTACAAGGAGAATTTCATATGGACATTGGTATTGCTCTACCACAAATCGGTGAGAATGCTTCTCCGGCTGCGATTGCGCGTGTAGCGCAAGAGGCAGAGCGCATGGACTACGCATCAGTATGGGTGCTTGAACGATTATTACGCCCAACACGCCCCATAGCACAGGCACCTGGTATGCCAGAAGCTCCTTTGCCAGACTACTATGCAAATGTCTATGACCCTATTGAAACACTTACATATGTTGCCGCCAAAACTGAACGTATCAAACTTGGGACAAGCATCATCAACGCCCTCTTTCATGTACCAGTAGTGCTGGCACGACGTTTCGCCACGCTTGACCAGTTCAGCAATGGGCGAGTAATTGCTGGCCTCGGTCAAGGTTGGATGCAAGACGAGTTCGAGACCGCCAACGTGCCGCTTAAACGACGTGGCAGTGGCATGGAAGAATTTGTTGCTGCCATGCGTGCTGCGTGGGGACCTGATCCTGTAAGTTATAGCGGTCGCTTTTACCATATCTCGGAATCGGATATTGGCCCCAAGCCTGTACAGGCAGGCGGACCGCCAATACTGATTGGTGCCTATTCGCCTGCCTCACTCGAACGGGCTGCACGCTTCGCCGATGGCTCCAACCCTGGTGCCTGGAACTGGGAAATGCTAGAGCAGGGCATACAGGGCTTTCTGGGCATGGTACAGGCGGCTGGACGCGACCCCAAAAAGATGCTGATTGTCGTGCGCGCCAATAGCCAACTCAGCGAAAAACCATTGCCCGATCCAAGACCAATGCTGAGCGGTACTGTCGAGCAAATTCGTGAAGACATAGCACGGCTCGAACAGATTGGCGCGAATCATGTCTTTTTCGATTTGAACACGTCGCATACCTCAATTGACGATCAGTTGCGATTTTTGGAGCGATTGCGTACCACAGCGAGCTAAAACAAGTAGAGAACTTAATAGTATGCTGAAGATAGCAAAAAGCAGCACACACATGTGTGTGCTGCTTTTTGCTATCTTCAGCATACTATTCTAACTCCCCCTTAGGCCCACGCATCATCAATTCCGGTACAGCTTGACGTGGATCGAGTCCCTCGAAAAGTATCAGGCTAAGTTGCGTGGTGATGGGCATATCGACGGAATAATGGGCTGCCAGTTGCAGAGCAGCTTTCGTCGTGGTAACGCCCTCCGCAACTGTATGTGTCGATTTGAGAATATCGTCTAGTTTCTCGCCAGCCGCCAAGCGTCGCCCAAGCTGTTGATTGCGGCTCAAAGGACTAGCACAGGTTGCGATCAGGTCGCCGATACCAGCAAGTCCAGCAAAGGTCAAAGGTTGCGCCCCCGCCGCGATTCCTAGTCGCAACAGTTCTGCAAGGCCACGCGTGATAAAGGCGGCCTTCGCGTTATCGCCGTAGCCCATTCCCTCGTTGAAACCTGCCCCAATGGCAATAATATTCTTGAGGGCACCGCTCAACTCAACGCCCGTCACATCTTCGGCAGTGTACATACGGAAGTGGCTAGTACTCAACAATTGCTGCACACGCCGCGCCACTTCTTGACTATGTGAAGCAACAACGGCAGCCGTCGGCTTTTCCTCCGCAACCTCGCGCGCGATGTTGGGACCGCTCAATGCCGCGATAGCTGTATGCGTTGTAGGCACCTCTTCGCTGATAACCTGCGTCATACGTTTAAGCGTACTCATCTCAATGCCCTTGCTCGCGCTTACCAGAATGGTGTTCACTGTGATATGAGGAGCAAGCAAGCGTACATTTTCACGCATCCGCTGTGAAGGTGTCACGAGCAACAGCATGTCCTTATTGTATGCCGCCTCTTCGATATTTGAGGTTACAGTAAGCATTGCGGGAAAAGAAAAATTAGGCAGAAAGAAGGTATTTTGGTTCTGTTGCCGCATCTCCACAACGCGTTCGGGATGATGCTCCCACAGCGTCGTTGCAATGCCCTTGCGTGCCAGAAGCAGGGCCAGAGTCGTGCCCCATGCGCCGCTACCGATAACACCTACTGATGACATGGATTGTGTGTCTCCCAATAATACTTTGATTGCTGCTATTTCACCTACCAGTATATCAGATGTTGGGAAGTGGTTGAGCCAATAGCACACAAAAGCACAACCAAATGGTTGTGCTTTTGTGTGCTATTGGCTCGAATTAACTTTATTTCAAGCCCTCAATTGATATCTCCAAAGTCTGTCCGCTCCTGATACCACTCTCACCTGCTGCGACTTTCAGTACGTCTTGCGCGACTCGCTGTGGTGAGAGGAGTTTGGAGGAGTTGGTTGCGCCGAAGAGTGTTTTGTAGAGGTCGGTGTCGATGCCGTGTGGACAGACGGTGTAGACCTGGACGCCGTACCTTCGGACCTCTTTGGAGAGGGCTTCAGTGAAGGCGATGATGCCCGCTTTGGTTGCGCTATAGACGGCGAGATTGGGGTAGCCGTTACGCGCGAGGGCGGCTGAGATGTTGACGATGACGCCAGATTTGCGCTCGATCATTCCTGGCAAGAAGGTTTGTGTAACCTGAAACATGCCACCGAGGTTGACGTTCATCATCTGCTGCCATTCTTCACGAGAGACCGCTACGAGTGGCTTGAACGTGGCAATGGCGGCGTTGTTGATAACGATATCCACCTGTCCATAGCTAACACCAATCTCTATCGCAAGAGCCTGAATCGCGTTAGGATCGGAAATATCTGCCGCTACTGCGATAGCCTCGCCACCTGCTGCGAGTATCTCGTCCTCTACAATCTCTAGTTGCTCTCTGTGCCGCGCCACAAGTACAACCTTCGCCCCTTGTCGCGCGAAATCGTGCGCGATGACCTTGCCAAGCCCTCGACTTGCTCCTGTGACCAGCACAACCTTGCCGTCGAAATCCATTGTGTCTTTCCCTCATTTGCCTTTTATCAGGTATGACGTGAGCAACAGAGATGTCGGGTAGGAAAACTTGTATTCTGAAAGTTGAGGGAAGCAATATCTTTTTGCAAAAATTGTACAAGAGACTGGAACATGCTGCGGCATGTTCCAGTCTCTTGTACAATTTTTGTATTCACATTTGCCTATTTGAGTGCGCCGCCAGTGAGTCCACGCACCAAATGCTGTTGCGCATAGACGCCAATCGCCACCGGCACAATGATAATCAGCGTTGCGAGTGCCGACACCTTCGCCAGGAACAACCCCTCGTTACTCGTAAACGCCGCCACCATGATTGGCAATGTCGGCGAGTTCGTGTACGTCAATGTCACCGCGAAAAAGAAATCATTCCACGCAAAGATGATCGACAACAGGGCCGCCGCCGCTAGCCCTGGGGCTGCCATCGGCACCACAATGCGCACAATCGTTTGCAGCGTCGTACACCCATCGAGCCACGCCCCCTCTAACACCTCCTTGGGCAGGTCCAGAAAGTACGACCGCGCCATCCAGATAATCAGGGGCAAGTTCATCGCCGTGTACACGATGATGAGCGTGAACAGATTATCCAACAAGTTCAGCTTCGTGATGATGACGTACAACGGCACCAGGATCGCCGCGAACGGCATGAACCGCGTCGAGAGCACAAAGAACAACATGTCGTTGGCTCCCCTCGGTCGCATCGAGAACACCATCGTGTACGCCGCTGGGATGCCGAGCAGCAGGGCTATCGCCGTCGAGACGATGGAGGCCACCGCGCTATTGAACAGGTATGCCCCAAAGCCCCCCGAAATCGCCAAGCCAAACTGCTCCAACGTCGGTTGGAAGAACAGCGGCGGTGGAATGCTGATCGCCACAATTTCACTCTTAAAGCCCGTCAGCACCATCCACAACACGGGAAACACAAGGATGAGGACCAGGAGATAGGTGAGGATCGTCCAGCCCACCTTCGACCAGCGCACGGTCGGGGCCGTCTTGCTTCTGCTCGTGCTGGTCGTGGTCGTTGAGATACTGCTCATACCGCACTCCTTTCTGCCATCAAGCGGAGCATGCCGCGTGCCGCCAGGATTGCCACTACCACCCCAATCACGCCTAGGGTTGCCGCCTGCCCAATTTGAAACGAGTTCAGGGCGGTACGATAGGTGTAGTAGGGCAGCGTATTGGTCGAGACTCCCGGCCCGCCAGAGGTCGTGACATAGATTTCGGCAAAGGTCTGGAAGATAAAGATGGTGCCGAACAGCAGGGCAATCTCATAGGCTTTGCGCAACAGTGGAAAAACAATCAGCCAGAAGGTGGCAAAGGGACGTGCCCCATCGACACGAGCCGCCTCAATCACCTCTTCGGGCACTGCTTGCAGTCCTGCTAGAATGACTAGCATCACGAAGGGAGTCCACTCCCAGGCGACGATGAAGGTAATGGATTGCAGGGGAATAGCCGAGAACCATGCCACCCCTGGCAGTCCCACCAGACCCAACCCATAGTTGACCAGACCTGAGGAGGAACTGAGAAACAGGTCTTTCCAGATGAGTGACATGACCGAGGGCGTAACCAGGAAGGGCACCGTCGCCACCGCTCGGAGCACATTGCGTCCCGGCAAGGGGCGGTTGAGCAACAAGGCCAGGATGGTACCCGCAATCAGGGCTAGCACAATCGCTCCCACCACTAACACCACAGTATTGCCCATGATGGGCCAGAAGTTGGGGTCATGGAAGAAGGTGTTGATATAGTTGTCCAAGCCCACGAAGGGGAAGCCTTCGGAGGGCACCAGTAGGTTCCAATCGTGCAAGCTGAACCAGAGAGCCAGCACAAAGGGAACCTGGGTCAAGAGAATCATGTAGACAAGGGCGGGCAGATGCAACCAGCGTCCCACTCCTCGGCGTTGGACATCTTCCTGGGGACGCATGTTTGGTGCCCTGGTTGCTGGCACCGCTGGGGCTTGCAAGATTTGATCGGTTGTACTCATAGCACGGCAACCTTTCTTCTTGGAATGTCTGAAACCAGGGCACCCGCAAGGGGACGCCCTGGTCCCATCTCATCTCTGAGAGGTCATGAGGATACGTCGAGAGGACCGCTCGCTAATACCCTGACGCATTACTCTTGTTGACCTGAGAGGAGAGAATCTGGTCAGACTGCTGCAAGGCTTGACTGACCGTCGTCTTGCCTGCGACCACCGAGGACATCAACTCACTCACCTGCTGACCCGCCGACTCGAACTGGGGAATGCCCACATACTGCACCCCGTGATAGGGCACTGGATTGAGCGTGGGTTGATTGGGCGTCGCCGTGTTGATCGAGTCCAGCGTGATCTGGGCAAAGGGAGCCGCCTGTTGATACTGCGGGTTCTGGTAGATGGAGGTGCGCGTGCCAGGAGGCACTTGTGCCCAACCAAAGGTCTTGCCCGCCAGCGTCAAGTATGCCGAACTGGTGGCCCAGGTGATGAATTGGAAGGCAGCATCCTTGTTCTTGCTCGAATTGACCAGTCCGAGTGACCAGGCCCACAACCAATGACTGCCATTGGTCGTCACAGCGGTAGGGGCATAGACATAGCCAATGTGTCCGGCGACCTTGGAGGTGGCGGGGGTTTCCAGCACGCCACCAAAGGAGGTGGCATCATAGAACATGGCTCCCTTGCCTTGCGTCATCAGGTTCACACACTCTTGCCAACCAGAGGTCGAGGCACCTGACTCGCCATACTTTTGCAACAACGTCGCGTACTCCGTCACCGCTTGTTGTACCGGAGGCGTATTTAACTGAGGCTGCCAGTCATTGTTGAACCAACTGCCACCATAGGTGTTGATGATGGTATCCAGCGGAGCCAGGTTCATGCCCCAGCCCGATTGCCCACGAAGCAGAATACCAGGACTGCCATGTGCAGGATCATTGAGTTGCTGCGCGAATTTGGCAATCTGGTCCCAGGTGGGATGCAGAGGCATGGTCAGATGGTGCTGGGCAAAGATGTCCTTGTTGTACATCAAGAAGCTGCTCTCGGCGTAGAACGGGACCGCATAGGGATTGTTTTGATAAGACAGCGTAGACATGACGGGTTTGAGCAGGTCGTCGTAGTTGTAGCTGCTCTTGTCGGAGGCTGACATTTTGTCGAAGTAGGGTTGCAGGTTTTGCAGCCAGCCGTTGTGCGCCCAGATGGGGGTCTCATAATCGCCAATGGTGGCAATATCGAACTTGCCCGCATTGGTAGCGACATCCTGAGTCACTTTGGAGCGCAAGTCGTTTTCGGGCAACGTCACGAAATTGACCTTGATGTTGGGATGCTCTTTTTCAAAGACTTGATGAGTCAGTTGTTCCATTTGCACCATCTGGGAGTTGTTGACGGTGGCGACGGTCAGCGTGGTGCTACCGCCGGAGGACGTTTGGCTTGAGGGTGAACAAGCCGCCAATACAGATAATAACATCGCAATACCTGTAATACAGGCAAGCATGCGAGGAAAACGTTTCATGGTTATTCTCTCCTCATGGGTGCTTCAATGCAATAAAAAGAGAACGCATTACATTTTCAATCCATTACACAGAGTAATGAATAGTAAGGGGAAGAGTACACTCCTCCATTAGAGTGTACCGTTGGGTAAAACCTGAGTCTTCACACCGACACCACGCTTTACAAGGTCGAGTGCCTGTACGAATTCATCAAGAGGAAGTGTCTGAGTAAGAATGACCTCTGTGGCAATCACGCCGCTGTTTACAAGGTCCAGTGCTGCCTGATAAGAGTTGAGTACAGCCATCGAACCTACTACTGTGATTTCGTCGTTGTAAATGCGGAAGGGCGAGAGGGAAATCCGTGATTCCTCTGGCGCAACGCCGAACACCATTAGTTTGCCGCCGCGCTTCACAGCGTTGTAGGCACCTTCAATTGCCGACGCGATACCCGTTGCGTCAACGACGCAATCAAAACCAAGTGACTCCTCGGCAAGCAATGCTTTTACATCGGTACCGACATGAGTTGCCCCTAGCTGTCTTGCGCGTTCCAGGCGTTGTGTATTGAGGTCAACCACCGCAGCTTTTGCAATGCCACCACGTAACGCGAGTTGCAACAGTAGAAGTCCCATCGTACCAGCACCAACGATTAGCAGAGTATCACCGAGATTAGGAGCAAGGCGATGAATACCATGTACGGCACACGAGATTGGCTCGATCAGTGCCCCCTCACGATAGGAAATATTGTCGGGCAAGACATAAGCATTCGCCGCCGGAACCGCGACATATTCAGCGAAGGCTCCATTTACAGTATCGCCTATCGCACCCCAGTTCAAGCAAAGATTGCCGTGTCCTGTACGGCAGAAAGTACAATGACCACAAAACAAAGAGGGATCGACCGCTACCCTTGTACCAACGGTAATGTTAGTGTTCTTCAAGCCGATACCATGAGGAACATTACTTCCAACGGCAACAACTTCGCCCGCGAACTCGTGTCCCGGCACAATAGGGTAAGGAGATGGAGGAAACTCGCCAGCGGCGATATGGAGATCGGTTCCACAGATGCCACAGGCACCAACACGCACAATTAACTCATGAGGTTGTGGAGTGGGATCGGCAACGGTACCAACATGTATCTCGCCGGGCCTGTCAATAATAGCAGCACGCATGGGATAACACCTTTCAACTGAACTAACACGACGATGACGAGTCATCAGTGAATCATCATTTCAGAAAGATGGTACACTCATTCTTTGTTGCTTTTAGAACAATGAATGTTGCAATATAAACATAGTAACAGATATTTTGTGAAAATTCAATGGTAATATAAAATTTTTGCTTTTTTGTGATGAGAATGTTACTATTGATTTAGACATCGTTTCATTAGAAACAAAGTATTCTCATAAAATCTCTCATGTCAGAATCGCCCAACATTTTTAGTATGTAGAAAGAACTGAGTCATTTCATGGAAAAAAGTCGCTCAAGTGCGATAGATAGACATAAACAGCTCGTTGCGTTACTCAAGGCCAACGGAAGTTGTTCCATCTCAGAAATGAGTCGCGTCCTCAATGTATCTCCTATGACTATTCGGCGTGATCTTCAAGTGTTGGCGGAAGAGCAAGTTGTACAGGTAGAACATGGATTTGCACGCTTCTCCGCATCGACACGCATTGAACCCAACTTTAATATCCGTGTTCATGAACATCTACTCGAAAAGCAGGCGATTGGGCATAAAGCAACTACGATGTTCGTAGAAGAGGGCGACGTAATTGGGATAGATAGTGGAAGCACTGCGATGGAAGTGGCATATAGCCTACCTGATATTCCACTTACCATCGTAACGCATTCGCTGGCAGTGGCAAATGTTGTAGCACGCAATGCGGCCTATCAACTTGTGATGTTAGGCGGTGTTTTCCATCATGACTCAAATTGTTTCTTTGGTTCTCAAGTTGTCGAGCAATTGCAGACCTTACACATCAACAAACTGTTTCTTGCCAATAGCGGCCTATTGATTCCAGAGGGGCTTTCGTCGAGTAATCTACCCGATGCCGAGGTTAAACAAGCATTGATCGGCTCTTCTCGCCAAGTGATTTTATGCATGGATAGCTCAAAAATAGGGAAAGCGTTCCTTGCACGTTTCGCAACATTAGATACTATTCATACGCTTATAACGGATGATAAAATTTCTCTTACAGACAAAGAGGCACTGGAACAATACGATATGCAAGTCGTGGTTGCTAGCACGAACATAGCACAAGACGCAGAGTTGTCTGTCATGGCAGACGTTTAAGTGAGATTGTCTTACACAGTACAACATCAATCCAGTGTGTCACAAATTGCCTTCGGCAATTTGTGACACACTGGATTGACTACCACGCCCCCGCGTTCGACACACCATTGGCGGCGGTTGGTGCGACAAAATTGAAGTTGGCTGGGCAATAGGGATAACCAGTTGCGACGGGTGGTTGTGGTGCTGTTGTCGGCAGGAATGGCGCGAAAATTGGCTGTACAGGAGTCGTAACAGGTGCAGCGTATGCTGGTACTGTTCCAGGCATGAATAAATCGGTGGTATGGACGCCATCTTTATAGGTAACGGTTGCCTGTTCGAGTCCTCCTGGGTTAGTGAAGTCTCGGATGGGATGACCTTGCTCTGCGACCAGCATAGCATCGTGCCAGATAGGTGCGGCACCATCAACGCCAAGTACGTTGATCATCGGCGTGTTATTATCGTTGCCAACCCAGACGCCCATTACGTAGTCGGTGGTGTAGCCCATCGTCCAGTTATCGCGGAAGTCGGTGGTTGTACCTGTCTTCGCGGCGGCTGGTCGTACCGCGCCACGATTGCCAGCCCAGCAGGCGTCGCGTGAGTTGGAGAAGAGTTGTAGCACGTTACAATCGTAGAATTCTGGTTCGCGCGACACGTTATCACTCAACACGTTGGTCATCATGTACGCGAGTTGAGGACTCAACACACGCGTTCCCTTGAGTCGCTGATGTGTAAAAATCTTACTGGTACTGGCGTAGACCACCTTGTTCACCGCATAGTATGGCACATGCACGCCGCCGTTGGCGAAGGTGCCATAAGCAGAGGTGTGGTCGATAAGTTTGACGCCGAGACCACCAAGCACAAGCGAATAGCCAGGAGTGCCCTCGTAAGAGGTAACGCCCATATTATAGGCTGTTTTCATAGAGTTAGCGATACCGACATGCTGCAAGACCTTCACGGCTGGCACGTTCAGAGAATTCTGCAGAGCGCAACGTAGCGTCATCTGTCCATGAAAGCGCATATCGTAGTTCATTGGTGTAAATGTCGGTGGGTCGCCACCGGGGAGAGGAATGGTCAAGGGCGTATCGGCAATTGCCTGGGCTGGTGATGCTCCCTGCTCAAAAGCGGTTACATAGACATAGGGCTTGAACGACGAACCGGGTTGACGATAACCCTGTGTGGCAACGTCAAATTGACCGTCAATACTCGTATTGTTATAGTCAATGCTACCGAGCAGCGAGACAATCGCCCCAGTATGATAGTCGATCATTACTTCTGCCGCATTGCTGACGTTGTGTCCCGTTGTGTACAGCTCCGCGACATGCTGTTGCGCAATCTTCTGAATCTTGTCTTGTAGCGCAACGTCAAGTGTGGTATAGACAATCATGTCCGAGCGCGAGAGTTGCTTGCGCGTGAGGTGATAGGTTTGTTCCAGTTGCGTCAAAACGAAATTGAAAAAGTGTGGGGCACGATTCGCGGTGACAGCCGTAGGAGCTTTGAAAAAGTTGGGACTCTGCACCTCTTTCATAGCATCAATTGCCTGAACTCTAGTAATGTATTGCTGATCTACCATCAGGTCGAGTACAAGCTGGCAGCGATTGATAGCGGCCTGTGGATGCTCAAATGGTGAGAAGGCATCAGGGGAGTTTGGTAAGCCCGCAAGCATCGCAGATTGCGCGAGGTCTAGCTTTGAGGCGGCAGGCTGTCCCCCTGGCACGTCTGAAATACCAAAGTACATATTTGCGGCTGCGTCTATGCCATATGCCTGATCGCCATAGAAGATGCTATTCAGGTACATCTGGAGAATATCGCGTTTGCTATACTGGCTATTAACCTGCGGCGTGAGTACAATCTCCTGCAACTTGCGTATATAAGAGGGATCGTTGCCCACGATAAGATTTTTGATAAGCTGCTGCGTAATCGTGCTGCCACCCTCTACCACATGCCCACTACGCAGATCGTCAAGGGCGGCGCGAAGAATACCCATAATGTCGATACCAGGATTGGTCCAGAAATCTTTGTCTTCCGTAGCAACGGTCGCGTTAATAAGATCGGGTGAAACCTGATCGAGCGTGACGGTAGTGTGTAAACCCTGATCAACGAGTTGTCCAATAAAGACGCCCTTGCTATCATACATTTTGAGATTGTCGTGCGGTAGCAGATCATGCAAGGTTGCGACGTGCGGCACATATTTCGTCTGTGTATCGCTATAAAAACGGTATGCCGCATACGTAGCCGCACCGCTCAGTGAGAGAACTACAACGAGCAGCGACAGCAGTGTGCTAATGATAGTCACCCAGAAGCGTCGCGTTTTGTGGCGATCTTCCACGCGTGTCAAGCGCAGGTTTTTGCGTGACAGATGACGTAGCAACAGCTTTTTGCGCCGCTTGAACTCGCGCCCCTCCAAAAGAGCAGGTAATGTTGCTGTAGAACTGAGGGTTGCAGGAATGGGCGTATCCTTTATAGATACGCCGTTGTCATTTGACGTATGCTCATCTGATGAAGAGAAATAATTTTGGAAAGCTCCATCCTGTTTTAGAGCGTGTACGGCTCGCTCCTGCTCTGGTGTGATCATAGCCTCGGAGCGAGGTCGAGATGGTGTCATAGGAGGCACCTTGGAAATACGTTCGGGTGGTGTCTGGTTCTCTAAGGACATAGCTGTACTCTCCTATACCCTTGACTTATACATTTATCTGTTCAGATACAA
>CAXUHG010000128.1:12196-15705 GCA_964250805.1 uncultured Ktedonobacteraceae bacterium | reverse complement strand
AATCCCCAGATTTTGCGCTATTTCATCGATGCGGCTACAACAGGAGCCGATATAACTCCACTCGTACTCGCAGGTGTATTGTTCGTGGCTATTGCGTTGGCTAATCAGGTTGTGACGGTCATCGCTACCTATCTTAGCGAGAATGTAGCGTGGACTGCTACCAACCAGCTACGTACCGACCTTGTGGCTCACTGTCTCAAGCTCGACATGGCCTTTCACAAGGCTCATACCGCTGGCGAGATTATCGAGCGCATCGACGGCGATGTAAACACACTCTCGACCTTTTTCTCGCAATCGTTTGTCTACCTGCTCGGTAACTCTCTCTTGATTGTCGGCATCGTCGTATTTCTGTTTCTCGCCGACTGGCGCATTGGGCTAGTGATGGGCGCATTTGCCTTGCTTGCTCTAATCGTTCTCGTTCGACTTCGCTCTTACGCTGTGCCGTTCTGGGTAAAGCACCGTGAGAAGGATGCCGAGTTCTTTGGCTTTATCGGAGAGCAACTCGCGGGAACGGCAGATACCCGTGCCAATGGTGCGACAAGCTATGTTATGCAGCGATTTTATACCCTGCTCCGTGCATGGTTGCCCGTAAACCGTAAAGCGGGTCTCGCCAGTTACACGCTGCTCATGACGACCATCGCAATCTTCGGCGTTGGGAATGCCCTTGCCTTCGCCGTTGGTGCCTACCTATGGAGCATTCACGCCATCACGCTCGGCACGGTCTACCTGACCTTTTACTACACTAACCTACTTGAGACTCCGATACAACAGATACGCACAGAGCTACAAAACTTGCAGCAGGCTGGTGCAGGTATCGAACGTGTGCAACAATTGCTACAAATGCAAAGTAGTATCAGCGATGGTGGTGAGGCTACTTTGCCTTCAGGACCTCTCTCCGTTGAGTTCGATAGTGTTTCGTTCGGCTATAATGCGGATGATACAATTCTGCATGATATCACGTTCACGCTACAATCTGGAAGAGTGCTTGGCGTACTAGGGCGTACAGGTAGCGGCAAGACAACGCTTGCTCGTCTCATACTACGCCTCTACGATGTGCAAGAGGGTACTATCCGTCTTGGCAGCGTTCCCATCCGCGAGGCACGCCTACGCGATATGCGTCAACATATCGGCATGGTGACGCAAGATGTGCAGTTGTTTCATGCAACGGTACGCGACAATCTGACCTTTTTCAATCCCAACATTCCAGATGCAAGTATTCTCGCGGTGCTAGATGACCTCGGCCTGACAACGTGGTATAAGTCATTGCCAAACGGATTGGATACCGAATTAGGCTCCGATGGTGAAGGTCTCTCGGCTGGTGAGGCGCAACTGCTCGCCTTTGCACGCGTCTTCCTGGCAAATCCTGGGCTAGTTATTCTCGACGAGGCTTCGTCTCGGCTCGATCCCGCGACGGAGCGGTTGATTGAACGTGCCGTGAGCAAGCTCTTCACTGGACGCACAGGCATCATCATCGCGCACCGACTCGGTACCGTGCAACGTGCCGACGAAATCCTGATCTTGGAACGTGGACGTATGCTTGAGTACGGCGAACGAAAAACGTTAGCACAAGATAGTAGCTCACGCTTTGCGCGACTCCTGCAAACAGGTTTAGAGACGCCTAACGTTAGTACGGAATCCATTGACCTTTTGCTTCCAGAGATATCAACAGAGGAGGTACAGGCATGAAAACCTATCAGTACATGTGGCGCATGATTCGCTATCGTCCGTGGCTCTACAGCCTGAACGCGCTTATCTGGATAACTATTCGCGTCTTGCCTCTCGTCCCTGGTTTGATCGCACAGCAATTCTTCAATTTGCTGCCGAAAGAGGCACACCTGACAAGAACGCTCTGGACGCTAATCGCATTTCTCGTGGTGACAGCACTGGCGCGTGTTGTATTGTACTTCGCGGGTGGCCTCGTTGATAACCTGCATCGCTTCTCAATGGCGAATATTCTACGCCGCAACCTATTAGAGCGCATTCTTGAGCGACCTGGGGCGCGTGCCGTTCCCGATTCTCCAGGTGAGGCCATCAGTCGCTTCCGTGACGATGCGGAACAGGCGGAGGATGCCGTCAGTTGGACGCTTGATAATATGGGAGACCTTCTGTTTGCCATTACAGCAGTTATCATCATGCTGAGAATCGACGTGCTGATTACGCTACTGGTATTTGTGCCACTGATTGGTGTGATTGCAACGGTACAAAGCGTGAGCAACCGCCTGGAAAAGTATCGCCGTGCTAGTCGTAAGGCAACGGGGCGTATCACCAGTGCCATCGGTGAAATCTTCGGCGCGGTACAGGCGATTCAGGTCTCGACAGCAGAGCCATACGTCGTCGCGCACTTTCAGAAGCTGAACGAACAGCGACGTGTTGCCATGCTAAGAGATACCGTACTTACACAGGTACTGCACTCGGCCTTTGCCAATATCGTCGATCTTGGAACAGGCTTCATTCTTATTCTGGCGGCACAGGCTATTCTCGCAAAGCAGCTTGGTATCGGCGACCTCGCTCTATTCATCTACTACCTCGCCTTTGCCACCGAGTCCACGCACTCCTTTGGTGTTTTTCTCGCGCACTATAAGCAAACAAAAGTTGCCTTTCAGCGCATGGACAGGTTGTTACAGGGCGCACCGACAGAGCAACTTGTGGCGCACAAGCCGTTGTACCTCACTAAACCTATACCTGCATTGACCGTTCCTGTAAAGACAGACGATTTACAAGTGTTGGAAGCGAAGGGGCTAAGTTATCGCTATCCCGATACAGGAAGAGGTATCGAGAACATCGACCTGCGTGTGCAACGTGGCTCACTGACCGTTATCACGGGGCGTATCGGCTCAGGCAAAACAACATTATTAGAGGTTTTGCTTGGTCTGTTGCCAAAAGATACAGGCGAGATATTCTGGAATGGACAGTTGGTAAACGACCCTGCTACGTTCTTTGTGCCACCACATAGCGCATATACGGCTCAGGTGCCGCACCTCTTTAGCGATACACTGAAAGAAAACATCCTGCTTGGTTTGCCAGAGAATAGAGTTGATCTCGTGGATGCTATTCATGCAGCGGTGATGGAGCGCGACCTGGAAGGGTTAGAGCAGGGATTGGATACGACGATTGGCACACGCGGCGTCAAGCTCTCAGGTGGACAGGCGCAACGCTCTGCTGCCGCGCGTATGTTTGTGCGCGACGCCGAACTCTTTGTCTTCGACGACCTTTCCAGTGCCCTTGATATAGAGACCGAATCCATGTTATGGAACCGCCTCTTTAGCCAGCGTAAAAGCACCTACCTCGTCGTCTCGCACCGACGCACCGTGCTACAACGTGCCGACTCTATTCTCGTTCTCAAAGAGGGACGTGTAGATTCACAAGGTACTTTGCAAGACCTACTACAGACATCATCAGAGCTACAAAGCTTGTGGCACGGTGATGTGATGGGAGAAAAATAAGAAAGTGTTTGTGGGGGGGGTGGGGGGAGGGCGGGGCAAAAAAGGTGTTTTTTTTTTTGGTAGGGG
>CAXUHG010000128.1:167-12186 GCA_964250805.1 uncultured Ktedonobacteraceae bacterium | reverse complement strand
TTTTTATCAAAACAAAAAACCTTTGGGTGCCGCCCCGCCCCCCCCCCCCCCCCCCCAAAAAACACTTTCTTATTTTTCTGCTAGCGAGTTACCTTGCTTTCCGCAAATAGAGAGACCATTGCGGGATTGAAGGCGTCGAGGTCCTGTGGGCTACGACTTGTCACAAGGTTACGGTCGCGTACCATTTGCTGATCGACCCAGTTGCCACCCGCGTTGCGGATATCAACCTGTATGCTTGGATAGCTTGTGAGCGTGCGACCCTTTACGATATCCGATGAGACGAGGAGCCACGGCGCGTGACAGATGACCGCCATTGGCTTGCCCACGCTATCGAACTGCTTCACGAAGCTCTGGGCCTTTGGCTCCATACGTAAGTGGTCTGCATTGACCGAGCCGCCGGGGAGCATGAGGGCGTCAAAATCCATCGGGTTCGCCTGATCGAGCGTCATGTCCGCCTTGAAGGTATCGGCTTGCTCCACATCATGGTTTCTACCCGTCACCTGCGGTTTTGAGGCGATAAAGGTAATCGTCGCTCCTGCTTGTTCGAGAGCCTGTCGTGGTGAAGTCATCTCGATCTGCTCAAAGTTGTCAAACACGACAATCGCAACGCGCACACCGTTTAAGCTGTTATTCCCTTGCATGAGGAAGTCCTTTCTTCTCTATCGGTCAAGGTGTTTTTCATACTATTGTTTTACTAGGATGTACACGAATCTGCTTTGTGTCTTGGTGACTCAGCTTTGACATTAAACGCGTTCCAGCATGCGATCACCACCATAGATATTACGTGTTTTGAAGGCAGCAGGTTTATACCTATTTCACCTGAGTATAGCCCGTTGAAGATATTGAGACAAGCAATAATAAGACTCTTACATAGTACTAGCTTAATACGTACAACTAAGTTATAATCTAAATAAAATTGGCGGGAGTTGTAGTGGTACAAAATAAAAAAATGGTTCAGGTGAATCTTCCTCTTTTCGAGGATGAGAAAATTCATCAAAAAGATACTAGTTCTACTTTCTCTAGTAACATGTCGCTCCCAGTTCACCGCTGGTTTCGCTATTCCGCTGGTTTCTCTGCAGATTGGGTACATCAACTGATAGAGCGAGAGAAATATAAGGGAAGAACTAAAATTCTTGATCCTTTTAGTGGGTCAGGCACAGTTCTTATCGAAAGCGAGCTTTGTGGTACTGAAGCCATAGGAATAGAAGCACATCCATTTGTTGCTCGTGTTGCTAAAGCAAAACTTCAATGGCAAGAAAATCCCGAAGAGTTTGGTCGCTATGCCTTATTTGTCTTAGAACGGGCAAAAACTTTAAATATAGACGAGTATGAAGTTCCAAAACTAATTAAAAGTTGTTTTCCGCCTGAAATCTTAGTTCGTCTAGAAGCGTTACGAAGAAGTTGGTATGCTTTGGCAGACGGTTCTCCTCTTTCCGAACTAGCGTGGCTAACGTTAGCATCTATTTTAAGGCAATGTTCTCCTGTGGGAACAGCTCAATGGCAATATGTTTTACCCAACAAGACGAAGCTTAAGCCAGTTGATCCATTTGATGCTTTTGAGTCTAGGATACGTTTAATAAGTGATGATATGAATAAAATGCGTAGCCAAACTCCTAAGCCAAGTTCATTAATTCATCGGGCTGATGCAAGGGAATGTGACGACGTTCCGCAAGGCTGGGCTAACCTTATAATAACATCACCGCCTTATGCTAACAACTACGATTACGCTGATGCTACCCGACTTGAAATGACCTTTTTTGGTGAAATTCAGGGGTGGGGAAATCTTCAAGACACGGTTCGCAAATACTTAATACGCTCATGTACTCAACATGTGGGTAAATTGAGCAAGGAGACTTACAACATTGTCGCTGATCCACTTCTCTATCCTATTCGACAAGAACTTACGGAGGTATGCAAGCAACTAGAGATCGAGAGAGAGAGTCACGGTGGTAAAAAACAATATCATACAATGATAGCAACGTATTTTAATGATATGGCAAAAGTTTGGGTGGCGTTAAGACGTGTTACAAGCAATGATTCACTAGTTTGTTTTGTAATAGGTGACTCTGCGCCTTATGGTATACACGTTCCTGTAGATAGATGGTTAGGAGAATTAGCAATCTCTGCTGGTTTTAACTCATACACTTTTGAAAAAACGAGGGATAGAAATGTGAAGTGGAAGAATCGTAAGCACACGGTTCCCCTTCATGAAGGTCGTCTTTGGATTGAGGGATAAGAAATGGCAGAATCTCCATCGCATAGATTTGGTCAAATAATAGGTTATGCTCTGGAAAAAGCAGTTGAACCGATCTTACAAAAATTCGCTCAAGAGTATGGTCTATATCTTGACAGGCAAGGGGCACGTCCAATAAGAAAGGGCCTAAAGGTGAGTTGGATAGACCTAAAGGGTAACACACATGACTTAGATTTTGTACTAGAAAAAAGTGGTAGCCCTACGAGACAGGGTACGCCTGCGGCATTTATAGAGACTGCTTGGCGCAGATTTACAAAGCATTCAAAAAATAAAGTGCAAGAGATTGAAAGTGCTGTCATGCCTCTTGTAGAAGCTTACAAAAATTACGGGCCATTTTGTGGAGCTATTCTAGCTGGAGAATTTACAAAAAAGGCTTTAGATCAGTTGAAATCAAAAGGCTTTACAGTTTTATACTTCCCTTACGATAATGTCGTTCGTGCTTTCGAGACAGTAAATATAGATGCATCATCCGAAGAAGGCACACCTGATAGCGAGTTTGCTGATAAAGTAGTGGCATGGGAAGCCTTATCAGAAGAACAACAACTAAGTGTGGCGCGTAAACTAGTTGATATTCACAATAAAGAAGTTGCTATCTTCGTAAATACACTGAAAAATGCTATTACTCGACAAATTGAACTTGTTCGCGTACTTCCGCTTCATGGAACTATCTTCAATGCGAAGACAATTGAAGAGGCGATTGTATTCATAGAGTCTTATGATGAGACTCACTCTGTAGAGGTTTTTGAGAGGTACGAAGTTGAAGTCCGTCACGTTAATGGCGACTTTATACAAGCAGATTATCAGAGTAAAGCGAGAGTCATCGAGTTTCTACAAATTCACCAACTAGTACCCAAAATTTAGGAAAATAAGAACACATAATATTTAATGTAAGACAAAAGAACATTTTGTTAATTAACTTCTGACAAGACAAAGTAGAGCTATATTTTTACTTAGTGAAACCTATATAGTATATGACAAGAGAGATTTCATGCCTGAATATATTTGGGGACGCAATCCTGTTTTAGAAACATTGCATTCGGGGCGGCGCGTCAAACGTTTGCTTTTGGCTGAGGGGCAGCGTGATGCTCCTGCCGTTGCCGCGATTGTGCAAGAGGCCGAGCGGCAGCATGTTCCGATTGAGGTGGTGCCACGTTCGCGGCTCGACCAGTTGAGTCGTGGAGCCGTGCATCAGGGAAGTATGGCACAGGTCGAGGAGCGCAAATATGTAAATGTCTCTGATATCCTCGCCTATGCTGCTCGCAAGCAGGAGGCACCATTTCTGCTGATTCTCGATGCCATTCAGGATGTGAACAACCTCGGCTCACTGATGCGAACGGCGGAGGCGGCAGGGGTGCATGGCATTGTGCTACCGGAGCATCGCGCAGCCGAGGTCAACGCCACCGTCGTCAAAACATCGGCGGGTGCCACAGAGCATCTCCTTATCGCGCAAGAGGCCAATTTGACGCGTGTAATTGACGAACTCAAGCGCGAAAATGTATGGGTCGTCGGGCTAGCAGGTGAGGCGAAAACGTTCTATGACAAAGCTAATCTCACAGGACCACTGGCAATCGTCGTCGGCAACGAGGGCAAGGGGCTGAGTCGCCTTGTACGCGAACATTGCGATTTACTCGTAAAGCTACCCATGCACGGTCAAATCAATTCGCTCAATGCCGCCGTTGCAGGTAGTATCGCCTTGTACGAGGCGTTGCGGCAGCGTGAGAGTGCAAAATAGAGGTAGGGCGAAAAATAGGCTGAAAATTTCCTATTCTTATTATTCATATCGCAACCTTCTGGAGTACCCCAGTACTTTTGAGTATTCTCAATACAAGTAATAAGGTAAGATTTTATCAAAAATTAAGCACAAACGGTCCTATTTGAGATGAATTGATGCACGTTGATACAGATTATATTCTTGTTTGGTTGACATTAAACAAATTAATACCTATTATTGGGGTAGTCCAGATAGCAACAAATCGCTATCAAGTTTTTTCGGACTATTGTTAGGAGTTATAAACAATGTCTATCCAAATTTTGAAGAAATCTCCTTGGTTGGTATTGATTGCCCTTATTCTACTTGTAGGAACAGGCTTTTTTGTCGTAAAATCTCCTCTTGAGAAGGCTCACGCAGCCAGTGGCGATATTTCGCCTACGGATACAAACATTCGTTACTTCGGGCGGTGGGATACCAGTTCTAGCACTGTTTATACGAGTTATTGGGGAGGAGCTTATTTTAAGGTAGGTTTTACTGGAACAAGTGTACAGATTCATCTGGGGGCACCAGTAGATATCTACGTCTCCATCGATGGTGGTGATGATGTCTACTACTCAAATGTAAGTGGTCTTGTAAATCTCGCTCCAACAGTGCTTGCAGGAGGAAACCATACTCTTAGAGTAGCAACGCGTGCAGAATGGAATGAGCTTCATTTCCAGGGTTTGACGCTTGACTCCGGTGCAACAACCTTTGCACCCAACACATCATCGAATCTCATTGAGTTTGTCGGTGACTCTATTACTGCTGGATATACAGATTCCAAATGGGCACTCTCGGACTATGCCTGGCTCACAGGGGAACTCTTGCACAGCGAACATACACAAATTGCTTATTCTGGCATTTGTCTGGTTGACAATTTGCAGTGTAATGTACCCGGCTCTAGCATTGGCATGAGTCGCCAGTTCTTCAAGCTGCAACCGGTAGGTTATCCCAATTCCCCGGACTGGGATTTTTCCCGTTACCAGCCGAATGCTGTTGTGATCAATTTGGGTACTAACGATAATGCGCTACAAGTTGATGATACTACTTTCCAAAATGCGTATATTGCGTTTCTACAGGGCATCCGAGCAAAATATCCTAACGCACAAATATTTGTGTTAGAAACTTTCTCTGCTCTGAAAGTCGTTCCAACGCAGAATGCTGTGAATGCTGTGAACAATGCTGGGGATGCCAATGTACACTATATTGACACAACTGGTTGGGTTACTTCTTCCGATCTCAATGATAGTGTTCATCCTAGTGATGCTGGTCACATCAAAATTGCAAATCGGTTAGCTCCAATTCTCTCGTCTTACCTCGCAGGCAACACGCAAACCGTAGATGATAGTGTTCAAGGTAACGGTCTTAACCAGTTCAACTATGTTGGTAACGGTTGGCAACATTGTACTAATTGCGGATCAGAACTCTACAATCAGAGTAATAGTTGGAATACTACAACTGATGATTATGTCACTGTTACCTTCTCTGGTACGCAAATAAAGTTTTATGGTGTAGTCTCTCCTTATCACGGCATTGGAGCGGTCTCGCTTGACGCTGGTCCTGAGAGTAGTATTGATTTTTATAACGCAAATCGTAGCGGCAACGTTTTGTTGTGGACCAGTCCTGTAGTATCACCAGGAAACCACACGTTTAAGTTACGTGTCACCGGAACAGAGAACGCAAATAGTACTGCCGCGAATGTTGTTCCAGATCGAGTAGACATTATCGCATAAGCACATGTGAGGTAGGATAAGGATGTCGATATGGCAAACGAACACGGCAATCTTTCACCAGCACAACTAGCATCTCTCTTTGGCGAAATACATACCGAACGTCTTCTTTTGCGTCGCCCTATAGCAGAAGACGCCGCAGCAACGTTTGCTATACACGGCGATCCCGCGACTCACAAATACGCTTCACATGGTCCTGATCCCGATTTAGCAACAAGCGAAAAGATGTTGCGCACCTGGTTACAGCAATGGCAAGATGATGGTTATGGTTACTGGGCGGTAGTACTACCATCCATAAACGAAATCATAGGCTTTGGTGGATTAAGGCACTTTGAGTGGAATGAGCGTAACATGCTAAACCTGTACTATCGTTTTACGCCCTCGGCATGGGGACATGGTTATGCGACTGAAATGGCATTGATGGCAGTGACACTCGCACGAAAATATTTGCCGCATTACCCTGTATTGGCTCGTGTGAGACCTGGGAACGTTGCTTCTATGCGAGTTGCCGAGCATGCTGGACTTATGCGACGGCCCGATTTGGATACGGAGTATGTGGTGTTCGCGTTGGGGTGGGAATGATGGCGGACTGGGAACGGCTGTAGGGACCGATTTATCGCGTCCTGTTGGCATTCTAGCTGCCGAAAGGACGCGATAAATCGGTCCCTACAGCCGTTGTCTTGCATAAAAAATGTCCTTGTGGATGCCCATGTTTTGCCACAATTATCCTCAATACCCTAATAACTCCTGCAACTCCTTCTCACACTGCTTGCTCAGAGGAATCATTGTCTCCTTATCATCATTCAGCAAAAGAGTATAGCTGTTGCGGGTGTATTGGATGACGGCTTTGATGTGTTGTAGGTTGACAAGGTAGGCGCGGTGCGCCTTGAAGAAGCCGCGTCCAACGAGGCGGCCTTCGAGTTCTTGTAGTGTTAGGTTGGTTGCGGCCTCATCGTTGGCGGTACGCAGGAATGTTTTGCCGTCTCGACTGGTGGCATAGAGCAGGTCGCCGGGGTCGTAGAGCAGGATGCGATCCTCTTTGCGTGCAGGCACTTTGAATGGAATATGTTTTTCGGGCGTTACAGGTACACTTGCGTCACTCTGTTCGCGCTTCGGCGTGTAGCTATCGGCGATGCGTCCGTCGGCAATCTCGATAATGCGCGTGCAGAACTTACCTGCCCACGAAAGGTCTTCTTCCATCAATAGAATGGCCTTTCCTGCTTGCGCCGCTTGAGTGATGAGTTTGGCGAAGAGTGTTTGTGTCTCCAAATCTGTACGTAGTGTCGGTCGATCAAGTAGCCAGAGCGATGCTGGTGCCAGTAGCATACGCGCGAAAGCAAGCCGCCGCTGGGCAGAACTTGAAAGTTTGGAAGTCCGCTTTTGAGCCTGATCGCTTAATTCGACCTGTGCCAGCACCTCTGCAATACTGCTTTTAGGGAGTTTGTGAAGTTGTGCGTAAAGCTCGATATTGGTATGCACACTCTGGCGTTCGTAGAGCAGGTCTTCCTCGAAGAGCAGTCCCATCTGCATACGTGCAGAGGGAGTTTTGAATATATCTTGACCATTCAGTGTGATACAGCCAGCACTTGGCTGGACCAGACCACATAGAAGGCGAATCAATAGAGATTTGCCGCTCCCAACGGGACCCACAACTGCGACGACTTCACCCGCCGACACGTCAAGCCGGTCAATTGAGAGCGCGTGACGCATCTCTATAATTTTTTCCAATCGCTCGACATGCAACATGCTTAGGTCTCCATGTGAGTTATACCACTTTTTACCGACGTTATTATAGCATGGAACTGAACATAAAGTACCTGTTCCTGTCACAAAAGCGTGACGAGCGGTGTCTTCTACGTAGAAGCTCTAGGATACAAATATGCTTTGCTAAATTTTTGTTGAAAGAAATGGAAACTATGGTTGAAAAAGTAATAACTTCATCGACAGCAGGAGTTACACAGCCACGCTCCGCTGATGTTGTTCTACGCACTATTAACCTCTCGAAGCGGTATGGTCAGAGGCTAGCTGTGGATAACCTCAATTTAGAGGTGTATCGCGGCGAAATAGTCGGCTTCCTTGGTCCAAATGGAGCGGGAAAAACGACGACGATTCGCATGGCTTTGGGCTTGATTACGCCAACCTCTGGTAGCGTTGAGATACTGGGGCAGGATGTTGCGACTCATAAGGCGCATATTCTGCCGCGTGTCGGTGCCTTGATCGAGACGCCCGCGCTCTACCTCTATATGTCTGGACGCGATAACTTACGTGCCTCCGCTGCTGTACTGGGTGGCGTACCGAAAGCGCGTATCGAGACCGTGTTGAATATGGTCGGGCTGCAAGCGCGGCAAAGAGATCGTGTGCGCACCTACTCGCTTGGTATGAAACAGCGGCTGGGTGTCGCAATGGCCCTGCTGCAAGACCCCGATGTACTAATTCTGGATGAACCTGCCAATGGGCTAGACCCTGCCGGTATTGTCGAGATGCGCGACCTGCTACACCGTTTGGCTTCTGAAGGCAAAACGGTATTCGTATCGAGCCATCTGCTCTCCGAAGTCCAGCAACTGTGTACTCGCGTCGCCATTGTCAACCTCGGCAAACTGATTACTGAATCAACGGTTGAAGACCTTGTGAAGGGACAGGGCGAGTTCGCGGTTACGCTCGAACGTACACAGGATGCGCTAACCCTCATCCATACTCAAGCTTGGGGCAAAAATGCGCGTATAGAGGCACGCAACAATACGCTTGTCGCGGCTGCTCCCGATGGTCGAGGGCGAAGCCTCAATCTTTTCCTCGTTAATGCGGGATTTGCTCCTGATGCGATCACGCCTGCCGTGCAGGATTTAGAGCAGGTCTTTCTCCGTCTTACTCATAATGATGCAGGAGGTGTGCAGTGAGTGTATCGGTTTCTTCGCAAGAGCGTCGAGAGGTGTTACATACCTCAACGCCTAGCTTCTTTGGTATGGTACGTGGTGAACTGTTCAAAGTATCGCGCCGTTGGATAACATGGATCATGCTCGTCCTCTTAGTCGGCATCATGTTTCTGCCGTACCTTGTGCGTTTCACTCTATCGACCATCAAAGATACCATTCAACATACACCGACGCAATTCTTCTATAGCGATATGTCGAGCAATCTGGCAGTGTTTCGCATCTTTGTTGGTTTTATTCTCATCGTTTTGACGGCACAGGTCATTGGGCTGGAATATCAACTTGGCACGATTCGTGTGCTTTTGTCGCGTGGTGCCGGACGATTACAACTGCTGTTTGCTAAATTAACCGCGCTAGTAGTTATTGCGCTTTTGCTCTTTATTGGCGGTGTTGTGCTGAATGCTCTATTCACTCTTGCTTTCGTGGGCATAATAACGGGCAACCTGAATACCCTCAGTGGACTGCCCTCAGCGTTTTGGGATGATACGAGAACGTACCTGCTTACAATCTTGATTAGCATGGGCGTAACGATTCTCATGACGACGGCGGCGTCAGTTCTAGGTCGCTCATTGACGGTAGGTTTAAGCGTTGCGCTCAGTTGGTTCGCAGCGGACAACTTTGGCGTTATCATAATGTTGCTGGCGAATCGCCTAACTCATAGTGACTTCTGGCTGAACATTACCGCCTACTTTCTTGGCCCGAACCTCAATCAGATGCCAGTAGCACTTACCAAGCCATCTGTTTTGTCGGTTGGCATTACGCCACTTGTCAACGTGGATGGGACGCATACATTGCTTGTCGCACTCGTCTACGCCCTCATCTTCGCGGCTGTTGCCATCGTCTTAACATGGAGACGTGATGTGAAAGAATAACATTCGTAGGGACCACATTTATGGCGTCCGTGTGCGATTTATCGCGCGAGATTGGTTCTCACCACGTTGAGATATATTGTGAGGATTTCGCGCAATGAATTGCGCTTCGGACGCCATAAATGTGGTCCCTACGAATATTGCCAAGATAGTGCAAATGTTTTTTATACCTCCATTCATCCCTTCCCACGCTCCATTCAGCGTTTCGCAGTTCTATTCACCCCTTCTTATGCTCCTGTTAGCCTCTTATTGACTCTCCTCAACCAATATTTATAGAAACTCGTTTGCCCTCATGGTACAGTTCTCGTAATGCAAGAAATCGAACACGGAGGAGAAATACTATGAGCAGCGTGGATCCAATGATTGAAGCTTCTGAATTACGCCGTAGTTTCGGCAAAAAAGAGGCGGTGGCAGGAATTAGTTTTACAGTTCGGCACGGTGAAATCTTTGGTCTGCTAGGGCCAAACGGGGCAGGCAAGACCACTACTATCCGCATGCTAACAGGGCAGATTGACCCCAGTGGTGGACATGCAACTGTTGCGGGTTGCGATGTGGTGAAGAATCGTGCGACGCTGAAAGAGCGTATCGGTGTGGTGTTTGAGGATCAAAACTTGTATGAGCGACTTTCGGCACGCCTCAACCTTGAGTTCTCATGCTGGCTCTATAGCCTACCAAAACAGCGCGTCGATGAGGTGCTTGACCTTGTGCGGCTACGAGACCGCGCAAAGGACTCTGTGAAAACCTTCTCAAATGGTATGCGGCAACGTTTGATGATCGCTCGTGCCCTGTTGCATAAGCCGCCAATGCTCTTTCTGGACGAACCGAGCCGCGGACTGGACCCGCTTTCAGCGCGTGATATCCGCCAAACAATTCAGGAGTTGTGTCAGCAGGGAACAACAGTCCTACTTACTACGCACTTGATGGAGGAGGCAGACCAGCTATGCCAGCACGTCGCCTTCATCGTCGGCGGTTCTATCGTCGTCAACGACACGCCACAGAACCTCAAGCTCAATCACGGACAGCGCGTTATGTCGGTAACGCTTGATGATGGTACCGCGCAAAATGGCATGCTCAACGAAATGTTGCTCAATATGGATAACCCAACCGACCAAACTCAATTTGCACAACTGATGGCGCAGGGCAAGGTACGCGCCGTACATTCACAGGAAGCCACGCTGGAAGAAGTGTTTATCGAGGTCGCGGGGGTACGACCCGCGTAGTTGATATAGTAGTGACGCTCTTTACAGGCGTCGTGCCTGTCGCATTAGATATATGAGAGGGAGAACAAAATCATGCATCCACGTTTAATTTTCGCTATCGCGCGTAAAGATGCGCTAGATATTCTGATGAATAAATCAACATTGAGTATATTGCTATCGCCAATCTTTCTTGCTTTGCTGTTCTTAGGCATCGGCACCTTGCTTGGTGGCAAGACAACCGATGTTCTTGTTTATAATCCCAGTAAATCGAACGTCGAGCAGGTTGTTAAGAGCGCATATCAGGATAGCAGGATTATCTATGCAAATTCAGCCGATGCTGTGGTGAGCGAGTTTGGTGCTAATGGTACACAAAAAAAATCATCATATTCATTGGGGTTAGTGGTGCCTGCTGATTTCGATAGTAACCTACGTTCGGGCGGGCATCCATCGCTACAGCTTTTCGTCAATGGAGACCAGATATCCAATCAGCAGGAGACATTGTTACAGAGCGCGATTGCAAACTACGCGCGTAATACAGCTAGTCCACAACTACCCGCAAACATCACCGTTGCCACGATAAATCCGCCGAAAACCGTGAACACAAGCACCTTTGATGTCACGGTTATGTACGGTGCAACAATACTCCTCACCTCGTTTCTTGTCGGGACATCGCTAGTTCCTGGCATTCTGGCGGAAGAGAAAGAGAAAAAGACGCTCCGTATGCTCATGGTGACGCCAGCCTCTTTTACCGATGTTGTGTTAGGAAAGTTGCTTGTCGGTTTTGGCTACCAACTCGTGTTGACGCTACTTGTAGTTGGTATTCAAGGGGGTTATAGAGGTCAGATTCCCGTCTTACTCCTCTATGCTCTGCTCGGCTCCTGTTTCAGCGTCTCGCTGGGATTATTCGCGGGTAGCTTGTTCCAGACCACAGGGACAGCAGGAATGTTTTCGGGCATCATGTCCATCATGTATATTGTCCCCATCTTCTTTGTGGGACTCTTCGCACAAATCCTGGGCAACAATCCGTTCTTGCCAGTTGTGAAAGTACTGCCGACCTACTATATCGCTGATGGAGCCACAAACGCCTTGTTAGGCATCACGACGTGGAGCGGCACACTACTGGATGTTGGCTTTGTCGTTGGTAGCATCGTTGTCCTGCTTGCCATCGCGATATGGTTCTTGCGCCGTCAGGCGGCTGTCGCAGCGGCGATTTAACTAATGTAGTTGTGGGGGGGGGGGGTGAGCGGGGGGGACGGGGGGGGGGGGGGGGGGGTGGGGGGGATGGTACGG
>CAXUHG010000128.1:0-157 GCA_964250805.1 uncultured Ktedonobacteraceae bacterium | reverse complement strand
GTTGGTGCGAGTCCCTCACCCCCCCCAGAGGGCTGGCGGGGCGGTTCTCAATCTCTCACAACTACAGAGATAAGCGTTTGAACGCACGCTCAGGAATGCTTTTCACAATCAGCATGATGGGACGCCAGAAAAATGGTAGATACACCACCTCTTTTTT
>CAXUHG010000127.1:2391-15766 GCA_964250805.1 uncultured Ktedonobacteraceae bacterium | reverse complement strand
CTGCAAAAGCTGCACCAGCGGTTCAAATCCGCTCGTCGCCTCCAAGAGACGTGATGGTTATCACGTCTCTTCTCTTTTTCTAACAGGAAAATCTTCTCATGCGAGAACAACGCACCTATCCCACAGAGGCCATCATTCTCAAACAGTCTAATCTCGGCGAAGCCGACCGCATCCTGACGCTCTTCACGCCCTACAAAGGCAAGTTCAGCGCGGTTGCCAAAGGGATACGGCGTCCCATCAGCAAAAAAACGGGTCATCTCGAACTGCTGTGCCGTTCACAATTGCATATCGCAGTTGGGCGCAATCTCGATATTGTGACACAGGCGCAGGGGCTTGAGAGCTTTCTGCACATGCGCGAAGAGCTATGGCACCTCACCTGTGGCCTCTACCTCACCGAACTCGTCGAACGCTTCATCGAAGAGAACACGCCTCATATTGACGTATACAAACTCTTGCTAGAGTCGCTACGCACACTCGATAACGATGCGTTAGAGGCACAACAGCAGCGACAAAAAACGAAAGAGATACCGCAAGAAGAGCAAATAAGTGAGACGAACGCGCAACGTGACCGCACAAAGCTACTCATGCGCTACTTTGAAATCTACCTGCTCTCAAGTGCAGGCTACGAACCAGTGCTTCGCACCTGTGCCAACTGTGATACAGAGCTACAACCCGAAGAAAACGGCTTCACACCCTCGCTCGGTGGTGCCCTCTGCCCCAACTGCTCGCACCTCTGGAGCCAGTCCCTCTCGATGAACGCCCTCAAAGTACTACGCCTACTGCATCGCTCCGACTGGTCACAGGTACCGCGCTTCCGTTTAGATGCACGATTGCATACTGAGTTGGAGGGAGTCATGCATGCCCTGTTGCGCTTCCACCTCGAACGCGATTTGAAGTCGTGGAGCTTTCTGGAGACGATACGCTAAGTTACAATTTGTTTCCTTAAAATGGATGCATTTGCAGCATAATTATGTTATTTATACCATACGGACTAATTGCTCTGGATAGCGATGGTATTTTGCTAATTCTACTGTGGATTAACCTGCTGTTATCAAAGGATACAGCCCCTAAATATGCATCGTAGCCCTGTTTTTCAGCTTCGTCTGCTAGAGCAGTAAGATTTGTGCAGTCTTCCGACAAAATAGCTTGGCAGTTAATTTTGCAAGTGTACCCTTCAATTTGTTGACGCTTCTCCGAAAAGACTGCCACATCCACCTGATCACTGGTATATTTACTTTGTTCACCTATAAAACGCTGATTATCGAAGCATTCATTAGTATTACAATGTCTGGCTACCAGCTTTTTTGCTAATAATTCGACAATGGCCCCACGTTGAAAATCTATTTTCCTTTGTTCCTGGTCATATATTTTCTCTAAAATTTGAATGATTTTCTTAATATATTCGGACTCTGCATAATTTCCAGTATCATCGGGGCGTCGGCGAATATGCAGAGCCTGCAACTTCTCGGAGAAACCAAACTGTGTTTTTTGACTGTAGTTTCTTAAAAATAAAGCAACTTCCCTAAATAAGTCTTGCTCTATCAAAGCAAGTAACAAATTAACAATTTCATGCACATAAGAATGCGAAGATGCTTGCTGCATATCGACACTTCCAGGTGCTGGAATAAGTTTCATCCCAACCTCAACTTATCAAATTTTTTCGTCAACCAGCTTTTCCTCTAATGTTGCTGTTGGTGGTGCCAATTTAATCATAGATAACATAATTGGCGGAATCTGTAGACGCGTGCATAAACTAAAGAGCATCTCACGAGCGAATGGTAACATAACGCTTAAACTACCTCGCTCTAAAAAGGTTTGTACCTTCTCCACTTCATACTCTGGTTGATATGTAAATTGTCCAAGTAGTCTAAAGGAAAGTTCAAAAGGGATAGGTTCGTCAACAAATTCTAGCGCAACCTGAAGTACAGCATTTGCATGTGGACTCTGTTCGTCAACTTCGATATCTTCCATGCTAAGATGCGCAATTGGGGTGTGAGTGGTTTCGACGGGAAATCTTCTCGCTGTAATATCTATAGCAAAGACATTCTGCAACTGCACCTCAGATGGTAAAAAAGGCATTGCTTCCTTCCTAAGTTCTGGAACACCATCAGCTTCCTTATGTTGTGCTTCCAAATCCTGGTTCGGTCTATCTTGTGCCATCTTAGAATACTCCCCTCGAACAATTCTTGCTATGCAACAGACGATGAAAAAGTCCACTTATTCGGCTCTAACGGAATAGAAGTATATGTTGGCGATTGAGCCTTCTTAGTGGGTACAGTCATCTCAAAAGCATCTAATTCTGGCACATCGTTCTCGTATGGTTGCACATACGAGGACCAATTTGCGAATTTAGTCCAATGTTTTACTGCTACATCTGTCACATCAGTTTCGATAAGTATCCCTTCTTTTGTTAGCTGACGGTAATACATATCAGGAAGTTCAAAAAGCCAACTTTGAGCTTCCTGAGCAGTATACGATGTGCTAAGTGTTTGTAATCGAGTCGAGATATTTACAAGGGCAGCTAAGTCATCCAACGATTGAACCACAATAAATTTGCTTAACTTCTCCAACAATTGAAAGACTTCGGGCTTAACATAAGCAAAAATTTCTTCGAGTTCGTCTGTATCAATGCCCTCTTGTTCTGCTTTTTCTTGTAGTAGCATCATTAAATGGAGCATGTGGAGTTCCATATTGCTAATAGTCTGTTCAGCAAGAGCTTGTAACCCCACCTTCTTGTATGGATTCGGGAAACTAACAATGTATTCTGTTATTTTTTTTAGGTCGTCGGAGGACGGCTGCGACACTTGCTGCCAAGCACCTTCAAGATGTTCTATAATACGTTGTGTGCGTGGGAGTGCATAGTTATTTTGCATAGCAGTATCCACCAATCTTTGGTCTTGTTTCGTTTTTACGCTACTATCATATCATACCATCGACACAAAAGATAGAATGGCATAGCTTTTACTGTACTCTTCATACAGTAATCTCATTGGTATAACTTTGCACAAATGTCACATCGCTTGCTTTATTACTGTATCTTCAGCAACCGTAGGCGAAGACACAACTTTAGGGAACGTCAAAGCGCCTCCAATTGCTAATAGTGGGAGAAAAGTGAGTCCAACAAGAGCGAACGAGAGTCCATAGAGGTCCGCAACTCTCCCAAGCAAGGGAGCGGTAATGCCTCCTATCGTAACTGCCAAACCTAACGTTACTCCTGAAGCTGTTCCTATGTGGTTCGGTAAAAACTCCTGGCCCATCACCACCATGACGCTGAATGGTGCAAACAATGTTACTCCGATAGGAGCAAGCAGTATCCAGGCAAGAAGAGAACTTAGAGGACTCAAAAGAACGAACAAAACAAGGCAAGGAAAAAGGAGGCTAAATGCGCCAAGCACAACTCGACGACGACCATAGCGATCAGCAAGTCTCCCTCCTAGAAATGTGCCAATAAGCCCCGTAAAGAGCAATACGCTAAGAGCTGTTCCACCAGACGCTTGCGATTGATGCAACACAGAAATCCAATAGAGAGGTAAGAAGGTGTTCAATCCGTAGAAGATGATTGAACGACATACAATCACCCCCGTAAGGCGAGCGAAGCCCCACCAATTGTCAGTTTGCCCCGTTTGACGCTCTACCACCTGCTTGCTCTCACCCTTATAAGTATTATTCTTGGTTGTAAAAGAGAGAATCAACGTCATCAAAATTAAAGGGATGAGAAGGACGCTCATCCCCTTCAATCCGAACCAAACAAGGAGTATGGTAATCGCAAGGGGACCAAGAGCAAAACCAATATTGCCACCCAGAGAAAACCAGCTCATTCCTGTTGCCTTCTGCTTTCCAGCAAACACGTTCATTGAACGCGCTGCCTCTGGATGGAATATGGCAATTCCAATACCACAGAGACCTACACAACAAGCAATAAGCCAATAACTCGATACAATACTGGCAAGTGCTAAGCCTCCACCTGCAAGAAAAAGTCCAAGTGGCATAAGCCAGAGGGCGCGAGTACGATCAGCATAATAGCCAAAGGCTGGCTGAATGAGAGATGACGTGATATTCGTAGCAAAGATGAGTCCGGCAGCGGCGGTGTACGTGAGATGATGTTGAATCATCAGTGTTGGAAGCAATGCAGGAATAGCACCCTGGCATAGATCAACACAACCATGCGCTGTTGAAAGCAAAGCAACAGCTTTATGATTGAGAAGAGACATAGTTTTTCTCCTTACGTTGCATGAGAAATGGTAACTCGTACTATGTCCCTAGTATCCAGCAAAACTTGCTATAAGTCCAATATATAGATACAATACAAACCATAGGTATAACTTATAGATAGGAAAAAGCTTATGGAATTACGGCATCTGCGCTACTTTGTCACGCTCGCCTCTAAACGACATTTCACACAAGCGGCAGAAGAGCTAGCAATTGCTCAACCAGCACTCTCGCAACAAATTCAAGCCCTTGAACGCGAACTTGGAGTTCGTCTCTTTGAAAGAACGAGCCGTTCTATGCGGTTAACACTAGCAGGTGAAACGTTGCTCACTCTCGCTGAACGCGTCCTTGCTGATGCAGAGCATATTCAAATAGAAATGCAGGCGTTCGCAAAACTCAAACGTGGTCGCTTACGAATTGGCTTATTGCAATCAATAGGAACCTACTGGCTCGCAGGACTGCTCGCACGTTTTCATACTCAATATCCAGGCGTCGAAATCGTATTGCACGAAGGAGTTACGGATATCTTGCTGGAACAGTTAGAAAGCGGCACCCTTGACATGGTGTGGATGCACACGATAAAAGAGATATTTCCAGCGAAATTTCCAGACAAACACATTGAGACTCTTTCTGTATTTACCGAGCCTCTCTTATTGGGTGTAGCTCCACAGCATCATCTGACACAACAAAAGATTCATGTGAGTGACTTGAAAGAAGAGGAATTTATTCTTTTCAAACCAGGGTCAGGTCTCAGACAAACAGTGCTGCATATGACTGAACGAGCAGGCTTTGTTCCACATGTGATCTTTGAGAGCGGAGACATTGGTTCAATTCGTGCGCTGGTTGCCGAAGGAGTAGGAATTTCAGTTTTTCCTCAGTCGGTTATAGATGGTTCTGAAACAACTATTGTTCCGCTTGAAGTGCAACCGACGCTTCCTCAGCGTACTATTCTTCTTGCTTGGCAGCAGCGAAGAGCCTCTTCCCCTGGCATACAAGAGTTTCTTACATTTCTTCGACAGGATATCACAGCTCATCCTTGGACACAAGTTATTGATGAGAAAAGGTGATAACTTTTACTCTACCCGCGTAGGTCCCTGCTGAATCCGCTTGTGAATATCCTCAAGATTTCCACGCCAGGGACCAATGCTTTCTAGCCACCATGTAATACCTGCCTCGACAAGAGGTTTCAGTATCGCGCGTGCTTGCTCTGCATTATCGCCTGGCGTTTCACCACCCCTAACAATATCGAAGGGAGTTTCCGTGCTTCGATGTGCATCTACCTGTGTTTTAAGGGCATGTACATCCTCAGCCATCATTTCACCCAAAGTGCCGTCTTCGTTTGCTTTCCCAAAATAAGCACCATCCCAGCGTATAGCTCGTTGTAACGGCCCTTTTCTAGGCCAATAGCCACCAACCCAGATGGGGATTCTAGGAGTTTGTACGGGTGGAGGCAAAAACGTAATTTCTTTCACATGATACTCTTCACTGGAATAGCTAAAAGGTTGCCCACTCCATAACCCCACAAGAACGTCGAGACCTTCATCAAGCAGCTTTGCACGCCCCTTCGCATCCGTCACTTCTCCCACATACGTAATTCCTCTATCTGCGGTATCGCCTAAACCAACTCCCAGAATCAAGCGACCATTAGAAAGGCGATCAAGCGAAACGCTCTCACGAGCGAGTTTCCAGGGACGCCGCCGCGATAAAGGTGTAACCATAGGACCTATTCGTACACGCTGAGTACGCATGGCAATAGCAGCTAGCGCAATCCAGGGATCACATACCTGTTCGCCATTATCAGCTAGATAGTGAAGAGTATCCCAGAGAAAGAAACCTTCCCAGCCAGCCTCCTCTGCTTCGTGTGCCAGTTCCGCAAGCATACGAGCATCTCCAAACATGCCTACATTTGGCACGATGAGACCATAACGCATAGCCTTTTCCTCTTTTCGCTTAGATTTGCTTTCTCTGGTACTATACCATTAACATAAGTGCAAGGACTGCAAGAAAAATCCTGTTTTGTATCAAGTTTGCGTACTACCCCTACTCAGAATCACCTCCAACACTTGTGAACGCGCCTGCTTCAAATCTACATTCAACCTTCCCAGCACCTTCGCCCCAACGCCTTCGCCTTCATTGAGCAAGCCGAGCAAAAGATGCTCCGTGCCGAGATAGTGATGCCCCAGCATCTTTGCCTCTTCAACCGCGAGTTGCACCACCTTCTTCGCCCGTCCGGTCATACCAAGTTGCCCATTTAGGCTCTTATCGCCTCGGCTCACGTAAGACTCTACAAGGCTACGCACCTGCTCCACATCTCGCACACCCATGTTTCTTAGTACCCTTGCCGCAACGCCTTCTTCCTCACGCACCAATCCGAGTAGCAAATGCTCTGTTCCAATATATGCGTGCTGCATACGTATCGCCTCTTCGTGCGAAAACGCTAATGCACGTCTAGCACGGTCTGTGAACTTGTCATACATATCGCGGTTCGGATCACCATTGGCAATGCGCTGACGCTTCACATAATCCACTATTTCAGGCTGCATAAAACGATATTCGCCACCTATCTTGTAAGCAGGTAGCTCGCCTTTCGCCACGAGCCGACGCACCGTCACAACATCGACACTCAGAAAGTTCGCTACATCCTCGGTTGTGAGCAAACGATCCATGATTATTAGCCTTTCTTGCTCGCTTGATAGCACTACGCTTTACTATAAAAAACTATAGATTACTTTTATCTACATGTCAATAGTATAGGTGACTTTAATCTACATTGTATATGTTGGAGAATATGAAGTGGGATACTTTCAGAAAAATAGCTAGAAAGCATACATATGGCACTACAACAAAAACGGGTGTAGAACTGCTTTCAATTGAACGTACTTCAGAAGGGAAACATCTGACGTTTCGCAAGAGTGAGCATGCGGAAGAGCAGCTTGTCGTGGACAAAACACAGCTCGCTGTTGGTCGTCTATGGGAGGGTGGAATGTAGAAATTAGGATTTGCGTTGTGCTTGACGACGATGCCAGTTTTCCGCGAAAGGGCTGAAGAAAATGGCTTGCTGCGGATGCTCCCGTAGAATGTCTTCGTCGAGCTTGACACCTAATCCTGGTCCTTGTGGTAACTCAAAATAACCATCGACAACCTCTGGATTTCCTGGTGCCGCCGCCTTTACCCACTCTTCCGCGAAGTCGTTGAAGTGTTCTTGTATCTTGAAATTGGATGTACATGCAGCGAGATGCAATGCAGCAGCCGTTGAGACTGGACCACCAACGTTGTGTGGTGCGATCAATATGTAGTACGCCTCAGCCCATGATGCCAACTTCTTTGTTTCAAGTAGTCCTCCAAAATGAGTAATATCAGGCTGAATGATATCCGCCGCCTGTAATTCAAAAAGTTGGCGGTAGTCGTAGCGTGTATGAATACGCTCACCCGTAGCAATCGGAAGAGAAATCTTTTCAGAAGCCTTTTTGAGCGCAGCAAGATTTTCTGGTGGTACAGGCTCCTCCACCCATGAAGGCTTGAAGGGTTCCAATTCGTGCGCGATTTCTATCGCTGTAGCAGGGTTAAAACGTCCATGCATCTCGACCAATAGCTCAATATCGGGTCCGACAGCCGCACGCACCGCTTCGACAAGAGAGATAGAGCGCACCTTTTCAGCTCGCTCCATCTCATAAAAACCGGAACCGAACGGGTCGAACTTGAGCGCACGATATCCCTTTGCTATAGCCTGCTGTGCGGCACGAGCAAATTCTTCGGGTGTGCGTTCAACCGTGTACCAGCCATTCGCATACGCCTTGATTTTGTTGCGTACCGCGCCTCCTAACAATTTATAGACTGGTTGCCCCAGTGCTTGCCCCATAATATCCCAGCATGCTATCTCGATAGTAGCAATAGCAGACATGGCAATCTCACCAGCACGAGCGAAATCGTTGAGATACATACGGCGCACAAGGTCTTCGATATTCATAGGATCATGACCAAGAACGTGGTTGGGAACCGCCTCTGCAAGATAGCCGAGTAATGCATCAGTATGATTGAGCATACGTACCTCACCCACACCCTGTAGCCCTTCGTCGGTGATCACACGCACAAACGTCAAATTGCGCCATGCGGTACCAAGTACGTTGCTTTTCACATCCACAATCTTCATGATGCGGTATCCCTTCCTTCACAGATTTCTAGTCTCCTACGAAAACCTGTTACTCCTGAATACTGTAGCTTGGCTCGGATTGACCAGCAAGCCAGATTAGCACCTGCCCGTCAGACTCTTTCTGTCTATTCTGAATCTCCGCCTCCCAGTCCTCTTTAGGGACATTATTGATGGCATCATTTAGACTACACTGTAATGTTCTTTGTAGTCCCTCAATCGTGGCATTGCCTTCGCCTTGCGCCAAACGGTCGTCAACGTAATCTCGTAGTCTCATAACTTCACTCTCCTGTGTTCGCACTATAAAAAATTAGCATTCTACAGTATTCACGTTTTTGTAGATGTGTAGGACTCTATCACAATTCATAACTTGACAAAAATCCTCCTCGCGTATACACTTACGTATATACAGAAGGAGATAAGATATGCAAGTCGTAAAATTACGTAAAGTTGGAAACTCGACAACTGTCACACTACCAACTTCGGTAGTAGAGGCTCTTCACTTACATGAGAACGATGAAGTTGCCATAGAGGTTACAGGAGACCGCATTGTTCTCACGCGTGCTACTTCTGATTTTCAAGATGCTTGGGAAGCTTATCAGAAGATTGAACCACGCTATCATAACGCTAACCGTAAATTAGCAGAGTAAATGCTATGCTTCGATTTCTGTCAGAAAGTATCATTCTAGCAATTCACGACGATCAGGTTCGACTATATGGTGGAACCTATGGAGTACGTGATAAGGCGGTATTGGATTCTGCCTTACACATGCCTCAAGCGCAATTTAGTGGTCAATTTCTGCATCCAACTATCTTTGCTATGGCTGCCGCTTATGGATATCACCTCAGTCAAAATCACCCATTTGTAGATGGTAACAAACGCACAGCAGGTATGGCAATGTTTACCTTCCTTCGCTTTAACGGCCTAGAGCCTACCGCAACAGAGATAGAGTACTACCAAACAATGATGGCGGTTGCGAGTGGACAGATGAGCAAAACTACCCTTGCGGATTGGTTGCAGACAGTCACAAACGGCACACTGCCAATCATCGAGTAAAAACCTATTGTGTCTCAACAACCTTCACGTGACGATAGGTGAAGAGGTGATGGAAAGCGAAATTGTAGAACATGACCAGTATTATCGCAATAGCCTGTGAGACAATCGCAGGAACATGAAATACTGTACTTAGAGTAAATTCGATGATAAACGTAAGAATGGTACCACTTATAGAGGTCACATGGAAACGGGCGCAACGCGCAGGCCATGAGCGGGTACGCCCTGGGAGATGGCGGAATGTATAGCGATCATTGGGTATGAAATTCGTGATAAGGGAAATTTCGGATGCAATCAAAAATGCAATGACATTATGTAATTCAGTCGTTACGGGTAACGCAATGTGATAAAAGATTATATAAAAGACAATCAGATTGACTACTGCCGCTATGCCACCAAATAAGAGGAACGAGAAAAAACGTTGCAACAGCCCAGCACGACCATTTGTGATGTTATCAGCAATATCCAGAACGGAATTGACGATGCCCCAGGAAGTAGGATGATAACTTGGTAATTTGGTTGGCGGGGTTGAAGATAAAATCTCTTGAATTACTTGCTCTTGTTCAGACAGTTCTACAGTTTCAACACTATCAGTTCGCGTAATAAGACGATCCATACATAACTCCAAAGACTAAAAAGATGTTTGTTCTCCTATCCAAGACGGTTCCTGTTTGGCGAAAGTAACGCGATAGCCCGATTAGAAAATGCTTAAAGGCGATATCACCAACAAAATATGTTGATGATATCGCTTTGCGTGTCTCACTATTGCAAATCAAACACGGAACGCACGCCTTACATTTGCGTCTAAGAGGAAGTAAATGATGATAATAGCAGGAATAATCATACCTATCACAACGCCAACAACATTACCGGTATGCTGCACCAATTCGATGATGCTTCTGATCAGGCTCAAGCCTTCGATGATAATAACTGCCCAGAACGCCCAACGTCGCAATGTCCACAGACCAAAGACGAATAGAAGTGTGATAATACCTATCACGATACTTACACCGCCTAGTCCAATACCTGCCGCATCTAAAACATGAGCCGAAATTTTATGACCATGCGATATGATCGTGCGACTGATCGAGTTAGCCGCGACAATGAGAAGAATGCCACCGAGAAGTTCAAACAGACCTTCAATACCGAGCAACACTGCCATGATCGTCACGCCTGTTGGACGCCGTTTGCGTTCCATCATCGCATTTTCCATGTTCTTTCCCTCCGTAAATACTATATAATATACCGATTATAACGTAAGCTATGACTCTTTGAATAACCTAGCAACACGAAAAAGCTGTACATTCTTTTAGACGCTACCATATCAAGAAAGTCACATCAATACAAACGTAAGTCTTACCAAGAATAGTACGGATTTTACTTAAAACAAGATGCAAGATTTCTGCGTTATGTTATAATCATCGTAAAATTTGTATGGTGGTAGAGATATGGCTGAACACAATAAACACGAATGGTACGAAGACGTCGTAAAACAATACGAGGACATGTTACATTACAACAAACACTCATGGTATCTTGATGTACTAATGTTTACCGAGGAGCTTGTAAACTTTCGGACAGTTAGCCCAAGCACGGATGAGAACATTTGGGGATCGATACTTGGGCTACTTAATAAAGACTCTTGCCAATACACCCAGATTGGGATTGACGCAATTGAAGGTGATCTTTATGAGAGGCAGAATACCTACGCCTTTCTACAAGGACAAAGTTCAAAGACACTCGTTCTGCTAGGCCATATTGATACCGTCGGTACAGGAGACTACGGAACACTTGAAGAGAGTTCACTCAGTCCACATATTCTGGCTCAAAAGCGAGATGAACTCGGCCCTCCACTCGAAGGAATCGACGCTAACGATTGGATGTTTGGACGCGGTAGCGTCGATATGAAAAGTGGTGTCGCCGTCAATATCGCGCTCATGCGCTACTTCGCGTCACAGCCTACACCACCCCCGCTCTCACTGCTCTTCCTGGCAACTCCTGATGAGGAAAACGAGTCGGCAGGCGTCCTACAGGCAGTGCGCTTCCTGACACGCATGCGGAAGCAATACGAACTCACCTATGTCGGTGCGATCAATACAGACTACACAACAGCGCAGTATCCTGGCGACCCGCACCGCTATATTTTCAACGGCACCATCGGCAAATTGCTACCGAGCTTTCTCTGCATCGGATGCGAATCCCATGTAGGCACACCCTTTAACGGACTTGATGCGAACTTGCTTTCCGCCGAACTCATTCGCAACCTGAGCATGAACGATGAGCTATGCGATGTGCAACATGGACAAGTGACGGCCCCTCCTGTCACGCTTAAAGCAACCGATCTCAAAACGCACTACAACGTGCAATTGCCATCCGCTGCCTATTTCTACCTCAATGTCTTAACGTTCACCACTACACCGGATGCATTATTGCTACGATTACGCCAATTCGCCGAGTCAGCGTTAGCAACTGTGCTGGCACGGGTGGACAAGACCGAGGCACGCTGGCGCAGTACAAGCGACCAGTATTCATCAACGGTATCTCCTCGTACAGGCGATGTCTTGACCTACGCCGAACTCTACTCAGAAGTATCGGAGCGTTCAGGGGCAAAGCAAGTACAGACCGAACTCGATACGGTATGGGAAAGCTTACCCGCGACGATGGACACACGCGAACGAAGCCTCCATCTCGTCCACAAACTCTGGACACTGAGTGGGCGACAGGGACCAGCGATTGTTCTCTATTATTCGCCGCCCTACTATCCACATGTCGCCGCCACAAAGGATGCCCTCCACGATGCCCTCAATGCCATTATAACAGCACATCCCGAAGTGCCACTCGTACAACAGGAATACTATCCATATCTGAGCGACCTTAGCTATCTACGGTTAGATGCAGGAATCGACACATCTGCGCTGAAAGCCAACATGCCAGTCTGGAAACAACCAACAGATGAAGGGAAGAAGGTCGGTTCATACTATCTACCACTTGAGGCTATCGAGAAGCTGAACATTCCCGTCGTAGATTTCGGACCCTATGGTCAGGGGGCACACCAACGCAACGAAGGGGTTGTCATGTCGTACTCGTTCGAGACACTGCCACAACTCATCTACGAAACGATTGAGGAGCTAGCGCGTCGCCTCTAAGCACGTCACGCCCTGTGAACCAACAACGGCACTATGCATGGTGTGCGGAGGTAAAATCATGCAATCGCCAGGGTTCAGGTCAACAAAATCCGCATTTCCATCGGCGTTGACCTGCTCTGGCAATACAAAACGGATCGAGCCTTGCACACAGTACAACACCTTCTCGTAAGTATGAGTATGAACTGCATACCTGTAATTTGCTGCATTTGACCATGTGTAGGGAGAAAGTCCCTCGCGTTGCATCCGCTCGCGTAATAGTTGTTCAGTTGGGATTGTTTTGTCTTGCCAACGAATAATTTGCATACCTAGCCCTTTGATGGTATTTCGTAGGGACCAGATGTATCGCGTCCGAGGCGTGATTTATCACGTGAGATCATGTCCGAGAATGCTTTTAGAAAGGGTTGGTTGGTGAAGATTTCACTCAATGAATTGAGCAACGGACGCGATACATCTGGTCCCTACGAAATACCACCGAATCAAGATTGATGAATAAGTATTGTCTCATGGTAACTCAAACGGTGGTGTAGGAGGATTAGAATGCCGAATCTTGTCCAATTCGTCAAACATATCGTCGGGAAGGTCACTCCATGCGCCGGCAGGGTCTATCCAAGGTTCATCCGAGGCAAAATCTGCAGCTTGTTCTTCCATAGAGGCTTTTCGCTCAAGTAGCTCAATATAGTTCGCAACCTCTTCCTGCGCCTGTGGTGGTAGATGTGCCAGACGTGGTAACACTTCCTGTAAATGATCTATCATTGTGTTGCCTTTCAACTATGCTTCTCTGTAGGAGATAGTATAACACAACAGGTGCGTGCCTAAAAC
>CAXUHG010000127.1:0-2291 GCA_964250805.1 uncultured Ktedonobacteraceae bacterium | reverse complement strand
AACTACGAAGATATCCACCGTTTGCAGTTCGATCTGGAAACAACTGCACTCGATCCGCATCGTGGTCGTATCTTCATGGTTGCAATTCGTGATTCACGCGGACTCGCCACCATTCTCGATGCTCCCACACCCGAAGATGAAAAGCAATTAATTATCGACCTGTGTGCCCTCATTCGGAACCACGACCCCGATATCATCGAGAATCACAACCTTTTCGGCTTCGACCTGCTCTTTCTTGAGGAACGGGCAGCGAAGTTAGGTATACCGTTGGAGATGGGACGTAGAGGCGGCCCGATGCGGTTGGAGCGACGTGAGGAGACGCTGGCAATCGGACCAGAGGCACGGAAACGTGTGCGCTACAGCCTCGCGGGTCGTGAGCTAATCGACACACTCGACTCAGTACGCCGCCATGATTTCGTAGTACGCGACATGCCTGGACACCGATTGAAAGAGGTGACGCGGTACTTTGGTATCGCCTCACCGGAACGCGTGTATATCGAGGGGGCTGCGATCTTCGATACCTACCGCAACGAACCCGAACAGGTGAAGCACTATGCCCTTGATGATGTGCAAGAGGTTGACGGTCTCTCACGCCGCCTACAAGGGGCACCATTCGCCCTGGCAAGTATGGCACCACGCCGCTACGAACGACTCGCCTCGGCAGGTCCAGCAATGGGCATTCTTGAGCCAATTCTTGTACGTGCCTATCTGCATGCAGGCGCGGCACTTCCCCGACAAGCAGGAAAGAGCGGTGACGGCGAATTGCACGAAGGTGGTGCGGCACATCTGTTAGCAACGGGCGTCGCACAACAGGTGGTCAAGGCCGATGTTGCTTCGCTGTATCCATCGTTGATGCGAACCTTTCAGATTGGACCATCCTGTGATCGGCTCGGCGTTCTGCTCCGAGTGTTAAGTCAATTGACAGATTTGCGACTCGCACATAAAGCGGCTGCACGTACCGCTCCACCTGACTCGGTAGAATCCAACCATCACACGGCGACACAGGCTGCGATGAAGATACTCATTAACGCGGCCTATGGCTATATGGGTGCGGGCGCAATGGCGTTATTCGCGGATAGCCGTGCCGCTGGCGAGGTGACACAGCGTGGACGAGCCATTCTTACACAACTCCTGAATGCTCTACGCGAGCGCGGCATGGCTCTGATTGAGGCCGATACCGATGGCGTCTATTTCTCTGTTCCCGATGGCTGGACGGAGGATCAGGAACGCGCCCTCGTCGAGGAGATCGGTACGGAACTGCCAGCAGGTATTCGCCTGGAATACGAGGGACGCTATCGTGCCATGTTCAGCCACGAAGTCAAAAACTACGCCCTCCTCACCTATGGCGAACGCTTGGTCGTACACGGTGTCGCCCTCCGCTCTAGCCGCGCCGAGCCATTCGGGGAACGTTTTCTACGTCAGGCACTCCCATGTGCCATGACAGGAGATATTCTGAGCGTGCGACAGGCATACCTGGATATGGTCGAGGCGATACGAAGCCGCGCCTTGCCAGCATCAGACATGGGGGCGCGTGTACGACTCTCTAAAACCCCCGAAGCTTATAACTCATCACGTGCGACGCATCCAGAGCCACAGTACGAGGCATTATTAAACGCTGGACGCAGACGCTGGTACCCTGGTGAGCGTGTGCGCTTCTATCGTTCGCAAAACAAGCAATACGTCTGGCTACCCGAAGAAACCGAAGAGGCCGCCATCGGCAACGAATGGGGCGAAGAAGACGAAAACGGAGACGAGACGCAAGAACATGATCCATCATCGCAACGTACAGAGGTTGCCAACCGCCGCGACTACGACGTAGAACACTACCTACGCGTACTCGTAACCTCCTACGCCGCACGTCTCCGCAAAGCCTTCACGCCCGAAGACTTCGACCAACTCTTCCGCGTCGATGCCCAACAAGGCTTGTTCGATTTGCCCGTTGAGACTATTCAACCAAGGTGGATTCGCGCGGAATAATGTTCTACAGAGCTTTGCAAGACCGGGCGCAATTCCGATTATCCCCACTAGAATGTATCATTTAGAGATTGGCAAAGAGCTTGTGATATGGTATGTTACATAAAGGTTATAATAGATACAATTTTAATTGTGCGCTAAATGGCTGAAAGGGGTTAATAACAATGAGTAAAAAGCAAACAGAGAAGCAAGAATCTTACACTTCTCCATTTGAAGCAATCCGCAAAGAGACAGAAGAGGGAGGGCATCGAATACTGGACAGCAAGAGACCTGGCAAAGATACTTGAATATGATAACTATCGCAACTTTCTCAAGGT
>CAXUHG010000126.1:0-16114 GCA_964250805.1 uncultured Ktedonobacteraceae bacterium | reverse complement strand
CCCTACGAAAATGGTCAGATCAAGCTTGACTGTGTAGTAGGGACCGATTTATCGCGTCCAGGGGGTGGGGCAGTGGGGCACAAGTCACCATACACAATCGTCGCCCACGCGTTGCCCCGCCTCACCCCCTGGACGCGATAAATCGGTCCCTACCGAAAGGCAAACCTCTATGATTATTCAACCAACGGCACGACGCTTATCTACGCTCTCCGCGCTTCTCGGCAACCCTATCGCGTGGTTCAAGGCGCGACCACTGCTTGTAAGCAGCTTATTGTTCTTCGCAAGCACTACGCTGGTCAATCTGGGCAACTACGTCTTCAATCTGATGCTTGGTCGCCAACTGGGACCATCTATGTTCGCCGACCTCAGTCTGATCGTGACCTTCATGCTCGTCCTAACCTTCGCCACTACAACAATCACGACCACAACGGCACGTTTCGCCGCAACCTATAGCTCATCGGACGACATGCACCAACTTGCCGCTCTCCGTTCGTGGCTACAACGCTGGGTGCTGCTCATCGGCATACTGCTCCTACTCAGCCTCGTACTGGGTGCCGCACCGCTCGCCACCCTCTTTCACATGCATTCTAGCCTGCCCTTCATCATTCTTGGCGTCGGCATGCCCATCTTCTTCCTGCTCGCCGTTGACCGAGGCATCCTACAAGGTTGTGCCCGCTTCGGACAACTCTCATGGAGCAATCAGGCCGAGATGTGGATGCGCCTGCTCGGTGCCCTCTTCTTTGTCGCCCTCGGCCTCTCCGTGATCGGCGCGACATGGGCGTTGACGCTCTCCTTCGGAGTCGCATGGCTCGTTGCCCTCAGTGCTAGAAAAGGTCTACCCAAAGCTGTAACACCACTCAGTGCCATCGAGCGCAGCAAAATCACGCGTTACTTTGGTCCCGTCGTGATTGGCCTAATTGGTCAAATCATCATCAACAATAGCGACGTACTCATCGTCAAGAGCTACTACGCCGCCAACCCTGCTGGCCTCTACGCCGCCCTAGCCCTGATTGGACGCATGGTATTCTTCGCCACATGGTCCATCGTCATGGTCATGTTCCCGCTCGCCGCCAAAAAGCATCAGCAGGGCGAATCGTCGCGCTCCTTACTCTGGCTCTCAGTCGCCGTCATCGCCATCATCTCAACACTCATCATCGTCGCCACCGCACTGTTCCCTGAACCAGTCGTCAACATCCTCTTCGGTCATGCCTACCTACCCATCGCGCCGCTACTCTGGCTCTACGCCCTCGCCACTGCCTTTTACGCCCTGGCAAACGTCGTCGCAACCTACCACCTCTCGCTCGGCAACGGGCGCGGCAACCTCTTCGTCCTGCTCGCAGGCATCGCCCAGATCGTCGGCCTCCTACTCTTTCACCAAACCCTCTTCACCGTCGTCCTCGTCCAGGTCTGTATCATGGCAGCCCTATTCTGTGGCCTGCTCGTATGGGATCGTATTGGGGCAAATTAAAGTAGTGGTAGGGACCAATTCATTGCGTCCGAGGGGTGGGGCGGCGGGGTACACGTCACCGAAGAGAATCGTTGCCCACGCGTTCCCCCGCCTCAACCCCACCTCGGACGCAATGAATTGGTCCCTACCATCGACGTATCAATACGCGCAAACGGAGTACGGGCCTGATTTCATCACGCCCTTTCCTCTACCTACAATGTCCCCAGCAATTGAACCACATCCCTATCTCTCGCCAAACGCAACATTGTGATACAATCATACCCATACACACAATCGCATCATTTGACAATTCGCCATCTCAAACGTTTATATACTATATACACGCACACCTCTACTCCAAATAGCACGAAGGCAGGGATAGCACATGTTAGAGTGGCTCGTCGCGGCACTACCCATTCTCGCGGACAACGTTCTTGGCTACACCTTGGATCAAAGCGGCCTCGGTGAGAAGCTACGCGAAAAGCTCAAGCCCGACACCGAAAAAATAGCCTTACAAAACGCTCTCAAAGTCACCTTTGGACACTTCCAACAAAAATATCCGCAACTCGTAGACGAACAATTCATGCGTACCAGCTTCGAGGATCGCAAATCTGCCGCCATACTCGGTCAACTCCTCTCGCGTACAGGCAAGCTCAACTCCGACGACCTCGCCAACCTCTGGGCCACGCGCCGCTATCCCAACGACGAAACGTTACGCGCCAATAGCCTCAACACCTTCAAACCCATCGCTAGCGACTTCTTTGCTTACCTGAGTGATGCCCTCAAAGCCGAACCAGCCCTGCAAGAGCTATTCAACAACATCGCTATCGAACAAACCGCTCAGGGCGTGACCCGCATAGATAAGAGCGCAGCTAGCCTCGACGAAAACGTAGCCGCGATACGGCGCAAACTGGACGACAACATAGACCTCACTTCAATCCGCACTGCCTATTTGCGCTGGCTCATTGAGCGCAACCTGTATCTCGATGTGCGTGGTGTGGCTCAGACGCAGCGACAGGTGCAGGTGAAGCTGGAAGAGGTCTATATCATGTTGCGAGCGCAGCGCGACGATGACCTGAGTTCCTCTGAACGTTCCCTGCTCGACAAAGAACTGCTCGATATTGAGCGACACACCCTACGCAGCGAAGAGATCGACGACCAGCGCGATCTGCTCACGCACCATTTCCAGCGCGGCAAACTATCCCTGCCCGACCGCTCGGCTGGCGAGATACGCGACCTCTCAACCATTGTAGCGCAGCACGAACGCCTGATTATCCTCGGCGACCCCGGCAGTGGCAAGACGACACTACTTCGCTATCTCGCCCTGCAACACGCACAGGCTCTACAAAATAACGTGCAAGAGGCCAGCAGCGAACTGGGCAAGACGCGTTTCCCCATACTGCTTCGTATCGCCGATTATGCTGAACTTGGCAAGGGCAAATCCGTCACCAAATTTCTCGCCGACTATCATAATGAAAATCATGAATGTTCACATCCACACCTTGCTGAACTTTTTGCAGAAGAGTTAGCCAGTGGGAACTGCCTGATTCTGCTGGATGGCCTCGACGAAATCACTAGTATCGACGACCGTATGCGTGTGGTGCGTCAGATCGAGGAGTTTGTGCGTCATCATTCCAGTGCAGGCAACCGCTTCGTCATCACCAGCCGTGTCGCTGGCTACCGCAATGCACGGCTCACAGGAGACTACGCACACTACAAAGTACAGGATATGGACGAGACGCAAATTCAACACTTCCTCGACATGTGGTGTCCCGCCGTTGAGTATGCCCAGACGCCCGACCTCTCATTAGAGACACGCAAGACCAAAGCACAGCGTGAGATCAATGGCATCATGCATGCCGTACAACATACTCCAGGTGTGAAGCGGCTCGCCGCCAATCCGCTCCTACTCTGCACACTCGCGCTGATTCACCGTACAGGTGCCACGTTACCGCAGAAACGCATCGACCTCTACAAACTCGCAGCAGAGGTATTGACGCGCACATGGCGCGTCGCGCAAGGTGTGCGCTCAACCGAACTTATGGACGATGCCGACATCACCAAGCTCTTACGCGAACTCGCCTACTGGATGCACGTTCACAAGCCCACAGGCATCGCTACCGAGCGCGAAATCATCAAGCTCTGGGCACGAGTCAACAACAAAGACGAAGATGACGAGCAATCGGAAAACGACATCAAAATCTTCCTCCGCAAAGTCGAGGAACACACCGGCCTCTTCGTCGAGCGTTCGCCCAAACGCTATGGCTTCATGCACCTAACCTTCGAGGAATACTACGCCGCGCGTTACCTCATCGCCCGTAGTCGCACCCGCGCCCAACTTATCCGCCAACACCTCCACGAACCACGCTGGGAAGAGCCAATCTTGCTCGCCCTCGGCTTCGTCAACATCGACTCACCCGAAGACGCCGCTGAACTCGTAGACACCGCCATCCTCGCCCAAAGCGACGAAGCCGAAGACCTAGGCTTCAAGCCAAGCAAATACGAGGATTTGTTAGGGCGTGATTACTTGTTCGCATTGAGATGTTTGGGCGATCAGATAGCTGTGAGCGAAAAGACGATGCATCAATTGATCGAGAGGTTGACTAATGAATTGTTGTATCGAAGCGGTCTTGCACAATACAGTCGCTATAGCCAAGCATTGGATGAGCGACTTGTGTATCTCAAAGGTAGTAAGTTTGTTGCTGATACGTTTATTCCACGTCTTCTAACAATACTTAGAGACAGTGAGCAAGAAGAAAATGTGCGCTCACAAGCAGCAGTGTACTTAGGGATGGTGGGAATAGAATCAGTCGAGGTGGTAGCTGAGTTATTGACCGCTCTCAAGGCTGATAAGTCAGAGTCGGTGCGTTCACAAGCAGCACAGAGTCTAGGGGAAGCGAGAGTAAGATCAGTCAAAGTGGAGAATGCGCTGTTAAATGCACTCAAAATAGATAAGTCAGAGTGGGTGCGCTTACAGGCGGTGTGTAGTCTAGGGGAAATAGGAGTAAGATCAGTCAAAGTGAAGAATGCACTGTTAAATGCATTCAAAATAGATGCTGCAGAGCATGTTCGTAGTTTTGCAGTGCAGAGTCTAGGGCAAGTGAGAATGGGATCAGCTGAGTTAGTAGGAGAATTGCTTAGGACACTAAGAGAGGATGCATCGGAAATCGTGCGTGAGCGAGCAGTATGGAGTTTTTGGCGACAGGAAACAAAAGCCTCCAAAGTCGTGAATGAACTGCTTAGGGTGCTGAAAGAGGATAAATCAAAAATTGTGTGCGAACAGGCAATATGGAGTTTAGAAAGAGTAGAGTCAGCCAAGGTAATAGCTGGGTTGTTGACTTTGCTTAAAGAGAGTGAAGTAGAGGATGTGCGCTCAATGATAGCGCAGAGTCTAGGGCAAGTGGGAATCGGGTCAGCTAAGGCGATAGCAGGATTATTAACCGCGTTGAAAGAGGATAAGGCCGCAGACGTGCGCTTGTGGGCTGCAGAGAGTCTAGGGCAGGTGGGAGCAGGATCAGCCAAGGCGATAACAGGGTTGGTTAGTGCCCTCAAAGGGGACGTGGACGTGGATGTGCGCTATCGAGCAGCGGTTAGTCTAGTACAGTTAACACAGAAAATAACAGATAAAGATTTCAATGTATTACTTACCGCGCTAAAGAATAGTAGTTGGTCTACTCGTCAGGATGCCGCACGTCTCATTGGTCGTTTTGGTGAGGATAGTACACAAAATATTCAGGATTTGCATAATGGACTTTTGGATGAGAACAGGGTTGTTCGTACAGCATGTGTGCGTGGCTTGGTACTATTTGCACGACGTTTCCCAGACACCTACGAAACGATAGAAAAACTGTTTATGCAAGCTATTGAGCAACCAGAATTCGATAAGCAGGACAATATTGGGCGTTCCGCACATAATTATGCCTACGATGGATTGTGGTTGCTGGTAGTTGGTGGCGAGATCGAGGATGAGGATGTGTATGTGGAGATGCGCGATGTGTGATGGAATGATGAATTGTAGGGGCAGTAATTCATTGCGCCCTCGTTCCCACCGATATCGCACCCAACCATTGAATAGATCTTTCAATCCTCACCAAGATGGTCAATGTACGCATAAATGTAAATAATCAACACTGATTGTACAAACAACCTCCTGCATCCTACACAGACCTTATTCCTCACGAACATTTTGCTTGAGTGTCAGAACAGTTTGTCTACGTGCATTATCAAGATTTACACCTAAACTGTCGAGTACACCTGCAGCAATGCCTTCACCTTCACGGATAAGGCCGAGGAGAATATGTTCTGTCCCGATATACTGATGATTTAGGCGAAGAGCTTCATCAACAGCAAGCTCGATCACATTTTTAGCTCGCGGAGTTAAACCAATCTCACCAAGAGCAGAGTTGAAACTACTTCGAGCAATGATAAATTCAGTAGCATTCCGAACCTTATTCCACTTAACATCAAGATCAGCTAAAACTTTCGCTGCCATTCCGTCACTGTCTCTTATAAGACCGAGGAGAAGATGCTCTGTTCCAATATAATTGTTTTCAAAGCGTTGTGCTTCCTCCAGTGCAAAACTAAGAACTAATTTGGCATGTATCGTAAACTTATAAAATTGATCTCCATTGCTTTCTTGTTTGTTACGAAACAAAGGAAATCTCCTCTTAGTAGATGAGGGCATCTCTACTGCTTCTCTACCTTCTGACGTTTGGAGAGGTATGTGTACTTCCGCCTTTTCAACTCCACCCCTTACCTGTACAATCTGTGGTGAGACGTTTATAACAGGATGAGCTATCCTTACTTTCTCAATAGCCTTCCGTATACCGCTAACCACATCATAAAAAGCCTCATCTATAGTATGCCAATGGCGGTCTGTAACTGGTTTAGCGTCGGTGGGTAGTGCCTGGAGCTTGCCAAACTCCTCTTGCCAGTAGACGTGACGGAGAATGATAGGGATTACAACGGCTTCTTTTCTTTCGTGGCGTTCTAGGGCACGTTGCATCTCGATACCATAGCAATAGTCTGAGTTCATGAAGTCGGGACTTACAAGTAAGAGGATGATCTGGGCTGTATTGAGATGCTGATTGATTTCATGTTCCCACTCTGTGCCAGCGTTGATATCGCGGTCGTACCATGTATCTATCAGATTGCGCCGTTTCAGGGGGCTGAGTTGCGCCTTGAGTTTATTGAGAAGCAGTTCGTCTTCGTGTGCGTAGCAGAAGAAAATTGTTACTGGCATGAGTACCTGCCCAACCAATTATACCTGTCAAGAATTTTACAGTATGTGATAGAGTTTATTATATAGTAATTCAGCATGAGTGTCTATTTCGTAGGGACCAGATGTATCGCGTCCGCAAGCGTGATTTACCACGCGAGACAGGTTATAATGCGTCTCACAAGCATCGTTGACAGGATTTCGCGCAATGAATTGCGCCTCGGACGCGATAAATCTGGTCCCTACAAAATTATGGATGTGTTATAGCGAGGTCTTCATCATGGTCACAAACCGAAAACCGCAACGTATGACCATCGAGGAGTGGCGTGAGCTAGAACGAACGAGTCATGACATTAAACACGAGTATATTGATGGCTACGTGTATACTGTGTCGAGAGGCAGTCTTGCTCACTCGCGTATTGGACTGAATACTGGCGGTGTTCTCGAAAGCATCCTCACAGCAAAGAGTAGTGCCTGTTATGTGTATAACTCAGATGCAGCAGCACGCGTCTCTGAAAGTCGTTACACCTATCCTGATGCATCAGTATCGTGTGATGAGCGAGATCGACCGACGCGTGACAAAACTGAGGTACAGTCGCCGCGCGTCATTGTTGAGGTACTTTCAGACTCTACAGAGGTGTATGATCGAGGTAGAAAGTTTATTCTGTATCGCTCCTGTCCTACTATACAAGAGTACGTAATTGTTGCCACGAGATATCAGGCCGTTGAGGTATACCGTCGTACAGCACAGGGATGGACAAACTATCAATTCTACGGCCCTGGTGAGGAGATAGAGCTAACAAGTCTTGGTATACATATTTCAGTAAGTTCTCTCTATAGGAACTCCGGTGTGCCGGAAACGATAGAGGACCCAGAGGGAGAATTCTAACTTAATAAAGATTGGTAAACTCCTACGAAATTTGTGCACTGTGCCGATAAATAATAGCAAGCTGTTCCTTGCAGACTGCCTGAGCGAAGCTAGAACAGGGTTCGTTGGCAGTCTGAATAGCAAGTCCGATAAGCGAACATTCTATCGCAAGACAACGCACGAATGAGGAGAGAGACCATGCAGAATAGACAGCAACCGTCGCAGAGTAACGTTTTCGAGCAAAACGAGTATAGCACTTCGCAGGTAGAGACCGCAGTAGCCACCGACCAGGAGCAGCGGAAACAGTTAGCACGTTTATTGAACATGGGCTTCACATTGGAAGAGGCGCATAAATTGCAGCATCAGCGCGTGCATATTTATGAGAACGCCGAGATGCAGCAGCGCCAGGCCGACGACAGCAAAATGCTCTTCGCACGCTGGCTCTACGAGCATGGCGAGATGAATGAACAATAATGCTTGTCATAGCAAAACGGATATGTTATACTGCTTCGCGGAGAGATGTCTGAGTGGTCGAAAGTGCCGCTCTCGAAAAGCGGTAAGGTGCAAGCCTTCGTGGGTTCGAATCCCACTCTCTCCGCTTGGAGGAGTCTCATAGTGGTCTAGTGAGCACGACTGGAAATCGTGTAAGGTGCAAGCCTTCGTGGGTTCAAATCCCACCTCCTCCGCCAAGCCCCTAATCTCGCTTCTAGCCTAGCTTCTTACACACCCACAACTCGGTTGACAGCAAAAGAGGACAGTTATCTATTTCCCCTTCGCTGGACACTACTAGTCTCCCAAGCTTGATTTGATAGGTAAATGAATGAGACCCCTACAGATGATGCAATTGAAGATTAGTGGACTACTACCAACTTTTCTTCGTTCATATAAATAGAGCGTATGTGTCCACGGAAAAAGAAAGTGAGCAAACAGAGTAATGCAACAACCAACCAACGATCTTGAACAGATGATGGTTATATTGGAGATCGAACCGGAGGACTCAAGTGATGCGGATATCGCGCTTGTTGATGCTGTACGACGAGATGTGATAGACGCACTCCAACACGATAACTATCGTGTACAGTTTCCCTACACTGGGCAGCGTGGGGGTGTTACGCCCATTGAAGTATATACAGCCGTAACCAATGCCGCGACATATGCTTGGGCGCATAAAGATGTCATTGAAGAGACGATGAATGACACGAGTGCCTTGATTACCATTTTCACCGGCATTATCCCTCTTGTAAAACATGTGTTGAAAGCCAATGAGCAACGAGCGTTAAAAGAGCAAATTCCTCCTCAACCCATTAAGATTGCAACAATCATTGATGGCGTATCCATCGTCGTAGAGGCACCCGACCTGGAACAAGCTGAGGAGGCTGTCTTGCTCCTAGCACGACGCTTCCAATTGCAGCACCCAACGGTCGCAGCAAAAGTAACTCCCAAAAGCAAGGTCAAGGTCAAAGGCAATGTCCCAAAGCGACAGGCACGTCGCAGAAGATAGACATGGTACCACATGAAGATGAGGCGCATTTATGGTATAGTAAAGATGAATTTCTCTTGGTATTTTATTCATTAAGAAAGTACGCGCTTCATGTCCAACGAGCAATCTCAATCGGCATTTCTCCCTGATGCAAGGCGTATTGCCCTGGTTGTTGGGGTCAACAAGGCTGCCAGTTCTTCTCGTCCTTCCTTGAAGCATGCCATTGATGACGCTCAAAAAATGGCGCAAGTACTTCAAGACTCATGTGGGTTTGAGTTATTCGCGCCACCTCTCATTGGTGAAAATGCAACGAGTACCAATATCAAGCATACACTTCTAGCAATGGCACGTCAAAGCTCTGCCAACGATTTTCTTTTGCTCTACTTTAGTGGGCATGGACAGCCGATGACAGTGAGCGGCGATCAACCCGATATCTATCTCGTGACACACGACTTTAACGAACAGGATGTTGAGGATGATGAAGCCCTTGGTTTCTCAATGCGCTGGCTGCAAAATAGGCTCTACATTCCTACTCAAGCGGGAAAAGTCTTGCTCATTCTTGATTGCTGCTATGCAGGCAATATTGGGATGACCGCCTCAAATCCCTACCTGGACGACCTCAAGGCGCGTATCTACAAATTCTTTGGGCAACCAATGGGCAGCGATGAGTCGCGTAAGGGAGGACTACGCCTCGCGCTCACCGCAACGGGACACGATCAGACAGCAGGTGAGCAAGACGGCAACGGACTCATGACGAAATATCTGGTTGAGGCATTGCAGGGGAAGGTCGATGAGGTGATCGAACTGGAAAATCAGGGCAAGGTCAGCGTGCAGCGTTTGCAACGATATCTGCAACAGACCATGCCAACCACGCAAAATCCGAACGTCGCGGGCGACTATGCAGGGAAAGAATGCATCCTTGCTCACTATCCCGAACGTGCCGCCGAACTGCTGTGCCAACGCCAGCGTACTCCCGTTGTCAATGAGCGTCCTCATACCTACATTCCTTTGCAGCGGAAAGCCTCATTCCAAGCGCGACCAGATGAGTTCGAGACGTTGGAACGTCTCCTCTTGCCCTTCACAACAGACACCTCCTCGTCGCCGCGTGTTGCCCTTGTTGGCGTACTCGGTATGGGCGGCATCGGCAAAACACAGCTCGCCGCCGAGTTTGCCCATCGCTACAAGGATCGTTTCGCGGCGGGTGTCTTCTGGATGCCTGCTATTGGTACCACGCTTGCCGACTGGCAACACCAGTTCGCCGACCTCGCCGAAAAGACCGACTATTTACGGGCCGACGACGATATCACGAACCCTGAAAACGAGACCAAGCGTGCGCGTCATCTCTGTCGCTACCTCGCTCAGCATCCCGACGCCCTGCTCATCCTCGATAACGTGGAGAACACCGACCTCGTGCAGACTGCCCTTCCCACGCTCGCAGGGGAAGAGGCACATTGCACGCTCCTCTATACCTCGCGTAATAAAACCACACCACCAGGAGTGAAAAAACATATTGTCGAACGCTTGCCTGTAGAGGGCGCACTGACCCTTTTGCTGACACATCGAGCCGCCTTGTTGCCTCACGCTCTCATAGAAAACACTCATGATGCAGAGGGACAGGCGGCGCGAGACATCTGCCAGTACGTAGGCTATCTCCCGCTCGCGCTGACGCTGTTGCGCGACCTGTTGCAAGACGAGTACTTGACGCTGACGCATCTCTCTAAGCAACTTCAACAGCGTGGTGCCTTCGAGATTACACAAAGCGACAACGAAAACGAGGCGCGTCTCTTCTCAACCTTCCGCCTCAGTTGGGACAAGATACGCGATGTGGGGGCGCAACGTCTCTTCAAGCTCGCCGCCTACTTCCCCGAAGCCACCGCCATTCCGCTCTGGCTACTCGGTCTCGCCTCCGACCTCGGCGAAACGGGCAACACTGCACTAGAGCCACTGGGACGTGCCCGTAGACAACTGCAAAACTGGAGCATGATCGAGGTGTTGACAGACCAACAGATACGGCTGCATCCCTTGTTGCGTGAGTTCGGGCGTCGGCTTGTTGATGAAGATGAACAAGAAAATACTCTCTTGCAAGAAGCTGGACAACGCCTTGTAGGTGAGTTCACTGATATCAACAAGCTCGAAAAACGCGCGTTGGAAAAAGGCTACTGGCAGTGTCTTGAGCAAGTGCAACAAGCCTACCAATACACCCAAACCCTCGACGACGACAATAGTGGACAACTCGAACACATCGAACGCTGGCTATCTCGTGCTAGCTCCCTGCTCACAACAGATGGTCTATGGCCTGAACGTATTCCGGGGCTATTCTACCAATTGCTCTACAACCACATCTTAGAGTCTGGCTATCAACCTGTCCTTCCAAAACATTCAAGTTCATGGATACGGCAGCTTGAACGAGTAGGAGCAGAGGACGACTTACTGCTCCGCGAGTTCAGGCACCCCGATACCGTCACCTGCGTTGCCTATACACCCGACGGGAACACCATTGCTACAGGGTGTGAGGATGGCATTTTGCGCCTGTGGGATGTTGCAAGTGGAGCGAAGCTTGTTGAGTTCCCTGGTCACACTGATCGCATCATGTGTCTCACAATTTCGTCTAACGGCACAACAATCGTCACAGGTTCGGACGATGGGACTACACGTATATGGGATATCGGCAACGGCAAAGAGCTATACCTGTTACGTGCCAGTACACAAGCAGTACATAGTGTTGCCTTCTCTCTCGATGGCACAAGGATTGTCACGGTATCGGAAGATGGCACTGCGTGTATTTGGGATATTGCAACCCAAGAGCAGATCGCAATACTCTCCGATCACAATATTCGTTTAAGGCAAGCAATATTCACAGGTGACGGCGAAAGAATAGTAAGTTGCAGTGAATATGCAGTGTATATCTGGGATATTGCTAATGAATGTGTAGTACAAAGTGTGGAAGGAAAACCATATGCTTGGATACCTCGGCAAGAGAATTTGACACCGCTAACGCCAGAGGTAAAAGGAGTTCTCCTACTTAACAATCGTCCAACCATGATAAGTATAGAGTCTGTTCAAGTAAAAATTGCGAATATAGAGAAACAAGAAATTATTACACAGTTTTCCCTATACAGCTATATGAGCGACTCTTCGCTAGTGGCTCCTGTAGTTACGTCTGACCAAAAGAAAATCTCGTTGTCATTATACAAGATTGTAGAGATATGGGATTTATATGATGAAGCGGCGTATGTAACCTCTCTTACCCATGCCGTACCTGTTACTGCGCTGTCGTTCTCTCCCAGCGGAGAGCATATTGTGACAGGAGCAGAAGATGGTAAAGCACGGCTTTGGAGTATATCGCATATCTCAAAAACAAGTATAGAAGATAACTTGAGAACTTTAATAGTAGCTATATGTTTTTCCGTTGATGGTACCCAAGTTGCCTTAAATTATTCTCTTAATATTAAAATACTAAATACATCAAACAAAACATCATCGTTCATTGAAATTCCATTACGTGCAGGTTTATTTCCAAATATGGATCAGATAGTATTCTCACCAAATAATGAGTTCATACTTACTTATGGTTACGCAGGTATAAGTATAGTAAATACCAAAAGCGCACAAATACAAGTCATTGAGAAAGAAATTCCCAATGTGTGCTGTTTTTCCCCTAATGGAAACATGATAGTAAATGATACTTCCAGCCACAATATACAAATACGAAGAGTTATAGACGGTAAGGTAATCGCTCAACTAAAAGGACATCGTAGCGAAATCAACCATCTCGCATTCTCGCCCGATGGCACACGTCTCGTCTCCGGCTCGATGGATGGCAACGCCCGTGTCTGGAACATGGAAGACTACAGCACTGTCGCCATCCTCAAAAATCACGTCGGTGGCGTCACCTGTCTCTGTGTCTCGCCCGATAGCAAATTCGTCGCAACGGGTTCGCTCGATGGCGTGATTCATATCTGGTCCATGCAAACTGGCAAGGAACTCGCGCTCTTGAAACGGCAAAGGGTAGCTCCCTCCTCTATGGCGTTTTCGCCCGATGGCTCCTTATTGCTGGTCAATGATCGCTACGCCAATACGTGGTTGTGGAAACTGGATGCACAGGGTAACGGGGAACTTGCTGGCACATATACCACTGCAACGGAGGTCAAGGCATTGCACTGGCAAGATACCCGTCATATATTGCTTGGCGCAATTGATGCATCAGGCTACGAACCACAAATCTACCATCTCGCGTTGGAAGGCGAGTGGTGATGGGGATGAAATGTATGTCGGGTCGGTGGGGCCAGGGCGCCCGCAAGGGGACGCCCCTCCCATACAACGAAACGTGGTAGGAAGCGTAACCGTTTATGGGAGGGGCGTCCCCTTGCGGGCGCCCTGGTAGCCCTTGACAACCCCTCCAACACAATGATACCCTGATTTCGCTCTAAACAATCTATTGTACTCTTTTCGTCTCACGACAGACACACGGTTTTTCACGAATCGCTCACGAACATATTATGGGAAGGGTTGCTGGCACATGGCTTACAATATGGACGCGGTTTCCTCTGACAAGAACGACGATATTGAGTTGACACCTGAGGATGTGCAGGGGCTGGCGAATGCGGAGAGCGCGGTGCAGTTTTTCACGCGGTTGCGCTACGATACGACGGAGCGCGTGGAGCAGACGTTGCAGGCGATGAATATGTCCTCGGAGTCGTTACGTCATGCGATACGTTCGATTTATCGCGTCGCAAGCCATGATGAAGGGCTGTTCGAGGTCTATTTGTTCGAGGTACGTTCGCTGACGGTTGCCGTTCGCAATGAGATTGTGCAGCGTTTTCGTGCCTACAATGGCATCGGCTACCTGCTGATCCTGACGGACAACTATGAGCGGCTCGATTTCGTGCTGACCGAACGCTACAACCAGACCATCACCGCCGCCGACGAAACGCTACAACAACAGCAACTTCCCAATAGTGGCAACCAGCCGACAAGCATTCGTTCGCATGTGCTACAGGTCGAGCGGCTCAAGCCTAGTGACCTGACTGTGCGTGTGTTGCGCCGCTTCACTTTTACCGAGCCTGATAGCATCGCGCAATATGATAAGTTGCTCAACGCCTACGTTGTGGCGACGTGGAGCGAACAGTTCTTTAATAACCGTGCCCTCTTCTCCGACTACTACTTGATAGAGCGTCTGCCCGAACTGGATGAGTGGAGAAGTGTCCAGGAGACCGCCGCGATGCTGCGAGCCTACCGGACACTGCGTGTCCTCTACGCCGATGCTCGTGAGAACTACAGCGGACAAACGGTGTCCGCTCTCCAACAGAAATTGCTGCTGCCTGTGCTGGACCAACTGGGCTTTGTGGCGCGTCCCACCACTATCAAGACCGATGAAACCTCTGTACCATTGAAGGTCGATTTGCTCTTTGAGAAGGAGACGGTGGACAGGGCAAAACAGCAGAAACCCCTCGCCCTCTGCCTTACCTATCCGTGGGGGCGCAACCTCGATGGCAAGGATGAGCAGCGCGATAAGGAGACGCCCAACGAGAACCCTGGGGCGGTGGTGGTGACGCTGCTGGATGCTGGTGAGGCGGAATGGGCAATTGTTACCAATGGCGTTATCTGGCGGCTCTATGCCGCCAAAGCGCATAGCCGCGCCACCAACTACTACGAGATTTCGCTGCCGGAGACACTGGCGATGGAGCAGCAGCGCGAATTGGCCTTCCGCTACTTCTGGCTCCTCTTCCGTGCCGCTGCGTTCCAGCCCATCGAGCGTCCTCTTGCTGGCGAAACACGCTCGCTGAGCCTGCTCGACTTCCTCTTGCTCGAAAGCGACCTGCATGCCCGTGACCTTGGCGAAAAGCTCAAAACGCGTGTCTTCGAGGAAATCTTTCCCTATTTCGCCGAGGGCTTTGTGCAGTATGCGCGACAACATGAACAATTGCCCGCCGACCTCGATACGTTGTCAGGCGAGGAGCGTAATCATCTGCTCGAACCGTTCTTTACGGGCACACTCACATTCCTCTATCGCCTGCTCTTTCTGTTCTACGCTGAGAGCCGCGATCTGTTGCCCGTGCGCCAGGAGCGCGGCTACTACGAGTATAGCCTTGAACGGCTCAAACAGCGTATCGCACACGACGCAGGCGAACTGCATGATCGCGTCCCCACCAACCTGCACACCTATTCCGCTACCGACGCTTCCATCTACGACGGCCTACAACATCTCTTTGCCGCCGTCGATAAGGGCAACCCCGCCCTCAACATGCCCGTCTACAACGGTGGTTTGTTCATGACGAATCCACCTGACACCACCCTGTACGGGCCTGATTTATCACGCCCTTCGTCCCTTGAACCGCAAGAGGTCACGGTTGCGCGTTTCCTCAAGAATTACAAGATACCGGATCGCTACCTCGCGTTGGGGTTGGACCGCATGGCGCGTGACGTAGATGAGAAGGCGGTGCGTATTCGAGCCAGCGTGGGCGCGACCAATCAGCACTCACATAAGCTCGTCTTCATTGACTACAAAAGTCTCGGTGTGCGTCACCTTGGCAGCATCTACGAGGGACTGCTTGAGTTCAAGCTGCGTATCGCCCCCGAACTGATGGCAGTGGTCAAGGGCAGGCGTACCGAGGAGATTATTCCGCTGGCTGAGGCACAAAAAAACAATACGCGTCCCCTCAAAGATAGACAGGGCAACGAGCGCATCTACAGACAGGGTAGCATCTATTTAGAGAATGATCGCCGCGAACGCAAGGCAACGGGCAGCTACTACACACCCGACTATATCGTGCAGTATATCGTCGAGCAGACCGTTGGCCCTCTGCTCAAAGAGAAACTGGATACCCTCACGGTAGTCTTCCGCGAGGCGCAGAAGACGCTCGAAGAACAGCGTAGCATTGCGCGTGGGCAGAAGTTCAAAAAGGATGCCGACCCCGAACACGAGACGTACAAGAAGTTTCGCATCACCATCAACGAAGCCTTTTTCGATCTCAAGGTTCTCGATCCCGCGATGGGCAGTGGGCACTTCTTAGTTGAGGCGGTGGACTACATCACCGACTCGATGGCGAAGCTGCTCACGCGTTTCAAGTGGAACCCGATTGTGCATGAACTGGCGGTGAC
>CAXUHG010000125.1:0-16162 GCA_964250805.1 uncultured Ktedonobacteraceae bacterium | reverse complement strand
GATTATGCTAGTTGGTTGTTGATGTTGATCCAGCGTGCAGAATCGCAAAGATGGCAAATCCTACGATACAGAGCGAAAGTACAATAGCAATGATAGAAAGTACCAAACCTACTGTTGCCATCGTGCGCCGCTCAACAGAACGTCTGCCCAATGCTGACATAATAATGCCAACGATAGCAACTGGAATACCCAGGTAGAATGCCCAGAAAAGGACGATGCTCACAATACCAAGCACAAGGCCAGCGATAGCGAAGCCACCGTTCGGCCCCCTCGATTGCGTTACAGGCATGTAAGGCGTGCCGGCATACATATTCTGCTGCCCATAGCCTGGCGATTGATAGGATGAGTATGGTTGTGAACTTGGCTGGTACGGCGTGGGTTGTGGAACAGATTGATACGATGGTTGTTCTTGATTCCCGTATGAGCCATACACGGTCTCGGCTGGTTGTTGTGGGGGTTGGTTATTACTCCCATACTGCCCACCACTATAGGGGTCTTGTTGACTGTTAGGGTAATATTGATTCTGATCGTTCATGAAATTACTGCTCCTTATCGACGTAGCTTGTTTGAAAGAAAAAATGCGTGTCTACTTCTTGTGAAACAAAATAATCAAATAACACTACGTATAATAACGTATCACGAAGTACGATTACACAATACCATTTTTTGTGTAGGCGTGCTATGATCTATGTCACAAAGAGAAAGGAATATTTTTGATGAGCTTTGCAGATACAGTCTTTCCTAGAGATATACAAGACCTACGCCAGCGTTTGTTGCATCATCCTCTGTGGCAACAAATTGAGGATGGGACGTTGGACAGAGCGCGGCTACGTGTGTTCGCGCTCCAGGATTGGTGGCTGGTACGTGAGGCGTATCGTCTGGACGCCCTTGCTATTGCTGGCGTCTCCGATCTCGATGTGCAGGAACTCCTCATCAGCAAACTCAACGCGAAGGTGGGAGGTTATAAGCTACTGGTACGTTTCGGCGAAGCACTAGGTCTAACGAGAGCTGATTTTGATGCAGCACAACCACTGGCACCCTGTATGTCATTAACAAATTTCTTTTTCTATATGCTCACTGTTGGAAGGCCGGAAGAGAAACTGGCAGCAGTGAGCGCGAGCGAGGACATCTTTGTGCAGATTTGCGCCCGCATAGCCCCTGCCTTGATGCAACGCTATTGGTTAAGCGAGGAGCAAGTGGCGTTTTTCACTGCTCACGATGAGATCGGCGAGCTAGTTACTCCCGTTGACGAGACACTCTTCGCACGTTATACAGCCGAAGATGAGCTACAGCGTGTTCTACGTGCGGTACGTCTGAGCCACGAGTTCGAGTTGATGTTCTACGATACCATATTGAATACGCCATTGTATTGACTATTCAATTTCAAGCTCATATTCTTTCGTTGCCTCTTGTAACGTATGATTCAGGGCAGTGAGCGCGGTATGAGGATCGACAGGTTCTTGCATTGCCTCAGCCTCTGCATCTACGCGATTCTTGACGGATGGCAAATCACGACGCAGATCCTCAAGAAGCTCTATAATCTTACTCACCTTGCGTTCTGTGAGAAGCGTAATTTGCAGGTCAAGATGTCGTCTCTGTTCAGAGAACTTCTCCTGGCGGTTCTGAGTAACGAGAATAAAAACAGTCATGAGTAACGCAGTAATGCTTACCGTATCTTGCAGCCAAGCAAATGGCGGCGAATCAAAGATTGGGACTCCTAGCAATTTGTGAAACGCATTTATCGTTACCCACGCTACAACGATAAGCAAGATAGCATATGCCGCACTAGGTCGTCCCAGCGCACTCGTAGCCTTTTCTATAAGGCGTTGATGATAAGTAACCTTACGTTCCGCATTCAACCTCATTGCAACGATAGCCTCAATATCCTTGTCGAGAATATCGGTCAGTTCTGTTATTTCTGCTGAATTGTCCGCCATACTCTATTCCCTCTCATCACTTTTCTTATAAGTGTACTCGATGCTCTCAGTATAGTTTATTTTACTCTGTAGTAAGCACGTTTGACAGAGGCAAAATGGAACGATTTACATAGGTTGGTACGTGGTATCTCTATAGACGCAAAGAAAAATATGTTACCTCCTTTATATAGAAAGACGAGAATTGTATTATGAAGCAAACGGTAAAGCGCGAACGGAATGCCGCCGACTATGGATATCCCTCACCAGATATGATTGCACTTTCAGCGAAGGCATTAGAGGTAACGAGCCGCTTGACAACGACGTATGGAGAGTCGCGCTGGTCGAGCAAAGACCCCATGAGCATGCTCGTCGATATTTTGCTCTCTCACCGCACGCGCGACGAACAGACCGCCGCTGGCTATGATAACCTGTTGAAACGCTTCGGCTCATGGGAGGGTGTACGCGACGCTCCCGTCAACGAGGTACAGGACGCGATAGCCAACGTGAATTTCCCTGAAGTGAAGGCACCACGCATACAGGCCATCATGCGCCAGATCACCGAGGAGCGCGGCGAACTAAATATCAATTTTTTGTGCGAACTTCCAGTCGGAGAGGCATCGGCATGGCTCAACCGCTTCGAGGGCGTTGGTCCCAAGACAACAGCCTGTGTGCTGCTCTTTAGCTGCCAACTGCCAACACTGCCCGTTGATGTACACGTTCACCGCGTCAGTGGGCGCATCGGCTTCATCGGCAAAAAAGTCACCGCCGACAACGCTCATCCCCTCCTACAAGCATTATTGCCGCAAGAAGCACGCCCCATCTACAACTTCCACAAAGGCTTATTGCGTCACGGACAGCGCACCTGCGTCTACGAGCATCCGCGCTGCAACCAGTGTATGCTCACCGATTTATGCGATTATTACAAGACGGTTGTGAAGCCATAAATTGTCAAACTTACACAAATTTTACACGTTCCTGCTTTTTTTCTTATGCCGTTATGCTAGGCTGTGACAAAGAGGTGTAAGTAAGAATTGTAGCTTTAACATAAATAGTTGTCAGAAGACTTGTACGAAGCCAAACAACGAACAATTCTTAGAGCAAGCAGGGAGACTTTTGCAGTCTTCCTGCTATTACTTGCGGAGTTTCTGTTCCAACGATTGGTTCTGCATAGCAACACGCGCCTTCCGTTTTTCAGCGTAGGCTTGTAGGCGTGTTTTAATGCTGGAGTCACCGATTGCCACCTCTTTAGCGGCGTGAATGGCGGCGTTGACCGCTCCAGCACTGCCAATCGCCATAACCGCCACGGGTGCTCCCTCTGGCATCTGCACCATTGAGAGGAGCGCGTCGATGCCGTTGAGGGCACCGAGGTCGCGTGGAACGCCAATTACAGGTAGGTCTGCACGTAGATCGGCGATATTGCCCGGTAGATGGGCCGCACCACCAGCACAAGCGATGATTACCTGAATCGATTTGGGCAGAGCGTCGATGCGCTCAACCACTGTACGCAGGTCGCGGTGAACCGAGTTAATTTGCACAAGGCAGGGAATGCCGAACTCATAACGCAGTGTATCGATAGATTTCATCATCAATGGAAGGTCGGAGTCGCTACCCATCGTGACCAGTACTCGCGGTTCGCCACGAGCCGCTTCACCAACTCCTTCTGCTGACACAAGTACGCCATGAGCGTGAATGTCGGATACGTACAAGGATTTTTCAATATCTGACATAGCCAATATTATATCGAGAGCGCGGCCCTCGCCTCCTTTGCTTCTATATAGACCATTGAGAGATCGTCACCTACAACCGTGATATGCCCCATCTTGCGATCAAAACGTGTCTCGCGCTTTCCATAGATATGGGGGAAGACATGCGCGGAATCGTAGTCGTGCGACCAGTGAGGCATGGCTGGTCCATTGCGCGTGCCCAGGATATTTTCCATTACAGCTACAGGATAGCGCATCGCAGTTGGAGTTAGGGGGAGATTGGTGACAGCGCGTAGGTGTTGCTCAAATTGAGAGGTCTCGCATGCTTCAATTGTAAAGTGACCCAGATTATGTGGACGCGGCGCAATCTCGTTGAGCCAGATATGACCGGATGTGTCCAGGAACATCTCCACACCAAAGATACCAATGGCTTGCAAGTTGTCGATGGCCTTGAGTGCCATCGCCTGTGCCTTGTCTTGAAGCGTTGTGGCTATTGGTGCCGGAGCAAGAACTGTCTCACAAATATCGCGGACGTGGAGCATCTCTACAACTGGAAAAGATGCAACCTCACCGCGCTCATTACGGGCAACCATAATACCTAGTTCCTTGTCCAGCATCAGCCCCTTTTCGACGTAGAGTTCACGCCCCGTCAGCTTGTTTAGTGCGCGTTGAATATCTTCTGGCCCATTGATACGTGCATTGCCACGTCCGTCATAGGAGTCTTTCTTTGCTTTAAGGACAAGAGGATAGCCCCAACGTTGTAGAGCACTCTCAATATCCTCTGGCCGCTCAATTGACATAAAGGGAACGACAGGGATACCATGCTGTACCATAAACTCTTTTTGGGCATACTTGTTTTGTATCATGCTCAGTACAGATGGCGCAGGGTATATTTTGACGCCATGAGCTTGCAAGTCTTGCAATGCCTCTGTGTTGATGTGCTCTATTTCGTAGGTCAACACATCCGCCTGTGTAGCAAGTTGGCGAAGGGCTAAGGGGTCTTTTAGACTGCCCACAATCTGAGTTGCTACAACTGAAGCTGGACTATCTGGAGTTGGGTCTAACACCGTTACAGAACGGAAGCCCATCTTGTGTGCCGCCTCACTCAGCATCAGTCCCAGTTGACCACCACCTATAATCCCGATACGCGTTCGCGCAATAATAGCCTTTTCCTCGTCCTGCTGTGTCATATTCGACAAGTATGTTTTCCCCTTTACGCTTTGTGTGTTAGGAGATAATGGTAACAGTGCGTGGTCTGTATGTCAAGCTGGTTCCACCTTATATCCTTTGCCTTCACACACTACATATCTGTTTTATACCCGAACCTTGACAAGCTACACAGGCTTGGATGAGGTGGTAAAGCCGTATGACACGGTTGTGAATATGCCTCTGTAGATACGTTTTTACAACTTTCACAAAGGCTTATTGCGTCACGGACAACGTACCTGCGTCTACGAGCATCCGCGCTGCAACCAATGCATGCTCACCAATTTGTGCGATTATTATAAGACCGTTGTACAGCAAAGCCACCCCTAGGGCGATTTTACAGACTTTTTACATGTTTCTGTTTTTTTTCTCACACCTATCCTATAAGCTACACGGGAGATAAAGAGGTATCAGTAAGCCAAGGTAGAAGTGATGTGCAGCAGCTAACGAAAGGCTTTTACCTCTTCGTAATCTATGTAGTAACGAATGAGTAAGGAGAATCCGATTATGGCAAGCAATATATCACCTACTGGAATGTCGTCAGCAGGACCGGGCCGACCTATCAATATTGTTCCTCTCTACGAAGCCGTACAGACAAAACTCTCGGCTACACCAGCGCAACTTGTGTATAACAATGGTCCATTGCTAACTTCTGTACAGGTCTTCACTGTTTTCTGGGGATCAGCTTGGCAACAGTCACCATTGAGCGATACCATGCAAAGTATAAACAGCTTTTTCGACTACATCCTGACAAGTTCGCTCATAGACCAGTTGGCTGAGTATAGTACGCAAGGAAAAACTATTGGGCATGGAAGTCACATTGGTACAACAGTTATGACTCCTGATCCCGCAAACTCAGTCGCGGATAGTGATATTCAGCAAATGTTAACGAACGCAATCGCCAATAACAGCGCGTTTCCCCAGGTGACTGCGAACACACTGTACTTTGTGTATCTTCCTAGCGGCGTAACTGTAACTGCTGGCGGTTCAAGTTCCTGTCAATCGTTTTGTGGCTATCATGACGCAATCGGTGGAACGACCTTCTACGCTGTCATGCCTTATCCTGATTGTTCGGGGTGTACAAGTACGCTATCAACCCTTGACTCGCTTACGTCAACAAGTTCCCATGAACTCTGTGAAGCCATTACCGATCCCGTTCCTGGACAAGGATGGTACGATCAGGCGAATGGAGAAATCGGCGACATTTGTGCCTGGAAGACCAAACAGGTTGGAAGTTACACGGTACAGCAAGAGTGGTCGAATAGCGCAAATGCCTGCGTATAGTAAACGGCAGAGTCGGCAAAATTTCATGATGATAGGGAAGAGATGACAAACGAAGTCATCTCTTCCCTTCATTTGTCTTTATTGATCTAAATTCATATGTAGATATGTCTCATATACAAGGTCTTTTAGCTCTGCAACTTTTCGCTGCCCTTGATATGGGCTGTTGGAGTTTGCTAGTTTCTTCAAAAGCTTGCGAACATGATTCATTTGTCTTACTGTGTCACGGACAACGCACCTGCGTCTACGAGCATCCACGCTGCAACCAATGCATGCTCACCAATTTGTGCGATTATTATAAGACCATTGTGAAACCGAGCTAACTGATGCTATCTGACAATTCCTGAAATGTGGGGAAGTTGACGAATTGTAGGGGCAATAATTCATTACGCCCTGTGAGCGATACACCATGTTCACAGGAATTGAGGGACAGAATCAATGGTCGGGAAATGATCAACGTTCACAGGAATTGAGGGATGGAATCAATGGTCGGGAAATGATCAACGGGTACGAGGGCGTAATGAATTATTGCCCCTACAATTGCTCAATCCACAAAACGTGGATAGATTGACTATCGGTAGGGGTCTAATTCATTACACCCTGTAGGCGACGACGAAGCCAAAGAGGGTTGAACAATATCTCCAAATTCTATGAGGTGCCGCGTCGCCCACAGGGTGTAATGAATTAGACCCCTACCCATCCGCTTCATGAAGCGTCGCTTTTAGCGACTCCCTGTAGTCATTTATGAGAGGTGCCACCGATTCTTCCAAGTTCATAGTAAACAATCTAGTGTCAGGACGGGAAAATACGACTTCAGTAAAACCGAAATGTTGCAATAGCCTTGTTCCACTTCGCGTAGCTCCCAATGCCAGGATTTTCTCTATAATTACTCCCCTTTTACCTAACTCAATTATCGTATCTACAAGTTTTGATATGAGCTTTGCGCCATATTTGCGTCTCAAATCTTTATGTAAGCTTGGCTTTATGCCTATCTCCGCAATATATAGCTCAATATGCTTGCCCGATTTATATTTTTCTATGTCTTGTGGGGCAATATTCACATTTCCCAAGAGGATAGAAGTATCTCCTCTTAAAATTTCGTCAAGCTTCTGTGAATTTGGTTTAACGGGCAGCATTGTCACAATTCCTATAACTTCCTGCTCTCGCTTCAGCACATACACAATTTCGGGATTTTTTTCTAGCCATCCCGCCCAATTTTTGTAGAGAGTAGCATCATCCGCGCTATCAAGTACACGAAACAAATCTTTATTAAGAGCGATACAAGTGGGCAAATCATCTACGGTCGCTACCGTAAAATGAACATTTTCTGTCTCTTTCTCCAAATTAAAAACCATGTTTGGTTCGTTTGCTAATTTATCTACATCCTTTTTAAGATAAAAGCCATGTTTCCTTTCAGGAGGAATGATATGTCGTATCTTACCTTTCTCTACATAATTAGCTATCATTGGTCCGTTGATATTGAGTATCTTTTTGACCTGTGTTGCTGTGTAGTAGTGATTTTTTAGTACACGTATAAGCCATCCATATGGGTCTAAGTCTAGCAGGTTATCGTATAGTACAGAAACTCCGACAATTCCCAAAGCCTCTAAAAGTAACTTTTGCCTCGCTTGATCCATACCTGTACTTACATGTTCTAATAATTGAGTAATGCTTACATCGTGAAGTGTTTGTGGTGAAGGTGCAGTATTGTTTGTTGGTTCGCTATAGGAGTGTGTTACTGGCGTAGTTGCGTTTGTAGTAGGGATAGTAGGTGCATCAAGAAACCCAAGCTCCACAGTACTCAATTGAAAGATCGTACACAACTTTTCTTGATACAGAGGTTCAGGCTTTCTCGCGCCACATTCCCAACGGCTTATCATAGTGCTACCTGCACCTATTATTTCTGCAAGACGTGCCTGTGACCAGCCCCGATTTTGCCGCGCTGAACGTAAGGAATTGTTTGGTTTCTTGATTTTATCTGCCACAACTTTACCTCTCGATAACATCAAACTCTGTAGGAATTATACACGTAAATATCTTCCAACGTATGTGTGCATAGTTCTCCTGATAGTAATTATGTCAATTGACAAAACAACTACCCTCAATTGGCAAGATATCGTCAATGTATCGTCATTCTGTTTTGTATGAAGAAACGCTAAACTTTTATCAAGGCACGACAACCTTATCAAGAATAATAACACATATTGCTCTAAAAAAGGAGACGAACCATGATTTACGAACAAGATACAATCCCTCTCCCTGTTCTCTGGCATGAGCGACCAACATTCAAGCAATTCCGCGAACGTCACGGCCTAAGCTATTTTGAGATTGCGACGCAGGCAAAAGTGCATGTATGCGTTGTGTATTGGATGGAGCTAGGCTACAGAATAGAGTTTCCACTTGCGGTATGTATCATGAAAGCGCTATCCAGGCATGTTGGCTATGAGGTACGGCTGGAAGATATACAGGGCGTCCATGTAAAGATGAGTTTTATTTATTAGCGACAAGGAGCAACTTCAACATGGCAACCTATATTTCTGTCAAGGATGAGCGCATGGAGATGGCTCCAGAGGTCCCGCCATTCTTTAGCATGTCTGAACTCGAACGATTTGTGGAGGGGCAACCTGCGTTCTTACACTTGCATGATGGCAGTATGCTTGTCTACAACGACGTGTTTTACGAGATTGGCGTCGAAAAGAATAAGACCGCGACACGACTTGCTCACGCCCTAATTCCTAGCAATACCTGGATCGCTGGCTCCGTTCTGTATTTGACTGCACAAGATTTTACGGAGAGGCACCTCGAAATGTTGGCGGAGGAAGTCAGGAAACTACCAGAGGGTACATTTCAACTCTACATGCTTCGTTTTGAGGTACGCGACGAAAGAGGGCGATATCTCTACGACAACATGTTTGTCGTCTACGTTCGGAACGAATTAGAGCTACACATGCGAATTGCCGCAATCGCCACAAGCAAAGCACAAGGGCAAAAATTCCTTGGTGCCGATAAACGCACACATGGGTTGACCATCATGCACGAACACTTACCCGCAACCGTAGGGACCGATTTATCGCGTCCAGGGGGTGGAGAGGGGCAACGCATGGGCGACGACTCTTTTCGGTGACGTGCGCCCCACCGCCCCGCCCCTCGGACACGATAATGCACATTTACGAAATAACTGTCCTCTGTAGAGGTCTAATTCATTCGTTCCTTCCCATAACCTTGTCTCATATTACAACCACCGTCGCACACGTCGCTTATACGCCAGATATTGCTCACCGAACTTGCGCTCAAGGTAGCGTTCCTCACGTTCGATGACGCCGAAGGTCATGAGGAATAGCACAAAGGGTAACAAAAGCAGCATCCATAGTGAGTTGACCAGGAGGGTCACACCAGCATAGAAGAGCGTGAAGCCAAGATACAGCGGATTGCGCGTGAAACGAAATGGTCCCTCGGTAACAATTGTAGTCACGGGCTGTGTTGGGTTCACATTAGTATGGGCGTTTTGCATTTGGCGAAAGCCAAGCGCGAGAATTGTTAAGCCAATGCTGATGCTTGTACTGCCCAGCGTGAGTAGCAGAGCGCGAGGGGCGAATGAAAAAGCTTTGAGAGGTATGCGACGCTGTAGCAGGAGGCCGACAGCCAGCCCAGCTATGTAAATAAGTGGCGGTGGTGCAACAACTCCCGCGTTGTCGCGCGTATTTGTACTCATGATTTTTATCTCCATGTAATTGGTGTATTTGTAGGGACCGATTTATCGCGTCCAGGGGGTGGAGAGGGGCAATGCGTGGGCACAGAGAATTATTGCTGACGCGTTCCCCCACCCCACCTCCACCGAGGGCGCGATAAATCGATCCCTACCCTTTTGCAATGTACTCTTCATATCTCTGTTTGTCAACGCTCAGTTTATGTTTTATCATGAAGCGGGCTATCTTGTTACTTGCAACAAATGAGTAGAGCATAACGTGCTATATACAGAGAGAATCGTATATTTGCCACGGGAGAAGTTCCATGAACAAAACTTTGACAGCAGAGGAAAATCAGCACCTGATAGAGCAGAAATTGGTTGCCTTCGACGATATGCAAGCGGAGTTCGAGGCTTGTTTTCGCTTTCTACAAGCTATGCATGGTCAGCGACGTTTTGCGTCGTTCGTCGTAGACGATGCCGTGTATTATCTCCATGCGCGTTGGATATGCGAGCGTAAGGGGCGTTTATTGAGTGTGGCGAAGACGGCAAAGGAGTATGAGGGGCGTTTGTGCCTGGAACTTTTACAGAAGTGGCAAGAGGGCGATACTTCTAGTGTCGTAAAATTTTTCAATCGTAAGCTTGACCTATTGCCGGTAGGGGACATTACCCAACAATTGCACGAAGCAAATCAGCAGCACGTAGAGAATGGCATAGTCGAACGACTCGCACATGGACGCCGCGCGCTACTCAATCGCGGCATACATTTGACGATCCTGCTCGACGCGCTTTTTGCGCTCTCCGACGAGGACTTGATAAAGGCTGTGCAGGAGGCATGTGTGCAGTATGGACATACATCGGAGCAGATTGCGCAACAACTACAGGAGATGGATTCGCCTCTATTCGCATATGTGCCACATCAACTGCTCGCGCAACGCAATATGTTGGTGATGAATGTTGTTGGCACCGAGGCTCTGGTAAAACCCGTTGACCTGCCTGGGCACCGCTCGTGGCGCGTCGTGAAACCGACGGCTGAGAGAGAGAATCCACCCTATGCCGAACATGTGGTTGAGGGGTACCAGGAGCTGGTGTCCCCTAATCACAACAACTTAAAGGATGCGCGTTTCGTTGATCGGGTAGAGCCGGACGATAGCGGAGAAGTCGTCTAGTCCACCGCCGCACTCAGCGAACCCTCGGCTACGATATCTTCCTCGTCCGCTTTTGTAAACTCGATGCTTTTGGACGTGAGGCCAAAGGCAGTGAACAGAATTACCGTAACAAACGCGCCCAGTGAGAATATCGCAAGGGCGATGCTGAAATTAGGAGAAACACTATGCCAGAAACAGATAAACGACGCGCATGGGTAATTACCGCCGTATGGTTCGGCACCATCGCTCTGGTTGGATTGTTGAAACGTGTCCTGGACAAGCAAAAAGCTGATGCATGAGTTCTCGGTACTAAAGCTCTGCATTCTCTATTCTACCCCACGTCCTACTATCATTACCCACGTCGCACAATCCATACGTCTACAGTGTCACAAAGCGTATTTCGCTGTGCTACTTTTTATGAGCATTGAGATACATACGCGAACACATTTGTGACCCATTGAGGCAATCGGAGGTATCTTCATTCATGAGTAATCAGGAACAATTTGGGAATGCGTTCGCTCCCAGCAGCCGTCGCCGTTTCCTTGAGCAAGCTGGTGCGCTTGGTGTGTCCTCGTTCGCGCTAGCATCCTTTTTAGAAGCATGCAGTAGCTCTTCTAGCACGTCTACCACGGCAGGAAGTAATGTGAACATGGCTGGCCCAATTGACATGCAGACGTTAATTACGAATGCAAAGAAGGAAGGCAAGCTACAAGCTATCAGTATTGCACCAGAATGGGTTGACCAAAAAGACACTCTTGCAGGCTATGCTGCGAAATACGTACCGGTGCAGTATCAGGCCGAAGCGGAGCTTTCTTCCGCAAAGGACCTCGAAGTGTTCAAAAAGTCGGAATCACATGCTCACGGCGATATTAGTCAGGTCGGATTTAAGTTCGGTCCCCAGGCGATGAAGCAAGGGCTTGTCACACCGTACAAACAAGCGAATTGGGCTGACATTCCTGATAACCTCAAGGACCCTGATGGCAATTGGTGTACTGCGTACTATGGTACGCAAGCATTCGTTATCAACACCGATATTGTGAAGAACGAACCGACCTCGTTCAAAGACTTGCTCACAGGCGACTACAAGAATCAAGTTGGCATCGGCGGTGATCCACGTCAGTCGAACGTTGCCTTCATCGGGGTCTACTCAGCAGCACTTGCACAGAGCGGGAGCATTAACGATATTCAACCGGGTATCGACTTCTTCAAGCAGTTAAAGCAGAAGGGCAATTTCACTCCCGCCAGTGCGAACCTCGCCAACATGACCAAGGGTGAAGTTGCCATTGGTATCATGTGGGACTTCGCTGGGCTTGGTTACCGTGACTTGCTCAACGGCAAGCCCCATCTCAAAGTTGTGATTCCTTCTGATGGTTCGGTTGCTGGCCCTTACGTCTCTATCGTCAACAAGACTGCGCCTGATCCTTTTGCCGCACGCCTGTGGATTGAATACATCTTCTCTGACGAAGGACAATTGTTCTTCTTGAAGGGGTACGCACATCCAGCACGTTATCAGAAACTGGTAGATGCAGGCAAGGTGCCTGCAGAGCTTGCGGCAAAGCTTCCTGTCGCGGAGCAGTACACGAATGTCAAGTTCATTACCGACCTGGCTCTGCTCTCAAAGGCTTCGGACACAATAACACAAAACTGGCCTTCCGTTATTGGTCAGTAATTTCAATAGGAAGATATCTTGTAGTGGTGTGGGGGGGTTTGTAAGAAACACAAAAAAAAATATTAACTAAATGTTTTCTGTAGGAGGTGGTGGAAATGCAAATACCTGCGCCGGCTGAAGCTTCGACGACAACCACTCCCGCGAAAGCGATTACAAGGACTCGACGAAGGTTTCGCCTCAGTTACTCGCTCGTTAGCTGGTTAGGATTAGTCCCATTCTTACTTTTTTGTCTCTTGTTTGAGTTACTACCTGCGCTCATTATCATTCAGGATAGTTTCATGAGTAGTGATACAGGTACATTTACGCTCAGCAACTATCAACATTTACTTGCAAGTGCGACATATCTTCATTCATTTCAAAATAGCATTAGTCTTTCGGTTGTTACAGCACTTGTTGGTGCGGTTATTGGCTTTTTCGCGGCCTACGGTGTGTACAACTCGCGGGCAAACTGGCTCAAGAACCTGTTGATTGGCTTTTCAAGTATCGCCGCAAACTTTGCGGGTGTGCCGCTGGCATTCGCCTTTGTGTCAACGCTTGGCGTCACTGGGCTTGTAACGGTATTCTTACAAAACCTGTTTCACTTCAGCATCTATGATGCCGGTTTCAGCTTGTATACCTTTTTTGGGCTTGTACTCACCTATACCTATTTCCAGTTGCCACTAATGGTTCTTTTGACTGTTCCTGCCCTTAGCGCGCTCAAACCAGAATGGCGCGAGGCTGCGGCGAACCTTGGTGCCACAGATGCAACGTACTGGCGACGTGTGGCTCTGCCTGTTCTCATGCCCTCGCTCATTGCGGCTACCATGTTACTGTTCGCAAACTCGCTCGGTGCATTTGCTACAGCCTTTGCATTAGCGCAAGGAAATATTAATCTTGTGACGATTCAGATTGCCTTTGCCATCGATGGCAATGTGAGCGTTGATCCTGGATTGGCGAATGCGCTTGCCGTTGGTATGTTCGTCGTCCTGTTGCTCGCTGTCACACTCTATACCGCAATGCTTCGTCGCGCAAGCAGATGGCAAGGAAGGTAAGCATCATGAGTCTACAAAGAAAACAAGCGGCACGCCTCCCATTCAGATGGGATTTCCTCTTTCTGGTGCTGTTTGTCCTCTACCTTGTGATTCCATTGGGCGCGACACTGCTCTTTGGTCTTTCAGGGGGGAGTGGCCTTGATTTGAGGAGCTACCAGCAAATATTCGCTGACAAAGACTTCTCGAATACGTTGCTGCTCTCACTAGAGTTGTCGCTGGCCTCAACCATACTTGCAGTTGTGTTAGTCACTCCAACGGCGTATTGGATGCAGTTACGTTTGCCACAGGCTCGCCCGTTGCTGGATTTTCTCTCGCTCGTTCCGTTTACGGTGCCTGCAATTCTGCTCGCCGTGGGGCTTAGTGAGGTGTATGGTGGTTCAAACATCTTCGTTAATATTCTTTCACTTGGCCTCGTGCCACTACTCAGTACCCCACCGTTCAATATTGTGAACACACCGCCGTTGTTGGTCTGTGCCTCTGTCGTTGTGTCGCTGCCATTCGTCTATCGTCCAATTGATAATAGTCTGCGTGCAATCAACACACGCGTCCTCGCAGAGGCATCATACAGTCTTGGTGGTGGCTGGTGGCGCACATTTTTAACGATTGTGCTACCCAACATTCTCCCAGGTGTGGTAAGTGCAGCACTGTTGACCTTCTCGACTACTATGGGTGAATTTACGCTTTCCTCGCTGTTCGGTATCTATACCTTTCCGATTTACCTGAATCAGATAGGGCAAAGCGACGCACATAAAGCTGCCTCGCTCTCGATTCTTAGTTTTCTCTTCACACTCGTCTGTGTCCTCGTCATTCTCCTTTTCGTTGGACGTAATGTTGGTGGTAGACGACAAAATGTTCAAATTGTAGCTGTGAAATAGAGGGAAACAACTATGGCTTTTCTTGAATTAGAAGGCATCGCAAAATACTTCGGCTCTACCGCAGCAGTAGAGCATATCAACGTTTCCATCAATCAGGGCGAGTTTCTGACACTACTCGGACCAAGTGGTTGTGGCAAGACCACCATTCTGCGCATGATTGCAGGCTTCGAGATACCGACGGAGGGCACTATTACACTTGATGGAGAAGACATCACTCGCCGTCAGGTCAATAAACGCCCAATGGGTATGGTCTTCCAATCATACGCACTCTTTCCACATCTCACTGCGTCTCAAAATGTTTCGTTTGGTATGGAAATCAAAAAACTTCCGAAAGACCAAGTGCGGCAACGCTGTGCTGAACTGCTGAAACTTGTGGGACTAGGCGAGATGGGTTCACGCTATCCGCACCAACTCTCTGGTGGACAGCAGCAACGTGTCGCACTTGCCCGCGCACTTGCCATTGAACCGAAAGTTTTATTGCTCGATGAACCACTTTCAGCACTTGATGCCAAAGTACGCGTCTCGCTGCGTAACGAGATTCGCCGCATTCAGCAGCAACTCAAGATGACCGCAATCTATGTCACGCACGATCAGGAAGAGGCACTGGCAATCTCTGATCGTATCGCGGTCATGGCAAAAGGCAGAATCGAGCAACTCGACGCACCAGAAGAAATTTATAGCAACCCCAATAGCATTTTTGCTGCTACCTTCATTGGAAACAGCAATCAATTCAATGGCATCGTTGAGTCTGTATCAGAGGGTGTATGTAAGGTCGGCGAGTACACAATCTCTACCTCACATCTTGGACACCTGCATAATGGGGCGAGGGTACTCATCGTTGTGCGTCCAGAGGAGGTTTCACTGTTGCCTGATACGGATGTAGGAACAGAGCGAGGCAATAACCACGTCGCGGGCGTTATTGAACTGCGTACTTTCCTAGGATCATTCACGCGTTTCCATGTACTTACCAATGACAATACCACGCTCACCGCAGATATGCCTAACCATCTCTCGAGAAGTTTTGAGGTGGGGAATAAAGTCCTGCTTTCGTTCGCGCCCGACGACTGTCAAGTCTTGCCAATTGACTCACGTGATGCTGAACTGAAGGAGGTAGTACCAGGATAGATGCTGTTAGCGAATTGCCACGCGAGAAGGGAAACTGGGCTTCGATGTAAATGCGAGTAGAGGACTAGGTTGAGTATGTATTCAGAAATTCTTCTTGCATCCCTATTTTTTTGAGTAGGTCCTTGTAATTTTCTAATGTGTTCATATAGTCTGGATGGTGCAACTCCTGTACCGTTTGCAATCCCCAAGTCGGGCTAAGCAGCATTCGGACTATGGCCTCAGCACAAAACAAAAGTTCGTTTTGCTGTTGCAATCCCCAAGTTGGGCTAAGCAGCATTCGGACCTGGCGTGTACAGGAACACGGTGAGTGTCTGTGAGCGGTTGCAATCCCCAAGTCGGGCTTATCAGCATTCTGACGTCACACCATCACTCCTAGAGCAACACGCATATGCAAGTTGCAATCCCCAAGTCGGGCTTATCGGCATTCGGACTCGGTGATAGCCCACGTTCCGGTGCAAGTTCGGTCATGTTGCAATCCCCAAGTCGGGCTTATCGGCATTCTGACGCACCGTAGATAATGTGA
>CAXUHG010000124.1:10962-16342 GCA_964250805.1 uncultured Ktedonobacteraceae bacterium | reverse complement strand
CGGCGGCCTTATAAATTCCACCACCAACATAATAAATATCCCCCCCCCACCGTTCACGTCTCAGCAAACCAACGCTTTCGAGACATATGAGACGGCTGATTCTGAGATATGATACCTCACCGTCCAAAGAAACTAAGTGCCCATTTCCAACGTCCTTGCTTCACATCACGTCCCATTTTCTGCAGAAGAGTAAGATAATTCTTATAAATCAACTGTGTCGTGGGGTTAGCCATACTCATATGCCGCTTTTGAATCACTAAAGCACACTTCAATAACGCCTCTGCTTCAATATATTTCTCCTGTGCTATATAAAGTGCAGATAAGTTATTGAGAGCAATTGCAGTATTAGGATGATTCGTTCCATATGCCTTTGTCTGGATGGCGAGAGTACGTTGTAATAATGGTTCGGCATCCGCATACCTTTCTCGAGCTTGATAGAGGATGGCTAGATTGCTGAAGCTGATTATGGTTTTAGGATGCTCGACCCCCAACTGTTGTCTACGAATATCTAGCGCACGCTCCAATAATGGCTCTGCTTCGGTATACTTCCCCTGGTTGTAATAGAGTACCCCTAAAATTTCAAGGCTATTAGCAGTGTCGGGATGGGTCTCTCCTAACTGTTGTCTACGAATATCTAGGGCACGCTTAAATAATGGCTCTGCCTTGTCATACTCTCCCTGATTCCGATAGAGGTAGCCTAAGTTGTCGAGACTAGTAGCTAGATCGGGATGTAGCAGTTCCAACTGCTGTTCTAAGATTGCTAATGCACGCGTCAACAACGGTTCCGCTTCAGCGTACTTTCCCTGTGTTATGTAAAGGGTTCCTAAATTATTGAGGCAAGATCTGATGTCGGGATGTGGAGCTTTCACATGCCGTTCATAAATCGTTATGGCATCTTGATACAACGGTTCCGCTTCAGCGTACTTTCCCTGATCATGATAGAGTTTTGCTAAGTTATTAAGGCTCCGAGCCATATTAGGATGGGTCTCTCTTAGTTGTTGTTTACCAGGTATCCCAGACATGTGGTGCTCTTTTGGAGCAACGAAAATGGAGTACTCGCAAGACTCAAAAGGCGTCATGTGGACCTTCGCTCCACTGCAAAGTCACAAGTTACAGCTATCCCAATCGTAAATGATGCGCACACGTTCATCTGGTAGGTAGCGAAAATGTTTAACACCCCAATCCATATGACCAACCACAAGTTGCCCTGCTCCCTGCAATTTCATTTCTTGGTTCCGACGTGCAATAGTATCTATCCATTCCGCACCCTTTGTGGTTGCCTCAAAGTCGAACAGCTTGCTATGTGGCGTAGGCCAGGTAGTTCCAGATGGCAGTGGAGCAATGCTCCACTATATTAGTATACGGAACAAAGTTCCGCTTGCCAAGTACTTATGAGAGAGTGGGAATGAAGCGATGATTACCAACGACGAGAGGACAGGGCAACCAGCCCGAAAGATTCGGGCCGACGCACAGCGCAATGAGCAGGCGTTGCTCGCCGCCGCCGCCGCCGTGTTCGTCACGTCCGGGGTCCAGGCACCCGTGCGTGATATCGCGGCGGCGGCTGGCGTTGGGATGGGGACGATATACCGCCACTTCCCGACGCGGGCTGACCTCATTGTTGCCGTGTACCGCCATCAGGTTGAGGCATGCGCCGAGGCTGGTTCGGTCCTGCTGGCGAATGGTGGCTCACCACATGCGGCACTCGGTCAGTGGGTCAACCTCTTCGTTGATTTCCTGGTCACGAAGCATGGACTCGCAGCAGCCCTGCAACACGATAGAGTCGGCTTCGCCGCGTTGCATACCTACTTCCTTGACCGCCTCGTGCCTGTGTGTGCTCAGTTGCTTGCTGCTGCCGCCCAAGCTGGCGAGATCACTGCCAATATTGATGCCTACGAACTGATGCATGGCATTGGCAACCTCTGCGTTGGTGCCGACAATGACCCACGCTACAATGCTCGCCGCATGGTCGAGCTGCTCATCGCCGGTCTCCTCCAATCGCGCTCGACCTGATCCTGCTGATCTAGAGAATAAGCATCTGCAGGACACCTCGTCGAAATAGTGAAGATATGCATCAGTGCTCGAACAGTGGTACAGAAGTCCGCCCCAGGCACATAAGCAATATCCGGTCAGTGATCAGCGAACAACTGATTGATATGGAAGAGGTCGGTAGATTCTTCAGTGTAGTGGGAGTAAGGGAGGCTCATATCTTCGACCACGAATGGCGAGCAAGGAGGAATCGCTAACATCTCTTCGTCTTTGCGTGCAATTGAAAATTGAGATTTTGCCATCGGTCCTTGTCCTTATCTACACATACATTTGTAGCAGAGCGCGACTACTCCCCTCTGGATAATACTGCTCGTTTGGATGAAGAGAATGTTCACAACGCGCTCCATAGGCAAGCCCCTATATCATTGCAGCATCCAACGTCTTGCGCTCATCGAGCGTAAACGGTTTACCACGAGCTACTTCGTATTCCGCGATAAATGCCTGCGACTCTTCGCGCGATGGCAACCGTTCGATATCGAAGAACTCCGTGTAGGTGAAGTATGACGCAGCATATCCTACGATAATCGGCTCCTTTTCAAGCACCAAGCTATCCCAATCGTAAATGATGCGCACACGTTCATCTGGTAGGTAGCGAAAATGTTTAACACCCCAATCCATATGACCAACCACAAGTTGCCCTGCTCCCTGCAATTTCATTTCTTGGTTCCGACGTGCAATAGTATCTATCCATTCCGCACCCTTTGTGGTTGCCTCAAAGTCGAACAGCTTGCTATGTGGCGTAGGCCAGGTAGTTCCAGATGGCAAACGTAAATCAAGGGCAGAGAGTTGCAAGCCAGGAATTATCTCAGGAGTCCAGGTTAGTTTCAAGAGCCATGCCAGCATCTCAGCCATCGAGCGACGGATAGCGGAATTGTGTGCATCTCGATAGACACCCTCATCAACTAGTTCTTCCACCGTCGCGGTACCATCCGCAATTGGTTTTAGAGTGAGCAAAGGCTTTGTACAGGGATAGTTATCGGCTATAAGATAACGCTGTACCTGTATCACAGCATTTAGAAAATCGAGCGAACGCGAAGGTTGGTGAATTTTTAGTACGACGCGGCGACCATCACTAAGCTTCACACCACAGACCGCGCCTATGCTGGACTCGTAGAAAAGAAATGTCGCAACGGGCGATGCCAATTCGCGCCGACAAAAATCGTCAATGAGAGTCGCAATCTGGTCGGGGTCAGTGGTATTGAAGACGATGTTCTCGACAAAGAGAACGCTCCACTTATGTATCCAATCGGAGATTACAGCACTCGATGCAACCATCAGCGATTTCCCTTCGCTCAGACTAAATCGTCTAAAATGAGTAACAATTCTGATAAATTGTTAATAACAGCAGTGGGAGTGATCGTTTCAGGTTTGGGCCACGGATAGTCAGTTTTGCGCCATATGCCACGCATGCCAACGTTCATAGCACCACCAACGTCGTCGATTATTCTATCTCCGACCATAACGCATTCTTGTGGTGCTACCTGCAAACGTTGCGCCACATGCAAGAATACAGAGGGATGTGGCTTTGAGTGCGGCAAATCAGAGGTATAAGTAATCTCGTCAAGTAACGGTGAAAGCCCATGTGCAGCAATCTCAGCATTGTGCCACGAGGCAGCCCACCATGTATTTGAGAGTAGCCCGATGCGATAACCTCGTTTCCGTAGTTCGGCGAGCGTTTCGACTGCATCAGGAAATACAGAAGCCCAGCCGTTGATTGCCTGTTCATAGCCGTCTAGGGCGATAAGAATCTCTTTCTCGCTCACCTCTATTCCTAACTTATTAAAACCATTGCGTATCAGTGTTTGAGGTTGAGTGCTACCCTGTACCGTTTCGACGAGCCGCCAGTGATCCTGTTCTGCCTCGCGCATCGCCTGCACATACTTATCCTGTGAAGGCCAATCGGTACGCGGCAGAGTAGAGATAAGATACGAGTAAGAGAGTCCCCAGCGGCGAGGCAGGTCCTCAATATAATCAGGCCAATCAATCAGCGTTCCACCAAGATCGAAGATAACGGCACGTATTGACGACATACTGTATTTTATCCTTTTCTCTTATTGAAGTTCCTGCATTTTTATTGCAGGAAGTGAGGATACTATTTTACAACATACAAAAGAATCGGTGAGTGTTACTCTTGACGTACCCTACATCTGTAATCTAAAGTAAATGCATACTTCGTCAAAGCCGACGAGCATCTGGCGTATCTTCTTTTCATATGCTCTGGACGCTATGATAGCCTCGTGTTTCCTCAAAGTGGAGTCGTAATTCTCAATGTTTTTCGTAGAGACCCGATGTATCGCGTCCGAGTCCGATTTATCGCCTATAGGCTAGTAGGGCAGACGAATTATAGGCGATAAATCGCGCGGCGGACGCGATACATCGGGTCTCTACGAAAGGGTAAAGGAGCAATAAGTATGAGCTTTCATTTGAGGAATAGAAATTTTCTAAGGTTAGAAGACTTTACAGGGCAAGAAATTCGATATTTGTTGCAACTTTCGGCTGAGCTTAAAGCAGCAAAATATGCGGGAACAGAGATACAGCATCTTAAAGGTAAGCAAATAGCTCTTATTTTTGAGAAGGATTCGACGCGTACCCGTTGCGCCTTCGAGGTTGCCGCAACCGATCAGGGGGCAAACGTTACCTATCTCGGACCAAGTGGCTCGCATATCGGCTACAAAGAGTCGATGAAGGACACGGCACGCGTTCTAGGCCGCATGTATGACGGCATCGAGTACCGAGGCTCTCTGCAGACAAAGGTCGAAGAACTGGGCCGCTTCGCAGGTATTCCAGTCTGGAATGGTATGACCAATGAAGCACATCCGACGCAGATATTAGCTGACTTGCTTACGATGCAGGAGTCTGCACAGAAACCGCTAAAGGATATCTCTTTGTGTTTCCTGGGTAATGTTAGTTACAACGTTGCCGACTCGTTGCTCATTGGTGCCGCGAAGTTAGGCATGGACATTCGTTTAGCGGGTCCTCAACAGACGTGGCCTTCTGAAAATCACCTTCACGAAGTCAATACTCTCGCTAGAGAAACGGGGGCACATATTTCGTTAACCGAGAACGTTGAAGATGCTGTACGTGGCTGTGACTTCCTTTATACGGATGTATGGGTGTCGATGGGTGAGGATGCAGACCTGTGGGGAGAGCGTATTCAGCAAATGCTTCCATATCAGGTGAACAGTCGGCTTATGGCAATGACGCATAATCCCGATACTAAATTCCTGCATTGCCTACCAGCCCTACATAACACAGAGACAAAACTAGGTCAAGAAATATACGAGAAATACGGCCTGGATGCATTAGAAGTGACCGACGAGGTGTTTGAGTCACC
>CAXUHG010000124.1:0-10862 GCA_964250805.1 uncultured Ktedonobacteraceae bacterium | reverse complement strand
TAAAGATGAGCTTCTTTAGCATATCTTTAGATTTCTGCTGCCTTTCTTGAGCATGTCTTTAGGTTCTATGCAGTACATTGAAAGAGTAGTAACTATTCTTTCTTTAGAACATGAGGATGTGCAATTCATGGCTTCAAAACAAGAAGGCTTTTCGTCAGAAGAGAATATAGATGGGGAAAACTGGGCAACCAGAGGTACAAGTGGTGTAGCAAGAACACAAAGCGATGCAAACCCCACAGGACAACTTGCGCGTACAGAGGTCATACAGGGTACGAGGCCCGGCGATCAACGGGTGCGCAAGACTTATGCAACGCGCTCCTCTTTGCGACGCGTGGACGATGGTACATTTGAGGCGACATCTGAAACAGAAATTCCTAGAGATAAGTTTGGACGTTTCAGATATAAAGTGAAACGTGTTCTGATTGGTGCGCCCATTGCGACAGCCCAACAGGAAAACGAACGTCTGACAAAGTTTAAGGCATTAGCTGTTCTCTCTTCGGATGCTATCTCGTCAGTCGCATATGCTACGGAAGCTATTATATACTCACTTTTGTTAGAAGTTGGAGTTGGATCAAAAAATCTTTGGCCCACTCTCTTTATCAGCTTTGCTATCGTGACCTTGCTGGCTATTGTGGCTCTCTCTTATCGTCAAACTATCCCTGCATATCCCAACGGTGGTGGATCATACATCGTAGCAAAGGACAATTTAGGTACCTTAGCTGGTTTGATAGCAGCCGCATCTCTCATGATCGACTACGTACTCACTGTGTCTGTGAGTATCTCTGCAGGTGTGTTAGCCTTAGCAACACTCTTTCCTAACTTGCAACCATATGTAGTATTAATAGACGTTGTTCTTGTTATACTTATCACTGTCGTAAATCTACGCGGTGTACGTGAGTCGGGTACTATTTTTGCATTGCCAACATACCTTTTTATTGGTAGTGCCCTGCTACTGATTGTTGTTGGCTGCATTCAAGCCTTTGCTATTCGCCATCAGCCCGTCTTTGGAACCTTCCATCCGTATACGAAATCGATAGAAACACTCGGATTTTTCGTCATCCTGAGAGCTTTCGCTGCAGGTTGTACTGCTATGACCGGCGTTGAAGCTATCTCCAATGGCATTCCAGCCTTCAAGAAGCCGGAGCCACGTAATGCAGCAACTACTCTAGTTTGGATGGCTGTCATTCTAGGCGTATTGTTTATCGGTATCTCTTTATTAGCGGTCACGAATGGCGTTGAAGCAAACGTACAGGGGAATCCTACAGTAATTGGGCAAATTGCCGGATCAGTATTTACGGGACCTTTGTACTTCATGTATCCAGTCTTCCAGATTTCAACACTGTTTATCTTGACCTTGGCCGCTAACACAAGTTACTCTGACTTTCCACGTCTAGCTTCGTTATTAGCCAGAGATAACTACCTCCCACACCAGTTTGCCTTTAGAGGTGATCGACTAGCTTTTTCAATTGGCATCGTGTTTTTAGCAGTACTTGCAAGTTTGTTGCTCATTGCATTCCAGGGCAATACGTCTCAACTGCTCAATCTGTATGCTGTGGGTGTGTTTATGTCGTTTACGCTTTCTCAAGGGGGAATGGTACTTCACTGGTGGCGTTTACGAGCGACACAGAAAAACTGGGTACGGAGCATTATAATCAACGGTCTTGGCGCACTGGTAACGTTACTAGTAGCAATCATTATCTCCTCTACGAAGTTTCTTGCGGGAGCATGGGTCGTAGTTGTGCTTATTCCTGTTTTAGTCATCATGCTTGAGCTAATTCACCGTCACTATACACGCGTCGAACATGAACGTACCTCAGAGATTCCAATTCGACCCGCCGACATTCATCATCGTCTTGTCGTGCCTGTTGCTGGTCTGGATGCCATCGTCAAGCAAAGCGTTTCATATGCCCGCTCCATCTCGGCAAATGTTGTGGCTATTCATATCTCTAGCCACAAAGGGAAAGCAGAGGCGTTACAAGCTGCATGGGATGCATGGCAACAACAATTCGCCGAAGATGAGCGCACACCATTACAGGTTATAGACCTCACACAGCGCACTGTTTCACGACAAATTCTTGCGTATATTGACAACGTTCACAAAGAGTTTCCTACTGATACGTTAACGGTTATCTTGCCAGAGGTTGAGATTGACCACTGGTCGGAATACTTTCTACGCAATCGTATCGCTATTCAGTTAAAAGCGTCGCTGCTCTTCCGTCCAGGAATTATCGTGACAGACATCTCTCCCTATAAGCAATCAATCAAGCAAAGGGGACTGTTGCGAGTCGCAAGTGCAACACTTATTCCTGCTCACCCCAAACAGGTCAAGCATATGTTCATCGTGCCAATCGCAGGACTGGATAAGGCGTCAAAACAGAGCCTCGCCTATGCTCGTTCAATCTCGGACTACGTTGTTGCTGTTCATGTGACTATCGAAAGTCAAGATGAGGACAAGGTACGTCACGACTGGGATATGTGGAAAAAGCATCTCTCTCCTGATGAGAAGACGGAGTTAGTGGTGATTGAATCGCCCTATCGCTCTCTGTCGCGTCCATTGTTGAACTACATCGACTCCATGCACGAACTTTACCCCGATTACGCCGTAAACGTCATTCTGCCAGAGTTCGTAGTCGCCCATTGGTGGGAGTACGTGCTGCACAACCAGACCGCATTCCAGTTGAAGTGGTCGTTACTCTTCCACCAGGATATCATCGTGACGAGCGTTCCACAGCAACTTCCCAGTAGAGCGCGGGAAAAACGGCAACCACTGGAACCAGTAATACCCGTGTAACATAACTTTTGAAGCTTCATTCTACCAAATATATAGAAAATAAAGGACATTCTGATGAGCATGACTCCCCATATTCCAACTCTTGAGAGGAGGAAAACAAAGGGTCGGCTTCGTATCCTGCTTGAAGGCGTTTTATCTATCGGTGGTGCGTTGGCTATAACGGGATTGATAGATGTCTTTCGACTCTATCCAAGCATTCCCAATAGTTCAATTCTCTATCTACCAGTGATTCTCGTGTTGGCAAGTAGCTTTGGCTTCTTTGCGGCGGTGATGGCGTGTGTTACTGCTGTTCTCTCTTTTGACTACTTCCTGGTGCCTCCTCTCTATATGTTCACCATCAATCGCTGGGAGGAATGGATTGCGCTACTCATTTTCCTAGCAACAGCACTTTTTACCAGTCAGTTGATGGTAGTCATACGAGAGCGTGCTGCCGTGGCGCAACGCCGCGAGCAAGAGGCGCGAATTCTCTATGAGTTGGTTCACCTCAGCAACTCACAGGAAAGTTTCGAGGATTTGCTCGAATTCTGCAATGAGTCTCTGATTCGTGTGTTTGCCTCGTGGGGAGTACGTGCATGTGGAGTATTGTTTGCAGATTCAGAGGGAACACTTGCGCTCCCCTTTGAAGCTACACTTGAGAGCAAGGGAATGAACTTGACGCCAGAACAACGGATGCTTGCTGTTCAGTCAATGACGCAGGGACGTATGCTTGAGAAGCGCATTCCTCCCAATCCAGATTATCAGGATAAGGTAAGCCGAATTAGTCAATACAGTAGCATTGGACCAATCACGATTTTGCGCTTTCTGCCATTGAAAGCTGGAAATCAGGTGCTTGGAGTATTATGTCTTCGCATTCAGCATCCGGTTTCCTGGTTTTCCAGCATTGAGGGTATGCAACGCGAAACGTCAGCGGCACATATGCACTTTTTTTGGACATTTCTTGAGCAGATGGCATCCATTCTTGAAAGGAGAAGCCTTCGCGCAACGACAAAATCCGCGACAGAATAGTTATACGAAAACATATACTGGAAGAAATGATGTCAGGCCACCACGAGCATTGCCTCCTGCTCCGTGCAACATAAGAACCAGAGGTGGAGGGCTATCGGTGCGATAATTGGAAGGAACATAAAGAAGCACACTGGATGCATCCTCTAAGCGAAAGGAGAGAAGTCCGCTAGTGACAGACTTCTCTCCCGCTGGAATAGTAGGGCGTGCCATCAATTTGCCATATATCGCGCTCGAATTAGTATTATCTGTCGAGGGCATCGCCCGCTCCTCCTATCTTCGTAATACGAGATGTACGACTACTCGCTCTCTGGAACATGAGTTGTCGCTGGACGCTGTGGCGGGTAGACCAAGTATGACAGACCCCAGCCTAGCATCATCAGTACATAGACAGAACCAATCAACATATGCACTGTCCATACGATAGGCATGGTGACAGAAACCCAAATCATGTACACTGCATAAGGAGCAGCGGCTGCAACCAAAGAAAAGAGACGCATCTGTAGAATACGTGTTGGAGAGGGTTTTAGATACCAGTAGGCAAGGTCAATGAGCATGCCACCAAGTATAAAAACAGGAATCGTAAACCATTGCTGGTTCATGACGGATAAGCAGACAGCAACAACGCCGAGAATATAGGTAAACATTCCTGGCTTGAGCTTCCAGAAGCGTGAAACATGAAGTGCAAAAAACGTGAATAACGCTGCGTGAAGAGCCATTCCGCCAATACCTGCCAGTTGCCCAATCGAGAAGTCGCGAGGCGTTGTCGTAGGCCAAGATTGAGCGAAAACGCTAAAAGACTGAAGGATATTAACCAGCAACACATATGGAATCAATACTGCCGTTGCAAGTAAAAAGTAGTCGCTAAAGGTTGATGGGACGACCCTACGAATATACATTGAGTACAAAGGGCCGGTAGCGAACAGTGAGATACAAACTATTCCTGTGAGATGCGTCGGGCTAAAGAGTGCATCAAGGTTCTGCTCCACCCCAAAAAGCAGGTGCCAAGTCATATCAGCCAACCCGTCGAGTACCATCAATGGCAATGCAAGGTAGACGAGTGTGTATCCTTGTGGTATAGCTTGACGCCAACTACTTGTGCGTCGTCGGTTGATGACGAGAACGGTTGTAAGACTCGCGATCAAGACCAAGAGTCCAGAGTAGAGTATAGCGTGCCAGGGCGTCCAAAACGTCTCAAGGCGGGGAATGTTGTTATGCGCCCACGCATCGGTAAAGGTTCCACCAACAAGCCACAATACGGCACCACAAAATATAAGGTCAAATCTCTTCCCTGCAATGATGGGTCGAGTTTCCTGTACCTGTGTATTGGAGAGAGCTTGAATACTCATTCGTACACACTTCCTTTCACCTTGAAGAAACGTCTTTCTATATCACACAACACAATTTGATATGAAACATGACAGAATAGTTTTTCATGTCACTACTTTACAGCAAAAAATCGGCGACTTATCCTACATTTCATTATAACCGCTTAGAACGGTAAATTACAATCTACTTCACCAACCCCTTACGCCTCATCTGATCCAGGTCGAACTCAACGGGCATAATAGGGCTGATTTTCGCCTCGGCACAAGCCCAGCCTACAAGTGAGAAGCCTAGACGTAACCCCTGTGCTATCGCTTTCGACTGACTCTCGGCGGCAAGGCGAAGACACTCTTGCCATTGTTCGAGCATTGCGCCCTCGTCTAGGTGCGCCTCGTATCCTTGTAAGAGAGCTTCGTGGGGGGCAAAGTCGTTGTAGTTCAGCTGGAGAGTGGCGGCAATTAAGAACAGCCAGTAGCCGACCTGACTCCCCTCAAGAATTGTGTCGGGTACGCGTCCGGCATGGACGTGTTCTCCGTTTTGTACGTCCACCAGTTCTTGTAGTTCATCAGCTAAGCGCGAGACGAGATAGCTCTGGCTATGCTCTTGCAAGAGGCGCGAGGTGTTCGACTGCTCGCTCATATCGTGGTCACGCAGGTACAGGTATACACCGTAGAGTTGCCTCATCTTGACTCGTAGCTCTTCCGGCACCTCGACATGCACATGCTCTTCGTCTATATGAAATTCATCTTCCTGAGACGAGGGAGCGTTTGTAGTCTCTGTGGCAGTAGGCTTTGTGTATACTTCTTCGGGATCGAAAACACGCTCTGCGACAGTTTCATAGGTGCCATTGGGCAACAGACGGCGATAGTAACAGTTTTTGTAGCCCTCGTGACAGGCAGCACCACCATGTTGCACAACACGTAGCAGGAGGCTATTTTCCTCACAATTCACAAAGATATCGCGCACCTCTTGTATATTGCCCGATTGCTCACCTTTATGCCAGAGAGTGTTACGCGAACGGCTGAAAAAATGCGTCTGGCCCGTCTCGCGTGTTTTTTGCAACGCCTCTTCATTCATGAAGGCAACCATCAGCACTTCGTCCGTCGCATCATCGACGATGACGGTTGGAATAAGACCCTGGCGATCAAACTGTAGCATAACGCTTTTCGACTCAACTTTCTTACTCGAAGTTCAAACACGGCCTCACAACGACATTTCTTGCTTGCAGATACTGCTTCACATCGCATACCCGAAATTCGCCGAAATGGAAGATCGAGGCAGCAAGTGCGGCATCAGCCTTGCCAACGGTTAACCCATCATAGAAGTGTTCTAAAGTTCCCACGCCGCCGGAGGCAATCACGGGTACGGATACTAAGTCTGATATCCTGGCGTTCAGGGTCAAATCGTAGCCCTGTTTGGTACCATCACGGTTCATGCTCGTCAAGAGAATTTCGCCGGCCCCAAGTGCAACTCCTTGTTGTGCCCATTCCAAGGCATCTTTTCCCGTTGGAGTGCGCCCACCATGCACAAACACTTCGTAGCCGCTTGGCATTGCCCCGTTTGCACGCGCGTCGATGGCAAGTACAATACATTGCGCTCCAAATTGTTCCGCACCAGCTCGTAGAATGTGGGGATTTTGCACAGCAGAAGTGTTCAGCGAGGTCTTATCTGCACCAGCACTCAGCGTAGCGCGAATATCTTCCAGCGTGCGGATGCCACCACCGACGGTGACAGGAATAAATACCTGCTCGGCTGTACGCCGTACCACGTCGAGCATAGTCGCACGTTTCTCATAAGAAGCCGTGATATCGAGAAACACGAGTTCGTCGGCACCTTCGCTATTATAGAATTTGGCAAGCTCGACCGGATCGCCAGCATCACGTAGATTCACAAAGTTGACGCCTTTGACCACGCGCCCTTCAGCGACATCAAGACAGGGAATAATTCTCTTTGTAAGCACTCCAGCTACCTCTCTAGCTCGTGTATGGCGGCTTGTAGGTCGATATCGCCAGTGTAAAACGCCTTGCCAACGATAGCACCTTCGACTCCCATTGCCGCCAGCACATGCAAATCTCCCAGTGAGCCGACACCACCAGAGGCAATTAACGAATAGGTAGTGGTGGAGCGGGTAATCGCCTCTTGCATATGCGCAACAGCCTCAATATTCGGTCCTGTGAGGGCACCATCTCGCGCAATGTCGGTGTAGATGAAACGGCGCACTCCTAACGCGCTCAGTTCGGTAGCGAGGTCCGTCGCCATCACCTCTGATGTCTCGCGCCAACCTGCGATTGCGATTTTGCCATCGCGTGCATCTAGCCCTACGACGATGCGGTCTCCGTAACGTGCAAGTGCCTCCTGCAGTAATGTACGGTTCGTGATTGCCACCGTTCCCAGAATCACACGGTCTACACCTGTATCAAAAACCTGCTCGATGTGTTCCATTAAGCGCATACCACCACCAACTTCAATATGAATATGCGTTGCTTCTTTCATGCGTCTAAACAGGTCGATGTTCACGGGATGTCCCTGTGTGGCACCATCCAAATCGACGACATGCAGCCATTTCGCACCCGCCTTGTGCCAACGTTCGGCAACGTGGACTGGATCGGTGTCGTACACGGTCGCCTGTGCGAAGTCGCCTTGATAGAGACGCACACATTGACCGTCTTTGATGTCAATCGCGGGAAGAATAATCATGACTGCACCCACTTTACAAAATTGCGTAGCAGTTGTAGCCCAAGCTTTCCACTCTTCTCTGGGTGAAATTGCGTTCCCCACACCTGCTCCGTCGCAATAACGCTACAATATGGTGAACCATACTCTGTGACTGCCGCAACTCCATGTGGGTCTTGCGGTTCTACATAATAAGAGTGAGCAAAGTAAAAGTAGGTGTCTTCTGGAATGTCGGCGAAGATTGGCAGGTCTGTCTGTTGGTGCTGCACCTGATTCCAACCCATATGCGGAACTTTCGGGCCATGTGGAATGCGTTTGACCGTGCCACGAAACAAGCCGAGGCCATTGACTTCACCCTCGGCATGATGGTCTGCCAGCAATTGCATTCCCAGACAGATGCCAAGAAATGGGCGTCCGCGCTGCGTAGCCTCCCGAATGGCATCATCCAAACCATGTTTTGTCATTTCTGCCATCGCCGAGCCACCAGAACCAACGCCCGGTAGCACTACCGCCTTTGCCTCGGCAACGATAGCGGGATTGTTCGTCACCTGCACCGTTGCGCCGACGTATTCAAGTGCCTTCTCGATACTGTGAATATTTCCCGCACCATAGTCAATTAATGCGATCATGCCCTTTATCCTTCTTCCCGATTCCAGTTACCGCTATCTCTGGATACTATATCACTATTCCCCATAAATACGGCAAGTGCAAATCCGAGCCAGCCAACGCTAACAGGCATGCGTTGCGTATCTAGCAAATTCATGGTCAATAAGGGACAGCACAACAACGCTGACTGCATTAACTCCAACCAATTCTCAAGCAACGCATTTTTAGCACGTAACTGAGCAAGCAGAGGTGCAAGCAGATACTCTTGCTTTGTTCTCAATATAGCTTGACGAACAGGCGTAAGCGTGTAGTTATGCTCAACAACCAGCGTTGAGCCTTCGATACGAACCTGCATATCCAGCGTCTTTGCAATCTCAAACGGGAAGTACATCCATGTTGCAAACACGTTATGAAACAGAGGTTTAACAACATCAAGCAATGGCGAATGCCGACCTGCAAAAGCCGGATCAAAGTAGAGATAGTCGCGCTGGTTTTCCAGAAAAACATTGCCAAAGTGGGCATCACCATGCCCAATGATGGTAAAAGCTTCACGGTGCGGATTAAGCACGTCTATCGCACGCTCAATCAATTCGCCTAATGTGTAGCGTTGTTGCACACCATTGATACGCCATGTATACGAAAGAAGCGTCTCAAAAGCAACAACATCATTATTGATATCTCCACCAGATACCGAGAAACTGTAGGGGCCTGATTTATCATGCCCTCGGACGAATGTAGGGGTCCGATTTATCGCACCCTTCGTTCCCTCCGAAGGCAACGCAATAGACTTCCCACTATAATATCCTGCGAGGCGTCCCCCAGTGAGGCGATGCCAGAAGAGTTGATGAATAGGTGCTAGAGCGTTCTCTTCTGCGCTAGTAGGAGAAAGCGTTCTAGCATAAATAGCCAACAAACGCTCGCATTCACGCCGCTCAGCCTCAACAAGAGTATCTATAGTAACATCATCCGTTGCTTGCCCTGTTTCAACAGAGCGCATCAAGTCGAACATGACGGGCCAGTACACAACGGGATAGATAACCATTTGTTGCCCGTTCTCATGCAATGTGCGCAAGGGTTTGACGATGTTGTAGTCAGCGTTCCGCAACACTTCCGCATGATAATATTCCTCCAAGATGCCCTTTTCCTCGACATGTGTCTTGAAAAAATACTCTTTGCCGCCTACTTGATAGAAGCCGTTGAAGGAATTCAACGATACCGCTTTTGGTGTAAGCGTGACATGCTCCACTTCGACATGCATATGACGTACAAACCAAAAGCGAAGGAGACGCTCGGCCTTTTCACGCTCCTTAAATTGCAATTTCTGAATCGTCGCAAGGTCATCTACCTGCTGCATCAGCAACGACAATTGTGTCACGTCGTTTATGATAAAGTCAGGCACACTTTGCTCTAGTCTTAAAAGTGCGGTTGCCGTTCTCGCTCCAGTCAACACAGCAACAGTTATAGCACCAGCTAGACGTCCTCCATTTATATCGCTTGGCGTATCACCAACAACGACAAATGGCTGTATACTTTGGCTATAAGAAGCATGTTGATGCGATGGATTAGCTGCCAAGAGAAACTGGTAGGGATGTGGCTTCACCAGCGACACAATATTTCCGCTTGCCCTCTGTGTAGCCTCAGCTTTCGCTACCTCTGCATGCGTGGTAATACGCTCAGAGTCGAAATACTTGAGCAAGCCATATTCGGCAAGCGGCACCACAGTTTCTTGTCGTGGTCGTCCAGTTGCTACTCCCAGCGTATAACCCTGTTCAATCAGTGTCTCAAGAGTAGCCTGTATTTTTGCAATCGGCAACAACGGCTCCTCAAAATGTATACAGCCATATTTGCCGCTTTGTTTGGGTGCATGTCCGTAGTCGCGTGTATAGAACTCGTCGCCTAGATACCATTCCTGGAAGATGTCGCTACAAAGCTTCCACGATGAGCTATAGCGTGTGAAAACAGATGTTACAGGTCTACCTAATACCTCACTTGCATAGGTATTGAAGCGTTCGATAAGTTCAAGCCCCGTGACATCTTGAAAGACAGGGCTATCAATCGCCTCAAGTATGCGCGATGGCTCTATTTTTTTGTCTGCCACCTGCGCTAGCTGCTCTCGAAATGCGAGAATCCAGTCATCATCAGCAGGTCGAAGGGGAAATAGCGCATCTTTATCTGGTACGAGTGCCAACAAATGAATCAGGTAGAGACAGAAGCCACAATAGCAAGTATCCCAATTGGAATTGATGGATCGCGCCTTGAAACCTACAATCGCGGCCTCTGGCAGGACGCCGCGACTCAGTTTGCGGCTCGCCTCTGCTGAAATTACAGGTTGATAGGGTTCAGAGGTATTTTCAATGTTCCAGTAGCGCGGACTGTAGAGTAGTTCGTGTAGGACGAGGCCAGCCGTATCCCAGTACGCCTCTTCGCTGGTTATCACACCGTCGAGATCGAAGACAATAACACT
>CAXUHG010000123.1:2668-16375 GCA_964250805.1 uncultured Ktedonobacteraceae bacterium | reverse complement strand
TAGCGGCGTGGTATACGTGTGCCCACCCATACTAAAAAGAGGAGCATCGAGGCAAACGTTGCGCGGCGGATACGTTGCGTCCAACGTTCCTCTTCCACACGACTGCCTCCGCCGAGTCGTAGCAGGTGAACGAGACGCTGCAGGAACGATTGCTTGATATTTGCATTACCTAGAGATCGTGGGCGAGCAACAGAACGTTGTGGCTTTGCTAGATTAGTAGCTGCCTCCTGTTCGCGTTTGAGCTTTTCGGCGCGTTGTTGCCACAACTGTTCCTCTAAAGACATGAAGAACTGTTGTAGAAGCAGTTTCACTGCCCCTTTGACCACCGTTTGTTGTAGCCTCATGCCTTTTTTGCTAAGTTGCACGTCGGCTACATACGTCACGAGCGTAGTATCCTCCTGTTGCTGTAAATCAATAGTGGCCTCGCCGCTTATCGTATTAAGCGTGTCGCGCACACTTTCGATTATCACATGGTAATGCTGCGGGTCCTTACGGTCCGTAATCTGCACTGTACCATAGTAGGTTCCCGCGAGCGGCGTGTAGGTGAGGCGAAGCGCGAGGCTCTGCGTAAATTCGTCTACACGCTCCAACTGCTCTATTTCGGGCAGCGTATGCAGAAGTGTCTGCTTATCGCGCAAGCATTGCCATACCTCTGTGGGCGTAGCCTGTAGGGTGTATGTTCCCTCTATATCCATACGAAAAATGTCCTTTATAAGTGCTGATTTGAAGATACTCTATGAACAATACGCACATTATAGAGGACTTAGCCGTTGTGAGCAAGCATAAATACGATGTAGCCAGGGCGCCCGCAAGGGGAACGCCCCTCCCATACACGAATCATATCCACAGGTGACTCCGTTATATGGGAGGGGCGTTCCCCTTGCGGGCGCCCTTGTAGTATTTCCTGTTGCACTTGCGTTCACCTACCGTAAGGTGTATACTTGCAACCATACTAATTGACGCGAGGAGGCAGACGGGTTTTCGCCCCACCTCTGTGAGGAGTTTTATACGTAATGAAAGTGATTCTGTTACAAAATGTCGAGGGCCTGGGACAGGCGGGCGACCTGAAAGAGGTCGCGAATGGCTATGCCCGTAACTACCTCTTACCATCAAAATTGGCCGCAGGTGCCACACCTTCTTTGATCGCGAACCGCGCACAGCGTGTTGCGACAGAGCAGCGCAAACTTGAGAAGCAGGCCGACGCCAACCGCGAACAGGCGGAGCGTCTCGAAAAGGTATCGCTTACCTTTAGAGCAAAGGTTGGCAGTCAGGGCCGTCTCTACGGTTCAATCACCAGCCAGGATATTGCCTCTGCATTGCGCGAGGCCGAGAATCTCATTGTTGATCGCCGCTCAATCGAACTCTCCGAGCCACTTCGCGCGCTCGGCACATTCACAATTCCAGTTCGTGTTGCCACAAAGCTAGAGCCAAAAATCACCGTGCATATCGTTGATGCAGCGGCACCTGTTGTTCCTGCAGCACCTGTTGTTGCCACACCTGCTGAAATTGAAACCGCTGGGTAGAAGTCTAATTTATTACACGCTTGTCCCATAGACCATGATAATTTTTCGTAGGGACCAGATTTATCGCGTCCGAGGCGTGATTTATCACGCGAGATTCCCTTCGAGACCACTTGCAGACAGATTTTATTATGATCTCGCTCAATAAATTGAGCGACGGACGCGATAAATCTGGTCCCTACGAAATATCTTCATATGAAGGTTAGATGACTTGTAGGGGCCTCGATGGAGATAGAATGCCACGCTGGTTGTATTACTCATTGATTTTGACCATTGTTGCCCCACTCATCGCTTTAGTGATGGGAGCGCAAGCACCAGCAATGGTCATTTTCATTTTCGCAATACTTGGCCTTATTCCGCTTGCGGCCTTCATTGGACGTGCCACCGAGGACCTTGAATACTACGTTGGGCCGGTTGCGGGTGGCTTACTCAATGCTACCTTTGGCAATGCACCTGAACTGATTATCGGCATTTTCGCGCTCCAAGCGGGTCTGCTGTCGGTTGTCAAAGCATCAATCACGGGATCGATCATTGGTAACGCCCTGCTTGTGTTGGGTGGATCATTGGCGGTTGGCGGTTGGCGTTGGGGCGAGCAGTATTTCGATAGCCGTACTGCAGGCCAATTTTCCGCGATGATGGTAATGGCAGTTGCTGGCCTTCTCATTCCTTATACTGCTAGCGTTGTGCCTGCAAATCAATTTCGCACCGCACCAATCAGCATAGGCGTCTCCATCATCTTGCTCCTCGTGTATGTAATGTACCTTGCGTCTAATGTGTTTCACCTACGTGCGGAACGTCGCAATCCAACAAAGCGTGGCAAGCCCCTTACAGGACCTTTGAATCCTCCGAAAGAGCCGGATGAAGAAGAGGTGAATGCCGTGTCTGGGGGAGCTGATCCACGTACCGTGAACGCGACTAAACCTCCTGCCCCTTGGTTATCGCTGCTCATCCTCCTGGGGGCAACGGTTTTGACGGCCTTAAATAGTGAGCTACTCGTCGGAGCGTTAGAGCCTGTGACGCATCAGTTGGGTTGGTCGCCAGTCTTCGTTGGTCTTGTTATTATTCCCATTGTTGGCAATGCCGCCGAGCATTCGAGTTCGCTCATCGTGGCCTATAAGGATCGCGTTGACCTGAGCATGGCGATTGCGGCTGGCTCTTCCATTCAGGTTGCAACCTTCGTGGCACCCGTTCTCGTGCTAGTGAGTTTTCTCTTTTCGCATCACCTCGACCTCATCTTTCAGCCATTGGAACTGGTGTTGCTAGGCATCGCAACCATTCTGTTCACCTTCATCAGTCTCGACGGAAAATCTTCCTGGCTCGCTGGCATGCAACTGCTGGCGGTATACATCATGGCGTGCGTGGTGTTCTTTTTGATACCTGGATGATACACAACAATTATAGGGGGCCAATTCATTACACCCTCGTCCTCATTGACCACGTTTCCGATCATTGACCACTCCCTCAATTGTTGCCCACATGGTCTCTTGCCAAAAAGGGTGTGATGAAATCCATCGGGTACAACTAATTCATTTCTCGAATCAAAAGCAAGGAGAAAAAGGAGTGAAACGAGGAAAACGGGTATTCGAGATGGTGCTTTCACCTTTCCGAATTCTCTCTCGTTTTCGATCCTCATTTTCCTTCAGAAACAAGAATGGTGCAAAAGCGTCCTTTCCTGCACAAGGAGCAGAGACGAAATTGCAGAGAGCTTTGTTTTTTCTGTTCTGCGACGTTTTGACACCTTTAACAATTCTATATATGAATTAGTTGTATCGGATGGATTTCATCACACCCTGTGAGCGATTGAGAATGTTCATAAGGATTGAGGGATGTACCCATTGAGAGGAGAACGGAATCAATGGGCGCGAGGGTGTAATGAATCTCTCTATGTGTTTTCTCCCAGCAAGAACGTCAGTAGTTCCTGCTTGCGCTGCTCCATATCTTCTTCGGGAAAAGGCGGAGCTTTACCTAGAAGAGAAGCTTTGAACTCTTTGACAAGAGCATCGCGCATAGGTGTTTTGCTATGTCCCAGGCGGAGCTTCTTCCCTTCAGATAAAGTAATTCCTTCACGCCGTAGCAAATCCTCGATCATATAGATTTCGGGTGTCTTCCCTTGTTCTATGTGTACCCCTCTCTCCGCTAGTTTATCGGAGATGAAGAGCGGACATCCCGTAAGCACGACCAACCCAAGCGCATCGCCAGGGCGCAAGTCTAGCTTTTGCCCGCTCTCATTGCCATCGCTATTTCGCCAGAGCAATGTTGTAGAAAAGAGGTAGATGAATGAGAGCGAATTAAAATCCTCAATGTGTACTTCGGCTAGCGTAACGTCATTAAATTTGAGCGTATCGACCATCGCGTTCATCGTCTGAGGACGCGGTAAGAGGAGGTTATGCAGGGCGGCAACAATGGGTAGAGCTTCATATCTTTCAACGCCGAATACGAAGAGACGTTGTTCTGCTTCATCAATTAGGGTGACGGAGTACATATAAGCACTGCTGATCCCAAAGTTTCTTCGCACGCCTTCTATACGCACTGGAATCATAGAGATATCCTCCTAATTGTACTCGACAGCAGCATGCAATCCGCGCATCGCCTCTGCAGACATAGACATCGTGAGTTCTCCTTATTCGTGTTTGGTAGGGGTCTAATTCATTACACCCGCGTCCCCGTCGATCCCGTTTTCTATCATTAGATACGTTCCTCAATTTCTGCCCACATGGTCGATGGGGACGAGGGTGTAATGAATTAGACCCCTACAGGTGGTTTCATGTCCGCCATATGGCGTTACATCGCATTATCGCGTCCTAATAAGTAGTGGTAAATATAAGCCAAAAGGTTACGCGGCTCAAACCTTTTCGGCGTAGATGTTCTATAATTGTAGCAGAATACCATGTTCAATAAAAAATGAGGAGAAAGTAACTTATGTCATCGACTGCAACAAACATAAAAGACGCAGTAACACGAACTATAACCGGAGAGCCAGCGAAGTGGCGTTGGTATCACGGCCTCGCCTTCTATATTGTCGTACAACTACTTACCTTTGGACTAGGAGGACTTACCAGTGTTGTAAGCGGCAACAAAGGTGAGACGTTACGCGATAACATATTTGGCAATGCGTCGTATTTTCGCAAATTGAATCAATCCGTCGTCGCGCCGCCTTCGTGGGTCTTTGGTCCCGCGTGGACAATCAACAACTTCTTTGCCATCTGGGGTACGCTCGCGGTTCTCAACAAACCCAAAGGCACACCTGGACGCAACGAGTACCTCGCATTGCAGGGAGCGACATGGCTCAACTTTGTGGTCTTCAACGCAGCCTACTTCAGCTTGCGCTCGCCCATCAATGCGTTTGTGTTGACTATTCTCTACTTTGGCCTCACGCTCGCTAGCGGCTTCGTCGCCATTTTCCGTCTCAAAGATACAAAAGTCGCGCTTTCACTCAGCACACTCTTTCTCTGGCTTATTATCGCAGGGACCGCCGCAACCTTCCAAGCATTATGGAACCGCGACGACTTCTACAATGTTGGTCCGTTCGCGGAGCCGATTCCGGGGTTGGTTGCCCACAGGGATTAGGAAAATATTATTGGAGTATCAATTTTGATGTGTCATTCGTCGCCAACGGCGACGAATGACACATCAAAATTGAATTATTGTGTTATAATAGGCTCCGACTATTCATGTATGTACAGCTATCAGTGTGATAGGAAAGGGTGGAGGGGCGAATTTATGAAGCCGCTTGTTGCCATCGTAGGCCGACCAAACGTCGGCAAATCCACATTTTTTAATCGTATGCTTGGCGATAGAGTCGCCATTGTTGAAGATATGCCGGGGACGACGCGTGACCGTCTCTACGGCGATACCGATTGGAATGGACGCACATTTACGTTCATTGATACAGGCGGTCTCGAATTTGGTTCCGACATTCCTGTTGGTCAGGTAGGACTCACCGGACAGCCCGGCGACCTGATGGAGCATGTGCAGGCGCAAGCCGAACTCGCTATCGAAGAGGCCGATGTGATCGTGTTTATGGTCGATGCGCGTTCGGGCATCACTGCCTCTGATGAAGAGGTCGCGGACGTGTTGCGGCGTACCAAGAAGCCGATTCTCGTTGCCGCGAACAAGGCTGATAACGCGAACCGACGTTTGGATAGCGTCGAGTTCTACAATCTGGGCCTGGGCGAACCTATTCCCCTCTCCTCTACTCAAGGCGTGGGTACAGGCGACTTGCTTGATCGCATCGTTGAGGAATTGCCGCCAGACGACGAGAACGAAGAGAATGACGAGGAGGACGAGACTCCACGCATCGCCATCGTCGGACGCCCGAACGTTGGCAAGTCTTCGTTGCTCAACGCTATCGTCGGCATAGACCGCGCTATTGTGAGCGATATGCCGGGGACGACGCGTGACGCCATCGACACCGAGATAGAATTTGAGGGTCATAAGCTGGTGCTGATCGACACCGCAGGCATCCGGCGCCGTGGACGCGTCGGAGTTGGCGTCGAGAAGTATAGCGTGTTGCGTTCGAGCCGCGCCATTGAGCGTTGTGATGTAGCTCTTCTGCTCATCGACGCCAGCGAGGGAATCGCGGCGCAGGATATGCATATCGCGGGCGAGGTCTCAGAGTCCGCCAAGGGTATTGTTATCGTCATCAATAAGTGGGACCTTGCGCAGGAGCAACGCCGCGCCGAACGCGAAGAGGATATTCTTCCGCATCCCGATGATGAGATCGAGACAGCGGAGCAGTATCGCAAACTTGTGCTTGAAGAGTTCAAGTTCATGCCCTATGCTCCCGTCATCTTCGCCGCCGCAAAAACGGGCTATCATGTGCAGTCGATACTCGAAACGGTGGTCAATATCGCCGAGATGCGCTTCTTACGTGTCCCAACTTCGCGCTTGAACGAGGTGGTGCATGACGCAGTACAAAGACACCATCCCGCGATCATTCGCAACAAGCCGCTCAAGGTATACTATGCGACGCAGACGCGTGTCAATCCGCCCACATTCACCTTCTTCGTGAACGATGTACAGGCGATGCACTTCTCATATGAACGCTATCTTGAGAACCGCCTACGCGAAGCCTTTGGCTTCAAAGGTACCGGCATTCGTCTGTTCTTCAGGGCACGCTCGTCCAAAGATGAAAAATAATAATGGAGTATGCGTTTTCGCACATACACGTCACAGACGTGTATGTGCGAAAACGCATACTCCATTATGCCTTAGATGGAGTGGTGGAATTGTCGGGAAGAACCTCTTTTTGACCTAGCTTGCGCTCTTTGCCCGCCAGCAGACGCCCTATATTGTCGTAGTGCAGTAGCACGACGAACGCGGGACCAAAAATAAGGAAGAGCATCTCTGGTAGGCTAACCCAGCCGAGGATGCGAAAGATAATGCCGCAGATAAGAATGGTAATGGCTCCCACGATGGAGCCGAGCGAGACGTAACGCCAAATGGCTATCGTGCCTATCGCAGTAATAGCGGCGATTAAAAAGATAAGTGGTGATATAACAAGCACCGCGCCCGCTCCAGTCAAAACGCCACGTCCACCACGAAAACCGATAAATATAGGATAACAATGCCCTAGCAGAGCCGTCGCACCTGCTACCGCAATGCCCCAGCCAGCACCGTTGAGCGCGGGCACATAGCGTGCAAGGAGAGCAGGACCAATACCTTTAGAGAGGTCTACAATCAAAACAACAATGGCAGGTCCATTACCAAGCGTTCGACGAACGTTGGTGGCTCCCGTCTTCTTACTGCCATAATCGCGAATGTCGAAATCCTTGCCGCGTAGTAGCTTGCCCATCCAGTAGCCAGAGGGAATTGATCCCCATAGATAGCCTATAATTGCAATGAGGACGAGCGAGACAATGATACCAGACATGCTAGCACCCCTTCGTGTTCAATTTGGCGTTCTACATCACAGAACGCTCTGTGGTGGTTTACTATGCGCCCTCATTATAAAACCGTTTAGGCGAAATTGCTAGGCTCCTATGTCGTCCTCTGGCAAGACGCGGATGCTAATGTCAATGTTCAAGTCCTGCACCAGCTTTTGCACTATCGAAACCTCTGGCGTTGCTTCTTGCCGAAAGTAGGCAAAATCAGGTCGAATGATTTGAAAGAGCTTAATAAGAATGATAGCGAAGCCGTAGACATAGGTGAGATTTTCCGGTGACGTATTTGCCTGGTCAATGTGTTCCGTTCCTGGCAACGTAGGCGTTATATAAGTAGAGAATGTAGATGGATAAATATCCTCGACGCTCGGAACAAAAACCACGTCCACCTGTGCATCTCTCAAAAACTGTAGGTCTTGCTCTAGCGGACGTGGAAAACGCGCGAGTTCTTCGGCTGAAGGAAACTGTAATGGGTTGACAAATATACTTACAATGCAAATTTCACACTCCTCTTGAGCCGCTTTCACAAGTGCCAGATGACTTGTATTGAGATTGCCTGCCGTTGGCACAAAACCAACAGATCCAGCCGCAAGCCAGCCGCGAGCAGTTTCAATCATCTCGTCCAGAGTGTAAATGATACGCATTGTATGTAGCTCCCGTGTTCAGGAAAAGACACACATGTCTTTTCCCTTTCGATCCTGTAAAGAAATATGTTTGTACTACTTATAAATACAAACGTAAAATCTATCTATTTCTTGACACTTTTATACTTTTATACGTTTGTAGTTTACATAACGTATAGCATTCTACACAAGTAACCCTTGTCATAGATTTTTGTTCGGCGCATGAATATTTTCTCACAAATGTAGTATGACGGCCTGCACTTGTGCTATCTAGCGGGTTGAGTTGCATTTGTAGTATCGCTCTCGCCAGCAAGCACTCTAAGTTATGTGAACGGCTGATCCTGCTTTCTCCGCATGCGTTATCTAGGAATATTAGCACCAATCAGAGTGTTATTTAGAACAATACAGCAACCATTTATTGTGTTGCTCATCTACCATTTCTTACGATAGGATTGTGCTATGAGGCGTGTTGGCACGACAGCAGAGAGCGGCATTGTGCAAAAAGCGGAACTTGCCCTGTTTGCGACACAAAACTTTTCCGCTTTGTCATGGCACAGGCAGAATAGATTTTCATAAGCAGGAATGCAAGGGGTGCAACTCCTTGCTGGGGGCTGGGGCTGTGCCCCAGTTTCCCCTTTTCACTTGCCGCCGTGGGCGGCGAGTGGAAGTAGAGTAGAATAGGAAGAAATTACCAAAAATTCAGGTGTTTAACTCTTGACGTACTGAGATTTCCAACGTATAATTCCCGTCATGCGTATGACCAGTGCTTCGCTAACGGCAAGAATATGAGAAATGTGCCGCCTCAGTTGATATAAGAGAGCTAGTAGACAACCACAAACGTAATACAAACGTACATCTAATTGAGAATACTGAGAAAGTATTCATCTTCCTTTCCAGAAGAATTGCTAACTAAAGCATAGGCGCGTGAAAAACGCGAATTACGTAGAGGTGGGGAGATGGAGTACACAATAATACGGCGCGTAGAAGAGGAGATCGAGGGGAAAGTGGCGATGCGGTAAAGCATGCCACTAGCGAGGGTGCCGTGTGGAAGTAATATGTATATGTGGGGGCGAGGATCGTGAGGAATGCGTGTAAAACTCATCGTCGTGGTGACGATGAGGTAAAGAACAGTAACAATCTGGAAGAGGTGATATTGACGACCTCACGACCAGGGAGGAGTTTTTCAATGAGTATTGGTGGTCAGAGTGACGCAAAGTCTGAGCGCAGAATCTATCGTTTGACGCCGGAAGGCTTTGCTAAGAAGAAAGAACGCCTGGAATATCTAGTCAACGTGAAGCGTAAGGAAGTCGCGGACTATATTCACGAGGCGAAAGAAGACGGTGATATCAGCGAAAGTGGCTCCTATGAAGATGCCAAACATGAGCAGTCGAAGATCGAAGGCGAGATTATGCAGTTGGAGCAACTGCTCTCGGTCGCCGAAATCATGGCACCCGATATGCACATTGGGGCAGAGGGATCTCTCACCGTTCGCATCGGTACCCAAGTAGAGCTTGAGACGGAGAGCGGCGCAAAACGCAACTTCAAGATGGTTGAGACATTCGAGGCCGACGCGAAAGCTGGCTTGATCTCCGATCAGTCTCCTGTTGGCAAGGCTCTCATGGGTCACAAAGAGGGGGAACAAGTAAACGTGTCAACCCCTGGTGGTATCACAACCTATACCATTCTCTCAATCAAGCCCATGTCCTTCTAATATCTCAGTGGGCACATACACAGGGAGACCGCAAGGGTCTCCCCTACATTTTCATTTACGTGTAGGGGAGACCCCTGCGGTCTCCCTGTGTATGAACTGTATTGACACAGCCATGTCTGGCAAGTAATATTAGGGAACGCCGTAAATGAGAGTGCCATAAGGTTGTGTGCTATTCAATGCGGACGGGTAGGAGCAAAAATTTGTTTACGTTTGAAGACATGACCGCATCGTTTCTGAAGGCAGCACGAAGCAACGGGCTATCAGCGCATCCCGAATACTGGAGCAATACCCGCACGCTCGAACGTGAGTTTTCCTGTACCTGTCATCTTGGGGATTGTGACACTTCTGATAAGCGCAGTGCCTGCACTCTCTCATACACATGGGGAACGCTCGATACGGTGATTTCGCTGGAGGGTCCCGTCGGCATCTGCAATTTCTTTCATGAAGTGGCGCGTAACGACTGCCCTCACTTACATACCGCCGAAATACCACCACTGGTTCTCGATCTTTCCTACTCGCTTGCCCTTCACGGTACTTTGCCGAATGAGGAAAAACTGCTTTCGCTGATGCAAATGATTAAGTTCAAAGCAAGCGAAAATAGCCAACGTACTCATGAGACGCGACCAGCCGTGAGCATGGTCTTGCAAGATAATCGCTTGCAACCTGATACATTGAGCTTACAGCAGCAGGTAGAACTTCCCATCTGGCACCCGCTTGGTATGGAAGGTCTTGTACGCGAAGAATCTTATCCCTTTGGCATGCATCCCTCGGACCTACGCATCGATGGCTACGATCCAGAAACGGGCGAGATGCACGAGCCAGATATGCCGCGCCCCGAAGATTGGGCACCGCAAGTTCTCATTGAGGTTTGCGAGGATATCGTGCATGTATTGCAAGCCCTCGACGTTAGCATCGCCTACCGCCTCTCATAAATTAGCGGTTTACGTAGTCGTCTTCCTCGTTGTATCATGTATCGTAATCGTTCGGCGCGATGTCGCGAATTAGCTACATTGATGTTATTCCCTATGACAGAAGAATTTTCAACTCATGGGGAGCAATGACGTATATATGATGATAAATTGTGTGAAGCGTAGGGGTCTAATTCATTACACCCGCGCGGCAATCGATAATGATGACAAGGATTGAAGAACGTCCTCAATGATGGGAAACATGGTCAACGGGGACGAGGGCGTAATGAATTATTGCCCCTACCGTGACCGTTCATACACAAAGGATTTTTTCTCATGGCAAAAGCATTAAACACTACAGGTACGCTCAGTCGGTCTATCTCGTTTGCGCGTTCGCTGCAATCAGTGCAGACGTTACGCCTTGTGCTTGGCTATACGGCGATGTTCGGCGCGTTTATTTTTCTGTTGGGCACAAGCTGGGATATTCAGTGGCATCAGTATATTGGACGCGATAGAACGCTAATTCCGCCGCACATCATGATGCTGACTGGCGTTACATTGAGCGGCTTAGCAGGACTAGCTGCCATTGTGATTGAAAGTATGTGGGCACGGCGTAGCTCTGTTGTCGCAAGCAGTAGCACTCACTTCTCTGACATTTTTTATGGACCGCTAGGAGCGTATATCGTCGGCTTTGCCGCCCTCAATGCTGCAATTGCCTTCCCGCTCGATAGCTACTGGCACGCACTGTATGGTATCGACGTGGCGATCTGGGCACCGTTCCACATCATGTTCGGCTTTGGTATGGCAACCGTCGGCTTTGGTGTTGTCTACATGCTAGCCTCAGCCGCCAATCTCGCGCGAAGCAGAGGCGACAAAAAAGCCGCACGTTGGGCAAATCTTGGTGTCGTACTGGCATTCGCGGTCATGATGAGCATTTTCACGTTGCTGCTGTTCGACTCAATTGAGGTAAAGAATTTTGTCAATCTTGGCTTTACCGAGGTCAGCCTCTTCCCATTGCTTGCAGGTATTATGGTGACGACCACACTTGTCGCGGCTGTACATATCGTACACTGGCGTTGGGCGGCTACGGCTATCGTCGGTTTCTACCTGCTCTTCGCTGGCATTATGGCTCTAGCGGTGCAACCAGCAACTGCTTATCTGTTGAAACTCGAACGACTTTCCTATAGACATGGACAGCCTGTCACGTCGATTGTAGCCCTCGAATGGTTCCTGGCGCCGTTGATCGTCGCGATCCTGATTGATGTTGTGACATGGCAGGCACGACGCCACAACTGGTCGGCTCGTACTCTCACGATTGTCTATATTCTTGTTGCCTTGATTGCGACCATTCCGATGCCCGCGATCTACCCTATCTATTCGCTGTATATTATTGGCTTGTTTGGAATTGGGAACATCGTATTTTCGCTGCTCTTTGGCCTTGTTGCCACCACAATCGGTACATGGTTTGGACGAAACGTAGGCGCGTCTCTACAGGCACTTGAGAGGTGAGAAAGTCATGCCTAAACTTCTACAACGCCTGCTGTTGCTTGTTGGCGTAGTCGCATTGCTGGTGGTGCTGATCGAGCTTGGCTTCTCGGTTGCCGCCACCACGCATGGCAGTACACCTGTGCGTGTTGTGCATGTGAACGCTGGTCCCTACCCGCTCACCGTCAATCTCTATAAAGACCCTGCCAATGCTGGCTATGCTCTGCCCTTCTCTATCGCGCCACAGCAGGGTATCAGTGGCACGCTCACTTATGATGTGTTCTCAGTACCCGCGCATGGCATCCATGCAACACCCGTTCGTGCTGGACTCAGTTCCGATGCCAACGTACACAACGGTGTACAGGGGACGGCTGAGATTACAGTACAGGGAAATTGGACGCTACAAATAACCGTCGCAGGTCCCTCTGGTACCAGCGTAGCCAACGTACCCATCGTCGCCACCGCACCACCCGCCATTCCGCTCTGGCTCGGTTGGCTGATTGGTCTTCTTCCTATCTATGGCTTGCTCGCCTTTCTGTTAACGCAACGGAGCAAAAAGAAGCAGGTTTTCCCTGTTTTCAAAAACCTACTGGTGAAAGGCAAGGGGATGCCTCTCCCATATAACGACGCATGATGGAGAGCCGCTTCGTGTATGGGAGGGCCATCCCCTTGCGGGTGTCCTGGTTTTGTGGACGGGATGCGCGTATTCTGGCAGTCCACAATCCATACATTCACCTCATCACGCAATCAAATCAGCACTATCGTACTGTGGGCTATTGATTTTGCGCGACACGGGACGTACCTCCATCGCGCTTGCCGTGTAGGGTTTGAGCAAGTGTTGCAACACATTCATGTCGTGTTGCTGCGGGTCGAGCCATTCCTCCTGTGCCTCAGCAGGTAGGATAGCAGGCATGCGGTTGTGAACGGTTGCAGCTAACTCGTTGGGTGCAGTAGTGATGATGGTGCAGGTGCGGAGCAGTTGACCATCAGGCTGTTTCCACGCATCCCACAGGCCAGCGAAGGCGAACAGTTCGTGATTGGGCAGCGTGAAGTACATCGGCGTCTTGCCACCCGCCTCCTGCCTCCACTCGTAGAAGCCATCGGCGACGATCAGGCAGCGTTTGCCCTGTAGGAGTCGCTTGAAGCTTGGCTTTTCGGCGAGCGTCTCGGCTCGTGCGTTAATCATCTTGGAGCCAATGCTCTCGTCTTTAGACCACGAGGGAATCAACCCCCAGCGTAACATCTCAAGATGCTTCGTTTCGTCATGCACAACCGTCACCACCTCTTGTGTCGGGGCAATGTTGTAGCGCGGTGCCGTTTGCACCGAGGGTGCAACCCCAAACGCCTTCGCAACCGCATCTATATTCATGGTCAGAGTAAAGCGACCACACATGGTTTTCTCCTCCTCTTAGTTCAGCTTTTCATCTTTCTATAGCTATTCTTTTTTAATACGAATGAAACGGTCGAAACGAACAAAATTGTGAGAATAGGACACCGCCACGCTTGCGTGACGGTGTCCTATTCTGACAATTTTTTTTTTGTAATCTATTCTTATAGCTCGATACATTGTGCGCGGCG
>CAXUHG010000123.1:0-2658 GCA_964250805.1 uncultured Ktedonobacteraceae bacterium | reverse complement strand
GGCCCACCCCACAAAATTTTCCCCACCCGCCCCCCCCACCCCGCGGGGGGGGGTGTCCTGTTCTCACAATTTTGTTTTTCTAATCTCTTCTTATCGCTCGATCCATTGTGCGCGGCGTCGCTTGCAGAAAGTGGTCCCATGCGCTGGTCTCCCAATCATCGACTCTATCGGCGGCAGGCATCCAGCCGGGGAGCGGCATAAGCAGGTGCTTCGAGAGTGCTTCGACAAATGGCTCATACATACCACGTATCTCTGCCAGTTTCCGCTCGACATCCTCACCATCACTCAGGTAAATCTCGTTTTTCGCAAGTTCGTCACGGAGACGTGCAAAGTCGGCTCGTGACAATCGCTTCGCCTCAAGGCTCGGTGGCGTCCCGTATACTTGTGCGAGATCAACGGCGGCGTGACGTGCGATAGCGAAGACGAATTTCGCGGGTTTTATCGGCACATCATGTAGCCCTACCATAATCAAAGCGCACACGTCCATCATGACGGTGAGCGCAGCCAGCCAGGACTGCCGCTCGTGTTGCGAACGATAGTATGTCAATACAGGATACGAGAGATGGCTTTCTAGTAGTTCGGCACACCATTTTTCCCAATCACGCAGGTAGTCTACAAGTGCTTCAGTATGTGTTCCTTTGCAATGCCGACGTAGCAGTTCCATCGCCGTTGGTGGCGATCCAGCACGTGCATCGAGCGACGAGATACTGATTTCGCGTTTCGAGAATGCCTGATAAATTATCGGTACATAGCCGATAATCAATGCAAGAAACGCAAATCCCATACCAGCCTCTAATACGGTAACAACACGCGCAATACCTTCATGAGGTAGAACATCGCCTAATCCAAGCGTGACAAATGTTGTTCCACTCATATACAAATCAGTAGTGAAATTTGGAATCTTCTCCGGCGCAGTAACCTGTGAACCCAGACCCCACTGCACAAGCGCGAAGCCCAGAATGAGTACCGATGCCCACACCACTATCAGTAAAATGAGCGAGAGCGGCCCGAAGTAGCTCAAATAATACTCACGCCTGTTACCGGCCTTCATCTTGCGTCCGGGCATCGACCAGAGCATCCACGAGGTTATATAAAAAAAGCGTGATAATCTAATCCTACGAGAAACGCGGCGCGGCAAAATAATAGACTCAAAGCTGTCCTGCAACATGCCTAAAATCAAGAGAATGCCAAAAATGAGCGCGACTATGTTCATAATCCCCCCTTTTACACACTAACATACTTCTCTCTATCATATCAGATTTACACGGTGCATTGACAAAAAAAACGCACTTGTCTTGTACACTGATTGATAAGACCGATGTGGTAATTGGCAAGGAGACCGCGAGGGTCTCCCCTACACATAACACAAAATGTAGGAGAGACCCTCGCGGTCTCCCGACCAAAACTATTCTATTTGTTCTCTTAATCAGGCAGCTAACAAACGCTCCACCGTATTCAGCAGGTCGTCCAACTCGAAGGGTTTGTTCAGACCAACCATATTGCGTTTCTGCACCTCCTGCTCCGGCAGTTGTGCGCTTATAATAATCGCGGGCGTATCCTTCAACGTCTGTTTAGCCTTGAGCAAATCGTAGAGTTCTAACCCGTTCATAAGTGGCAAACGATAGTCAGTGATAAAAAGACAGGGTTGCACCTCATCTACAATCTGTAGAGCCTGAAACCCATCGGTCACAAGCAATGCCTTATACGGCGTCTCCTGTGCCAGTGCCTCGACAAGAAAGGCGCCAATACTATCATCATCCTCAATAACAAGAATAGTCGGTTTATGTATATCCAAAGCAGATCGCTGTATCATTCTATATACTCCAAATTGTTCAACACATTACCCCCATACCTACGTAATATCTGTTACACGTCTTGATAGATAAGCTAGTTTCGCTTTTGCATTGGAATCTGTTTAACATCGGCTTAATAGAAGGTTGGAATGTGGAGTTGTGTGAGGCTTTCTTGAAAGTTTGTATTATGTTATACTTTTGTATAGACTAAAACATGTGGAATTCAGTCTAATCATTTTAATATGGAGGAAATATGATTTCTTCAAATCGAGCAAAACGTATAACGCATCATAGACGTTCTGATGACACACGACCCGAATGGAGGTTTCAGCAAGAAGGGGAAAGTCGAAAAGAATATCTAAAGCGCTATCAGCGCGAATATCATAAACACGAGTGGTATCCTGAACATAGAAAAGACCGAATTCAGGAAACCAAAGAGAGACGCGCGGAACTTCAAGAATGGTACACAAATTATAAAGCTACTTTGCGTTGTAAAAACTGTAACGAATGGCGTCCTGAGTGTTTGCAAATTCATCATAGAGACCCCAAACAAAAACTATTTAATGTGGGAGAGTGGATAAGAAACGGCGTCTCCTTAGAGACGCTTAAAGCAGAGATTGAAAAATGCGACGTATTGTGTTCCAATTGTCATGCAGTAGAGACACAGAATCAGCGTTATAAAAGCAAAGGTATACCGTATTAACACGAAGCTTTTAGGAGGCAACGGGTTTTTTGAAAAGCGTGATTACCGTATTGCCAAAACGATTTTACTGTGGTATAGTATGTCTCGCAAGCCGATGTAGCTCAATGGCAGAGCAGCACTTTTGTAAAGTGCATGTTGGAGGTTCGATTCCTCTCATCGGCT
>CAXUHG010000122.1:0-16814 GCA_964250805.1 uncultured Ktedonobacteraceae bacterium | reverse complement strand
ATGACGGTTGCCAGGCCGATCCATTGCGCCAGTACAACGAGACGCGCCTTGCCTAGTACGTAGAGCGTGGATTGGTGAATGGTGGTACCGAGTATACGCACGAGAATGTTGAAGAACAGGAAGATTGCTAGCAATGTGCCGACGGGCGCATATGCCTTCGTGTAGAGAACGGTCACGATGTTTTGCGCGTTGAAGAGGCAGAATACTAAACCAGGGGCAGCAAGCAGTGTCTCGACCTTGATCAGTACCTCCCATGAACGGCCTAAGCGTTGGTAGTTGCGACCGATGGCGGCAGCAGCAAGCGCGGATCCGCCCACGCCGCCGAAGCCCGCGACAAGCAGGGCGTTCGCGGAGTCTGCGAGTTGGTACGAGAGATTGAAGAAGCCGCGCAGAGTGAACGAGACCGCGAAATAGCCAAGCAGGATAATCGTTGCTTGTTTGAACAATGCACCGTTCAGGAGGTTGGTCTGCCACGCCGACAGACCCAGCCGTATCACTGGCATAACGGGTTGTCTGTAAGCTTTTTTGTCATGTGCCAGCACGAGAGGAGCTATCCAGATTGCGAATGAGGCCGCGTTGAGCACACTAACAATCGCCAGCATCCACAGGATACCGTCGATACCCCAGCCGAGTTGTAGTAGCACAAAACCAACGCCTAATAGCACACATTGCGTCACGCTACCGATAATCAGCACCGCGACCATCCGCATATACGACGCGCACACGGCGGTCAGAAGACTACCAACACTGCTACCAAGCACGTAGAGGGCGATAGGAAACATGCGAGCCAATAGTTGCTGGTCACGCAAGCCGTTCGCCACGTCTACCGCTCCCTTAATTGGAATGAGCGCGATAGCATTGGCTAGCAGCGGAAAACTAAAGAGCAGAATAACCGTGCAGACGATCAGCATAGCGATACGTAGGGCCAGTAGCCGCCGTATCAACAGGCCAGCCGCTGCCTTACCATGTTCGGCGAAGACGCGTGGGATATAGGTTGTGATGGCGTCTTCGATGCCAAAGGCAACGATATAGAGAATGGTGTTATAGGCCGTGAGAATGACCGCGAAGACGCCATATTGCTCCGTCGAGACCTTGTGCGTGATCAGTGTCATCAGCACGAACCACGATAGAAAAAACCATAGCCCATAAATCTGGTTATAAATATAGCTTCTGGGCGAACTTGCAAGAAGACCCTGTGCCCCTGTCTCTCCTGGTATCATTTCGGCCTCGGTACCCGCTACGGCACCGGGGAGTGATGATTGTGGCACATCGGAAAATGCTGGTTGTTGTCCTGAATTGTCGCCCATAATATTTGTTTCAGAAAATTCTTTATTGGTCTGCATATCTCTCGTTTTCGTTATATTCTCTTCCCGCTCTTCACCCATGCGCACCAAGCGTAAAGGTCGCAACATCAACTTAGACATAAGTATTTCGTTTCATTCTACACGTTTTCATAATTTTTTGCTGAACAATAACCCATTCGGGGGGTAAATGTACGCTTAAACGCTCAAATCGCCGTTTAATATTCCTATTGCCTCCCCAATATTCGTAGGGACCAGATTTATCGCGTCCGTTGCTCAATTTATTGAGCGAAATTTTGACGATCCCTGTCTGTAATCGTTCTCAGACCCGATCTCGCGTGATAAATCACGCCTCGGACGCGATAAATCTGGTCCCTACGAATTGTATGCGTTGCTAAAATATCTATCATTTCCATTTGAACAATGAGCGTGTCAGCCAACCAATCGCGCCGAGGGCAGCGAAGAGTTCTAGCACACTCACGTTCGCGGTCACATGGTCGGGTGATACTAAATAAAACGCGCCGACTCGAAAGGTTGCGGCAACGACGAAGAGACCTAGACCGATCCATGCGGGTAATGTGGCGAAGAGCAGGGCACGTTGCCACTTGCGGCAGAGTAGCCCTATGAGCGTTGGCATAAGGTACAGCAAGAGCGTGATTACAGGTGCTATCGTTGGAGGGAAGGGACCGTCGAGGGCGGCACTACTGGAACCAGAGAGGATGCGTGTCCAGAGTTGTGCGGGCACAAGGGCTAGCGTCACCAGGAACGTCTCTATCACAATCAGAACGTAGAGTAACACATGCCACTTTCTATCCTGTGGAGATGGTGTTGTGTCAGAACTCAGCATCATAATCCTCTTATACATCCTGTCTTTTTAATTTGTTGGAATCGTGAGCAGGCCCATCTGGTACTTCATCATTAGTATACGCCGTACCGAATCATCTATACGTGACTGGCTGATCTGTCCGTCGCTCATCGCTTGCTTGATACCTTGAATCATCGTAGCAACGTCGGAGGGCGTACTGGCACCCATGAGTAGGTCGCAGCCTGCTTCAACCGAGAGAGCCGCCGCTTGCGACTCGCTGTAGTCGGCGGAGATACTTTCCATCGTCAGGCTATCCGTCATAATTACGCCCTGAAAGCCCAACTGGTTGCGCAGAACGCCCGTAACCACTTTGTTAGAGAGGGAGGAGGGCTTCGTGTTGTCCACTGCCTCCACCAGTTCGTGCGTAACCATGATGGCATGAACATTGCCCTGCTGAATCAGGTCACGGTATGGTGCCCAGTCGATCTGCTGTAAATCGCTCTGTGAGCGTGTAAGTTGTGGTACGCCGACATGTGGGTCAACGCTAACATCGCCCAGGCCCGGAAAATGCTTGAGGGTGCCGATGACCTTGCCGCTCTTCTGCAAACCATCGAGGTAAGCACTCGCCATTCTTGTGACAAGGGCGGCGTTGTTGCCGTAGGTGCGCTGATCAAGTTGCGAATTATAGACATTGGTGACATCGACAACAGGGGCAAGATTGAGGTTGATACCGTAAGATGAGAGATCTTTCGCATCCTGAATGCCTGCCTGTCGCGCCACGTCAGGATTGCCCGATGCACCAATCGTTGCCTCTGATGGTCGCGGTCCATCCAGTGCATTCAGGCGATCAACCGTGCCGCCCTCCTGGTCGATGGCGACTGCAAGGGGAATAGGGCTATCGGTCTGCATCTGCTGTATTAAACTTTTGAGTTGCTCCTTGCTCACGACATTCTGATTTGCGGTAAATATAAGGACGGAGCCAACGTTGTACTGCTTCACCATCGCGCTCAGATCGAGAGAGTAGGAGGAACCGAGAAACTGAATTATCATCATCTGCCCCAGCTTCTGATCGAGTGTCATGCGCTGGACTATTGTGTCGATGTACTCTTGTGGCGTCATTTTGTGCGTTGTTTGAGCCTTCGAGCCAGGAGTGAGCGAAGAGCGACCCGTGATACCCTTGAGAAGATCGGACTTGCCCACGCTCATAGGTCCACCAAGCACATATGCCCATCCTTGCGAACCGACGAATTGAGTTGGACCAATATTGAGCGACTGAAAGACAATTACGGCGAGGAAGGCAATCAACAAAAGGGCATAGCCGGGCGTAATATGTCTGGGACGTTTCTGCATCTCTGGTAAGATTGGTGGAGGTGGCACTTGCCCTGCCATTTGTTCAGGTATCAGACTCTGTGTTTCAATCGTCTCGATTGACTCTACGTGCGTTGCATACGAGAGAAATGAGGGTATACCAACATTTGGTATATGGGCATCTGATGTTGGAGATGTTTCTTGAAAAGATGGAGCGTGCATATATGCTGCTGCTTGAGCTTGTTGTTCGCGACTCACTCGCTCTGTTTCGACAGTGTCGGTTGCCTCGATCAGCTTTCTCGCAACGGTACCAGTCGAAGAAACATTTTTTATCGCGTGTCTTTTCTGCGTTATAATTTGTTCATCGTCGTCGCGTCGTTGCTCTTCAGATGACCATGAACTGGTCAACTTCATAGAAGTATACCCTTTCAAAGCATTAGAGGTACGATAGGATAATATAAAGAATTATAAGGAAGAGAAGAAATACTATATATACGCTTATCAATAAGAACGTCTTCTATACATGAGTTGTAACGAGGTCATACAAGAGTACTGAGTTACACAAACGCCTAAAGATAAGTAAAACATAATTTGCGTAAAAATGCTATGAACTATATCACTTTTTAGGAAGCTGTAAGGCGTAGGGCGGAAGCCCCCATAGGCGTTAACTGAACGAATCAATGGGGACTAGGGCGCCCACAAGGGGAACGCCCCTCCCATACGACGATGATTGTCGTGGAGCGAGTTCGGGTATGGGAGGGGCGTTCCCCTTGCGGGCGCCCTGGACTCACTACAGACCTCTCTTTGGGCTACAGTGAACGCCTATGGGGTCGCACCCTTGTGGGCGTCCGTTGGTTCTTACGTCCCTTTCGCTGGTACAAATTTTCGATTACTCCTTGTTCAGACTCTCAGAGTACGCTATACTGTATTCTACTATCCAAAGAGAGGGAGCAAACGCATGAGACAGGTGCAACAACAGCAACCCGTAATACCAGATGTTGTGCAAATTGGTGGTGTGTCTTCGCCATCACGTATGCCAATTGCGCTCATGCTTGCCCTCGCTGGAACGCTCATCTTGACGCTACTCGAAGCCGTCTTGATTCTGCTTATTAACCCTGCGCATCTTGCGGGCTTGCTCAGTCTGATTTCGCATGCGCCATTGTTATTACTCATCCCTATAGTCGAGTTTGTTCTACTCTTCGTTGCCGTGCGCTTCGGTTCAATGCCGTTAGCAATCTATCGCTATCTCTATGATGTACGCGCCGCGCAAGAGCAATATAAACAATTATACACGCCTCTCACCGCTCTGACCAATATTCGTCAGACACCTGATCCAACACGGCAACGCAAAACGGGACCCGTGATCGAAGAGCGTGTCGCCATTCTCGACCTTGTACAGCAACAGGACACCGATCAGCTTATTCTCGGCGTCCCCGGTGCTGGCAAGACCACTGCTCTGCGCGTCTATCACTACTCTGCCTCAGAGCATCCGTGGGACCTCGTGTTCAAGCGTAAACGCATACCTATATATATACCGATGAAGAACTATAGCCTCTTCATCAAATCGTATCTGCCCTCTACTGCTGAAAACGATCCAGCCGAGGCAATCGTCGCGGATTCGCCTGTGAACTTGTTGGATTTTCTGACTGAAAGCGATCTTCCAGGCATAACGCATCTGCGTCCCTATTTGTTTCAACTCGCGCAACAGGGACGACTGCTATTGCTCTGCGACGGCCTCAACGAGATTGATAACAATTATCTCTCGATGGTGAGCCATGAGCTTGTCCATCTTATGCAAGAGACGCAGAATCGCCTCGTGATGACCTGCCGCGAGGTAGACTACCGCGAACAACCAGACCTTGTAGCTCTCGTAAATAAGGGACAAGCCTCACGAGCCACCGTCTACCCGCTCCAGACAGACCAGATTAGCGAGTTTGTTGAACGCTATGTGGAGCGACAGGATAATCACTGGCGACACACCGCTGGACAGATTATGCAGGTGATAGACCGTAGCCGTCTACGCTATCACTGCACCAACCCGATGATGCTGTTCACGCTCATGGGCATCATCGACAAAATCGGCGTCGAGCGCGGTAAGCAGATAGATACGCGTGGTCGTCTGCTACGAGAGTCCGTCAAGCAGTTGATTATTCGTGAACAGGCACAGCCGCGTTGGAACAAGGCTGCGCCAGATGAGCAGGAAGTTGTGCGCTTTCTGAGTGAAGTCGCCTGTGCCGCACGTTGGGCTAATGATCGTAATGCTATTCAGTTGCGCGTTGCCACGTCGTCTGGCGAAGATATTCGTATGGATGCTAGTCTCGACGAGTTAGCCGACGAATTACGCTTCTGGCTCGACGAGCATCCACCGGAAGGCCCCTTTGCAGGTGGCGACGAGATTCTATTCGAGCCTCACGATGATGTAGCACAATTGTTACAATTTGCGCTCAGTGCCGCGCTCATCGACATCAGTCCCAGTGGTGTGTTGAGCTTTCGCCACGAGCTTATCGCTGAATACTTCGTCGCCGAATACTTTTACACCGTTGATAGTGTCATGCAATCTTCGCCGCCCATTCGTCTCGACCTGCTAGAGAACGTGGGGCGATGGAGCGAGTCGGTTGCGATCTGGGCTGGTCTGCTCGATCAACCACTGGCACTGGCGGAACGTTTCGGCGAACTTGGTCGCAGCAATCCAGCGTATGTGTTGCAATCGCTTGCGCTAGGGCTGGTCTGTGTCGGTGTGTTATGGACACCACCCCAGGCCGAGGTGCAGCGTCCAATCGCGCTCCCACAGCGTATTGCCGAATCGCTTGCCATCGCCGTTCGCAACAGGGCGGCACGCGAGGAGCTTGCAAGCATCTTCACGCGCTGTGCTGAAGAGGGCGGACAAGAGGTTTATCGTTCGCTGCTGCCGCTTATCATGGTGGATGGCGTCGATGACCTGCTCATTCTGCTTGACCAATCAATTGTACCCGAACTGCTCTTTACGCAGTTGCAGGATACCGTCGATAACATCGTATACGAAGCACAGGTGAAACGTCTAACCCAGGTGTTGGGACGCTTTGGTAGCATCGTGGTGTCGCATGCCGCCGAACTGAGTCAACCCATGTCGGAGCGCACCACACGACTACGTGCCGCCGCCATCAATATTCTTGGTGGTACAGCCGACTCGCGTGCCGTTGAACCTCTGCTAGCACGTATCAGTGACGCCGAACCCTTCATTGTGTCACGCGCCGCCAGTGCCCTTGTGCGTCTCGGACCAGAACTTACTCTGACCCGCCTATTGCAAGAGCTAGAGAACCGGCAACCAGGACCCTTCACGCGTCGTGTGCATCAAGCGATGTTGACAATTCTTGAACGCTTCCTGAGTGAACGTGATGCTGCCCGTCAGACGACGATTGCCCAATATCAACGCATTCTTGAGAGTGTAATGCCTGTGCTGTCCTCAAACTATCAAGGCGAGCCAGAGGTACAACAACAAGCGATGGCCTTGTTGATTTCACAGGCACAATCAGCAAACGCCCTTTACGCGGGAAGTGGGCAACGTTCCGAGCGTGTCGTCGAGAGTTTGGTACGCTTGCTTCCATCACAGAACGATATGGCGGTACAAAACGCTGTGACTACTCTGCAAGAAATCGGACCCATCGCCACGCCACGTCTGCTAGAAGTCGCGCTACAGGCTCCGCAGGAGGAAGTACGTATTCGTGCCCTCGATATCCTGACGACGATTCGTGATCCTCATGCGCTATCGGGCATTGTGCAACTGCTCGAAGAGACCTCGCCAGCCTTGCAACAACATACCGTCGATGCCCTGCTTGCTTACGCACCCGAAAGCATTCCAGAGCTAATTTCTGTTGTGCTGACGAACCCCAGCGAACTGATTGCGGAGAGAGCGGCCCAGATTCTCATCACGATTGGCGACTCGGCAGTTCTGCCCATCACCGAAGAACTGCTACCCGTTGTTCCTGATCGTACACGTTTGCTGGTCTATGTGCTTGAGCGTCTCCATGACCCACGTTGTGTTGAGGCGTTGATGAACCTTTTGCAAGAGCAACATCTGGAACCTCTGCTCATCATTGCCATTGTACGTGCGCTCAGCCGCTTCCCTGAGAAACGCGTTGTGCCAGCCGTCATGATAGTTCTCTCCGACCCACGACCACAGGTCTACGAAGAGGCAATTACCGCCCTCAGCCAGCTACACGAGGTCGCGCTCCCAAATCTGGTCGCGGCCTTGAATGTACTCCAGGAGAATGCCACCGTACAGCGTGTGCAACGCGCTCTGCTCGGCATGACGCCGTTTCCAGCGGACGCGATTATCGACATGCTGCAATATTCTAATGATGCACAAGTACAGCACATCTTAGAGATATTTAGAAGACAGGGAGTGGAGGCGGCGCAGGGGCTGGTACGCAACCTGCTCCATCAGAATGAGCGTGTGCGTAATTATGTACAGCAGACGTTAAACGAACTCCCAGGCGCGGTTGTCGTACCAGCCTTGCTAGAAGCACTTAATCAGCCCGCACTGTTGCGCGTGGTCAAAACGCTCTTGCTCAACTATCCCGACACGGCTATTCCCCCGCTCGTCGAGCTGCTTGGCGAGCAGGAACGAGCGGATGCTGCAGCGAGCATTCTACCGCAGTTTGGTCCAACTATTCTGAAACCACTCTTGTCAGGACTGGAAGACTCACGCGCAATGGCGCGTTCGCGTGCCGAGAATATCGTTGTCGAATTGGTGCTACAGAGCGAGGACGAACAGGTGATTATGCGCGACCTCGTGCATCTCTTCGCGCCGACGCCGCCACCGAGGGCGCGTGAATTTCTCTTAGAGGTACTCACGAACGAGCTTGCCACTATGAGCATGCCAGCCCTGTTAGAGGGTCTCGAAGACGCACACCTGATGGGCGATGCGGCGAAGGCTCTAGTGCGACTTGCCAACAATGCGCCGCAGCATAAAGCTGTTCTCGATAGTCTGCTAGAGGCGTTGTACTTTGATGAGCGCAGGCGTGGTGCAGAGGAGGCTCTAATTAACATTGGAGCGGCGTCGGTGCCAGGAGTGGGCGAGTTAATCGTAGACCCTGACACTCATGTGGCGCGTTCGGCGAAACACATTCTAGGCAAGATTGGTGTGCCTGCCCTCTCACTCGTGTGGCAATCCATTAACGAGAAGGACACGCCCGAACGCCGCAATGCCGCCCTTGAAATTTTCCAGAGCATGCCCACAAGCGTTATCAAAGACGAACTGGTCTTGCTGCTTGGGCACGACAAGTCGGAAGATATTGCTATGGCGACGGCTCTGTTACTGGAACGCATGCGTGATGAAGCGGTACGCCACTATGCCGACCGCGAGATGGTGCCTGAAATGCTGGCCTATATCCAGACGCACGACACGGTTGACACGGAACTCACCAACCAGCGTATCATGGCTCTCTTGCTCTTACTCGGCGAAAACACCGTTCTCGATCACCTGCTCGAAGCCCTGGACGACAATCTCACGCACAACAAACGCCTCGTATACATGCTGTTACTCTTCGGTTCACAAGCGTATGATACACTGCTAGAGACGTTCAATGATCCCGACACAACGTTGGAGTTACGCGCGGATTTGGCGGCTATTCTTGGTATGCTAAGTACACCAAATGAAATTACCGAATATGCGAAAAATCTCAGTTCCTACGGTCTCTCGTCTTCGCGTACCAGTGTTCTGTTTCCCAAGCAACTTGTACTGGCGCATCGCTCACTTGGCGGTTTGCTTGCGAGTGGGCAGTGGGATGAGCGCAAGATACGCGAGCTACGCGATGCCAGCCAGGAGGGAAGTTCCGCACGAGAACTCTTTAATGAGCTACTGGGTTGGCGTTACGAGCCACAATTGACGCAGCTCCAAAATCAGTTGCAAACCGACCGCGAGACGCACCGCAAAGAGGTGTTGACGCTCACAGGTCGCATCGTCGTAGACCAAGAGAAGATACGCAATCTGGAAGATGAACTGGAACAAATGAGGCGCGAACATGGTGTACGCGGTGATGAATTGACGCAGACCGCGAGAGAAAAGGACGCGATACGCGCTAATCTCGATAAAACAACAAGAGACAATAATGAACTTTTACAACGAATTGACCGCTTGCAGCGCGAAATCGAAATGTTGCAAGATGAGAATAATCAGCTTTCCAGCCAATTAAATCTCTCGAATAGACCATAAAAAAATATATTGGACAAGAAATTATGACAATAGAGCGATATCAACGCCAGCATCTCATTGGCAAAGGTCCGATGAGTGCTGTCTGGTTGGCGCGTGACACTGATACACATGATGAGGTTGCGCTAAAAATTATGACGGCAATCAAAGAAGATGATCGTCGCAATCTCAAAGCCAACGAACGCTTCACGCGTGAGATAGAGATAGCACGTAGTCTGCAACATCCTCATATTCTGCCCGTCCTCGACTCTGGCTACACGCAGTACAACGGGCGTTCCGTGCCGTTTCTCGTCTCGCCATTCATTCCCGACGGTTCGCTGGTAGACGTGATTGAGGCATCGCCATCGTGGGAGTTCTGGTCGTTGCCACAGATCGCGGACGCAATTCAGCAGGCGGCGGATAGCTTGTGGTATCTGCACACGCGCACGCCGCGCATTGTACATGAAGATGTGAAGCCCGCGAACTTCCTGGTGCGCTCGATTCAGACGCCACAACGGGCGTACCATCTCTACCTCTCGGACTTCGGCATTTCGCGCTGGCAAAAGTCGCCGAGCGTGATGGCGAGTGAGGTACTTGGCACCTTTGCATTCATGGCGCCTGAACAGACCGAGAAGCGTGTAGACCCAGCCTCAGACCAATATGCGCTGGCGATTGTCGCCTGTTACCTATTGACGGGCAAACTCCCCATTCAGGCATCGACCAACGAAGAGTATATTCACGCTCATCTTTATGAGCCACCCTACGCCCCAAGCGAACTGTATCCAGAACGTCTCCCACCTTCAAAAGTGGATGATGTGCTGCTACGTGCCCTGGAAAAATCGCCTACGAAACGTTATCCAACGATTATTGCGTTTGCTCAAGCCTTGGAGCAAGCTTGCACCGAACTCGCGCAAGAACTTGCCAGTGCCAGAACGGAGCTTCTCGCAGACTCCGGTTTTGACCCAGGATTATATATCGACGAAGAGCCTACCGCCCCCTTGCCACCCGACGAGGTGTTCGATGAGGAAATTCCAGCACCTACACCTATCGAGCAATCATTTAGTGGAAAACCTGCGCTATCGGGAGAGCAACCGCTCAGAAACAACCTCATACCAGCGGCAGAGCAAGGATTCAAGAGCAGACCTGTGCCATCCGATGAGCAACCGTTTAGAGGCAATGTCGTGAAGTCAGGTGAGCAGCCATTGCGAGGACGGCTATCTGGCGAACAGCCATTGCGAGGGCGACTGTCGGGAGAGCAGCCATTACGAGAGCGGCTATCAGGAGAGCAACCATTTCAGAACAATCTTGTTCCCTCTGTAACACCAGCCTTCAAAAGCAAACCACAGATTGTAGAGCAACCTTTCGACAATCGCCCCATCGCTCTGAGCGATACCGATTCACGTGACGAACACCGTCTCCTTGACGAACCATTGCCAGAAAAGCCGTTCGTTGCTGTCGCGCCCACCGCATCTGCTGAAAACATCGTCTTTCAACCGCTTGCTCTGGCAAGTCCTGCACGTTACGAACTACCTGCACGTCCAAAATCTCTACTATGGTCGCCAAATGGGGCTATAGTCGCATGTCTGCTCTATGGACATGTTCCGCTTGTCCTACAACGCAATGGCAGTGTTGGCCTTGTACAGATTCCGGTTGCGCTCCATGCATCAAGCTTGTGCTGGTCGCCCGATAGCCGCGTGCTGGCGATTGGTCTACAGGGCGAGATACGTTTCTGGGACGTATCAACGGGAACAGAGCTACCCTTGACCATTCCCATCAACGCCCGTACTATAGACAACATGGATTGGTCACAGCAGGGACAACTTGCGTTGTGGATAAACACTTCTATCGCGCTCTACTCTCTATCTTCCGCAACACTAACTGGGCGACAGGTGCCAGTGCCACAGCATATAACAACGGGTACTGCACGTAGCGGTGGGGGCGGTGTGTTGCGATGGTCGCCCAATGGCGTATATCTTGCGGCAGGTGCTAGCAATGGGGCTGTTCTGTGTTGGGATACGAAACAGCAAAATACGCTATGGCAAGCTGCGACAACGGGGCAAAAAGTAAATGCTCTTGCGTGGTTTCCCGATAGCACCCTACTCGTCTGTGCTACGCGTGATAGTAGCATACATGTATGGAACGTTGAAGCGAGAAGCACTAGCGCGACATGGCAACATCTACCAGCAATGCCACGTACTCTAAGCGTCTCCATCGAGCAACGGATTATCGTCGCCTCTGGTGAGCGACGCCTGCTCTCAGGAATGGCGAACGAGAGCTTTCCAGCGTCAACCATCCCTGGTCAACTGCTAATCGCGTGTTCTCCAACGCGTCCAGAATTTGCCACGCTCGATGAGCAGCGCGAAAACATCCTAGCCTTGTGGCAAGCATAGCGCGAGGTTATGCATTGACACTTTTTGCATCCCTCATTCGTGATGCAAGTGTTATCTAAAGTTTTTCGTAGGGACCAGATTTATCGCGTCCGAAAGCGTGATTTATCACGCGAGATCATGATGAAACTCGGTTTGCAAGCGGCTTTGGAGGTGATCTCGCTCAATAAATTGAGCCTCGGACGCGATAAATCTGGTCCCTACGAAATCGTCAAATCAGGATTGGTAAACTAAGAGAAGCAGGATTCTCTGCATATTCTACGATAGAAGGGGATAGACACAATATGAGTGACAACACCCAGAACGATGTAAAATTGCTTAGCGATAAAATCAAAGGCATTCGTATAGCCATGATGACCACTGTTGAGGCGGACGACGTACTGCGTAGCAGACCAATGGCGACACAGGATATGGAGTTTGACGGCGACCTCTGGTTCTTCACAAAGGCTAGTGCGCCAAAAGTGGATGACGTGGAGCATCACCAGCAGGTCAACCTGAGTTATGCAAAGCCTGATGATAACCTCTTTGTCTCCGTCTCCGGTACGGCACAACTTGTGCGTGACCGCCAGAAAATGGACGAACTCTGGAAGCCGCTCCTCAAGGCATGGTTTCCCAATGGCAAAGACGATCCAGAACTGGCACTGCTCAAAGTAACAGTGAACAGTGCTGAATACTGGGATGCGCCATCTGGCGTTATGGGTCGTCTCTTCGTTGCCACCAAAGGACTCGCCACAGGCGGTCGTGATAGCGGCGGCGAAGATGTGAAGCTTAAAATAAAATAAACTTACATGTTCACAAGTTCAGCAAAAAGCCGTTGTCGCTTGTAAGCGATAACGGCTTTTTGCTGAACTTATTTTTTTGTTAGTACGTAAAGCATGAACTACAAAACCGGACACTTTAGTACAAATCTCCACCATTTTTCGTTTGAGGTTGAGAAATCTTTACCACATTGTAACCTTTCTCCTATACATTCTTTCTACCAAGCTTACAAAATGAATTAACATGCTATTCTTTGCTTGTACCACTCTCCGGTACTGAACAGTTCTTATTGTAGTAAAAAAGGACATTGTATTATATGAAACGTATTCAGCGATGGCACTTAGTCGCGGTCACTCTCTTATTATTTGCGAGTGTCGGTGGCATTGTCATTCTTAGGGAACAGCCCTCTCGTGCCAATGGTGCTGCACCAGCAACGAGAGATCCGTTCATTCAGCCCTTTGACAGTACCAGTATTTGGAATATGCCGATTGGCTCTGGTGCCAAGTATGTCAATGCTACTATTGGCTCACGTGGGTTTAGTACTGATACCGATTGGTTCATCGTCACAAAGGCGAGTGATCCCAAAGTTCCAACGTATATGCCACCCACCTTTACACAAGGACGTTGTAGTGGGACTACTCCTCAGCAGCAAGCGCAATGGCATCCTGAAGCTGCTGGACCTATAAATGTGCCCTCGAATCTCATTATTGCTGATGCAACTGCAAATCCATACTCTACTCCCAACAATACGTCTGCGTTTTTAGCACCGGATGGTAGAACGCTCATCAATTACAACGTCACGGCTCGTTGTCAAGCGGGTGGACCGCTCTATGGCAACTGGTTTGGTCAAACCGACCTGTATGGTGATGGTATTGATGGAGGGCATGGAGGTTCAGGAATGTCAAGCATTGGCGGCGACATTCGCACAGGCGAGTTGCTTAACAACGCGCCTATTACTCATGCTTTGAAAGTCAACCTCTGGGGCAATTGGCTCTACTATAGTGCCAGCACTGGCGGAAATCGTTGGCCTGCTCGCTTGGCTGATGGTGGTGCGCCTAATCAGTACAAGGGAAGCAATCCTGCATTGAAAATGGGTTCACTTCTGGCATTGCCACCGAACGCCACTCCTGAGAGTCTTGGTTTGACCAGCACTATTGGAAAAAAAGTATTCCAAGCACTCCAAAACTATGGTGCGTATGTTGTTGACGATACCGGTGGTGACGATAATGCGTTAGACGTGGAGCAACAAGCACAGGTCGAGTTCAAGAATGCCACGGGACATTCCATTGATCAGGACGCTGGGCTTATCTCAGATTTCAATAAGATGATTGCCAATGTGCAAGTGATCGACAACAACAGCCCAACCTCTATTGGTGGTGGTGGTACTCCTCGTGTCCCTCTGGCTCCACCACTGGGTGCGCCTGGAAGTGGCTCAGCAACGCCAACAGCTACTCCGCCATCAACTTCTCCGTCGCCCACGGCGCCTGTCTCACCCACGCCGACGCAGAACCCTGTTCCTACACCGACGCAGAACCCTGTTCCTACGGCAACTCCTGTTGGGAGTAACCCAACCGGTCTCAATAACGTTGGTGTGAGCAACGACAGCAACACCACAAGTGCCAATTTCGATGGTGGACAGCGCAGCTATTCGGCTCAGGCACTCCTACAGGCAGGGTTGACCCCTGGCAAGGTCTTTACCTTCAATGGAGTTAGCTTCTCTTTCCCCACTCTTGCTTCCGGTAAGCCTGACAACTATCAGGTGGCTCAGAGGTCTGGTCTATTCTACGAACTACCGAGGACTTCGCTCAATCTCCCGAATGCATCGAGCATCGCTGATTTAGGGCCGAGAATTTCTGTCTCTGCTGTCCCAGGAGCTACAACTGTTGCCTTCTTAGGAGGTGCTGACAACGCTCTTAGACGAGGCTCTCAGGGTATAGGAGTTCTTGTCTACGCGGACGGTACCAAGCAACCCTTCCTCTTGTGTGAGAGCGATTGGACGCTTGAGGGCGGCAAGGTTGCCTCTACGTGCAACAACCAGCCCGCTCTGACTATGCCTTATCGCAATACTTCTCAGGGAAGAGAGTATGTCAAAACCTATCTCTTCTATGTTGCCATTCCATTGATGAAAGGTAAGACACTCAAGAGTGTTATGTTGCCTTCCTTTGACACGCAAGGGCGTATTCACGTCTTTGCAGTTGGAACCAAGTAAAAAGTCTTTTTGGGTAAGGGATGGAGTGTAGAAGAACGAAACAGGCGACATTGTAGGGCATGCCCTACAATGTCGTCTGTTTCGTTCTTCTACAGGAACCGCTCTATCTAGTAATCAAGCCCTGGTAGCAACTGTGTCCCTTCCTCACGAACTGCTTTTAGATCGTTTGGATTGAGGCCGAGAATACGCAAGATGCTTGGTGCAATCTGTGTGGTCTCGACGGGCGAGTACACGGTATTGCGGTCCAGATTGGGATTAGAGACGACCAAGCCGACGTTAGTATCGTCAATATTGAAACCGCCGTGTTCGGCAATCTTCGTGGCCTTTGCGCCAGCGTAGATGACACCAAATGTTGGTAGGACGATGATGTCCGGTGTGCGTGTGCTGGTCAGAGGGTCTTTGAAGCGTAGTTTCAACTCGTCACCCGCAAGAATTTTTGAGATATGTGCCTTAGCTGCATTCGCCTGTAGCGCGGCGACAACGGCGTTTGTCTTGCTCTGGTTGGTCAACCAGATCAGCGCGATATCGTCTTGCGTGATTTGTGCTGTCAAGCCCTTTTGTACGCCTTCGACGATGCCTGGGATAATCGAGTCGCTCACTATCTTCGACTGTGTGCGGTCGATAGGCGTCTGCCCATGTTTCGCGGTGAGAATAATCGTTGTTGAGTTATACAAGTCTTTCTTTTTGAGTTCGTTGATGAACTTGCCAATCGACTGATCGGTGTGGTTGAGAGCATCGAGCAAAGAGGGACTTGGATTTGCCAGTGCATCAACATAGCCACCTGTTGCCAACTTCTGACCAACGCTCACCGCTTGGAAGTTCATGCCGAAGATTGCTGGAACGCCAACTTTCTTCGTGCCTGCGTGGTCTTTACCGTCGATTTCGTTGAGGATAGCCTTCACCTTGAGGTCGTCATACGTCTCGGTGTCGCTCACTGAGCCGCCAACAGCAGCAATCTCTGGATCGTACAGGTCCTCGACCCCCTTGCCTGAAGGTCCGTTAAGCAGGTCGTAGGCAAGGTGCTTGTCCGACCATGCAGTACGTAAGCCAGCGGCACGTGCAACCTCAAAAATTGTGTTGACCTGCAAGAAGCTATGTGGGTAGACAGGAGTACACCCTTTTGCTGGATCGAGAGGCAATGCCGCAGGATTGATCGCGCCACCTCCATCAATACGAGTTAGGTCTTTGTCGATGGTCTCGTCGTACAACACCTCTGTACCCACCGTAGCACATTTAGAGCCAGGAGGTGAGAGCTTGCGATCATACGAGTCGTCATAGAAGACACCAGTGGAGCGTGGTGAGCCGCCAGTGGTCATAGAAAGGATGCCTGGGAATGAGTCGGAAGGCTCAGAGGTAGAGGCATTAGGATAGCTGACACCTGTTTTTACCAGTGTAGCAATCGCTGAATGTGGGTGAAGGTTTGCGTAGTGAGCAAGGTCAACCGCGTGGAAGCCATCAATGCTCAACAACAAGACGTGATGTGCCGTGTTATGACTGCTTGTGGACGAAGATGCCTGCACAACCGAACTGATCGTGGCACTCGCAAGTAGAAGTACACTGAGCAATGTACCGACTAGAACTCTGGTACGACGAGAATTCATAGATACTCCTTTTACCAAACGTGTTCTAATAAAATAACAATAGAGGGTAACTACCCTCTACAACAATAGAAGGTAGATTTTAAGCTATTATTATAGGTATGTTAACAATGTGTGAAATATTATAGTAATGATTTTTCTTGTAGAGGCAAAAGAGAGAGGAGATGGAGTCGTCTGCGTAAATTTGTGTGCCCTTCTACGTTGGTTAGTGGGCTGTCTTTTGTTAGTATACCTATGAACCATCGGTAGGGGTGTAATTAAATTAAACAACTTTGGAA
>CAXUHG010000121.1:0-16839 GCA_964250805.1 uncultured Ktedonobacteraceae bacterium | reverse complement strand
ACTTACCTATGTTCTGTTCTGCTTTCCACTCTTCAATTGTCAAGGTGCGTTCGTTAATGTCGTCAATAGGAGACACTAATCCACAGACCACTCGTTATTCGTAAATTATGAATAAGTAGCCTGTAGAACTATTATTTTCTAGGGAGAAACCTGATTGGAGGTTCGCTGACCAGAAGATTTGTGTGTCCGTTTCGGCAACATCGGTATTATGCCATAAGGATTGTTGGTTGTCAATAGGTTTGCGATGAATTTTTATAAAATTGTAAAAATTCATTTTTGGACATAGGCTCTCTGCCTGACCGCGGCGTAATCAAACAAATACAATGTCAGATTTCAGCCCAGGAGCAGTAGCTCCTGGGCTGAAATCTGACATTGTGTTTGTTTGATTACGGAGAGGTGCATCAGCTAATTAGCGATAGTACTTTCGTAGTTATCGGACACTGTGCAGCCGCTATACATTCTGGCAAGTAGCTGCTCCTGGTCAATGACTGAGACGCTACCATTGTGACAGGAGAGGATAAGAGTACGCGCTCCTAACGAAAGGTCTTGTCGCAGTGGTTTTGGTCGTCCATGAATGTCGAGGACTCCGATGGGCCAGTAATAGCCCGCTGAGTTGAAGTCTATGCCACTGAAATAGAAAAAGGGGATGCTGTATTTTATAGCGGTTTGTACGTCGGTCACGAGTGATAATATATGAGAGACCGCAACCTGAGCGGGGTCGTTCGCATCGACGCCACAACCTTTGAAGCAGCCTGTGCCTTCGACGACCCAAAGATGCTTACCAAGTCCACCGTTGTTGAGATTTACCTTGAATTGTTGTGCCCAGAACTCAAAGAGATTTTGCAGGTTGTTGACACTTGCATCGGGACCTCCATTGTTCCAACCATTGTGCCAACTATCAATGAGGCCGAGCGTCTGCGTGTGCCAGTCCCAATGTCCACCGGGATGTATAGTCGTGTTCATCGCCTTCTGCATCTGATTGAGATAATTCACTTGACCAGCCAGTGCCTGTGTATCAACGCTAGCAACGTGTGGATCAAGAGAGCCAAGCAGGACTGGAATATCGGGACGGACGGCATGTACTTCATATTGACAGAGGTCGTAGAAACGCGCAAAATTCTCTGGCGAGACGTGTAAAAATGCGACCGAGGGATCAACCTTCATTTCCTCGTTACCACACTGTACCGCGTCCGGTTTGGCCTGCGCTGCATCGAAGAGCGGAGCGGAGTCAAAGAGATGAGTGAGATCGTTATTCTGGCAGAGAGTCAGCAAGACGCGTATACCTTGACGGTGATATGTATCTAATGCATTTTTGAGGTCACTACCTCGTAGATTGCTCGATCCACAACTGGGAGTGCCAAGACGCACCCAAGAAATGCCGGCGTAGTAGATTTGTGGGCTACCCTCTATGCCTAGTACTTTTGCTGGACTCTGCACAGGTAGTGTCGGTGCGGGTCCGCTAGAGAGCGTTGGGCGTGGAGGAACTGTAACTGTTACACTAGGGCTGGTCGTCTGTGTAGTACTCTGCGGTTTCGTCATCACGACCAGCCTGTACGCCAACGTGGTGAAAATGATACTGATAAGTAGTACAACAATCAGTATGATTGCTGATGGCTTTTTGAGTGTTTGTAAAAATTTCACAGACATTTCCTTGTGTATTTTGAAACAGTTACCAGGGCACCCGCAAGGGGATGCCCCTCCCATAGACGCTTGTGTGTATGCGTTCACTTCTGTATGGGAGGGGCATCCCCTTGCGGGTGCCCTGTTTCCCGTTGTTCAAGAATAAGCTACGCTCACATAGTTGTCGGGTAATGTACAACCCGCGTACATCATTGCCAGCAGTTTCTCTTGATCGACGACGTTCACACTCTTGCCGTTGCAGTTCAGGTTTAGCGAACGCGCTCCCATGCCGAGGTCCTGGCGAATAGGTTTGGTACGACCAGCAGCGTCAAGTACACCTATAGGCCAGTAGTAGCCCGCTGAGTTGAAATCTTTGCCGCTAAAGTAGAAAATGGGCACATGGTACTGTAGCGACGTTTGTACATCGGTAATCAACGACAGAAGATGTGAGACAGCCACCTGATAGCCGTTGTATGGGTCGATACCACAACCCTTGAAGCAGCCAGTACCTTCGACAACCCAGAGATGTTTGCCAAGTCCACCACTATTGAGAGCGACGCCAAACTGTTGCGCCCAGAACTCGAAAAGATGCTGGAGACTATTGGTATTGCCATCTGGATAGCCGTTGTGCCAGCTATCAATCAAGCCAAGTGCCTGTGTGTGCCAGTCCCAATGCCCACCGGGATGAACGGTAGCGTTCATTGCGTACTGCATCTGGTTGAGATAAGCAACCTGATTGAGTAGCGGCTGATAGTCGATACCTCCAACATGTGGATCGAGCGAGCCAAGAAGAACAGGAATATCAGAGCGTACTGCGTGCATAGCGCGTGCGCAAGCATCAAAGAATTTAGCGAAGTTTTGCGGCTGTATGTAGAGAAAGGCAACCGAGGGGTCATCTTTCATCTCTTCGTTGCCACATTGCACTGCATCGGGTTGTCCCTGTGCCGCGTCCGCGAGTTTCTTAGGATCGTATAAATTACTGTTCGATCCCTGGCAAAATGTAAGCAAAACGCGAACACCTTGTTTATGATAATTTTGAATCGTATCTGCCAGCAATTTGCCTGTTAAGTTGCTCGAACCGCACGTTGGATAAGCCACCCGTCGCCAGGGAACGCCAGGGTAACTTTCGGCTGAAGACTCGATGCCACGTACCTGCGAGGGATTGACGGTAGGAAGCGTCACCATTGTAGGCGTTGGCACTAATGTAGGCGTCGGCGACGGGGTGGCAGTCGGTGTAAACGTTGGAGTCGGCGTCGCTTTCACCCTTTGCACGATTGCTTTTGATGAATGTGGCACCACAAACTGAAAAATAACAAACGATACAATAACAACAAGGACAAGAGCGGATACAAGAATAGAAAGAAGGCGTCGTGAATTAAAAAGATTGCGCATATTTCTCCCCCGAAGATAATATAGGTTATAATTTATATATTATTTTCCAATGCAGAATTCGCTAAAGATGGTGTCCAATAGGTCTTCGCTGGCAGTCTCACCAGTTACCTCACCGAGAGCTTCAAAGGCTGCTCGTAGGTCGATTGATACAAAGTCGAGCGGTAGATTTTGTGCAAGAGATGTTTGAGATGCTTGCAAGTGGCTAGCAATACGCCGTAGTGCCTCTTGATGCCTGACACTAGTCACAAGCACGCTATCACTCGAAACCGTTTTTCCAGCTAACACGAGGTCCGCAAGCGCATCCTCCAACTCCGGCAATCCCGTACCAATATGAGTCGAGGTATGCACAATCGTAGCCGAAGGCCACAATTGTTGTAACTCCTCATCTTTTATAACGAGCGGAAAGTCTGCTTTGTTCACAACAATAAGTACTGGCCTAGTACGATTATCATTATATGAAGTCGAACCAAAGCCCATAGCCTGTACTTCGTTAGAGACCTGATAATCCTGCTCGGTCAATGCCTCGGAACCATCGAAGACAAGCATTACCACGTCGGCACTCGCGGCGGCGTCTCGACTGCGCTGCACACCAATCTGCTCAACGGGATCGTTCGATGGCGTAATACCTGCGGTATCTATCAGATGCAGGGGTACGCCACGCACGTTAGCGACCTCCTCCACAGTATCGCGTGTAGTACCTGCGATGGGCGTGACAATCGCACGCTCCATACGTAATAACGCATTGAGCAGACTCGATTTGCCGACATTGGGACGCCCGATAATCGCGGTACGCAGACCTTGTTTATACAACCGTCCCTGTTCCGAACTCGCAAGCAACGCATCGATCTGCCGCTGAGCCTGAGCAATGAGGCTTTGTAGCGCGTCGCTCTGGGGTATAGGCACATCCTCTTCGGGAAAATCAATGCTCACCTCGATCTGTGCGATGACGTTGAGCATAGCTTGACGAGTTACCTGTAACTGCTCGGAGAGTCGTCCGCGTAGTTGCTGAGTAGCCAGGCGTTGTCCTACCTCGGTCTGGGCACCAATCAGGTCCATCACTGCCTCAGCCTGCGCGAGGTCGATGCGCCCGTTAAGAAAGGCACGTAGCGTGAACTCTCCTGGTTGCGCCATACGCACACCTTGTGATAACACAGCACGAAGAATACGGCTCAGCACAAGTGGACCACCGTGTCCCTGTATCTCGACAACATCCTCGCGTGTATAGGTGTGCGGCGCACGCATAAAAGCCACCAGCACCTCATCCAGCACCTCTTGCGTAGTAGGTTCTATCACACTACCATAGGTGAGATAGTGTGATAAAGGCATTTCGGTCTGACCCTGTGGGCGTCGAATAAGCGGTAAAACCAACGCAAAGGCATCTGCACCGCTCACACGGATAACACCAATACCGCCTACGCCTGGGGGGGTGGCAATAGCGGCGATGGTATCGGTTGTATTTGTAATAGCGTTCTGCATGCGGCGATTATAACGTATTCGGCGCAATCATACAATGCGTTGCGGGTGTGTATAGACGTTCATGGAAGAGTTCCGCAAGAAACCAACCAGCGTGATACCGCTCTTTTCCGCAAGTTCAACCGCTAGGCTAGAGGGAGCGGAAATCGCTATCACACATGGGATGCGTGCCAGCAACGCCTTCTGCAATATTTCAAATGAGGTACGTCCACTGACCAGTAAGATGCGGTTCCGATAGGGGTAGGCGTCGTGAAGCAGACTATGCCCGATGAGCTTGTCAACGGCGTTGTGGCGTCCGATATCCTCACGCAATAGCAGCAGTTCGCCGTGTTCATTGAAAATAGCAGCCGCATGTAGGCCGCCCGTATGCTGAAAGACAGCCTGTTCGGAGCGGAGACGAGCAGCGAGTTCGTAAATGACGCTAGACGAAAAGCGCAGATCGTCGGGTTCGAGCGGAGGCGTCGAGGTCATGAGATCAGTAATACTGTTTTTCCCACACAGGCCACAGCTTGCGGACACTGCGAAGTGACGTTCAAAGGCGACGGGCTGCGGCTGTATAGCGTCCTGCTGTCGCTCGTTGCAGAGCGTGACATCGAGGACATTGGCAAGCGGCAGACCATCGTCGTCAAGAGCATCTTCCAGCATCAACACCTCATCGGCCTGAGCGATGACGCCTTCGGAGAAGAGAAAGCCCATCGCCAATTCGCGGTCATGTCCAGGTGTACGCATGATGACAGCGAGGCTCGAATGAGCAATGCGTATCTCGAACGGCTCCTCGACGGTCAATTGCTCATCGCGTGCCTGTGCCTCGTTGTGTTGCCAGTGAATTACATTGACCTGCATCACCCGTTCAGGATCAAGTGGTGAACGCCAGGAAGATGTCATAATGGTATCTTATCGCCCTCTATATTTCGCTTCGACAACGGGCTGTGCTGTCGTAATCGGCGTTCGTGGAGTTGCTGGTGGTCTTTGTCGCTTAAAGTAGTACTTGCACACGCCTGGACGTACAGGATCGGGTGGTGCAATGGCAACCAGCCCCCAGCCCTCTTTCTCTAGCCAACTCCACGCCTCATATTCATCGTCGAAGTCACGAATCACGTCTCCAGCTACAGTAAAAATCATCGTGCCAAGCAGGTAACGATGCTCCCAGTGTACCATATTTCTACCTTCTTCATAAACGGGGCGTAAGAAGTAAACATCCCCTATCCCAACAATAGATTTCTCTTGTTAGATATGAACGGAGGCAAATTCGTTTGTAGGGGATATAGCCCGTGTTGCATGTGAGGTACAATAAAAAACATGGTCAAGAATGAGTTTCGCAGCCGACGGCTGCGAAACTCATTCTTGACCATGTTTTTTATTGCAACAACCCCGTTTTGAAGCAGTAGTTTGGGTCGGGTGCTGGTGGAACCGGAGTCTTCATAACATTCGTGAAAATGTCGTTGTACATGTTTGTCACCATTGGACCAACGGCGTTACCGCCTTCGCCGCCGTTCTCTTTCATAGCAACGATGGTGAGTTTAGGTAGCACGGTCGGATCGACTGCAGAATAAGGTGCCTGCGTAATCAACCACGCATTTGCGCCAAGGCCGCCGCCAACCTCGGCGGTTCCAGTTTTTGCAAGGATATTATACGGTGACGTACCAAGCTTGACGCCCGAAACATAGATGGAGCCGGAGCCACAACGCACCACTCCATACATCGCCTGACGCACCTCGCGTGCCGTCTGTTGCGACATTTGTGGCTGCGAACCTAATGCTTGAGCATCGTACTTCTCTATCTGTGTCTTATTCGGATCAAGAATTTTCCCGACCAGCATTGGACGCATAAGTTGTCCATCGTTAGCAATTGCGTCATCTAGCACAGACATTTGCATTGGCGTCACACTGTCATAACCTTGCCCAAATGAATTAGCAGCAAGTTCATTATTTGCAAGCTGATCTTTACCAGGCAAAACAACATTGCTGGCAACTACTGGTAGATCAAAGGGTATCTGCTGCCCAACATAGAACCGCTTATTGTAATCCATCCAAGTATCAAGACCTGTATTCACACCTACCTGAGCAAAGATGATATTGTCTGAGTGTGTAAAACCATACTCTGTAGTCACAGGATAGTGGAAAGTGTAATCTCTTATATTATCTCCGGTATTAATTACTTGCCCATTGTAAGTAATTGGGCCTAAAGCTTGCTGCTTATCAAAAGGTTGATTAAGAGTAGTATGGTTTGAGTCCAGCCCCGCAACAAGCGTCATCGTTTTGTAAGTCGAGCCGGGAATATAGGTGCTTCGAATCGGTCGCTCTAACAGAGGATTCTCCTTCGTATCTGCTGCCAATTTATTATAGTATGTCAAATCACCCGCCGTGAGTGTCGTGACCATCTGATTCGGATCAAACGAAGGACGGCTCAGCATTGCCAGCGTCTCGCCCGTGTGCGGGTCTGTTACAATTACCGAACCGCGATCTGTCGCAAAGGTAAGGGTATTGTCTATCGGAATAGGAGTGTCGTAGTCCTGATTGACGATTTTCTGGATGCGCTCGTCGATGGTGAGATAAATGTCATCGCCAACGGGTGGACGATGTAATGTTTGGTTGAGCGTGTTATCGAGGGCGGTCAATCCTTTGCGTCCGCTCAGGTAGTCGTCGTATTGTGCCTCAATGCCTGTAGCAGGAAAGCCAGGGACGTAGTAGCCGATCAAGCCAGCCAGCGAGGGATCGTAATAGTGGCGTATATAGCCACCGTTCGGAGAGAGCTGCGAATCGGCAAGCAGGACGCCATTACGATCAAAGATTTTGCCGCGTACAGGAGCATTGCTGTTGAGATAGCGGCGACTGTTGTGTGGGTTCGATGTGACCTGTTGCGCTACGACGACTTGCCAGTAGACAAGGCCAGCACTCAAGCCAATGAACAACGCGACGAAAACTAAGGTCAGTTTACGTATACTTGCACTTATATTCATAGGAAGCATCCTCTGCTCTGGTATATCATAATACAGACTTTCGATGCGATTGTAACATTGATGTTTCTCGTTGGCAAGTGAAATAGGTCACAAGGGTAAAAACGTGGGGGGGGGGGGGGGGGGGGGGGCGGCCCCCCCCCCCCCCCCCCCCCACGTTTTTACCCTTGTGATACATAATTTTTGTAGTTGCGTAACGTCTCTTCGATGCTATCACCACCGAACTTTTCGAGCAGAGCTTCGGTTAGTACCATTGTCATCATTGCTTCACCGACAACACCTGCGGCTGGGACAACGCAGACATCGCTGCGTTCGTAGCGGCTCTGGTCGATGTTCTCGCCAGTTGCTAAATCGACGGAGGGTAGGGGATGTGCTAGGGTTGGAATAGGTTTGACACCCACACGTACTACGACGGGTTCGCCGTTGGTTATGCCACCTTCGACGCCGCCTGCGTTGTTGGTTAGATGAGACCAGGAGCCATCTTCAGCATGACGCAGCACGTCGTGAACGTGCGAACCTGGAGTGCGCGTCGCACCGAAACCAGCACCAATCTCCATTGCTTTGACAGACGGAATGCTCATCATCGCCATACCGAGACGCGCACTCAGACGACGGTCCCATTGGCTGAAACTGCCCAGACCAATTGGCACACCTAGAGCTACGACCTCGAAGACACCGCCACAGGTATCACCATCACGTTTGGCCTCAAGGATACGCGCGATCATTTTTTCGGTCAGAGCGGCATCGGCACAACGCATAGGCGACTCTTCTACGGTCTGCCACATGCCTTCAGGGTACGCATCAGGAGTCATAGCGGGGAGAGTATCGTAGCCAACCTCGACGACGGAGAGGACGTGGCTATGCACCTCAACGCCAAATTGAGAGAGGAATTGACGACACAGACCGCCAACCGCGACGCGTGAAGCGGTCTCACGCGAGCTTGAACGTTCGATGACGTTGCGTACATCGTCGTGTCCATATTTTATCGCTCCTGCAAAATCGGCATGACCCGCACGCACACGCGTCACCGCCTCCATCTCGGCCTCGACTGGCGCGGCACTCATGCGTTCCTCCCAGTTGACCCAGTCGCGGTTCTCGATCTGCATAGTGATGGGGGAACCAAGCGTCTTGCCGTGACGCACACCCGATAGAAACGAGATAGCGTCCTTCTCGATCTTCATACGTCCACCACGTCCGTAGCCGCCTTGCCGTCGCCGTAGGTCGGCATCGACAATTGACTTCTCCACCGCAAGTCCTGCGGGCAGACCTTCAACAATAATCGTTAAACATGGGCCATGCGACTCGCCCGCCGTAAGAAAACGAAACATGATACCTCTTCTCTTCCGCGCCAAACGCTATGAAGCTTCTTTCTTCTTGCCCAAAATTATAGCATAGCAGTTGTTCCTGTGCTATTATTCGGTAGCAAGCGAACGACTACACTAAGTAAGTATAAAAATTTCATAAATATTTGCTGTAATGTATACCTAGAAGATATTGACACAAAACACATCTGTACTTTACAATACACTCGTTATGAAGTTTTCTTGTTTTACAAACTTCTTTACAAAATATTAAAATAGGAGGCCCACATATGTCCCCCGACTCATCCCCAAATAAAATCGGGAAATCCGTAGGGGAAAAGATACGTATAGCACGCGTGGCGTTACACTATACACAAAGTCAACTGGCACACCCAGATTTTTCAGTGAGCTACATATCAGCCATTGAACGTGGGCAAATTCATCCGTCGCTGCGAGCATTAGAGATTCTCGCGGCACGGCTTGGGCTTTCCTCCACAGAACTTTTGCCAAAACGCCCACAGCAAAATAATCAGCAAGTCAGTACTACTCCCAGTCAACCAGAACGCGAAGAGGATGAGGGAGATACATTCTTACTAGAGGTGCAGCTACGCCTCGCGCAGAATGATAGCAAGAAAGCTATAGAACTGCTCACACGAACCTCGGCTAAGCGCATGAAACGTTTGCAGCAACTCTGGCATCGCTACTTGTTAGGGCGTGCTCATCTGCTGGCAGGTCATTTCGTGGAGAGCGAAAACATTTTTTCCAGCATGGTGCAAGTAGTCAAAGATGCAAATAACCTTTATCTACACACACATGTACAGGCACTATTAGGCGATACACTCGTTGCACTAGGGAAAACAAAAGAGGCAGTTCTTGCCTATCAACGCTGCTTGAACACTTTAGAGGAGGCAGAGGTACGTGATGCTTTCCTTATAGCAAGCGTTACAACAAAACTTGGGGCACAGTATGCAGAGCTTCAAGAATTTGACGAGGCAATCAGCCTGTTTCGTCAAGCCTTCTCTATTATAGAAGAATGGAATACACCACAAAAAGCCTATATAATCTTTAATGCTCTTATACAGTACGCCGTTGGTAAAGAAGACTCCTATGCCTCTGAACTCTACGCCTATCAGTCAATGCTTTTCTCCGTACAGGATGCGCGGCAGCATGATAGCGAGGAGTTATATCATTATCTGGGACAAGCTATTATGAAAGGCGATGCGGACGAGGCTTTTCAACGCCTGAAAACGTTGGAAGAGAGAAAGTTTCTACATCCTCTGCTTCAAGCCAATCTTGCCGCTCGCTTCGCAGATTGGTACTTCAAACAACAGGATATGGATGAGGCTCGGCGATACGCGCAAGAGGCGTACCGTTTGTCACAGCCGTTTGGTGAGACAATCACGACAGCCGATGCGAGCATTGTGCTTGGACGCGTTGAATACGCGCAACAGGCATTTGAGAGTGGCGACGAGCATTTTGTGCAGGGACTTGCGATGATGGAGCGTCTTCAGCGACGAGAAGAGGTGACAGAGCAGTCCATGCAGTATGCACAACTCCTCGAAGCACGAGGGAAAGAACGAGAAGCGTTCACCTACTTTCGTCGTGCCTTCCAAGGCAAAATGTAAAATTAAAAAATATGTATGGATGTGTTGGAGGCAATACTGCCTCCAACACATCCATACATATTTTTTTATGTATTGTGATACAATGCAAAAAGAAGACATGACATTTCCTAATTCCGAAAATAAAGACAATGAAGATATATACACATCGTTTTTCCTTCCTGCTTTGTATGTTAGCATTCGTGTTCGTTGCCTGTAGTGGAAATAGCACAAGCACTACACTTCCTAAGCCCACGTCAACCGCGACGCAACCAGTGACGGCACAACAAATTTTGAGTACTCCCGTGACGTATGTTGCGTTAGGGGCTTCGGATGCTGTTGGTGTTGGTAGCAACGAGCCAAGTTCACAGGGATATGTTCCCTTGCTGGCTGCGCACCTGCAGAAAGGCTCGCACCTGCTCAATCTCGGTGTTAGTGGTATTCGACTCCATGAAGCTCTGGCACAGGAGTTACCACTCGCGCTCAGCACTCGCCCGAATCTCATTACTATCTGGCTTGTCGCAAACGACTTTGTAGGGAATGTACCATATAATGGATATATGAAAGACCTGGATAGTCTGTTGCGACAGCTACGCGCGGGCACACAGGCACGTATCGTCATGGCGAACCTGCCTAATCTTACACTTCTCCCTCTCTTCAAGGGACAGTCGGCAACGAGAAAAGCTAGCACGGTGGCAGAAATTCAGCGGTGGAACGCAACAATAGCAACCACGGCGGCGCGTTATAATGTAACGCTTGTTGATTTATTCGGTCATCAAAGTCAACTTACAAACCATCCAGAATATATAAGTGGCGATGGTTTTCATCCAAGTTCAGCTGGTTATGTGCAGCTCTCGAACTACTTCTGGAATGCAATTAAAGCAGCGTAACACAACAAACACCCTAAAAGACATCACAAGTGTCTTTCAGGGTGTTTGTTGTGTTAAAATCACTCCGGTGTGGAGCGAGCGATTGACGTTTCGCCTTCGATGATGAAGACAATGCGCTCACAGATATTCTGGCAATGATCACCTACGCGTTCCAGCTTGTGACCAATCCAGAGCAGGTAGGTTGCACGCTGTAGAATGAGCGAGTCATTCTGGAGAGCAGGAATGGCACGGGTACCAGCCATCATCGCCATAAGATCGTGGCGTACCAGATGATAGCGTACATCGACCACATCGTCCTCTTCCCATATATAACGAGCGGCATTGACATTGCGGTCGGCAAAAGCCTTCATGGTACCCTGTAGTACGCGACGTGCCTCTTTTCCCAATTCTAATAGGCCGTGCATGATCGACGCTTCCGTAATCTCGATGGCTCCATGATGTGCTGCGACCTCGGCGGCACCATCAATCTTCACATGCGGCATTGCGCTTCCACGCAAAGGTGCCATCCGTAACAGGATTTGCGCGATGCCCGCCGCTCCATCACCAGTGCGTTCGAGGTCGCCCGCGATAGATAACGCTGAGGCGAGATAGCGCAGGTCGCGCCCGCCCAGTGGTTGCTGCATCGTCAAGAGGCGAATCGCATGTTCCTCAACGGCGGCTCGCAGACTATCTATGATGGCGTCAGCTTCAATCACAATACCCGATTTCGCAAGATCACCCGTTTCAAGTGCTTCCAGAGCTTTCGCCAGAGCGTCATCGACTAGAGAGCCAAGCCGAACAATTTGAGCATCCAGTTCGTGTAATTCTTTATCTAAAATCGTTCTTGCCATTACGTTATCACTCCTTCTTCATTAGATTATACCGAAAGCAGGGAGACCGCGAGGGTCTCCCCTACAAGTTGAGCAGTGGTGAAGATGTAGGAGAGACCCTCGCGGTCTCCCTGCGGTTCGACTTCATCAGGAGGCATCCTTGCCTGCATAGCAATCATACTGTACCATATTTATCTCCGAAAAGATAGATAAGTGCATTACACAGCTTTTCCATTCTTTAGAGATATGTGCGGAATCTATAGACAAAGAAATTCTTCCTATCTAGGAATGTTTGCATAAGATTGACACACACAAAGGACACATGTTACAGTTGACGTTGAAGTTCCGTTCGCTTAGGAACAACGCAAAGGAACGAGAGTCATGGCAACAAAACGATTACTTGGTGTGTTCGCCCATCCCAATGACGAGAATTTAATGAGTGGAACACTACTACACTATCACGCGCAGGGCATAGAGACTGGACTCGTGTACGCGACACGCGGCGAAGTGGGGGAGATTACAGACTCTACGCTGGCAACCTCCGAAAATCTGGGTCAGGTGCGCGAACAGGAGATGCGAAACGTCATATCCGCATTGCATGTACCTCATTTGTGGTTTCTTGATTACCGAGACTCTGGCATGCCTGGCTCGCTCCAAAATCAAGACTCGCAGGCATTTATGCGCGTTCATCCTGCCGAGGCAATTGGCAAACTCGTTGCTATCATTCGTCAGTTCCACCCTGATGTCATCGTCACATTCGACGAATCCGGCGTTTATGAACATCCCGACCACATCGCCGTTTATCAGTATACGACAAGTGCCTTTCATGCTGCTGCCGATAGCGTTCTCTACCCTGAACTGGGACCAGAACACAAATCGTCTAAACTATACTATACCTCGTTTCAGCGCAACGTACTCTTGACGATGGCAGAATGGCTGGGGGGACAGACAGATTTCAGTGCCGTCTTCAAGGATCTCGATATCTCCACGTTGGGCTTATCAGATGAGCAGATTTCGGTTCGTCTCAACGTTGAGCAGTGGCAAGAGGAGAAGGCTCGCATTGAGAAGATGCACCGCACGCAGATGAATCCAAATACTTTCATGGTGCAGATTCCCGAAGATGTGCAGAGGCATTGGCGTAGTCTGGAATGTTATCAGCTTGCGACTTCGCGCGTCGGTCCCGACGTAATCGGTGAAAATAACCTATTCGCGCGTATCCTGTAAAGCCAGAGATTATTGAGAAAAAATGAGACAGGATATATCCTGTCTCATTTTTTCTCAATAATCTCTGGCTTACTATCTTTCACCTCAACAATTTCGCCATCGAGCGTTTTTGGCAATAGCGGTGGCTTCGCCTTCTGTACAACACTGTAGGTTGCCGCCGCCTCTCCCTTTGGTACAGGACGAGAGTAACGTAGCACGACATAGGTGATGGGAAGTAAAACGAGAAAGACGACTAGCGAAGTCCATTGAGCCTGTTTGAGTCCCCAATTCAGACCCAGAAAACTCACTATAGCGTTGTCGCGTGCAAAGAAGAGCAGAAATTGTGTGATGACGTAGCAATAGAGGTAGGTGAGCATAAGTACACCTGGGCGTCGAGTGTAGCGAATCAAGAACAGGAGGAGAGCCAATACAACCAGATTTGTGAGTAGTTCATAAGCGGCGGCGGGTTGCACCGGTACATTGCAGGTAGCAGGATTGAGACACGCCCAGCTATGCGGATTTTGATAGACCGTTGACCAGGGAAGTGTGCTACGATAGCCAATGATATCGCCGTTGATAAGGTTGCCGATACGTCCAAAAATTTGACCAACGGCACCAAACAACACAGCAGCGTCAATAAGTACAAGCGGATTGACGCGCTCGATACGTGCCCGCCAGAACAACGTTGCAATCACCAAAAAGATGGCACCAAAGAAGGCCATACCGCCCTCCCACGTTGCCAGGATGCGCCAGGGCTGCAAGAGATAGCCCGTCACAAGGTCGGGCTGCTGCACTACAAAGTAGAGCCGACCACCAATCACGCCCGCCGCGATACACCACCATAGTACGCGATTCACTAGTACCTGTGAGATACCTTTGCGTTCTGTGTAGCCTTTGATAGCCCTCAATCCAATGAGAATCGCAACGACATACATCAAACCGTACCAGCGGACTGCAAACGGTCCAATCTGAAAAATAGTGGGGTTGATGTTGATATACACATAGGGTGGACCGATACGCAGCCAGCCCCAATCGAGTACATACGCCAAAGCTAGGAAGATAGTCATAAGAACTCCAGTAGATAAAATGCCAGAGATTACTCCTATCCCTAATGATAGTACGATATGAACACAGATGCAAGCGGATCATTGGGACCAGGGTGCCCGCAAGGGGAACGCCCCTCCCATACCACGAGACCGCCTGGAGAGATGCGTCGTGTATGGGAGGGGCGTTCCCCTTGCCTCACATAGACCTCTTTTTGGGCTAAAGTTTAGGAGATTTCTTCTGGCAATACTCCCTGTCGTAAAGCTAGAATTGCGGCCTGTGTGCGGTCACGGATGTTTAGCTTGTGGAAGATAATCGAGAGGTAGTTCTTAACCGTTTTTTCAGAGTAGGCAAGGTGGTCGGCGATCTCTTTATTGCTCATACCAGTAGCAATGTAGCGCACAATCTCAAGCTCCTTCTCGGTCAGCAGGTCGAGAATGCGCTGCCCGCCTTTGGTCTGCTCCGAGAGCCGGCGTAATTCGTTGACAATCACGCTCGCCATATCCGGCTCAACAAGCATGCCTCCTCCATGTACGGTTCTAATCGCCTGCGCCACTTCACGGATAGAGACGCTTTTGAGCAGGTAGCCACGCGCTCCGCTCTTCATCGCTTGTAATATACGCTGCTGGTCACTATACATAGTGAGCATAATAACCGCGACTTCAGGAAAATCGTGGACTATCTGGCGCGTCACCGCGATACCGTCAACTCCCGGAATGTGAACATCCATCAACACGACGTCGGGCTTGAGCCGCTGAATAGTACGCAGTGCCTCGCTTCCATCGACTGCCTCGCCCACGACCTGTATTCCATCCTCAAGCGCGAACAACTGGCGCAGCCCTTCCCGAATAAGCACGTGATCGTCCACCAGTAGCACACTGATAGTATCCGTTCGCCTCGTATGCGTCTGTGACACTCCGTCATTAGCAAGCGCGTCGGTTGAAGAAACATGCGTCAGTGGTAGAAATGTACTCATGATGGAAGAACTCCCGCCTCAATAATGCGTATGGCATACTTCTTATTGCCAGTATAGCAAGCGGGCAAAATTATGAGGATATCAAGTTAATACACAATTATGCCCATCCTTGTAGGATGGGCATAATTGTGTATTAACTTGATGACAGACACTACTCCCTAATGCCTAGCACAAGAGGGCATTAGAAGACTGCTTCGCCGCTATCGGTGTCGAACAGATGAATCTGGTCGCTATCGACGAAGAGGCGAACGCGATTGCCTGCGACGACATTGGAACGTGGACTGAGCGTGGCGACAACGCTTCTTCCGGCGGCAGTGAGATACACCTGTAGCTCGTTGCCGAGATTCTCAACCACGTCTACGGTACCTTCGATGATGGAATTCTCTACACCATTTACGGCACTATCCTTCACCACGTCGGCATCTTCGAGGTGCGATGGACGCACACCAAAGGTGAGGTTTCGATTTGCCGCAGCCTTCGCACGGTCTGCAAAGAGGGCTGGTACGGGAACTTGACCTACGCCTTCGAGAACGACCTTTAAGCCGTTGTCGGTGATGACCTTCGCATTGGGGAAGAAGTTCATCGACGGCGAGCCGATAAAGCCCGCAACGAAGAGATTAGTAGGATGATCGTACAGTTCTTGTGGCGCACCAAGTTGTTGAATGATGCCCGCGTTCAGAACGGCGATACGGTCGCCCATAGTCATAGCCTCGGTCTGGTCATGAGTGACATAGACAACGGTAGTCTGAATGCGCTGGTGCAGCTTGATGATCTCTGCACGCGTGGCGACGCGCAATTTGGCATCGAGGTTGGAGAGCGGCTCGTCCATCAAGAAGACTTGTGCCTCACGCACAATAGCACGTCCAAGTGCAACGCGCTGGCGTTGTCCGCCGGAGAGTTCTTTTGGTTTACGCTTGAGTAGTTGCTCCAGACCCAGAATACTGCCAGCCTCTTCTACACGCTTAGTAATTTCGTTTTTAGGGAAGTGGCGTAGCTTGAGGCCAAAGGCCATGTTGTCGAAGACAGTCATATGTGGATACAATGCGTAGTTCTGGAAGACCATTGCGATATCGCGGTCTTTAGGATCAACGCCGTTGACGACGCGATCACCAATGTAGATATCGCCATCGGTTGGCTCCTCAAGCCCTGCCACCATACGTAGGCAGGTACTCTTGCCACAACCGGAGGGACCGACAAGTACGAGAAATTCTTTGTCCTTGATGTCGATACTGATATCGTGGACGACTTCTGTCTTGTTAAAGATTTTGTAGACGTGTTCAAACGCAACGCGTGCCATGAAGGAATACCCCTTTCGCTTCTGTAACAGGCTCATTCCTGTTACCCTTCTATGAAAAAAGAAGCTAATCGCTTGGTGCCTCGTTGCAACTGATACCATATCAGAGGGGAGTCAACGCGGCCTCTTGCCACCCATGCTCACAAGGAGCAGGTGTTAGATAAGAGTATACCATATGGATTGGTACAAATGGAAGGGTAGAAATTCTACAAGCAAAACACAGCAGTCAAATCCTTGACATTCAAGCACCTCTCCTGCTATAGTATCTTTAATGAAAAAA
>CAXUHG010000120.1:15547-16899 GCA_964250805.1 uncultured Ktedonobacteraceae bacterium | reverse complement strand
GGTGACAAGGGAGATGTGATAGAGTATTAACATCAACAATCTCTTAGAGCAGCAATGAAAGGCGAAGATATGACATCCTTATCATCATCGACGGCACAGCAAAGCACGAGCGACCAGTATAAGCCGACAAAAGCAGATAAGTTCAGTTTTGGTTTGTGGACTGTTGGCAATCGTGGCCGTGATCCCTTTGGCGAATTTGTGCGTCCCGCTCTCGACCCTGTGTATAGCGTCAAGAAGTTAGCGGAGTTGGGTGCATGGGGCATCAACTTTCACGATAACGACCTTGTGCCATTCGACGCAACAGCAAGCGAACGCGACCAGATTGTGCGTGATTTCAAACAGGCATTGTCGGATAACGGGATGATTGTGCCAATGGCAACCACTAATCTCTTCTTTCACCCTATTTTCAAAGATGGAGCCTTTACCTCGGTTGATCCAGCGGTACGAGCCTTCGCGCTGCAAAAGACGCTTCACGCGATAGACCTGGGGGCAGAACTTGGTGCCTCGACCTACGTCTTTTGGGGTGGACGCGAGGGCGTCGATGCCGAGGCCAGCAAAGACCCCGTTACCGCCGTCAAACGTATGCGCGACGCCATCAATTTTGTATCACAGTACGTTCTTGACAAGGGCTACAAGATGCGCTTCGCCCTTGAGCCAAAGCCCAATGAGCCACGTTCAGACACCTACCTGCCGACAATCGGGCACATGCTCGCGTTTATCTACACACTTGAGCATCCCGAAATGGTGGGAGTCAATCCAGAGGTCGCACACGAACATATGGCAGGTCTCAACTTTGTACACGGTGTGGCGCAGGCACTCGAAGCTGGCAAGTTGTTTCATATCGACCTGAACGACCAGAAGGGACCGCGCTTCGACCAGGATTTCCGCTTCGGTAGTGAAAGCATCAAAAGTGCCTTCTTCCTCGTCAAGCTGCTCGAAGACCAGCACTACGACGGACCGCGCCACTACGACGCCCACTCATACCGCACCGAGGACGAGGCGGGCGTGTGGGACTTCGCGCTCGGCTGCATGCGTACCTACAACATGCTCAAAGAGAAGGCACGTCGCTTCAATGCCGACCCCGAAATTCAGGCACTCCTCGCCGAGATCAACAGCGGAGATCAGACCTATGGCGGCCTGTTGAGTGGCTATAGTACCGAGACGGTTGAGAAGCTACGCAACACGACCTTCGATGTCGAGAAGCTAGCACAGCGCGGTTATGGCTATGAGAAACTCGATCAGTTGACGATTGAAGTGATTCTGGGGGTACGCTAACATAGAGCATCAAAGTGGGGGGGGGGGGGGGGGGGGGGGGGCCCCCCCCCGCGGGGGGGGGGGGGGGTGGGTGGGGG
>CAXUHG010000120.1:5252-15537 GCA_964250805.1 uncultured Ktedonobacteraceae bacterium | reverse complement strand
AATTCAAACCTTCTTGGGGGGCCCCCCCCCCCCCCCCCCCCCCCCACTTTGATGCTCTATGTTAGCGTATGCACTTTCGTTTCAACAAACGAATACACACTTTCTACAACTCTCGGCTGAGTCGAGAAACGGAAGCCATCGAAGCCAGAGGTGAGCGAGGTATCGTTCGCGCGTAACATCCAATCATGCGGCTCCTGCTGATCGCTCTGCCAGACTTTCGCTAGTAGCGTTGTGCCAACCACGCGAAAGCGAATGCTGTAGCGCACGCTATCCTGTGCGATAAAGGGCATTGACGTAATTGTCGTATTCTTGCCATTCACACGCTTGAGGAAGTTGAGGTGCTGCCCATCAATCAGCACCTTGTACCAATCGCCATCGTCGGTCCAACGCACAACAGAGCCAAGGTTGACATTAGGTTCAAAATGGCTTACGGAGCCGCTGAACATCACCTCCGAATCGTTGCGTTTAGGACCCAGCAGGGCATTAAAGGTACCTTTACCTTGAGCTACCTGCCCTGTATGATTGACGATGGAGAAGATAGTAGGATTCAGCGCATCACCAACCGCATTCTCAGTCCATCGCTGCCCATCGGAGGTCGTTCCCCACGATTGCTGGTCTGGACGTTGAAACGTGTCTTGCGCAGCTATCGCTACAGTAGCAGGAGACGTTGCCGTTGCGGTTGGGCTAGAGGCAATTCCCGTAGTACCATTCTGCTGATTATGCGTGGTACCTCCGACTCTATGGGCAAAAATGGTTAGATAGATGCCTGTACTTACCACTATAAGCAGGAGCAAGAGTCCAAGTAGCAGCAACGTTCTGCCACCTGCCCAACCTTTGCGCGGCTGTGCTAGAGTCCTACTGTTCGCGGAAACACGCCCAGATGTTTCATTGAGCAATTGACGTTGCGGCGTGAAAGGCTCGGTTGGTTCATGAGGGAGACCAGGGGAGGAGACGGCTTGAGTCGGCTCATGAATTGCAGGTAGAGGCGTCAAGCGGTCTCCAGGTCTGCTGAGAACCGTTCTTGCTCCGATTGCTTCATCGATCTGACCAAGAACGGTTTCCGATGCAACAGGCCGGTTGGGCAGGCTGAGATATGTGTCGGCTTCCGAGGGCGAAAAGACGGGGGGCAATGGCGTGTTCTGTCTCGCTACAGGTGTCTTGTTAGCTTGCTCTAAAGCATTGGCAAAGGCACGTACCTGCGCGAAGCGTTGCCCTGGCTCTTTTGCTAAAGCGGTCATCACTACCTGCTCAACGGCTGGCGAGAGGTTTTCTACGCCCTTCTCCTTGAACGTGGGGGGTGCCACAAGACTATGCTTGACGGCGATTTCGGTAAATGATCCGTTGAAAGGACGATCTCCTGTAAGCCATTCGTAAACGACGACAGCGAGTGAGTATTGATCGCTGGCGGGTACAGGTTGCGCTTTGACCTGTTCGGGAGCCATATAGCTGATTGTCCCAGCCATGTCACGCACATTCTGGTAGCGCGAGCTTTGAGCCACCTGCGCGATACCGAAGTCGCCAAGCAAAATAGTATCGCTACTACTTAATAACATGTTTTCAGGTTTGATATCGCGGTGAATCACGCCTTGACTATGGGCATAATCGAGAGCGTCGGCGAGTTGCTTGACATGAGAGATGACGGTGGTCAAGGGTACACGGCTACCTTTGGGATGCAATTGACGCAGAGTACCGTTGGGTGCATAGTCCATCACAAGAAACGGCGTGGTGCCCTCTACTCCAAATTCGAGGACACGCACGATATGTGGATGAATCAGGTGGGCAACGGTGCGTGCCTCAGCCTGGAAATATTCCAAATCGTCATCAGCTAGCTGGGTATGCAGTAATTTGATGGCGGCCTGTGTTCGCAGATACTGATGCTCCGCCAGATAGACCTCTGCGAAGCCCCCTTTGCCAATCAGACGCACCAAACGATAATTGCCAAGCTTCTGACCTACGCGATCAGCCATAATCGTGTCTCCTCACGTCATCTCTCTTTGTTCTCTTAATCTTAGCATGTATTATACCTCTTCTTGATGAGCAAGTATGTGATACAGTAAACACAGAATATATGAAATAGATTAAAGGATACTCATGAAAACGTCGCTCGACACAGAACAACAAATCACGCCATCATTCTTCTCCCCAACTATACTACTCGCCTTTTTCGGGTTTATCGTTATCGGCATTAGCGGAAGCGCGGGTGGTGTGCTGCTTCCAAGTCTGGGTGACTACTATCACGTCGATAAAGCAACTATCGGGCTATTGTTCCTAGTGTCGTCTATCGGGTATTTTCTATCAGCTTTTGCAAGTGGCATGCTGGTAGAACGTTTGGGGACGCGCGGCTTTTTGCTGCTGGGCACCATTCTTATGCTGATTGGTGAGTTTGCCTTTGGTTTGAAGCCGCTCTTTCTGCTGGTCTTGCTGGCTCGTCTTTCGCTTGGTCTCGGTATAGGCATCGTTGAAACGGGCTTGAACATCTATGTCTCGACGTTGCCACGTAGCGCGGCTCTACTCAACTATCTGCATGCATTCTACGGCGTGGGAGCGTTAGTTGGACCACTTATCGCCAGCACACTTCTCGTGTTGAGCCTCGGCTGGAACAGCATGTATCTTCTCCTGGCGGTCTTGAGCCTTCCACTATTTCTAGGTTTCTGGCTCTTGTTCAGACATATAGGACACAAAACGCCTGAAGAGGAGCAAAAAGCTCAGGGTAATACGCTAAACGCAACGCTCAGGATAGGTGTTGTCTGGCTGGCATCGCTGTTTCTGCTCTTCTATGTTGGCGTTGAAGTGAGCATGGGCAACTGGAGCTATACGTACTTGTTAGAAGGCCAACACCTAAATGCGCTACTGAGCGGCTGGATTGTGAGTGGGTACTGGTTTGGTCTGACGATGGGACGTTTTGTGTTACAAAACCTTGCAGCGCGTTTGGGAATCAGCAACACCGCCCTTGTGTACGGCTGTATGGCAGGCATTCTTATTTGTATCATGTTGATCTGGCTTGTGCCATCAGGAGTCGTGGCCGCTATCGGCTTCTGTCTACTCGGATTTAGCCTTGGTCCGATCTACCCTCTGATGGTTGCACTCACACCAAAGCTAGTGCCTTCGCGTATTGCAGCGAGCGCGATTGGTTTTCTTGTGAGTACAAGCATCATCGGGCTAGCTCTGTTTCCGTGGCTCGCAGGAGTCCTTTCACAGAGCGTAGGCATCTGGTCGCTGCTGCCGTACACTATCGCGCTCACGCTTGTTATGCTTGGCTTCTGGTGGATGCTATTTCGCGGCAAGAGAGAAGGCACCGATGCTACAGATCAAGAGCAGGCAGACCATGCATTCCTAAAATGAGAGAAATTTCGCCCCCATGATGTAGGTCATGTTCGAGAAGATGCCAGATGATCCATTGGCGCGAGTGCTGTTTCGGGTAGCCTCTTGGCTCCTGGAATACTTGCTCAAGGTCATCAGGAGTCCAGGATGCAAGTGCATCCTGAATCATGTTCCACGTAGACTCAAGACCAGCCACAAGTTCCGAGGCCGAACGTGCAGGCGCGCCTTCTTCGTCCCAACTTTCGAGCGGCTCAAGTTCGGCGTTGCCCGCCCCCATCCACGAATGAAACCACCAGACACGAGTGGCGATGATGTGCGCGGCAAGAATACCAATAGACCACATGTGCGGTGCAGGACGTAACGTAAGTTGCTCAGGCGAGAGCGGCGCAATCGCAGTGATGAGTAGTTGTTGATAGGCATCCCACCCTTTGTAAAAGGGAGCGAGTGAAAGAGAGTTTTCGGACATGAATATTTTCCTCCTTGTCGTATTTGCTCTCAATGTACTACGAATAGCGGTTAAGATGCGTCCTGATTAGAGCAATTTCTCTCATACCATAACTTGCTGCAAGGAAGCTATTTTACGATGAAATTGTCTACGGCATTCAAAGCTCTTCCGCCTAATCGCTCGGTTACGTATGCTGTTGCCGTTCCCCTACACTTTGTCTGAGGAGTCCATGCCCATGTATGGTTGCCCTGTACATTCGCATATTGGGTACCTTTTAAGCTGTTACTTACGGCATAGTAGCCACTACAATACTTCACTCTAATCGTCAAAGCCGCTTTTGCTTGCGTATGGACACACACCTGCCCCTGTTTATAATCCACCGCTTGAGCGCATGTAAATTGTATAGATAGTTTGGGGGTGACTGCATGTGTTGTACGAGTTATCACAAAGGTACTCATAATCGCAGTAAACAATGTGAGCAATATGAAACATACAATTAACAAGGATTTGCGGTGTTTGGTAAAAGTTAAAGGCCACATTTTGTTCACTCTTATCATCTTTCTCTCGCACAAATTTAGCGTATTTGTGACACGTCAATATATCTATCGACATGTCACAGGAATTACTTTAGTGATGCCACCACCTAGAAGTTTCTTGTTTTCCTTTTCCAAAGACTCTACAAATGACGAAAGAGAACATGGCCTATAAATGGTATAATATCTATATGCCAAACAACCTACTCGACATCCACACTATCTACTATGAACCCGCTATACTTGACCATTCACGAGGGCAAGAGATATTCAATAGCTACCCCGATGTAGAGCGCATTGAAGTAGCTTCGCACTGGAATATACCAGAACTGCATAGAAACGAAGACTTAGTTGAGGATTGGAACAAGGTCAAGCGCAATGTGCTTGTACTGGGAGTCAAGAAAACGGTCAAGTGTACGCCGTTCTATCGCAGTTGTGATTTTATCGCACCTTCGCATGCAAACGGCTGTGCTATGGCTTGCGTCTATTGTGTAGCTGAAGGAACACTTATTGCTACTCCTCAAGGCAAAATTCCTATTGAATACATACGAGATGGAAGCGAAATTTTTGCCTATAATTCTTTGTCTAAAAGCATAGTCATAGCTACTGCCTCCACTCCTGCTTCGAGAAATGTTGAAGAGGTATTAGACATTCATATCGGAGATGAAATACTTCGCGCGACAAAAGAGCATCCTGTTATGACAAGAAATGGATGGGTGCAAGCGGAAGAACTGAAGCAAGGCGATGAGATTTTATGTAGTGCGACTAACAACGAGTTACAATACAAAAATATTTCGAGCATACGTCACATTATAGAGCCGACTACAGTCTATAACTTTCATGTTCCAGGGCCAGAATCTTATATTGCAAATGGCATAATTACGCATAACTGCTTTGTCGCTCGACGCAAGGGCTTCGCCAACCCTATTACGACGTTCGTGAACATCGAACAGATACGCGCTGCGATAGAGAAGCATGCTAATAAGCAGGGGTTCAAGTGGGAGCCTTCACAGGCTGACCCGTCGCTGTGGGTGTATGAGATAGGCACCAATAATGATTGTTCGGTTGACGCGACGATTAGCAACAATGTGAAAGACCTTGTGAGTTTGTTTCGGGGTCTGCCCAATGCGAAGATGACGTTTGCCACGAAGTATGTCAACCGCGAGATGCTCACCTACGACCCACAGGGCAAGGCACGTATTCGCTTTAGCCTGATGCCACAATCTATCGCACGAGTAGTTGACGTGCGTACCGCCCCGATTGCCGAGCGCATTTCCGCAATGAACGATTTCCTTGACGCGGGCTACGAGGTGAATATTAACTTTGGGCCAGTAATCTACTACGACGGCTGGCTAGAAGACTATAAGCAACTTTTTGAGCAGATAGACGACACGCTTGCGCCAGAGGTTAAGTCACAGTTACAAGCCGAGGTGATCTTTCTGACGCACAACGAGCAGTTGCACGAGGTCAACCTGCAATGGCACCCTAAAGCAGAAGAGTTGTTGTGGCGACCAGACCTGCAAGAGCCAAAGGTATCACAAGCTGGCGGCGACAATCTGCGCTACAAACTCTCGATCAAGCGCGGCCTTGTAGACTCGTTCTGCACGCTTTTACGAAAAGAGTTGCCCTATTGTGGGATACGCTATGCATTCTAGGATGGTAGAAGAGAATGCGTGTACGATAAGGACATGGAAGAGGCGTATTTGGGTAGATAAAAGATGAGGCTGGAAATCTGGAAAAAATGCTTGACAGCATAGGTGATTTTCTGTATAATGTGTTGCGTTAGATAGTGATATCTGATAAAGCGTGGAGGAGTCGCATAGTGGCCGATTGCGCTCCCTGGTCACAGTCTTGGAAATATGGAGAGGTCGCATAGTGGCCTAGTGCGGTTATTGATCGCAGTCTAAGTAAATATGGAGGAGTCGCATAGTGGCCTAGTGCGCCCGCCTGCTAAGTGGGTAGGGGTTCTGCCCCTCGTGAGTTCAAATCTCACCTCCTCCGTTACAAGTATGTATATGTGAAAACGCCTAACACTTGAATGGTTAGGCGTTTTTGTTTCCTTCTAATCAGGCTCTTCTTCCACTAATTCAGCCACTTCGACATTCAGCGTTCGCGCAATTTTCGTAAGTACCTCGTATGTTACTTTCCTATATGGGTCGTGCCATATACCACTCATTGTTCTGCTATTTACATCAGATGCACGTTGTAATCGCGCTTGAGTCCAGCCACGTTGCTCTGCTATCTCTTTTATCTTGAGCCGCTGCTTCATATCTATCCTCTCAGATTTTTAGGGTTAGTGTAGCACGACTTGACACGTCTGTAAATGCACACTATACTAGTATCAGATAAAAGCTTCTTGCGTTATCGCACTGTAAAAGTCTAGTGCAACAGTGCAGAAAGGTACTCAGCTAGCATGACCACTTCGTCACAAGCCAAAACGATTGTCCAAATCACCGACCCTGACTTTCGAGCAGGATTTGAAGAAGCGCACGACCCCTACTATGCTGATTGCCATATTCGTACCGACCTGAGCCTTGTCGAAACGATACAATCAATGCTTACCGAAGTAGCAGTTGAAAGTGGCTTATCCGACCAACAGTTACGACGGAGTACAGGGTTCATCATTGGCATCCTCAGTTTAGAGTAAGGAAAAGCGTGGGAACTCAGGCAAGAAAATGTCTGAGTTCCCTCATTAAATCGGTTACAAGGCTCTTAAATAGAAGGGAGAAGTAGATTATGAAAGACACGTCGCAAAAAGGATTGGTTAGTCATACAGCAGTCTTAAATCGACTGGTACAGTTGGAATATGAAGTATTATTGCCTTGGGCTGATCACTTGGGCTACGACCTTGCATACTATGTTACAGAAGAACATAGGAACTTTGGTTTTTTCATTCATAAAGAATCAAGACTTGTACGCATCCAGGTCAAGACAGCTTGGCTCTCGCCTGATGAGTGCTATCTTATGTTCAACACTCAATCTACATTATCAGCAAAGCGTGGAAATAGAAAATTAGGCTATGAAGGCAAGGCCGAATATTTCGCTGTGTACAGTCCTGATGCTGCAAAGGTGTATGTAATACCAATTACTGATGTTCCTAAGACTAGCCCTATGTATTTACGCTTTAAGAGCGCAGGGATATTGCGCCGAGGAAAAGGGCACTCCAATCGCATACCCTACTCAGAAGAAATTGCTCATGAATGTAACTGGGCCGAAGACTACCAATTATAATTGTATTTCCTCCTCCGTTACAATCGTATAAGTATATTAAAACGCCTAAACATTCAAACGGTTAGGCGTTTTTGTTTTCTCCTAATCAGATTCCTAAATCTCGTAGTCCTCTGCCCAATTGTACTTGACACCACTTGTGATTGCTTCTGTATAAGAGACACGCCAACTTTGTCTGCCATTACTGCGTATCACACCTGCATCCTTAAAGCGAAGTGTCATTTCGCCTGTTTGAGGAGCGTCATTGACAGATACCATATACACCTTTCTTGTCTCTGGCTCATACACTCCAAAGTATTCAGCCTTTCCCAAATACCCCCGTTTGCGATGAATAGCTCCTTTACCATTAGTCGTGACAGAGACCGTATTAAACTCGATACATGTTTTTTCCTTCCTTAGCCGTCCGGTCTTTACCTGAATACGAACAAGATGTGTCTCGTGATGCACAAAAAAGCCAAAGTTATGATGTTCCTCCGTAATATAATAGGCCATATCATAGCCAAGATGATCCGCCCACGGAAGCAACACCTCGAATCCTAATTGGACAAGTCGGTTCAAAACAGCGGTATGCGAAATTAACCCTTGTTGTGATGTGTCTTTCATAACCTATCTCCATAAAAATACAAATAATATTTTACCTATATATACATATTTGATTTTATGATAGTATATATCTTACTATATTGCTGAGTCAACAACTATGAACATCTAGCTCAAAGTAGAAGATTGAGATGTTCAAAAATGTTATGAAGAGTATTTTGTTGGTGTCTCAATGAAACTGACACAGCAAAACGGGGAAAAGCGTGCTATGATATAGCATCTTACGAATAACGTTGCAGGAGGAAGCGATGGAACAGCGAACACTAGGCAAGACAGGCTTACAGGTACCGGTAGTTGGTATGGGTACATGGCGCACCTTCGATGTGCGTGGCAACGAGGCTAAACGCAATACACAGAACATAATGAATACGGCCCTTGCAGTCGGCGCGAATTTCCTTGATTCTTCACCTATGTATGGAGCCTCTGAACAGGTGCTGGGCGAGGCGTTACAGGGAAGACGCGATTCAGCAATCGTCGCTACGAAGCTATGGACATCCACACGCAGCGAGGCACAAACACAGATCAAACACGCACTTTCGTTTTTCAATAACAGGATCGACCTGTACCAAATACATAATCTCGTCAACTGGCTTGAACATCTTGCGCTGTTGGAACGTTTGCAGGAAGAGGGCAAGATACGCGCCATCGGTGCCACTCACTATAGCAGTGGAGCCTTCAAAGAGTTGCGGCAGGTCATGAAAACGGGACGCATTACCGCCATTCAGATACCCTACAATCCGATTCAGCGCGAGGTGGAGCGTGATATTCTACCGCTCGCCGCCGATCTTGGTCTCGGTGTCGTCGTCATGCGTCCCTTCGCCGAAGGTACCCTTACGCGCCGTAGTCCCTCAGCAGCAGAGCTTGAGCCGCTCAAGCCTTTCGGCGTCACCACATGGGGACAAGCTCTCCTCAAATGGGGATTGAGCGATCCACGTTGCCATGTCGCCATTCCCGCCACAACACGCCCCGAACGTGTCAGTGAAAACGCACTCGTTGGCAATCCTCCCTGGTTCGGAGCAGAGGAACGCGCTCTCGTCTCGAAACTGGCTGGAGCAGTATAGCCTTATCCGATCATCATTGACAACAAAAACGGCAGATGCCTATACTGCTGTGTACATTAGCTCGCTAATAAAAATACAAAGATATTGCTGGGGAGGTTTTGACGATGGAAGCATGGCCTGAATTGGCATACGACCAGTGGAAAGATACATGTGATACACTTCATTTGTGGACGCAAGTCGTGGGCAAGGTCAAACTTGAACTGTGCCCATTCCTGAATCAATGGTGGGAAATCGCCTTTTTCTTGACGGCTCGTGGTATGAGTACTGGCAACATTCCCTGGCACGGGGAAAGCTTCGAGGTTATTTTTGACTTCATCGACCACCGCCTCGCAATCAATACGAGCGATGGACGCACGCAACAGATAACGCTCGAACCACGCACCGTCGCAGACTTCTACCGCCTCTTTATGGATACGCTCAAGTCGCTGGGTATCGAAGTCGCCATCTCAACGCTCCCTACAGAGATTCCTAACCCCACGCGCTTTGAACAGGATACCACTCACGCTTCATACGACAAGGCAGCGGTCTATAACTGGTGGCGCATTCTGGTGGCAACTGAACGCGTCATGAATCGCTTCAGAACGCCTTTTCACGGCAAGAGTAGTGCTGTACAATTTTTCTGGGGTAGCTTCGACCTGGATGCGACACGCTTTAGTGGGAAGCCAACTCCGCCTCCCAATTATGGTGGACGCATCATGAAATACGGCGAAAACGAGGAGAACTTCGCACTTGGCTTCTGGCCTGGTAGCGAGCAGGCACCTCATGCAGGATTCTACACATATATAGTACCCACTCCCGACAAACTCGCGGAGGCAACTATTCAGCCAGAGACCGCGCGCTTCGACGCCAAACTGGGCGAGTTCCTCCTGCCCTATGATGACGTGCGTAATGCCTCATCGCCCGAAGAGACACTCTTCACCTTCTTCCAAAGCACTTACGAGGTGAGTGCCAACCTAGCAGGTTGGGACCGTGCGGCTTTGGAGGGCAACGTACCGAACTTGGGTAAGGCATAAAAAAACAATAGTATTGCCATGACAGCACCGGGACAGCTGTGATGGGAATAAAATTTTTTGATGAAACATTAAAACAACCAAACC
>CAXUHG010000120.1:0-5242 GCA_964250805.1 uncultured Ktedonobacteraceae bacterium | reverse complement strand
GGCGGTTTTGCAGGGAAACGCACAGAACTTGGTAAAGCAAAAAAAAAAAATTCGTATTCCAATCACCGCCGCGCAACTGCTTCCATGGCAATACTATTGTTTGCTCACACTTGACACATCCCTAACAGAATGATACGATTCAACTGGAATTATAGTATCAAAAAGCAGGGAAGAGATAAAAATGGAACGGGCATTACCGCTAGCAGTCTGTACAGCCGCATGAGCGACTCCGCCGGAGCTTGTGCGGCAGGAAATGGCACAATATGATGTAGGACTTTCCTTATTGGATAGGCGAAGTTCAGCCAATGTCGGTTTCAGCATCTTCTGTGTTTCCTCTCCTCTCTTGTTCGACTCTCCTTTTCATGGCGTGTGTCGCCACACTCAACACTCTCACACATGAGTTGTGCTGTGCTTTTTTGCGACACCGTGTGCTTTCCAACACTTCCCATGTGCGAGAGTTTGCCAGCAATTCCGCACAACTTTCTCTGCTGTTTATTATCAACAAATTGAATTTGAAAAGCACACGTTAAAGGATATATGCTACATGTTACAGGTCAATCGTATACGGCTCTCGTATGGGCCGCGCCTCATCTTAGACAATGTTTCGTTTACCGTCGCCCCTGGTGAAAAGGCTGGGCTTATTGGCGTGAATGGCGCTGGCAAAAGTTCGCTGCTCAAGATCGTCGCTGGCGTCCAGGATAGTGACGGTGGTAATGTATCACGCCCCAATACCTATGGCTATCTCTCGCAGGATATTGCGCACGAGACACCCGTTTCTGAGGGTAGTACAGTACGCGACTTCATCTTCACTAGTACAGGTCTCGACAAGGCGGTAGCAGACTACGAACTGCTCTCGCTCAAGATTGCCGAGACACAAAACGGCAACCTGCCGACGTTATTGGAACGCTTCGCCGATGCACAAGATGCCCTCGATAGGCTAGGCTATTACGACGCCGATGCTCGCATTGAGCAGCTTATCGCCGGTCTCAATATCGGAGGCGTCACACTTGATCGGCACGTCTCGACGCTCAGCGGTGGACAAAAAACGAAGCTTGCTCTTGTACGCCTGCTCTTCCAGGCACCGGAGCTTTTGCTACTCGACGAGCCAACAAACTTCCTTGACGTTGAGGCGACGGCCTGGTTGATGGACTTTCTCGATACCTATAGTGGTGCGTTGCTGATCATCTCGCACGATCTGGACCTGCTTGACCGCAGCATTAACAAGGTTTTGCGTCTGAATGAGTTCACGCACAAACTAGAGGAGTATCGCGGCACCTACTCGAACTACCTAACGGCAACAGGTGACGCATTGGCACTGATGGAGCGCACGAAGGCGCAGCAAGACCGCGAAATCGCACGTTTACGCAAGACATCGGAGAAACTGCGTGGCTTCGGTGCAACCCGTGTGAGCCAGCGTATCGCAATGGACAAGCGCGTCGCTGTTCTGGAATCCAGTCAACCACAACTGCCACAGACGAGCCGCAAGATTAAAATTGATTTTCCTGTGCGTTTGCCCAGCAGTCAACAGGTGGTACGTGCCGATTCTCTGCACAAACGCTATGATAAAAAAGTTATTCTGGATGATATCAGCTTTCAAATTGAGCGCGGGCAACGGCTCGTGATTGTTGGCCTCAACGGGGCCGGTAAAACCACCTTGCTCCGCACTATGCTTGGCTACACTCCGCTCAACTCTGGCAAAGTGACGATAGGAGACCGTGTACGTATCGGCTACTATGCGCAGGAGAACGAGGGGCTGGATTACGATAGCATGGTGCTTGATGAGGCGACAGAAGTACTACCAGAAAATAGTAAGCGAGTTCGTAGCGTCCTGGGACGTTTCCTTTTCAACGGAGACCGTGTGTATCAAAAAATTGGTACACTCAGTGGTGGCGAAAAGACGCGTCTTGCGCTGGCAAAAATGGTTCTCGACGGACCTAACCTGCTGGTACTCGACGAGCCAACCACCAACCTCGACGCCACATCACGCACCATCATTGGTGAGGCACTTGGTGGCTATAATGGCACCATTGTCGCGGTAACACACGATGTCGAGTTTGTGCGCCATCTCAAGCCAAACACACTGCTCATGATGCCCGAAGGCAAGATGCTACCCTACGATGAAAAATACGACTCGATGCTGGAACGCGCATAAACTCTCATGATACATAATCAATCTGGATTTATCGTTCGCCTTTGGCGAACGATAAATCCAGATTGATTATGTACCTTCCTTCACCATAAAAGGCTATTCATTGCAATAAAGCAGTCAAACAAGTACAATGCAACCACAGTTAGAACATCTTTTTTGAAAGACACATTTCTGTGAAAAAGCTTCTCTCCTGGATATATGGTTGGCTCAATGAAATATTTGAAGAACATAAATATGATAAACAGAAAAATACCATCGCGGTACTAGATGGTGTTAGAGCGTTCGCAATTCTCTTTGTGGTTTCGTTTCATATCGACTGGACAAACCAGAACTATACACGTATCTGGGACTGGCATGAGAACCCTCTTGCCTCCTCTATCGCCATTGCTGGGGGAACGGGAGTAACGCTCTTCTTTGTACTCTCTGGCTTTCTACTATTTTTACCCTATGCCAAAGCGTTATTGTTCGCAGGTCGCAAGCCACTAGCTCGCACATTTTATGTGCGCCGTGCCCTAAGAATTATCCCAGGCTATTATCTCTCCTTGTTGCTTTTGATTTATTTCAGTGCGCCACAATACTTCCAGCCAACAAATTTTCACAATCTAGCCCTCTTCTTAACATTCTTCATGGACGCTTCAAAAGACACGTTTCGCCAAATTGATGGTCCATACTGGACGTTAGCCGTTGAGTGGCAGTTTTACATGATTCTACCACTACTCGCGCTTGGCTTACTCCTACTAGTCAAGAAAGTGCCGTTTGCATTGCGCTTGTGCGTAGTGACACTGTGTCTTTTAAGCATTATCGGCATAGGATTGTTTGTGCGTTACCTAGGAATCTACTTCCAGGGAAATCCAACTGCAACATTTCTTGTCCCACGTAATGTTCTCGATATCATACTGTTTTTTGCCTATGGTAGTACAGGCAAGTATATCGAGGATTTCGCGGTAGGAATGCTAGGAGCGTTGATCTACATCCACGCACAGAGCCTACCGCCCGAACACTCCTTTGTACAAGCATTGCGCCGCTTGAGTATTTGGCTCTGGCGAGCGGGCATCGGAATTCTCGTGTTCTCCGCCATCTGGCATTTTCAGGCAAACGGCTCAACTCCTGCTTGGCCTTTGCTTCAACCTATGATGCCGTTTTTTAGCTGGTTGAGTGAAATGGTGCTTGCCATTGGCTATGGACTCTGCATCATGGCAGTGCTTTTCGGGTCAAAGGAACTGCAACGCCCATTTAACTGGATGCCGTTGCGCTGGATTGGCCTAATTTCTTACAGCCTCTACATATGGCATCTGCCGCTGATCGTCCTCTTTCAGGCACGAGTACAACCACTTCTTCCACCAACAAACCGTTTCGTAACCTACGGGCTGTATTGGGTCTGGCTCTGTGTTGCCATTATACCCTTTTGCATCCTCTACTATGCATTCGTAGAGCGACCAGGGATGAAGCTAGGAGACCAGTGGCGCAAAAGAATCGAGGCCCGCTATCAGGCTCGTGTGAAGGCGAGAGAGGTTGTTGCCGATACAAATAGAGAAACTTCGGTCGCACAGGTACATAATGAAGTGAGGGTGTGATATGAGCACTCACAACGGACGCCCACAAGGGGCTACCCTACTATACACGACACAGCATGCATAGCATGTAAGAACGGTGTATAGTAGGGTAGCCCCTTGTGGGCGTCCGTTCTATTCAAGCACCAATAACCTTGTACAGTCCGTTTTTTCTAATGGCACAACCCAAATAAGCATCAGGAGCCATTATGTTTCGCAGAACCCAACATATTTCTCTGCACATCATTGTATGTATGCTCTTTTGTCTTCTCCTAACTGCATGCGATAACACTCAGCCAACAGCCAGCAAAAATAGCTCGTCTACGGCCTCTATATTGCATATCTCGCCTCTTCCCAAAGCGCAGCAGGTGCTCAAATTGTTTGTCGAACCGGATGCTGGCGAAAGTATTTTTCTCGATAGCATCAATACTGCACATCGCTCAATCTGGCTTGAGACCTATCTTTTAACCGATACCAGCATTCTGCAAGCATTAGAGAACGCAGCACACCGCAAATTAGATGTACGTGTGATGCTTGAGCCAACGCCCTATGGCGGTGGTACTTCACAGGATGTATTGGACGAGCTGAAACTGGCAGGTATCCTCGTGAAAGACACAAGTCCAGATTTCACTTTGACGCATGAAAAAGGTATGGTTGTCGATGGCAATACTGCGTTTATCATGTCGTGCAACTTCACCTATTCGGCGCTCAACGGCACAAATCGTGAGTATGGCGTCATTGATACATTGGCACAAGATGTACAGGGTGTGACGGATATTTTCAATGCAGACTGGAATCGCACGCTTGCTCATATCACCAATTCCAGCCTTGTAATTAGCCCCACGAACTCTCGAAGCGACTTGACAGCGTTAATTAACGGAGCGAAGAAAACATTGATTTTGGAAGAGGAAGAGATGCTCGATGAGAATATAGAAAACGCTTTGGTCGCAGCGTCACATCGTGGTGTCAAGGTGCAGGTCATCCTACCCACTCCTTATCCGAACGAGAGCGATGACAATGCACAAGGCATTACCAAGCTCAAAGCTGGCGGCGTGCAGGTTCGAGAAGACCCAGAGCTGTATATACACGCGAAGATGATTGTCGCCGATAGCACACAAGGCTTCGTTGGCTCCGAGAATATTTCCGCTCCATCACTCGACGGCAACCGTGAGTTGGGTATACTCCTAACTAATGACAGCATGTTGACGACGCTTCAGAAGACATTTGAGCAGGATTGGAAGGTGTCGCGCTAACCCGTCTCTTGTACACCTTGCTACGTGTACATACTACACTAACTATGAAGTTCAGTGAAGATACAGATGAATTTTGAGCAATTTTTCGATATTATAAAAAATTGGTTCTGGAAATCGGTACTTTTCTGCAAAAGCATGTTATAATAAGAAAACGTTGTAGAGTGCAAAGATGCTATGAGTAGACTGTCTATTACAAGCCGCGCGATACACACGAAAGTAAGTTTTGTTGAGGGCCTATGCCCAGGAATCGAGAAAGAAAAACATGGCAACTGACCAGACATTGTATTGTC
>CAXUHG010000119.1:15497-17287 GCA_964250805.1 uncultured Ktedonobacteraceae bacterium | reverse complement strand
CGATTGTCGGAGACCACGTAGTCCGTGATGAACATGTGTAGGGGTCTAATTCATTACACCCTGTTGGTGACGTACTCTCTGGGGAGGGCTTGTAGACACGTCCCAACCCCCTTTGACATGCTGCGTCGCCAGCAGGGTGTAATGAATTAGACCCTTACAGATGGAAATTCAGGATACAGTCGCCTTCGGGGAACTGAGAGCAGCAAGAGCATTACTTATCGAAACTAGCAAATCTTGCTGCTCCTGCAATGTAGCCGTCTCCTGCACACTCGTAAGAGCAGCCTGCAGCGTCTTGATGACGCGCACATTCCCACCTGCATAGTGCGCGATTTCAGTAAAAACCTCAATGTATTCCTCAAATGCTGGTTGCCGAATGTCCAGGCTACTCGTCCCACTTGCGAAGCGATAGGCAGTGGGAAGTGGAAAATGCTGCACGAGACGCTCAAAGACTGCCTGTAAGTACTTGATGCAAAGCACACCCGTTGTCGGATCATTGATTGCAGGTGAAAGGGCACGTAATGCAATATCCGCGAGTTGACGCACTCCGAAGCGTGCATCCTGAGCAATATCGCGTTCACGCTCAATAGCGATATGGGCGTGAATAGCGTCTATACAGTCAGCATCAGCCATATGCATCGGGCGCACCTCGGCAATAACGGTCTCCTCGGTGACAAAATCGCCAGGGCAAACGAGCAAACGCAGGTGAAAGCCAGGACACAGCAAGTAGTTTATGAGGCTAGCCAGTTCTATTCGCTGCACGTAGCCGGGACGCGTCGCACGAATGCGAGTAGGCTCCTCCTCAAGTAGCCATGTCTGAATATCATTTGATATTGCTTTTGCCGCACGTTCCTCACCATCCCATTGAGGATACGGATTCTCAATAGTTTGTAGTGCCTGGGCCGCAAGACGGGCGGCAATGTCCGATACCTGAATGATACGACCCGTATGATGCACAAAGATGAGCAGAAATGCCAGACCCAGAAAGCCAAGTCCAATCGCTACGAGAATGCTGAGTGCGGGAAGAAAGCCAGCATTAGTTGCGGAAGGTTCGCTCATAGACTCTAGCACAATCAGCGCATACGCGAAAATAGCAAAAAAGCCGCCAGCAATTACTTGCGTAACGCGATCCTGCAAAAATCCGCGCAGGGCACGAGGCGTGTACTGGCTTGACACTAGTTGCAATACAACAATTGTAATCGAGAAGGCAAGACCAGCAACAGTAATAAGCGAACCTGCGATAGTTGAGAGGATAGTATTCGCCTCCGCCGTGCCGCCATGAAACATGTTGTGTTCCTGCACAAGGGACAAACTAGCATCAATCCTCAAGAACAGCAATGCTAGCAGAGGACCCATAAGCGAGACTAGAGCTGGAACAAACCAGAAGGTGTTGAGCAGCGTCCTGCGATAATCATGAAATATCTTGTCGAAACTGCCCATAAAATCCCCATCTACCGACCAGACTTCCCGGTGCGCCTCTCTCTGTTCTATTCGTTGCTAGAAATACTCATGAGTATTGTAGCATGAGGGGTAGTGAGAAGACAATCATGGAAGAGAAAATTTGCTATTGACAACTCCACAATCGGTCTGCTATACTTCACCCTGTCAAACATGCATATGGTGGTTGTAGCTCAATGGCAGAGCCCTGGATTGTGGTTCCAGTTGTTGTGGGTTCGAGCCCCATCAGCCACCCTTCATTCAAGAAATGTAACAAACGCTTCGGATACTCCGAAGCGTTTGTTGTTTTCTCGTTGATACTCTTTAATTATATGTTGCTGAAAGCATTCTAAGTA
>CAXUHG010000119.1:9905-15487 GCA_964250805.1 uncultured Ktedonobacteraceae bacterium | reverse complement strand
GCGCCGCCCCAAACCCCCACCCACAAAAACACTCCACCAAGCCCGGGCGGCTCGGGGGTTTATTGGCCCTCTTCTCTTTATGCTGGCGAAGCTACGCCGCTCTTATGATATCGTTCATAAGTCAAACGAAACAGATCAATCAATCCCGGCACGCTCTCTTGTCCACGAATATAATAGCTGACCCAACCTGTTTCGGGTAGAATATGGTGAAGTGAGGCGCGACCCGATGCCACCAACTCCTCGCGCGTCTTCACCGAGAATGGTAAATCCGCTTGTCTACTCCCATGCATATGCCCGATCTCATGCCCCTTGACGCGAAACTCGACACCCCCAAACCGATGTGGCAACTTCTCCACATCAGGCCAACTCATCACTGTCTGCTCAACCTGTTCTGCAATGCTGCTCATAATACTCTCCTTGTGTCAACGTTGATATGCCGAACCGCAGTAGGAACCATGTTATTCCACCCAGAAACGCTTGACGCTCTCGGCAAGCAACCGTCCCTGCTCGCGGCCTGCTCTAGCTGAAACGGCACGCCTACTGGCGTCGAGTGGGTTCGGACCTCTGGCGGCGGCTGATGCTTCATCGGGCGCAATCACCAGGACTTGCGAACCAGACAATTCCAGTTCAGCTAGTTCGTCTGTAAAGTTCATGAAAGGAGTCGTCTGCTGCGAATCCAATGCTGAGGCATCAAGCGTTTCCGCTCTCAGGATAAGCACGCGCTGGTACCCCTTTGCAATGTCTGCGTTTGTTCCTGAGCGGACGCCGCCATCGATATAGCGATGACCTCCGATGGTGGTGGGAGGATAGACACCTGGAATAGCGCAACTTGCCGCGACTGCTAGTGCTAATGGTACGCCAGCATTCCGGTCGAACTTGACCCATTCTCCGGTCTGTGCATCGACAGCGGTAACGACGAGCCGCTGTTTATGCGACCATTCCTGAACGGGCAGCCGAGACGCAATGATTTCCAGGCGTTCTGCCTCAGGCATAGTTTTCACCGCTAGTGCTGCTGCGCCAATACGCGCTCTAGCCGTTTGAACATCTGGTGCCCCACTACCGGCAGCGAATACACGCATGATCTCATTCACATTGAATTGCACAACCTGCTCTTTGGTTTCCTCAAGCGGTTGAATCTGCCTCGCATAGAGGTCTTCGAGGGTAGAACCGCTAGTGATTTGTGCGCCTACTACCGACCCTGCTGACGTTCCCGCAACCAGAGCCGCGTCACTCACATCAATGCCTCCCTCGTGGAGTCCTAGAATAATGCCCATCTCCCAAGCAATGCCAGTGGTACCGCCTCCACCAAGGACCAGTGCTTTGGTTTGTCGTTGATTTTCCTCTGCCATATGTTGACCTCACTATCCAAATAGATACATGACAATCGTTGCTTCTCTATGGAAAGTATAACCTATCTCACGCCTAAGCACCACTGACTTGATGAATGGGAGTTGGCTTATTACACTAAGCATACTATAAAACACAACAAACTTATTTCCCCGATATTCCCTCATTCATCTGAGTAAAAGACTTTGCAGTTGCACATTTGTTTTGAAAAAATGATATGTTACAATGTGCTAAACAAATTTGATAGAATAGGAGTTGCTTACTTATGGCAACTAGAACATACCCCTTTGAACGCTATCTCAATGTCCGCATGGCCTATGGTGCTAGCTTCTCACCTGCTGGTGATCGCATCAGCTTCTTAACCGATATCACCGGCGTAACCGAGGTGTGGAGCGTACCCGTTGATATGCGCTCGACCTCTTCAGCCTGGCCTGACCAGATCACCTTTCGTGGCGAACGTAACATGAGCGCAACCTATGCCCCTAAAGCCGATACACTACTTGTTACAGGCGATGTTGGCGGTAACGAACGTACCCAACTCTATCTCACAAGTGCCGACGGTGCAACCCTCGACGAACTCACCGCCAAGCCAGATGTAATGTACCTCTTCGGCGGCTGGTCGCCCGACAGTCTTCACATTTCCTATAGCAGTAACGAACGCGATCCGCGCTACTTCGATGTCTATGAGCGCAATGTAGAAACAGGCGAAGTAACGCTTCTCTTCCAGCACGATGGCTCTAACTACGCAGGCAAATATTCGCCCGACGGTCAATACTTGCTCATCAACCGTGAAGAGGACAATATTCATCATCAACTCCTGCTACTGAATCGGACTACAAAAGAAGTTCGTACTCTCACGCCAGAAACGGGAACAGGACCATCGTTGTATCAAGATGTCGCGTGGTCGGCTGAGAGGCGTGGCCTCTATCTGCTCACGAATCGCAATCGTCAGTTTCTTTCGCTTGCCTTCCTCGATCTCGCCACCAACGAGATGATCTACCTCTCCGAGAATTCATGGGATATCGAGCATCTCGCCGTCACAAACGATGGGCGCACGATGGCACTGGTGACGAACGAGGATGGCTATTCGCTGCTCGAACTCTATGACGTGTCCGAGGGCTGGGGCGCACGTAAACCCTTGCTCACACCAACTCTGCCGCGCGGCGTCGTCTTCGAGACGGTGTGGTCACAGGACGGTTCACGTCTCGCCATCACACTAATGACTCCCGATGACTCCGCCGATATCTGGGTCTGGGATATGCGAGAGGGTGTTATTACGTGTGCAACTCAGAGCGCGATGGGTGGCATCCCTCACGAAGATTTTGTCACACCTTCGCTTATACGCTACCCCACCTTCGACGAGCGCGAGATACCCGCCTTCCTCTACCTGCCCAAGGGGGAACTAGACTCACAGCGCAATCTGCCTACGGTTGTCTATGTACATGGTGGACCAGAGGGCCAGTCGCGTCCAGACTTTAACGGCGTCCTGCAATACCTCGCCTCGTGCGGCTATGCTGTCTTCGTGCCCAACGTGCGCGGTAGCACAGGCTATGGCTACGAATACCAGAGCCTCGATGATGTGCGTCTCCGCATGGACTCCGTAAAAGACCTGCAATACGCTGTAAAATGGCTTGGCGAAAGTGGTATCTCCGACCCTCAACGCATCGCCGTCTTCGGTGGTAGCTATGGTGGCTTCATGGTACTCTCAGCCGTCACCACCTACCCCGACCTGTGGGCGGCTGGCGTCGATATCGTCGGCATCGCCAACTTCGTCACCTTCCTGGAAAACACTGGCCCGTGGCGACGCAAGCAGCGCGAAAGCGAATACGGCAGCCTCGAAAACGACCGCGAATTCCTGGAGTCCATCTCGCCCATTCGCTCCATCGACAACATCACAGCACCGCTCTTCGTCATTCACGGAGCCAACGACCCACGCGTCCCCATCGGCGAAGCCGAGCAGGTCGTCGCCGCCCTCCAAAAGCGCAACGTCCCCGTCGCCTACCTCCGCTACGAGGACGAGGGGCACGGCATCGTCAAACGCGCCAACCGTCTCACGTTGTATCCTGCTATCGCTAAGTTTTTGGATGAACATCTGAAGAAAAATATGTAATGTTTGTTGTTAAGAGATTCTGGCAAGTTACATCTTGCCAGAATCTCTTAACAACAAGTATCCTCATTATTTAATTTGGTCCAGTATGAAATGGACAAATTGCTTTATTCCAGGCAACATTTCTTCTGTATCAACTTGGTTGTCACGCCAATTTTGCCGCCACATGAGAGCGTCTTCTATCAAGGTTGCCCATTGGGGAAATGCTTTTGCCGTCCACTGAGCTGCTCTTTTTTTAGACGTTTGCTCACCATTTTTATACGTATAGTAGGTTCTGCATATTGTTAAAATCTCATATGCTGGACGACCGTGTAAGCTGTTGATCTGACTTCTAAAAGCATTCGCATACTCTCGAACTGCTTGAATAAACTCTTCTCTTGTGATATGTATAATCAGTGTTTTTGGTGATGGTCCAAAAAGTGTGCGTCCTTTTTCCTGAACACTATACCAGTTTATAAGCCATTCTTTTCCCGCATCTCTCATGTGCAAAGGTTCACCTGGATGGATGACAGCTATGGGACTTCTGCTTGTCTTAAACGTTTGTAATGTGTTTTCTGACACGTATAGAATTTCAGTCATACCTTCTTTTGCATGAGTATACGTTTTTGCTAATTCTCTATGCATGGAATCGAGTTTGCCAAACTCATTGTTCGTAATCGTCGATGAGGTTACTACTAAGAGATCAATGTCGCTGCTTCCATAGTCAAAATCTCCCCAAACCAGTGAGCCAAAGAGATAGACTCCGATAAGCCTATCTTCAAGGATGATTGTTAGCTGGAAAAGCAGCGTAGCAAAGAAGCTATTGATATCTGGATAAGGCGTAATTTGCATGGCGTAATTGTAACATAGAATTTTGCAGGACTTTGCTTCTTGTCCTTAAAGTGAGAGCGTAAGGATGAACGCTCTCTTTTGCGGAGTTGTAGGTTTCATCGTAGAATGATAAAGAAGACTCAGCTCATGTAGAAAGGATGCTAGAATGAAACTCGCTCTGAAGCAACTCTTTCGCCGTTACAAAGACAAACTTGTGCTTAATCCTGGCAGCGTTGGGATGGCAATGGATCGCATGTACCCACTCAGCGAAGTTCGTAATCCGCCTTGGGGCGAATATGCCATTGTGAGCGTTGAAGGAAACCAGTTGAGCGTTGAACTCCTACGGGTGCCGTTTAATATTGAAGGATTACTTGAAGCCCATTTCCGATGTGATATGCCACATGCACAATGGTCCGCAAACTTGTGGAGTAAAGCCTAGCGGAAAGCATTTAAAGAAATCGTATCAGATGCTGTCAACAGTTGACAGAAGATATGACAACATGAAACTTCCCCCACCCCCGATTCGTGAAACTCATGTACCTCCGCTACACATCCCTTACATGGCAGATCGTCACGTTTGAGATGTCATATACAGTGCGAGAGTTACGCAGAATTGGAGAACACAGTTCATGAATAACATCAATAACGACAACAATCAAGATAGTATCTATGTAGATAATCCAGACGAGGGGCGTAGCCGAGAACAGGTCTCCGGCGACAACTCGCAATCCGACACGAACACCCGTAGAGAGCGTCCCGACCAGATGATGACGGGAACGACGCGCGATCAGGCACTACAAGCAGGCGCACAGCAGCAGGGTGGTCCTCTCTCATCCGGTCAGCAGTCTAGCACCTCCTCGGACTCTAGCGGCGTTGGTGGCTATGGCACGCCTGAAAGCGGCTTTGGAGCCGATGCACAGGGCGGAAACGCACAACCAATGGGCGGCTACAATCAGGGCGGCTACAATCAGCAGGGCACCTACAGCGAGTCGCAGGGCAACGTATCGGAAAACGATGGCTTGCGTGACACGCTCGGTAGTAGCTACGACCCGCAACAGCAACAGAACAATCCTGGCATGGCGCAACAAGGCTACGACCCCACCCATAGCGGTGCGAGACGCGCACAAAACACTCCTGGTGAAACCGTAGACACACCTGGACGTGACGTTGGCTCTTCCTGGGGTCAAGACGAACAAATGGGTTCCAGCACCGACACATCGGATCGCGGCAATCCTGGCGCATAATTCTGTAGGGGCCTGATTTATCACGCCCTGGGAGGGGTTGGAGCGGGGGAACGCGTGGGCAAACGATTCTGTGT
>CAXUHG010000119.1:0-9895 GCA_964250805.1 uncultured Ktedonobacteraceae bacterium | reverse complement strand
ACCCCTCCCAGGGCGTGATAAATCAGGCCCCTACATATATCGCATGTGAGGGTAAATATCATGACAGAGACACCTAAAATACAGCAAATTCCGGTCAAAATGTATCGCACAGCAGATCGTTTGACGATTGCAGCACCAATGCCTGGTGTACAGCCAGAGGACATTCAGGTCGAAGTGACAGACAGCCTACACATTGTGTTACAGGCACAACTGCGTGGTGCCTTAAAAGATATCAAAGAACTGCTCCTCGACGAGTGGAGTGTTGGGGACTACTATCGTGACCTAGAATTGGATGATGCCGTTGATGGAGAGCATGCCAACGTCACTTATGGCAACGGCGTTTTGGTCGTCGTGCTGCCGATAGTTGATCAGACCATACCTGCTACCCTCACGCTCGAAAAGACCGCCAAGGATTTTGGTGAGTACGTTGGTAACTCTGGACACGAACAGGTCGAATAGTGTAAACTCTATGCATAGTAATACAACAATCTTTTTTGCGATGAAGCTCGCGTAATGCCGAAAGGCTAATGGCTTCTACTCTCTCTCGATACACTTTCGAGTAGGAAGTAGAGGCTTTTTTATGGTCACAGTAGAAATCGTCAATTGTAGGAGTTTGTTAATGACCTCTTTATCGTTACCCTTTATCACGTTCGTAGGTCTCGCTGGCGCGTTCGGAGCCGTTTCCCGTTACCTTCTAGGTCGTTTCATCGCTGAACGCATCTCATCGCAATTTCCACTTGGCACACTTCTCATCAACATCACAGGCGCATTTCTTATAGGCACTATCTACGCATTAGTGGGACACAAAATTCTCACCACGAGCCAGCAGACTATTCTTGCGACGGGCTTTCTCGGTGGATACACAACCTTTAGCACGATGAGCTGGGAAGGCGTTCAACTTGTGCGTGGAGGCAGGACTGTTGGTAGTGTTCTCTACCTCGGTAGCAGTGTTGGGCTTGGCCTGCTCTTTACTGTATTCGGTCTGCTCGTGGGGGGATGGATAGGCTAGTGTCGAAATCATCACTTCCGCTCTCGCGTCGCCTGCTTGCCATCTTCTGTGGCGGCTTTTTCGGTACTCTTGTGCGCTACCTCTTGAGCATGCTCATTCAGAGCTACCTCGGCAAGGGCTGGCCTTACGATATCCTCAGCATCAACATCACAGGAGCCTTCGTGCTAGCCTTCATTACTACGCTTGCCGACGCCTCTGTCCTGATTGGTCCTACGCGTCGCCTACTCATCAACGTTGGCTTTCTCGGTGCCTACACAACCTTCAGCAGCCTTGTCCTCGGTGATGTCCTGCTCTTCGCCAATGGACGCTGGCTCCTCGGCCTGCTCTACCTTGTTCTCAGTATCGCAGGTGGTGTTATCGCGGTATTACTTGGTGATATAACAGGTCAATGGAGCATCCGGCAGATCAAGAATAGGATGCAACTAAGGGGAATTGGAGGGGTAAAGGAAGACCATCTTGATGTGCAAGATGATGTGCTTTTGCCAGATTAGCCTTATAAAAACAATACAGGTGCAAAAACATGACAGAGGCTCCGCCTCTGTCATGTTTTTGCACCTGTATTGTTTTTAATCATTTCCAATGCTTCATCGGCAACCCCGCTACAGGCGATTGAAATGTTGGTAAGCGTGACATCCCTAATGAACCGATGTAGACCGTTTTGAGATCGGGACCGCCAAAGGTGACGCTCGTCACGAGTTGGAGCGTCTTACCAGCCGTTGCCGCCATATCTGATGGTTGCGCCTCACCGTTTGCGACTTTTCCCTCGAAGGTGCTAAGCAATTGTTCGTTTGGCTCCTCAAACACAACATGATAATCGCCATTAGGTGTGATGATGCCGACTCCGTTACGCAGAACCGTTGTGACCCATACGTTGCCGTCGGCATCGAAGGTGAAACCATCGACCGCTCCACCCACACCAAGGTTATCGGGTCCAACCGCCTCTTTGTTGGCTAAACTGCCATCGGGCTGCACACGGAAGCGCACAATATGATTCTTCATGGTCTCCGCGACATACAAATACTCTTCTTTCGCGTCGAGCCGTATCTCGTTCGTGAAGTAGATGCCGTCTTGTACGATACGCGCCCCTTTTTCGTCGATCAGCACAATGTAGCCGTCTGGTCGAGGGCTAGCGGCTGCGGGCCACCAGTGCGCCTCATGCGTCGAGAAGGCAGCCCAGATACGATTTTTGCTATCAATAAATACATAGTTCGCCGTTGTGACTTTGACGCCATCAACCTCGGTCAAAAACTCCTCAACGCGTCCATCGGGGTGCAGTTTCTGAATTGTGCCTGTCCCGATGTTCGCCACTAGAATCGAGCCATCGTCAGCCAGTGCGAGACCATTTGGCTCGCCACCTAGACCACCAAGAAACTCCTGCGTCCCGTCTGGAGAAATGCGCGTAACGCCGCCACGTCCATCCGAGACCAGAAGTGTTCCGTCTCGTTGAGCAATAACCGACTCCGGCCTTACCAGATTGTGACCCGTAAATGTCAGGTCGCTTAACGCAAGACGAAAATCCTGAATTGGTGTGCTACTCATTGTTGTACCCTTTCCTCGTTGAAAAAGAAACGTTGGGTGGAACAGGGAGACCGTGAGGGTCTCCCCTACACATTCCATCCTCTATATGTAGGGGAGACCCTCGCGGTCTCCCTGTCTTTGTAACCATCATTGTACGCACATTTTGAGATATGCTACAATGATGCGTGAAGCGGGGAGACCGTGAGGTTAATACAACACAATTGACGGTTTTCGTAGGGATCACATTTATGGCGTCTGTGCGCGATTTATCACATGAGATCACGCCTAACACGTCTTGTGTATTGGGTTCGTCAAGATTTCGCTCAATGAATTGAGCAGCGGACGCTATAAATGTGGTCCCTACGAAAACCGTCAATGATAATTTTGATAGCGAAACGAGTAGGATATCATGCAGAGCGAACGCCTTCCCCCTCAAGCGCGTCCAACGCTATCGAAGCGAGCCGAGTGGCAAGATTACTGGAACTCTCAGGGACAACCTTGGCGTACAGAGCCAGAGATTAGCCTGGAGCGGCAGGAGTATCTCACGGAGCGGCTAGCGATTCAGGCCGATCTCGACGAAGGAATCTACAAGTTTCGGGGCATCAAGCTGAACCGTGCCGATATAGAGTGGTTGCTGGCACAACATGAGAATGGGCGTGGCCCTATTGATGTGCATAATTCAGAGCATATGGGGCGTATCGGTATCGACCTACGCAGTGCCGATTTGCGGGGTGCTAACCTGCGTGGCCTACCGCTTGCTGGTATGCTAGGTGGCCTGAACGGACGCGAGCGCAATCGGGCGCAAGAGGGTAGAGACATCGCGGCGGTACATCTCGAAGGTGCTGTTCTGAGCGAAACACATCTCGAAAAGGCCGAACTATACATGGCGCATCTTGAACGTGCCGACTTCTTCAAAGCACATCTCGCGGGTGCCTCGCTGCGTAAAGCTCACTTAGAGGGTGCTTCGCTTCGTCAGGCATATCTTGTTGCTCTGGATGAGCATTATGCTAAAAAAGAGAACTCTTTCACCATACCCATGATTCCACCCGCCGACCTGCGTGCCGCCTTTTTTGATAGTGTCACAGACCTCAGAAACCTGCACCTTGGCGATGTCGAGCATGGCTATGTACGCCTTGCCGATGCTCATTGGGCGGATGTGAACCTTGCGATTATCGACTGGTCGCTGATGCGTATGCTTGGCGACGAAGGTCGCGCACGTACTGTTGTGCGTGACAAAAAAAGCGATAGAGAGAGCAGTATCGAGAGCTACCGTGAAGCTGTTCGCGCCTATCGTCAGTTAGCCGTAGCGTTACAAGCGCAGGGACTCAACGAAGAGGCGGCCCACTTTTCCTACCGCGCTCAGGTATTGCAGCGCGAGGTCGTCAAGCTGCAAGGGAAAGCAGGAGCCTATATCTTTTCGCTGTTCCTTGACACGCTCGCGGGTTATGGCTATAAACCCGCCCGTAGCATCTTCGCCTACCTGCTCGTCATAGCCTGTTTCGCTGTCCTCTACTTCATTCTTGGTCACATCGTCGGGCCAACCCTCACTCCGCTTGGCTCAATTGTTTTCAGTATCACCTCGTTTCACGGACGCGGCTTCTTCCCCGGCGGCATCAAACTGGACGATCCGATTACCGTCATGGCAGCCGTTGAAGCTATCATCGGTCTCACCATCGAAATTAGCTTCATCGCAACATTCACGCAACGCTTTTTCGGGAACTAAGTACTGCAAAAGACTTTTATACTTTTGGTGGTCCCTTGCGTATTCTCTCAAAAGCTGTTTCAGCAGACCAGCGTTCCCAATCGTTTATGCTATGTAGGTGGATATCTTCTAACCACCACGTTACCCCAGCTTGTACATAAGGAGTAATGATGGTAGCATCTTGCATTGGATCGTCTCCAGTCGTGCGACCTCCCAGTTGGATAATGTCAAAAGGTGTTGTAACCGTGCGTTGCTCACGAAGATAAGCAATCATTTCATGCAGAGCATCAAGAGGCATAACTGTATCTGCGTTTCCTCCTGAAGGGATAATTCCATCCCACCGTGCGCCACGGCGCATAGGAGCTTTATAAGGCCATGTACCTGCAAGCCAGATGGGAATTCGTGGTGCTTGTATCGGTTGTGGCAAAAACACTGTATCTCGTATGCTGTAGTGTGTACTGTTATACTGAAACGGCTCACCGCTCCATAGACCCACCAGTATCTCTAACGCTTCGTCCAACATGAGCGCACGTTCTTTGATGTCTGTTTCCTCACCAAAGTTTTCTAGCGAAAATGGGTCATTGCCAATACCAACACCCAGTATAAAACGACCATGCGAAAGGTGATCAAGTGCAAGAGCCTCACGAGCAACTTTCCAAGGACGCCTACGTGGAAGCGGCGTAACCATAGGTCCGAAGCGTATGCGCTCAGTACTCGTTGCAATAGCCGCGAGCGCAATCCATGGATCAATCATCGGCACCGCATATGTACCTAGAGCAATATGATCCCACATAAAGAAACCATCCCAACCGCTCTGCTCGACCTCTTGTGCTATCTTAATCAAAAGATGTGGGTTCGAGAAGATACCCATAGTGGGCACACAGACACCGTAATGCATAGTATACCTCCATTTTTGTCTGCTATGATTTTGAGGAAATTAAGGCAGGAAACAATTTTTGTGGTAGCGTACTTGTTGAACTACTCATCTTTGTGCCTCTGCGCTTTCGGCTTTCTATGTGTGTACGCTATACGTTCTACGTGTTCCTGCTCCGGCTCTCTTGTACCCGTAAGCCAGTATTCAGCACCATTATTGGTACGATTCATGAATCGATATTCGTATAACGCACGACGCAACGCTGCTGTATCTACGCTAGCACTATGTACAAGAAGCAGTTCATTTATCTCTTTCTCGCTGTATACTTGCCCAGCTTCAAAGAAACTTGCGAGGTATTCAAGAATAAGTAACTTGTCTTGCTGTTTAGCAACAGGCCACGTTGTGACTCTATCGCTCTTGTCTAGGAAGCGTTGTAGTTCTTTTGGCAGCTTGGAAGGTTGCACCACCAAATCTGTCTCAACAGGTGAAACAAGTTTGTTAATCGCGTCAGCCGTTCTATTGATATAGAAAGAGCTAAGTCGATACGTCTTATTCGCGCCCTCACCACCGCGTCGCTCATAAAGATAGCCCATACTAGTAAGTTGTTTGAGATGGCGCGAGACACTTGATTGGCTCAAATCGAGTGCCGCAATCAAATCTTGTGCAGACAGCTCGTCTTGTTGCGTAAGTAGTTCAAGAATGCGTAAACGTGTATCATCGGCTAAAGCATTCAAGCGTGCGCGTAGCTCTGAGCGTCCAACAGGTGTGGAGCGAAGTCCCTCGACATCATAATTGGGCGGTTCGCTAAAGAACACTAAAACCCGTTCTTTGCCGTTCCAATCGCTTCTGCCATTAAAGGGTACACCATCCCACAATGTGATGTGTCTTCCTGTGTGCCACGAAGGAACAAGCACGATTTGCGATGAGTTAGCAATATTCTCCCCAACAGCGGCAGGAAGGAGACGACCAGTGAACGCGAGAAATGTTTCCTCTATCTTTGCCTCCTCGTCGAGGCTGCGTGTGAACATCTCGACCTGCCAGCGTAGAGACGACTGCACGCGTCGCCATTCAGCAGTAAAGGTTGTCTTCCACATTGTTTCGAGATGCGAAAGAATGAAATTCTGTAAAGCCGTTGGGTCTTGCAGTAGTGCATGAATCTCTCTCTGCAATGCTTCATCAAAAATGCTTTCGCCCTGCACCTGTTTGACACAATAGAGAAATGCGTCTCCATCGTTAAACAACCGTTTGGTATCAGGCGTTGCATAAGAGACAAGACGCGAGAAGCGGCTCCGTAGTGGCTCGATCACCATCTTGCGTACTAGAAATGGATTAAGTTCTGTCAAGTTGTGTAGATAAGAAGGAAAATTAGGCTCATCTGGTTGTGGAGTCAATGCGTCGCGCAATCCCTCGAACACAAGCCTGTGTGTATGACGCTGTTCAGGAGTAAGCTCATGTGCCGTTTGCGTAACCCACACATTAAGCCCCGAAGTGCGTTCAACATCGTTGAGTAGCGAAAAGCTGTTGAGTGCATTGCCCACAGGCTCAAGCGCAACACGAATAGAGCTATGGAGCATAGTTGATGATGACATGACACGTATCCTCTCTATCTAATTATGCGTTTATTTGCATAATCGCAAGCAAAGCATAATCGCAAAAAGGATAAATGTCAAGGGTGGGCGATAGTGAGGTGCCTACATCCTTCGAGGGGAACAGGGAGACCTTTGCGGTCTCCTTGCTTTTTTCATTCCATGAACTCTCATCAGTGTTTGAGCAGGTCACGCAGATCGTCGATGCCTTTTTCGTTGGACCACAAACACTCGATCATCTCGAACGCATGCTCTGCCTCCGCGAATCGTTGTTTGCTCTGCAATGCCTTCGCGCCCTGTATTCCTGCTTTCCAGAGGTTGACAGAAAGTTCCATATCTTTCTTTGGTTTTTTCAATGAGGCCAAGGTTAGATGATTGAGAATTTCAACACGTACTCGTTCCGATGATGGTGGTATTGTGCAAACCAGTGTCTCAGGATCAATCGCTTGAGCATAAGATTGAAATGCATCCTCGTACCGTCCTAGATGATATCGTGTCAAGCCATCTTCCAAAATGAGGTTTGAACGATTGTAGTCTCCATAATTAGAACTGCCATCGTTAGTAGAATGGGTGAAAAAGGTCTCATGCGTCTGTCGAAGAGCAAATAAGGCTTCGTCATCGTGTCTGTTCTGTGCATGATATTTTGCGACCCCTCCATAGACATCGCTTTGTATCAATGGAGTAACAGGTGTATTTGTATGGCTCAAAAGGTGTTCCGCTTGTAGTACCTTCTCTAACGCCTGTTTCGGTTGCTTGTCACAGGAATAAATCCATGCCAAGCGTTTTAGGATGATCAATTGGAGGGAAAGATCAGTACTCTCCTGGCTATAGAGAACCGCCTGTTCTCCAACATATGCTGCACTTCTTGCACCTTGTGTGTGGACGCTGAGCGTGGCCTTGAGCAGCAACGATTGCGCTGCTAGTCGTGCCGCCTGTGGACGATAGCGAGGTGCCTCTTTGACAATCGTTTGCAGTGCGGGGAGATAGGTCGCTAGCACCGAAGAGGCCAGCGCAATATCCTCGTGCTGTCCCTTTCCCAGCTTCTCACAGGCCACAATACCCGCCGCACATCGAGTCAAAATGTCTTCGATGGGACTTTTCAGCACTCCACCGAGGACGGAAAGGCCGCAGAACTCGATAGGCACTAACGCTAAATGGAGCAGTGCATCTCGTCGGCTGAGAGCCGAGGTGTTCTTCTGGTTCATGTTGTCGTCACCTTCTGTCTCTTGTATGATGAGCCGTTGTAGCTCAACGTAATGCGTATCACCACGAGGCCAGTTCGAGAGAATGTTCACCAGACGCAGTGCCAAGTTCTGTTGAATCAGGTGCTTTATGACTGCATCGTCGGCACTATCTTCTGGCGTTGCAAGGACAAGCAGCGGTGACGGTGCCGTCTCTGTCGTAGACGCATCGCCAAGGTCCAGGTCTGCGGCTGTCGCCCCGTAGACCTCACAGAGCCTTGCAACATTGTAGGAACGTGGAGTTGCTCTGCCACGTTCCCAACGTGACAGAGTATTCACATCGACGAAAAGGCGTTCAGCCGCCTCCTCAAGTGTCCAATGCTTTCTTGCTCGCGCTGTTGCCAACTGGATTCGCTTCATACAACACTATCCCTCGCACGTTATCGCGCCTCGCTACGCGTATTCGGTTTTCCGAATATAGCATAACATGCGCTCATCGAGAGTGTCGAGGGCAAAAGGCCAATGCGACGAAACGACGAGAAACGCCCAGAAACGCCTAAAATGCTCGTCACAGAATGGTAGACTCTTAATCCACCCCAATCTCAAAATTGCGTAGCTCATACCCGGTTGTCAGCGTGTTCCAACGAATGCTCGGCTTGCTTACGATGCGTAAACTGTTGATGGCGAGCAGGCGTTGTAGGAAGATGTCGGTCTCCTGAATGGCGATATAGGCACCGGGGCAGCGATGTACACCATCGCCAAAGCTCATTACCATTTCGGGTACGCGGTCTCCCTGAATTTCGCGGCCTGGGCAGACTGCTAACGGCACTTCACCCACGATACTTTCATCTGCGTTTGCGGCGTCGATCTCAACCGCCACCATTGCATTCTGCGGAATGACCACATTCGTACCGTTCTCTTGAAGCTCGATAGGAGCCGTTGTACGGCGATGCAGTCGTGTCACGACAGGTTCTACGCGCAATATCTCGTGTAGCATGGCGTATCGCTCCTCTTCTGACGCGACTAGATAGCGTTGACGTAGTTCTGGTCGCTCTAAGAGATGCCACGCCGCGACGCTGATGAACTCGCGCGTCGTCACCATGCCTGCCGCTGCGAAGGTAATGCATTCCGTCAATATCTCCGCGTTGCTATAGTTGTTTGCGAGCAGGTGCGAGATCACATCTTGCTGTGGTTTGCGCTTTCTTGCACGAATCGCGGGCACCACGTCCAACATGAAAAATGCCAGTGTGCGTGACTGATTGATTATCATATTAACGAGCGAAGAGAGACTATGTATGCTGGTATTCGTCAAGTCGCCGGAAAAGAAGGCTTCGAGACGTTGTGGCAACCCTGGATAGCTATTGGTCAAGCCAATAACCTCTGCTGCAACACGTACCGCGAGCGTGATGCTCAGTTGACTCAAATCGACCTGCTTCTTGCGCTGCAACTTCTTGACCAACTGAGTTGCCAATCGCTCCATGACCTGTCGATAGTTGTCGCTCACCGCCTTGGGCGTGAAAAAGCGTGCCGTCTGTTTTCTCTGCTGCTGATGTACCTTGCCCTCTTGATACAAAATAGGCTGGTTTCTCATCGTCGGAATATTTGCGAGCAGTTCCGCATTAAAGCCCGCCTGTTTCGTATTGTCACTGCGTAACACCTCGCGTGCCGCCTCGAAACTCCGCACATGCCACACTCCATCCTTACCCTGCTCAATAGCTGGTCCCTTTGACGGCGCAGTTGGCACAGTCTTCTGCCAAGACCATGCGCTATGATCGATTGGACATTGAGCCGCCGCAACTCCCGTATTCTCTGCCACTGCTTTATTCTCTGGTAAAGATTGTTCCTTTGTAGACTCCATTACATGCTCTCCTTATCCTCAACCCGCCTCAGCGAAAAGGGTTAGCTGTATAGATATGATATAATATATATCATATTATATAGTCTATCTTATAATGATGGTGAAGGTCAAGGTCTGGTAGGGACCGATTTATCGCGTCCTGGGGGTGGGGTGGAAGGGTACACGTC